>JAVKFY010000046.1:0-155237 GCA_040223615.1 Alphaproteobacteria bacterium
AGGCGCTGGAAATTGGTCCGGTCGAGCGTGAAGCTCGCAGCCTCGACCATAGCCTCGACGTCGTCACGATCATCATGGTCAAAAGTGACAACGGCATGCTCCGTGATGCCAGTGCCGACGGTGTTGCGATATTGGGGCATCGGCCTGTCTACCTCTTGGAAAACGATCTGCCTCGCCATATTAGCGGAAAGCTACTCAGGTATGGCCGGTCAAGGGGCTCGGCGAGAACAAGCCAGTACTATCAAGATCGCGCTTGAGCGTTTCAGGCTTGGTCACCGAATCACGGCACTCTGCCATCACCGATTCGAATCTAACTCGACTTTCTGGGCATCGCCGACTGTATGCTGATCCACGAGTTATCTTTGCCCAAATCTGTGGCGACCCCCGAAACCTGAGTTGACCTAGTGGTACGTCCAGTCTTGGGACCAGTGCCCCGAAGGCAGATCGTAATCGATCTCGCTGAAAAGGGCGCAGGTTGCTCGGCGCGACGTGGTGGCAACGTACTGAAATGCCGGCGCGCCGAACTTCGATCGAACTGTAAACCGGTTGTGGCTGCGACGCAGTTTCGGCCGGTGCAAAGCAGGGGCTCACTGGATAGAGGTCCGGATCTGTTTGTCGTCTCCGCTGCGTCCGGAAGTCGCATTGCGGCAATGATCGTTGCAATGGCTCAGTAAAGAGCCCATCTTAGGTGGGCTATGACAGGTTGGACCCTAAAGCAGCTCATCGCAATGGCCCTGGGCTTGATGTTGGCCCTGGGCTCGGCTGCGTCGATGGCCCAGCCCGCCGACATGGCCATGACGATGGCTGCGGCCACCGAAACGGGCTCGGTGCCCGACGGATGCGGCGGCTGTGGCGATGACATGGCGACCGACGCCGGATCCTGCGCCATGGTATGCCCGAACCTGTCTCCGGCCCTTGTCCCTGACGACAGCATCGCCACTGCGACCGCTGCCGAAGCGGCCCGGCCAGTCAGCGATGTCGCCGGTCTCGGCCGACCCTCCAACCCCGATCCCTACCCTCCCAAGTACTCGATCTTCATCTGACGCCACCGCTCCGGGCGAAAGGCGTCTGAGCTGAGCGAGCCGCATCCGGCGTTGTCGCGCGGATAGCCGGCCCCTTCCAGGCTCTCCTGGAAAGCTTGAGGACTCGAGGCGATCAGGATGCCGCCCTGTTTCGGAACGGCGATCGCGCCGCACGTTCGCGACCGCTGCTGGAAGCGGGCGATGGTTCCATTGGCGTGACTGTCGTAGCCCAGGTGCCCGCCACGCGAGTCGAGATGGTGAAAAGGAATACGACAATGAAGCATGCCAGCGTTGCCGCGGCCCTGATGGGCGCGATCCTGGCCGCCTCTTCCGCGTCGGCGGAGGAGGCGAGGACCGCGAAGATGTACAAGCCGCTGCAGTGCGGCTGCTGCGACGAATACACAAAGTATCTGGAAGAGAACGGCTTCAAGGTCGAGGTCGAGTCCTTGCAGAACGACAAGCTGATGTTGCTGAAGCGCATGACCTCGGTGCCGGAACCGCTTTACGGCTGCCACACGCTGATGCTCGATGGCTACGTCGTCGAAGGGTTGGTGCCGATCGACACGGTCGAAAAGCTGCTAGAGGAGCGGCCGAAGATCCGCGGCATCTCCTTGCCAGGGATGCCTGTCGGAGCGCCCGGGATGCCAGGGCGAAAAGCCGCGCCGCTGACCATTTATCAACTCCCACGAGGCGCCGCCGCGCCGACTGTGTTCGCCCGGGAGTAGCCCGGAGACGGCAGAACGTACGAGACGATCAATCGAGGCGATTTCGATGAGCGATAGCAGCACCATTGACCATGTCGCGTCCGGGGCGCAGCCGATGCCGCCGTCGCGCCGGCGGCGCATACTGCCTTACCTAGTGCCTGTTGCTGTCGTGTTGCTGATCGCGGTTGCGCTGGCCTATGGCCTGACGCGCGACCCGCGAATCCTACCGTCGGTCCTGATCGGCAAGGTGGTGCCGGAATTCGACCTGCCGCCGGTGCAGGGGCGCACGCTTGGTCTGTCGAACAGCGACCTTGTGGGCGAAGTGTCGCTGGTCAACGTCTTCGCCTCGTGGTGCGTCGCCTGCCGTCAGGAGCACCCCGTTTTCATGCGGCTCGCGGAGGAAGGCGTCGTCGCGATCCATGGCATCAACTACAAGGATCGTCCGGCGGACGCGGCGAAGTGGCTCGACGACCTCGGTGACCCCTATACGCGGACCGGGGCCGACCGTAATGGCCGCGTCGCGATTGATTGGGGCGTCTACGGCGTGCCGGAAACCTTCGTGATCGATCGCGCTGGGCGGATCGCCTTCAAGCAGGTGGGACCGGTCACGCCGGACATCTATCGCAACATAATCGCCCCGCTGATCGAACAGCTGCGAAAATGATGATCGTTCGCCCGATGCAACAGGTGCGCACATGTGGTCGAAGCCGATGACCGTGGCCGTTACGGCACTCGCCGCTGCGGCCCTCACGGCCGGCGCGGTTGCCTACCGGGAACTGGCGACGAGCCCATCCCCGACGGCGGACCGCTCTGTTCCTATTGCCTCGGCACCAACCGTGTCCGAAGGACGTGGCTTCGCGTTCACGGAAGATAAGGGGCGGAAGCCGCTTCCAAAGCTGCGGTTTGTCGACGGCGACGGCCGCGAGATGAACTTCGATGCGTTCGCGGGTCGAGTGGTCCTTCTCAACATTTGGGCCACCTGGTGTGTGCCGTGCCGGGAGGAGATGCCGGCGCTCGATCGCCTGCAGGCAAAGCTCGGCGGCCCGGCGTTCGAAGTGGTGGCGCTGTCGATCGACCGCGAGGGCCTGCCGGTCGTGAAGGCCTTCTACGAAGAGCTCGGACTGCAGGCGCTGGGCATCTATGTCGACCGAACCGGCGCTGCCGGGCGGCACCTGCGCGTCGTCGGCATCCCGACGACGTTGCTGGTCGATCGGCGCGGTCGCGAAATCGGCCGCACCGTCGGCCCTGCGGAGTGGGATAGCGACGAAGTTGTCCAGGTTATTCGGCGTCATCTGGGCGATGGGGCAGCTGAGGCGGGAGTGCGCGCCATGAGATAGCGCCGCTGCGACCCGACAACAAGAGAGCGATCTGACAACGACGAGATATCCGTTTGGCACTGGAATACTTCGTGAGGTGACGCAATGAGCAAATCTGTAGAGACGACCGAGGAAACGCAAAACTCCCTAGGGAGGGACATCGGCAACTTTGCGATCTACCACCTATGGCTTGCGGGCGGCTGGGTGCGGCCCTATCTGCGCAGCCGCCGGATACTGCTGCTTCTGGCTGTGGCCGTCCTGGGTGCCGGCGCGGCCCTGAACTGGAGTTGGCTGGTCGCGGTCGGGCTCGCGCCGATCCTGGTTGCCGTGGCCCCGTGCGCCGCAATGTGTGCGCTCGGCCTGTGCATGAGCAAGCTTGGTGGCGGCTCTTGCGCGTCAAGTAGCCGAAGCGCCGACGCGAGTGCGTCGGATGCTAAGCAAAAGATCAACAAGGAGGACGTCTAGGGATGCAGGTCGGCCACGATCTGCACGGTCGACAAACCCTGAGAGAACCGGGATCGGCCGAGGCGTCGTAACTCGACTGGTGAATGGAACAGCAAAGGAAGGACACCGAACCATGCGTAAGATCACCATGACTGTACTCGCCGGCGCTGCCGCGCTCGCCGTGTTGGCGAGTGTGCCGGCGCTTTATGCCCACGCGGAAGCGCCGGGCCATCAGGGCTCGGGCGGCATGATGGGCCAAGGCGGCATGATGGGCATGATGGGCCAAATGAGCGAGATGATGGAGAACTGCAACAAGATGATGCAGTCCATGCATCAGGATGGCTCAGGACAGCCCAGCGAGCAGCAGCGTCAGGAAACACCGGAGACCAAGGAAGCACCTGGAACAAAAGGCTGAACCCGATGCCGGCCTGCCCTCCTCCCGGAGGGCAGGCCGGACTACGGTTGCGCACTGCCCGACTGGAGATCCGCTTGAAATCGCTGCCCGCAGCCTATCTCACGCTGGCGCTTGCCATGTTGGCGGCAACCGCCATGCCGGCGAGCGCGCATTCCGTCAAGGACAAGGGCGAGCTCGACCGGCTAATGGGCGACAAGGAGAAGTATTTCCAGCCGCTCGACAAGGGCGCGCCGGATTTCACGCTGCAGGACGCCGACGGAAAGGTGGTCGGCCGCGCCGACCTTCGCGGCAAGGTCGTCGTGCTCCACTTCATCTACGCCGGCTGCCCCGACGTGTGCCCGCTGCATGCCGACCGGATCGCCGAGATCCAGGACATGGTGAACCGGACGCCGATGAAGGAGCAGGTCAGGTTCGTCACCATCACCACCGACCCGAAGAACGACACGCCCGAGGTGCTGCGGGACTACGGCTCGGCGCACGGGCTCGATCCCGGCAACTGGGTCTTCCTGACGGCGGCACCGGGCCAGCCGGAGAACGTGACGCGCCGGCTCGCGGAGGCGCATGGCCACAAGTTCATCAGGACCGAGGACGGCTATCAGGTTCACAGCGTGGTGACCCACGTATTCGACAGGCAGGGCCGCTGGCGCGCCAACTTCCATGGCCTCAACTTCGAGCCGACGAATCTGGTCGTCTTCATCAATGCCCTCGTCAACGAGACGGGCAAGCCGCATGGCCATGACGAGCAAGGCTGGTGGGACAGGCTGAGGAGCATGTTCTGACCGCATGCGCCATGTGACCTACATGCTTGCGACTGTCAGCGCCGCCGTTCGTGCGCGCCGGAACGGCGCGGTGGCGCTCGCCCTGGTCGGCGTCCTGGCCGGCATGGGCACGCTCGTCTACTTCTCGGTGCCGCTTTACCGCCTGTTTTGCGAGGTGACCGGCTTTGGCGGTACCACACAGGCGTCGACGCAAGCGCCCGGCACGATCATCGATCGGCAGATCACCGTCCGTTTCGACGCGAACGTGGCGCAAGGACTGCCATGGCTGTTCGCCGCCCCGCCGCCGGTGACGGTACGGATCGGTGAGGAGCGCGTCGTCGCCTACAAGGGAAAGAACGTCGGCAGAGAGCCGTATCTTGGCACCGCGACCTTCAACGTGACGCCCTTCAAGGCCGGCGAATACTTCAACAAGATCCAGTGCTTCTGCTTCACCGAGCAACTCCTGCAGCCGGGCGAAGAGCAGGAGTTCACTGTCAGCTTCTTCGTCGATCCGAAGATCGTCGACGATCGCAACGCCAGTGACGTGACGACGATCACCCTGTCGTACACCTTCTTCGATCAAGGCCGGGCTGCGCGCGACCGCTACATGCGCGAACACAAGCTTTCCGCCGCGCCGTCGGCTGCTGAAGCCGTTGCAGATACGCTTCATGGCGCTGACGGCGAGAGGACGAACACGCGATGACGGAACCGTCGTGCATCGGGCGAATGCCCTTCAGTCGTAATGGGTGAATGACATGCTGAACATCTTCGTAAGACGAGCGCGGCGGGCCACCGCCATCGCGGCTACGATCCTCGCACTCGTCGGCCCTACTCTCGCCACGGCTACGGCGGAGGGCGCCCGGCCGACTTGGGGAGCGCTGGTCCATGCGCCGCAGACCGACACGCTCTACAAATCCGACGGAAGGGCGCTGCAGCGGAGCGACGACAGCGGCGCGCACTGGACGGACATCTCCCTGCCGTCGTCCGCGAAGAACGGTCAACTGACGTCGCTCGCCGTCGCCGCGGGCGAGCAAGCTGCTCTCTATGCTGCCGGGCCCGGGGTCGGAGTGCTGAAGAGCGTGGATGACGGAAAGACCTGGGCCTCAATTGACCAAAGTCTGCCGAGCCGGGAAGTGGCCATCATTACGGCGCACAGCACGTCGGTCGATACCGTCTACGCGGTGCTGCCCGGAGGGGACATCTATCGCAGCGAGGACGGCGGCGCTGAATGGCGCAAGGTCGGCGCGGCGCCGGAGGGAGAGCTGCGGCAGCTGATCCATTCCAGCCTGGAGGGCAGCATGCAGACCGGTTGGCTGTTCGCCGCCACCGACAAGGGCGTCTATCGCTCGATGGACTGCTTCTGCGGCTTCCGCATGGCCGGCGAGCCGCTCGGCTCAATTTCCGCAGTGATCTACGATCCGCAAGAGCCGATGCAGCTGTACGCGGCGGCGGGACAGCAAGTGTTCGGTACCGGCAACGGCGGCGAAGAGTGGCAGCCGGTCGGCTCGCCTGGCGGCGAGGTCGCGGCACTGGCGCATTCACTGTCGGGCGTGCTCTACGCCCTACTGGTCGATGGCCGAGTCGTGCAGAGCAAGGACAAGGGCGGAACGTGGGAGTGACGGCATTGTTCGCCCGCTGTGCCGCCGCGGCGGCCGCCGGCATCATCGCCAGCCCGGCGCTGTCCGGTAGCGCTCCGCCACCGCTGAACCCGATCGAGGTGGCAGCCGGACGAGCGATCTACCAGCAGGCCTGCGCATCCTGCCACGGTGCGCGCGGCGAAGGCGCGCCCAACTGGCAGGAGCTGAACGCACAGGGCGAGATGCCAGCACCACCGCATGACGCCGACGGTCACACCTGGAAGCATGCCGACGCCATGCTGTATCGGATGGTGCGCGAAGGCTGGCGCGACCCGTTCAACAAGACCCAGCACCTGAGCATGCCCGCGTTCGCGCAGCAGCTCTCCGAGGAGCAGACCCGCCAGGTCATCATCTACCTAAAGACGCTGTGGACGCCGGAGCAGCGGCAGTTCCAGTGGCAAGAGACGCTGGCCCGGGGCGCATTTCCACCGGCCGGCAACGAGACGCGGAGCACGGCCGTCCACGGGGCCGGGAAGGCCGAGAAGCCGCAGTAGGCGAGAGGCACAGAAGACAATGATGAGGGAGCTATGGACGACATTGCGGCCCACCGCCTTCGGTTTCCTTGGTGCGGTGATCGCTATTGCGGCTTGGTTCATACTCAGTGGCGCAGGCTTTATCCCCGGCGCGTCCAGCCGGCCAAGCGACGACGGCTTTGAACAGCGCGTTCGCGACTACATCCTCGCCAATCCGCACGTCATCATCGAAGCCGTGCAGCGCATGGAGACGGATCAGCGGGTAGCGGAGACCGGCGAGCTCGGTCAGCTCATCAGGGCGAACAACGCCGAGATACTCAACGACCCGGCAACGCCGGTCGGCGGCAATCCGCAGGGCGATGTCAGCTTGGTCGAGTTCTTCGACTACAACTGCCCTTACTGCCGGCGCGTCGCCTCGACCCTCATTCAGATCGAGGAAAGCGATCCCGATCTTCGCATCGTCTACAAAGAATGGCCAATCCTCGGACCAAACTCGGAGTTCGCGGCGCGCGCGGCCCTGGCTGCACACCGGCAGGGCAAGTACGTCGCGTTCCACAAGGGCTTGATGCTTGGCAGTGGGCTCGTAGACGAGGCAAGGGTGGTGACGGTAGCGACAGAGGTCGGTCTCGATCTCGACCGACTGCGCCAGGACATGGAAGCGCCGGAGGTCGACGAGTCGATCGCCCGCAACCGGGCGCTGGCACGGGTGCTGCGGATCGGCGGCACACCGGCTTTCGTGATCGGTGACCGGCTGCTCCCGGGTGCGGCCGACGCCAAGGTCATCCGGTCGTTGATTGAACAGGCGCGGCCGAGATAATCGGGATGCCGCGCCATACCGCCCGAGATCGGGCGCAATCTTCGCAAGGTGATCGCCATGACGACAGTGGAAGATCTCGACGACCGCAAACCACGGTATGAGACCCGGCGCGATTTTCTCATTATCGCGACGGGCGCGCTCTGCATCGTCGGCACTGGTGCGATGCTGTGGCCGATGGTCGACAGCATGAACCCCAGCGGCGATGTCCTCGCGCTGGCGCAAGTGGAGGTTGATTTGGTGCCGATCGAGGTGGGCCAACGGATCACTGTCCAATGGCGCGGCCAGCCGCTGTTCATCGACCACCGGACACCCGCACAGATCGCGACGGCGCGCCGCGACGACCATGCCGACCTGCGCGATCCCGAACCCGACAGCGCACGGGCGATCCGACCGGAGTGGCTGGTCGTCGTCGGCATCTGCACGCATCTCGGATGCGTCCCCCTCGGGCAACGCCCTGCCGATTCGAAGGGCGAATGGGGCGGCTGGTTCTGTCCCTGCCACGGGTCGCACTACGACACCTCGGGCCGCGTGCGGAAGGGCCCGGCGCCGCACAACCTCTCGGTGCCGCCATACGAGTTCCTCGATGACCAACGAATCCGAGTTGGCTAGCATGCGCCAGGCAGACGATCGAGCGATGTCCATCGGAGCCGTTGCCGCCCATTGCGCCATCCCATCTAATACAATCAGGTTCTACGAGGATATTGGGCTTCTAGCGATTGTGCCGCGGCAAGCGAACGGCCATCGCATCTACGGAGAGACAGAAATTCGCTTGCTGCAGTTCATCAAGCGTGCGCGCAGTGTGGGGTTCTCCGTCGATGACGTGCGCACGCTGCTCAGTCTCTGGCGCGATAGACGCATCTCCGGCCCCGCCGTGACGGCTGTGGCGACCGAATACCTCGCGGCACTGGACCGTAAAGTGGCCGAGGCTAGTGCACTCCGCCAGATGCTCGCTGCACTGGTCGAGCGTCACGCGGGCGAGCATCGGGCGACCAGCCCTGTTGTCGGGAACCCGCCCGATGATGGAGCAGTAAAGTAGATGTTTGAGCTCTCCAACATCGGAATTGTGACCGTGTTTGTCGCCGGCGCGATCTCCTTCCTGTCGCCTTGCGTCCTGCCCCTGGTTCCAGGCTACGTCTCCTATATTGCGGGGAGGAGCCTGGGCGACGCTGAACTGCCGCATGCGGCCGCCACCAAGCTGCCGGCGCTGGGCCTGAGCCTGTTGTTCGTGCTCGGCTTCAGTTCAGTGTTCGTGTCCCTCGGGGCGAGCGCTACCGCGATCGGGCAGTTGCTTTTGCAGTACCGCTACGAGACGAACCTCGTTGGTGGCGCCATCATCATCGTCTTTGGCTTATTCATGACCGGATTGCTGCCGCTGTCCTGGATGCAGCGGGAGTTCCGGTTCCACACGGCAATTCTGGGCGGCCGTCCGCTTGGTGCCTATGTTTTGGGCTTGGCCTTCGGGTTTGGCTGGACACCATGCATTGGACCAGTACTGGGCGCGATCCTGACAGTCAGCGCCACCTCGGCGACTGTCACCCAGGGCGTCGGTCTTCTTGCCATCTATTCGCTCGGCCTCGGCCTGCCGTTCCTGCTGGCGGCGGGCTTTACCGGCGCCTTCCTCGCGCGCATGCGGGTGATGCGGCGCTTTGGCCGGCATCTGCAGTTGCTGGCTGGGCTGGTGATGGTCGCCATGGGAGTGGCGATGATGACAGGCTATCTGTCGGCCTTCTCGTTTTGGCTCCTCGAGACCTTCCCGGAGCTCGGCACCGTCGGGTGAAAGCACGATCGATGTTACACATCACGCAGACGGGGTAAGCTTGAGGCGTCTGTGCAAATCGCTGGTGCCTCTGCCGCCAAGTTGCCCTGCATCAGCGCGCAAAGCGCTGAGCACGCCGGGTCCGGTCGATCGGAGCTACATCGTTGTCATCTTCGGCCAGGGTCTCAATGATCGGACAATGGGGACGTGCATCACCATGGCAGGTATCAGCGAGGTGCTGTAGCGTTAGCGCCATTTCACGGAGCCTTCGCGCCTTGGCCTCAAGCGACTCCACGTGCAAAAGCGCGAAGCGCTTGACATCGGCGCTGGCCCTCGAACGGTCGCGCCACAGCGCCAGCAGCTCCCGGATCTGCTCGACAGAGAACCCGAGGTCGCGCGCCCGGCGGATGAAACGCAGCGTGTGCACTTCGTCGTCCGAATAGACCCGGTAGCCGGTCTCCGTACGTGAAGCGGCCGAGATCAGGTCAACCGATTCGTAGTAGCGGATCATCTTGGCGGAGATGCCGGACTCCGATGCTGCTTCACCGATTTTCATCGTCTGCTCCCTCGCGGTGACGTCATTCTGCTCCCGCTAGGGCAGGATTCGCTGTCGTTACGGTGGCTACCTTTTCGTTCACGACCGGTCGGAATCCTTTCAGCCGCAGCGCATTGCTGACGACGAAGACGCTCGACAGTGCCATGGCAGCCCCCGCGAGCACTGGCGACAACAGGATGCCGTAGATGGGGAAGAGAACACCGGCCGCGACAGGGATCAACGCTGCGTTGTAGGCGAAGGCCCAGAACAGGTTCTGCTTGATGTTCCGCATCGTCGCCCGCGACAGGGCGATGGCGTTCGGCACGCCGACAAGATCGCCTGACATCAGCACCAGGTCGGCACTCTCGATCGCCACGTCCGTGCCCGTCCCGATGGCGATGCCGACATCGGCCTCGGCCAGCGCCGGTGCGTCGTTGATGCCGTCACCGACGAACGCGACCTTCCGGCCGCCTTCGCTCAGGCGATGCAGCGCTTCCACCTTGCCGGCGGGCAGCACCTCGGCAACCACAATGTCGATCCCGAGCTGGCCGGCGACCGCCTCTGCAGTGCGGCGGTTGTCTCCGGTGATCATCGCGACCTTGAGACCGAGTTCGTGCAGCGCGCGCAAGGCCGTCGCTGTGGTCGGCTTGATCGGGTCGGCGACGGCAAGGATCGCGGCAACCTGTCCATCGATCGCGGCGTAGAGCGGCGACTTGCCTTCGTCGGCAAGGCGGCCGGCCTCGTCCGCGAAGCGCGCAACGTCGAGGCCAAGCCGGCGCATCAGCCGGTCGGCACCGACGTCGACCACCCGCCCGTCGACATGCGCCCGGACGCCGAAACCGGGCGTGGCCTCGAAGCCTTCCGCCGTGTTGACCGGCAGGCCGTCACGTCTGGCCGCATCGACGATCGCCTGGGCGATCGGATGCTCCGACTGCGCCTCGACCGACGCTGCGAGAGCGAGTACCTCGTCGCGAGCAAAGCCCGTTGCGACGACGAGATCGGTCAGCGCCGGCTGACCCTTCGTGAGGGTGCCGGTCTTGTCGAGAGCGACGATCTGTGCGTCGCGCAGCGTCTGCAGCGCTTCGCCCTTACGGAACAGGACGCCGATCTCGGCGGCCCGGCCGGTACCGACCATGATCGAGGTTGGCGTAGCGAGGCCCATCGCGCATGGGCAGGCGATGATCAGCACCGCGACGGCATTGACGAGCGCGAAGGCAAGTGCTGGTTGCGGACCGAATATGAGCCACACCAGGAAGGTCAGCGCCGCCACCGCCAGCACAGCCGGCACGAACCAGGCTGTCACTTTGTCAACCAGGGCCTGGATTGGCAGCTTCGCACCCTGCGCCGCCTCCACCATGCGGACGATCTGGGCAAGCACCGTGTCGGCGCCGACTTTGGTCGCACGGAACGAGAAGGCACCGGTCTTGTTGATGGTGCCGCCGACGACCTCGGCGCCCGCGGCCTTCGCGACCGGCATGGGCTCGCCGGTGATCATGGACTCGTCGACGTAGGACGAGCCGTCCGCAACCACACCATCGACCGCGATCCGCTCGCCGGGGCGCACCAGGACAATATCGGCGACAGCCACCTGGTCGAGCGGGAGTTCAATTGTCGCCCCGTCCCGCAAGACGCGCGCCGTTTTCGGTTGCAGGCCCAGCAGGTGCCGGATCGCGTCGCTGGTGCGCCCCTTGGCGCGCGCTTCGAGATAGCGGCCAAGCAGGATCAGCGTGACGATGATCGCCGCCGCCTCGTAGTAAACATTTGCTGTGCCCGTTGGCAGGACGCCGCGTGCGAAAGTCGCCACGACTGAATACGCCCAGGCCGCGCCGGTACCGATGGCTACAAGCGAGTTCATGTCCGGTGCGCCGCGCAAAAGCGCGGGCGCGCCCAGGCGGAAAAAGCGCAGGCCAGGCCCGAACAGGACGACCGTTGCCAGGGCAAACTGCGCATACCAACTCGTCTCGTGGCCGATCGTAACCGCGATCAGATCATGGACGGCTGGAATCATCTGGGCGCCCATCTCCAATACCAGGATAGGCAGGCTTAGCAGTGTCGCGGTCAGTACTGCATAGCCTAAATCTCGCGTCTCCCGCGCCCGGGCTTCCGCTTGCCGGCCGTCTGGATCGCGTGCGCCGGCGGGCCTGGCGGCGTAGCCGGCGTCGCGAACGGCAGTCTCAAGCGCGGAAATTGAAACGACGCCCGCAACAGTGCGGACAGTCGCACGCTCGGTAGCGGGATTCACTGACGCCTTGACGACGCCGGGCAGACTCGTCAGCGCCTGCTCGATGCGGCTCACGCAGGATGCGCAGCTCATGCCCTCGATGACGAGCTCGACGGTGTCTGTAACCACCTTGTAGCCTGCGTCCCCGATCGCCTGGGCGACGGCTCCCGGATCGGCGACGCCAGCGAACGTCACCTCCGCACGTTCAGTGGCAAGGTTCACGGCGGCTGAAGTCACCTTTGGGACTGCGCGGATCGCCTTCTCGATCCGACTGACGCACGAGGCACAGGACATGCCTGCAATGCCAATGCGAATGGTGTCGGGCGCGGCTAACCCAGCCATCACCGTCCTACCCGCGTCCGTTATCGCCATGTCAGCCGCTCCTGCATCTTCGACTGCGTGATTAGGTAAACCTTCCAATAATGGGAAGGTCAAGGGGATGCGGTCGGGTGTGCCGAACAGTGGCAGGTAAAGCCGAAGAAGCCGCGTGCGCCCTCCAGAAGCTGTGTTTCGCCCAAACCGCTGCACGGAAGCCCGGAAGCAGCGCGAACAGGAACTTTCGCCGGTTTCTGACGTTGAGATGCCACTAGATGTTTAGTTTCGGAGTGTGATGGTGCTGTCGTGGTGAACTTGGCCCATAGTGCCTCCCTCTGAACCGTAGAGAAGGGTGCATCATCAAATCCCAGGAGAAACATTCAGTCATTTCACTGGACATCGGCGCTGTTGCGGACGAAGCCGGTTTCGACGTGGAACGCCGGCGCGCCGCCACGACGAAGCTCGGAAGCGGGCACAACCGCGTCCGCGACCAAGTCGAACGAACGGACGGCAGGTCGCCGTGATCAGTTCCTGTTCCTCGGCGAAGACTGTACACGATGGTGCATGGCTCCGGACGCTACGCCGCTACATTGCCTTCATCGTGCCCGCCCATCTGCTCTGGGAGTTCACGCAGCTGCCGCTCTACACGATTTGGCGGGAAGGAACCCCCAGCGAGATTCTCTTCGCTGCCGTGCATTGCACAGGCGGCGACGCATTGATTGCGATCACGGCGCTCGTGACCGCGCTCTTGGTTGCCGGCACGGGCTGGCCGATTGCGCGCGACTCCTTCCGGCACGTGGCGGTGAGCGCGATCGGTATCGGGGTCGGCTACACGATCTTCAGCGAGTGGCTGAACACGACCGTCCGTGGAACATGGGCCTACAGCGATTTAATGCCCGTGATCCCGCTGATAGGAGTCGGACTGTCGCCGTTCCTGCAGTGGATTCTCATTCCGCTCGCGGCCTTCTGGTGGGCTCGTCGGCCGATCGTGAAAGCTGAAAGATGAACAGAGGCACACCGCTTAACGCTGGTCTCTGACCCGCTACGCCCTAGGAGTTGTCGCTGCCGCAGCAGCTATGTTCCTTGTTGACCGCTCGGTTTCGGGTCCATGTTTGAACGCCTCGTGCCCAAGTTGCGTGATGGACAAGTCACTCATTGAAAACTCTGATTGACTTTGAACACGACCGCAGTGAAATCCGGTGATGTTCGCCGATCATTCGTTTCAGCGCAACTTCTGGAGCTTCATGGGAGGTCGTGATGTGAGCCCAGGAAACTGGATCGCTTGGAGCTAGAGTTTTCCGCGGTGATTTCCCTTGGCCGGGAGGAGCGGAGGACGATGAAGGCATCGCGATTTTCGGACGCCCAGAAGGCGTTCATCCTGAAGCAGGGTGCTGACGGTGTTCCGGTGGCGGAGATCTGCCGCAGGGCCGGGATCAGCCAGGCGACCTACTTCAACTGGAAGAAGAAGTACGACGGGCTGCTGCCGACCGAGATGCGGCGGCTGAAGCAGCTCGAGGACGAGAACAGCCGGCTGAAGCGGATCGTGGCCGACCTGAGCCTGGACAAGGAGATGCTGCAGGACGCCCTCAAACGAAAGCTCGTTCGCGCCGCCGCTTGAACCGGTGGCGCGTCGGCGCTCACCCTGCCCGCAAGCGCAAGCTTGTCGACGAAGTGCGGGCGACGTGGGACGTGTCGATCCGGCGGGCCTGCCGGGTGTTCCTCGTGGACACGTCGACCTACCACTACCGCTCGCGTCGACCCAGGCAGGCCGGTTTGGAATCCAGGATCAAGGAGATCTGTGAGACGCGCGTGCGCTACGGGTATCGGCGCGTGCACGTGCTGCTGCGGCGGGAGGGTTGGATGATCAACCTGAAGAAGACTCGGCGCATCTACAATGAGTTAGGCCTTCAGCTGCGCAACAAGACTCCGCGGCGCCGGGTCAAGGCCAAGCTGCGCGAGGACCGCATGGACGCGGTGCGCGCGAACGAAACGTGGGCCATGGACTTCGTGCATGACCAGCTTGCAACGGGACGCCGACTGCGCGTGCTGACCATCGTCGACATCTTCTCGCGCTACGTGCCGGCGCTCGACCCACGGTTCAGCTACCGCGGGGAGGACGTGGTGGCGACGCTGGAACGGGTCTGCAGCGAGCTCGGCTACCCGAAGACGATCCGGGTCGACCAGGGCAGCGAGTTCGTGTCGCGCGACCTGGACCTGTGGGCCTACCAACATGGCGTCGAGCTCGACTTCTCGCGGCCTGGCAAGCCGACGGACACGGATGTAATAGACAAGCCCTTTATGTTGCCGTCGCCGTCTTCGTAGCGGCCTGCTTGCTTGCGCGTCCCGGCGTGGCTCGCCATCGGGAGGTGAAGCGCGCGTAGTCGCGCTCCGCTTCCTCCGTTCTGGCCCGCTCGGCGGCTCGCCTCTCCGGGATGTTGTAGTCGTAGGCGATGCCACGCCGCGCATGCTCGGGTGGCAGGCCGGCGCGCAGTTCGATGCTGCGGAACTTACGTGCCAGGAGCGCAGGGCGGACCCAGATGTAGTCGGTGCCCGTCGTGAGCATGTGCCAGACGATCATGGCCAGCTTCCGTGCTGTCGCGACGGCCGCGATGTGCTGTCCGCGCTTCGCGGCGATCCGACGGAAGAAGGCGCGAAGTGGACCTGGAGACCTGGCCGCGGCCCAGGCGGCTTCAACCAGCATGCCGCGCGCCTGGCCGCGGCCCTGCTTGCTGATCCGGCCATGATAGGCCGGACCCTCGCCGGACTGGCGTACGCTTGGGTTCAGCCCGAGATAGCCGACCAGTTTGCGGGGACCGGGAAAGCGCCGGATGTCTCCGACAGCTGCGGCGACGCTGGCGGCCACGGTCATGTCGACACCCGGCAACGTCATCAGACGGCGGATGGTCGGATCCGTCATGGCCTGGCGGGCGATGTCGGCCTCGACGGTCTTCAACGAGGCTTCGATCATGTCGATCTGCGCCAAATGCCTCGCGATGGCTTCCCGTTCGTCTTCCGGCACCACCTGCTTTGCGATCCACTTCCGGCCGCCGATGCCGACGAGATTCCCATGCGGGCATGGTGGCACCAGATGCGTGTGCAGGATCGACTGGATCAGGTTCTTCAGGCGGACCCGCTGGCGCACCAGTTGGGTCCGGCGCGCCGCCTGCCGGCGGAGCGCAAGGGTGCGCTGATCCGGCATCCAGACCTCGGGTAGGAAGCCGGTCGCGTAGAGCTTCGCGAGCACGGCTGCGTCGATCGCATCGGTCTTGGTCTTGGCATGCGCGATCATGCGCACCTGCTTCGGATTGGCGATCACGACTCGGTCCACGAATGGTGCCAATACCTCCACAACCGCAGTGGCGTTGCCGGTCGCCTCGATGACCACGTGATCGTCATGTGTCAGGTGCTCGCTGGCGAAGGCCTCGAGTTCAGCGCGGCGCATGGGGGTACGGCCTAGCTTCGCGAGTTCTCCGTCCATCAGCGCCACGACCGTAAGCGACGTCCCGCTCACACTGGGGCGGAGGCGTAGGCCCATGGCATGAGGTCGTCGATACGGCTCTGCAGGTGGCCGTCGACGAGGCGTTCGAGGACATCGGTCAGGTAGGCGTGTGTGTCGACCCGGTTGAGTTTGCAGGTCTCGACCAGGGAGGCGATGACAGCCCAGTGTTCGGCGCCGCTGTCGGAGCCGGCGAACAGTGCGTTCTTGCGGTTAAGCGCGATCGGCCGGATGGCGCGTTCGACGGTGTTGGTGTCGAGCTCGACGCGACCGTCTTCGAGGACCCGCAGCAGCCCGGTCCAGTGCTTCAACGCGTAGCGGATCGCCTCGGCGATGCGCGATCGGGCGGAGACGCGGGTGAGTTGCGCTTCGAGCCTGGGACGGAGCTCGTCGACGATCGGCTTCGAGCAGACCTGCCGCAGCGCTTGCCGTACTTCTGGGTTGGCACCGCGGATGTCGGCCTCGACGGCGTAGAGCCTGCCGATCCTTTGCAGCGCCTCTTCGGCGATCGGCGCGTCGCCGTCCTCGGCGATGTCGTAGAACTTCCTTCGGCAGTGCGACCAGCAGTAGGCCAGCGTGACAGCGGCAGCGCCGCGCTTCGGATCGGCCAGACCGCGGTAGGCGGCATAGCCATCCACCTGCAGCACGCCATTGAAGCCGTCGAGATGGGCGGCGGCATACTCGGCACCGCGCCCCTCGGCGTAGAGGTAGGCGACCGCCGGCGGATCGGCGCCGCCCCAGGGGCGGTGATCGCGGGCCATGGCCCACAGCCATCCGGTCTTGGTGCGGCCGCGGCCGGGATCGAGCACCGGAGCGCGGGTCTCATCCATGAACAGGATCGGCGAGGTCTTCAGGACCTCCACCAGCCGGGCGTGCACCGGGCGCAGCTCGCGCGCGGCATGGCCGACCCAGTCGGCCAGCGTCGAGCGGTCCAGCGCCAGTCCCTGGCGAGCATAGGCCTGCACCTGGCGGTAGAGCGGCAGGTGATCGGCGTATTTGCCGACCAGCACATGCGCGACCATCGCTTCGGTCGGCAGGCCGCCGGCGACCAGCCGTTCCGGTGCCGGCGCCTGCACCACGCCTTCGGCGCAGCGCCGGCAGGCGTACTTCGGCCGGCGCGTGACGAGAACCTGGAACTGCGCCGGGATCACGTCGAGCCGCTCGGACACGTCTTCGCCGATGGCATGTAGTGTCCCGCCGCAGCAGCCGCAGGCCAGGCTGTCCGGCTCGACCACGATCTCGGTACGCGGGAGGTGCTTCGGCAACGCGCCGCGATTGGCGCGCCGGTGCGCCAATCGCGTCGCCTTCAGTGTTGCGTCGCCGGCATCCCGCTCAGCGTGCTGTGCCGCGATCTCCTGCTCGATATCCTCAAGAGCCAGCTCCAGCTGGTCCGGGTCGAGCTTCTCCGAGCGCCGGCCGAACAGCGCCCGCCTGAACGCCGCGACGATCGCCGACAGCCGGGCCACCTCGTCGCTCAGCTCGCGGCGCAGCTGGCGCTCGGCGAGCAGCAGCGCCGTCAATGCCGCCGGGTCTTGCGGCAGCTTCGAGACGTCGCCGGCAGGCTCGGCATCGCTCACGTCACCAGTGAATCACACCGGCGGCGTGAGGGCGCGCGTCATCGCCAATGATTGAGTCACTTCGCCGCAGGCTATCCGGCGGTCGTCGGCCGCCGGATCCGTTGCGCGTGCACCCGACGCCAGTCGAGCCCTTCGAACAACGCCGCAAGCTGTCCCGACGACAGTCGCATCACCCCGTCGCGCACCGACGGCCAGGCGAACTTGCCCTGCTCTAGCCGCTTCGAGATCAGCACTACCCCGGAGCCGTCCCATAGCAGCATCTTCACCCGGTCGGCGCGCTTGGCGCGGAACACCAGCACCACGCCCGAGAACGGGTCGAGCCGCAGTTGCGTCTGCGCCAGCGCTGCCAATCCATCCATGCCCTTGCGGAAGTCCACCGGCTGCGTCGCCACGTAGACCCGCAGCGGCCCGCCCGGCAGGATCATCGCCGTTCCCGCAGCGCTGCCACCAACGCGGCAACCCGGTCCGCCGGCACGCCGGTGCCGATCCGAAGCCGCAGGTCGCCGAGCTCGATCACGACGTCGTCGGCCGCCTCGCAAGTCGGCGTGTCGACATCGACCGGTGCGTCGGGTTCCGGCACCGCCACCACCGCGGCGAACATCGCCACGTCGTCCGCCGGCAGCGCCAACCGGCCATCGCGCGCCTGGCGCCGCCACGTGTACAACAGTTGTGGGTGCACACCGGCACGACGGGCCACCCCCGCCGCCGAGAAGCCAGGCCGCAGCGACTTGGCGACCAGGCTGGCCTTCTCGACATCGCTGTAGGTCCGCCGCCGCGCCGGCCCACACAACAACTCAACCCGACGGACCGGTCCCGCGTTCGTTGCCTCAATCGTTGCGAAATCTTGCATGCAGCGATCCCATCAATTGGATCGCAAGACTCAGCCATCAGCGACCAGCACGCTACGTGGCGGCAGAACAGCGCTTACCCACGACCTCTGCCGCGACGCGGTGAATGTCCATGCCGACGATCCGCATGGCTTCCTCCTCTCCTGGTGGCAGTCGAGGGAGCCTGCGGGCGACACGACAGTTACGGATCCGCGCTCGCAGCGCATCCGGGCTAGTCGCAGGGGCGGCCAGATAACGACCTCGAGCTCGCAGCTCATGTCAGTACGACGGCCTGCCCGCACTTGCGTGCTCCCGGTGCCCCGAGGCCCGGATCAACCGAGCGTAACCGCCCAGGTCAATCCAAGGAACGAGCCACCGACGCAAACATGCCGGATAACGCGTTCATCGAGGCCTTCAACGGGCGCTTCCGGGCGGAGTGCCTGAACACCCACTGGTTCCTGAGCCTTGCCGATGCGCGGGAAAAGTTGGAGGCTGGCGCAGGTACTACAACGAGGATCGACCGCATGGCGCGATCGGATACAAGGCCCCGATCGCACTGATGAATCCCGACGGCGCAACCGGCCCGCTGTCGTGACCAAGCCCGGAAACTCCAGCCCCGGGTGATCCAAAGATCGGTCTCACCTCAAATGATCAAAGGGCTCTACCCACAACTGGATGAAACTCGGGGCTCACGTCATATGGTATCGCCGAGACCACTCATCGATCTCGAGACTATTCCCCAACCAGGTCGCGCTTGCGTTGCAGGTATTCGTCCCTGTCAATCTCGCCCCGCGCATATCTTCCATCAAGCTGATCGATAGCTGCCGATCGGCCAGACGTCGCGCGAGGATTTGCGCTGCCGTGCCAAAGGTAACGGATCAAGAAGACGATGCCGACCACGACGACCGCAACTGTCAACAGCGGAAAAAGGCCGTGGAACGGCATCCACCAGTACCATCCGTCGTGCATCGGCCAGGACTGCGTGGGTTGTGCATGCACGCTCTCGGGCAGCAACACCGCAGCGATCGTCGCGGCGGCTTTCACATCATCCCCATCAGATTGTCGGCGATCCGCTGCTGCTTTGGACTGAGGGCTTCGTAGAGCGGCAATGCCGCGGCCCTGAAGTCTTTCAGCGCTTGTAGTCGCATGGACATCATCTGCTCGTGCCGCCGCAAGCGATCTGGAAGGGACGTAGTCATCCCGTCGCCGGACATCATTTGCTCGTGCATGGATTTCATCGCCGAGGCGGACCCTCGCATGGCTTCGGCATAGCGGTTCCACGCCTGCTCCTGCTGCCCTGTGACGCGCAGTTCCGCCTTCAGGAAGGCAATGCGGCCTTCGACGAACTGACCTGCGCCGTGCATCATGGGTCCCATACCCATCATCTGCCCGGAGCCCATGCCTTGCGTCATCGGCATCTGCATCATCATACCGGACCCGCGCATCATGCCCGGGCCCATGCCTTGCATCATCGCGCCCCGCATCTGTTGGCCAGGTGTCGTTTGGGACGACTGAGCGGAAGCCGCGGCCGCGATCGCGAGTCCTGTTGCTGCAACCAGAGCGTAAATCGACGTGCGCATGGATACCTCCATCCGTTGCTACCGTATCCTATGTCTTCTCGAAAGCGTCGACGTTGACCGAGATCAAATCGAACGTTGAGCTCACGCTTCAGCAAGGTCGTTTCGAGCGTCTGATACGATTCGCCAGGCCGAATGCAGGAACAGGCCGGCAATGAGGACGGCCACGACAAGGTCCGGCCACGGCGTGGCGGTCCAGTAGACCAGCCCCGCCGCCGCGACCACCGCTACGTTGCCGATGGCATCGTTGCGGCTGAACAGCCATACAGCCCGAACGTTCGCGTCGCCTGACCGGTGTGGAATCAGCACCAGCGCCGCAACGATGTTGACGACCAGCGCGATCGCTCCAAAAAGGCCCATGAGTTCGGCAGTCGGAACGCTCAGGAGCAGTACGCGATAGGCCGTGCTGGCAAGAACGCCACAGCCGAGCATTCCCAGGAAGACCCCTTGCAGCAGCGCCGATCGTGCTCGCCACGCCAGGCTCCAGCCGATGGCGAGGAGTCCCAAGAACGTGATCAGCCCATCGCCGATGAAGTCGAGGGCATCCGCCTTCAGTGCCTGCGAGCCGGCGTAGAACCCGGCAACCATTTCAACCGCGCCATAGCCGACATTCAGCGTGACGACGATCCACAGGGCACGCCTGTATCCAGGTGCGAGGTGGCCATGCCCACCCGGTAGCTTTGTGTCGCCGTCGCTGCTCGG
Source organism: Alphaproteobacteria bacterium (assembly GCA_040223615.1). Lineage (GTDB taxonomy): Bacteria > Pseudomonadota > Alphaproteobacteria > JAVKFY01. Next base: position 20,593 of record JAVKFY010000046.1, read on the forward strand.
TTTCATGCCCAGAGGGAAGAGCTGATAGCCAAGCTGGCTCACGGCGAGTTCGACGTCCGCCTGGCTTGCGGCATCGGTCGTCGCAAGCGACAGCACCTGCGAGGCAATCGAAACCCTAACGTCGCTCACACCGGGCAGGTCTCTGAGCGCCCGCTCGATCTTCGACGCGCAAGCGCCGCAATCCATGCCGCCGACCTGGTACCGAAGCATAACGCAAACCTCTTAACAATCGTAGTCTGTAGGTCGAGATGGCGGCGCCGTGCACGTCCGCCAGCGAGCCCGGACTATTCCCAGCGCTTGAAACCCGCATCCCATCGGTTGCACTCAAACGTTATGAAGTCCCAGAAGCTGCACTGAAAATTCATCACCGCGCCGTCGACCATCAAGAACCCGAGAATCAGCAAGACGACGACCACCATCGCGATAGCAAGGCGATCTTTGGTGCGGGCCCATCTGTCGTCGACCGCTTTCTTCGGTACGGGCGTATCCATGACAGTACCTCTCGGCTGGTTGCCTGCGAGCGACAGCTCCACGCCATGACGCTTGCTGCTGGCCTGTATCAGCGCCGATCCACCATCCGAACCGGCGCATGGCCTACGGCGAACGACCCTGTGATGTTGATAAGCGGCCTCGCCGTTCGCGTTTACGACGCCGGGCAAGACATGCCCGATTCTCTCAAACCACAGTCCATGGTAGGCTCTCGTGCAAACATGTGAATGTCTATTGCCATGAGCGTCGCGCAAACGTACCAATACCTATTGCTATGAAGCAAGTCATCGAATCCGTTCCTGACCTCGCGGACGCTCAAATCATTGAAGCTGCTGAGATACTGCGCATGATGGGCGAGCCCACGCGGCTGCGCATACTGCTTGCCTGCCTCAGGCATCCGGGCGCGGTCGGCGAAATCGCGACGCGCGTCGGCATTCCGCGGTCATTGGTCAGCCACCATCTGCGCCTACTGCGCGCGAGCCGCGTGCTGCGTGCCGAAAAGTGCGGCAAGCAAGTCATCTATTCGTCGATCGACGACAGGGTGCGCTGCATCATTGTCGATCTTGCCGGTCACGTCTTAGAGATGTCCGATGACAGAAACCTGACAAAGTAGGCAAGGAATGACAGGTGCGAACAGGATGCGCGAAATAAGGTGTGCCGCGTTGGCTCAGTGGATGTCGGAGCGGTCCATCCGGCGCGGGAGCTGCAAGCTCCTGGAAAAATCAAACTGCTTTGGTCAGCGCTACAACCATTGCCGTGCGCAGATGTACTACATCATAAACTTTCGTCTTCATGATGTCGGCTGGCGCCATTATCTGTGATGCGACGATGACCTATAACTATGGGATCGTCACATGTGTGAAACGTACATTCAAGTTCCAGAGTCGTATGCTCGATTCCAAAACCCTCCCGAAGCTTTGTGCGCACCATCTCTTTAATGGCATCAGCTCGGCTCCACGCACCTTCATCGATAACAAGGTGCGCATCGAAAGCACTCGCCCGTTCCTCCATTAACCAGAAATGTGCATGATGAACAGAGGTGACGCCGTCTATCGAGCGTACAGAATCCATTACGTCGCATGTATCGACGTTCTTTGGACTGCCTAGCATAAGGATACGAATAGCAGAGCCAATTTCTGAGAACGCCATCCAAAGGATGTAAATCGCAATCAGGAGTGTGACGAGCGGATCGATTAGCCGCCAATCGAACAAGATTATCAATGTCCCAGCTATGATCACCGCTACCGAACCCAGTGCGTCCGCCACATTATGAAGAAATGCCGCACGAATGTTCATGCTCGACTTCGATAACACGAACGTCAATGCGGCCGTTATGACGTCGACAACGAGTGCAACACCGGCGATTGCAACAACCAGCCACCCGTCCACGCCCTGCGGCTGGATGAATCGCAAAATCGCTTCATAAACCAGATAGAGCCCTAGAACGATCAACGTCGTATAGTTGATCAATGCTGCAACGACCTCGATCCGACCATAGCCGAACGTCATCGAGCCGTCCGCGTCCCTTCGCGAGATCTTGCGCGCCGCGTAGGCAATAATAAGCGCAACAGCGTCGGAGAAGTTATGCAACGCATCTGCGATTAGCGCTAAGCTTCCGGCCAGGGCGCCGCCCACAACTTGGACGAAAGTTAGAGTTAGATTGACCGCGATTGCCGCTACGACCCGACGGTCTCCGGCGGTTGGGTCGATATGATTGTGTTGGTGATGACCAGCCATTGAAGTGGGACAGATCCACTGTTCATCCTGGGCGGGCTTTTGCCGTGTCTCTAGATGATCCGAAGACGCGTATGCGTAACGCTCTCCTCTCGCCTAACACGATACAGGTGCAGTTCAACTTCGTACAGAAGATTCTTGAGCACGCTGGTAACTGTTTAGGCTAGATGACGCCGTACAAATGCTTGGAACCGCGGCGTCACGTGCTCTAGATGCGGCTTCGTGCTACAGGCTGAAATCGGCCAATCGGTCATGGGGATCATCTTGGTCGACTTACTTGGAGAAAATCTAACATGTTTTCGCGAGTATCCAGAGTGCGGCCAACCCAGAACATCAACCTCTCACATCCGCAACAGTATAGCGTTTCAAGTACGTTCAAGATACATATGTGCGTTTTCCGCAACAGCGGGTCATGCGAACGTATTGCCTAGGCAACAGAGCGGACAAATGCCACGGCGTGCACAGGTCTGCGACATTAAACCGCACTCGACAGAGGGTCCGAGAGCTGCTAAATGACAGCATCGAATGACCGATTCTCGTTGCTGAACCTTGGGGCTCCATACGTGTTGGGTAAAAAGATCGTTGCCCTTTTCTCGGCAGTCGCCTACCTGTCGTCAGTGCCGGCATTGGCTGCTGGCATTTTTCTGCTTTGCTCAGGTGGCGGCAGCCATGACAGTTTCGGGCAACTTTCCGTAGCTACCAGTGTCTCGTCGACTGTTGGTCTCCTGGTGAACGCCAGCGGCAATGGTGACGAGACGACCACATTGGTGGGAGAAGGCCCTGCCATTAATGCGGTCGGCCTCTGCCAAGATGTAGAGGTCCAGCATTTTCAGGGTCCTGCACCAAGAAAATCGGTCGACGCTCCACCGCCCGTAGCACCACCGGTTCCGTTACGAAGCGGTGTGACTCAGCTTGCCGCGGTGTGCAAGGCTGCCCCGCGGCCATACGCCTCCCAGGAAATCCCCGATATCGCGTTAAAGGCGCGTCGCGCCGTCGTTCTCCTCATCTGATACTGATACTCGCGCCAGCATCTCGCGCTGGTGCGGTGCGTCGAAGTGCGTTGGTCGGCGATCGCAGTCGCTTTCGGCGTTACCGCATCTTTACTTCGGAGAATGAAAAGATGTTCCAACGGTGTGCATTCGCGTGCGCCGGAGTACTTGTCGCCTTCCTCTGGACCGCCGATTCTGGTGCCGCGGAGCCGACAGGTTACCCGACGCAACGACCACTGGGCGCAGGAATTCCTGCCTACAAGGTCGGCCAAGAACAAGATCGACCGACATCCGAAGACGGTTCTCTTCAGCAACTCGGGGTATGCAAGGTGCTCCAGCTAGCATTTGCAAATGATCCGGCCCTTGCTGTGCGCTCATGGGAGGTCAGTGCTCTTCGCGGGCGTGTGCTGCAGTCGAATTTGTTCCCCAATCCCGATGTCGATCTAGAGCTAGAAAATTTTGGCGGGACTGACGAACTCAGCGGATTGCGCGGCGCGGAGGCGACGATTCAATTAAGCCAACTTGTGGAACTCGGCGCCAAGCGAACCAAGCGGCGGGGTGTCGCAATGGCGGTGCGGGACATTGCCGGTTGGGAGTATGAAGAACAACGCCTTCAAACCTACGCAGAGGCGAGCGCAATGTTCTACGCGGTGGCCAATGCACAGATGAAGGTAGAGCTGCGTCAACGCCAACTACAGCTTGCGTTGACGGTGGTCGAGACAGTTAAAGAGCGCGTCACTGCAGGCAGGGTTACACCGATCGAACAGACACGAGCTAATGTAGAAGCAAGTAGCGCGACGCTCGCACTGAGACAGGCGCAGAGCGAGCTTGCTGCGGCGCGCTCTCGCCTGGCGTCCACCTGGGGACAAGACGAGAGGTCGGTCGGTCAGGTGGTGGCCGACTTGGACAATCTTGCGCCCCCGCCACCGCTGGAGGCGGTCCTATCACGACTGGAAAAAGGTGCAGAACTAGGAAAAGCGCGGGCGACACAAACGCTACGAGAACAGTCGTTGCGACTGGAGCGTGCCAATCAGATTCCCGACATCACGCTTTCCGCCGGCATTCGGAGGTATTTTGACACCGACGAAAGCGCACTAGTGGCTGGCTTTTCGATACCGATCCCGGTCTTCGGGTTGAATCCGGGGGGCGTGTTAGAAGCCTCAGACCGGGTTGAGCAGGGCGGTGCGGTAAAACGAGATACGCGCCTTAGATTAAGGCAAGAAACGTTCGCCCTTCACGCCACGATGCGCTCGGCCTACGAGGCCGCATTGACGCTGCAGGACGACATCCTTCCAGCCGCAGGAACGACATACGAAGCGGCTCAGGCAAGCTACGCCGAGGGGCGTCTGGGGCTCCTTGATGTACTCGACGCTCAAAGGACCCTTTTCGACGCTCGTGCCGACTACATCGAGTCCTTAGCGGATTACCACACTGCCAGGATTGGCATGGAGAGGATCACCGGAGAGCCCGTCGTCGATCCGGGCTGTAGGTTGTAGTGAAAAGGGTATTGTCATGATCTCGGGCAGAATTCTCATACTCGTGGTAGCGACGGGCATATTGGTTGCGGTTGCGGCCGGCCTGGCCACCGCCAGACTGGCGCTACAGCTCGAGGCCAGTGAGTCCCACCCTAACAACGAGGGCACCAATGACGATCATGGTGACGACGACACACACAAGACCGAACCCGTTGACGATCATGACTCCGATAAGATCGAACTCACTGAGGCCCAAGTGGCACTAGCAGAGATCAAGACGGTGGCCGCAAGTCCAGCCACTGTAGAGAACCGACTCAATCTCGTCGGCGAAGTAACAGCAAATCGGGATCGTCTCGTGGAGGTTGTTCCGGCCGTGGCCGGAATTGCGAGAGAGGTACACGCGCTCCTTGGTGCAGAACTCCAACAGGGAGATCTGCTTGCCACTCTGGACAGTCGAGAGCTCGCTGATGCCAAAGCTGACTGGATCGCCGCACGTGAACGAAAGGAGCTCGCCAAAGCTAACTTCGAGCGGTCCGAGCGGCTGTGGAAAAAGAAGATCGCGCCGGAGGAAGAGTATCTCGATGCGCGTTCGAAACTTGCCGAGGCAAGCATAACCGAGCGCACTGCCGAACATAAACTCAGGGCCCTCGGTCTTTCGAGAGCAGAGTTGCGCTCTTTAACTAATGGCGAGCATAAACCCTACACGAGGCACACAGTGCGTGCCCCGATTGGCGGAACCGTCATTGAGAAGCATATAACCAAAGGGCAGGTGGTCGATGGCGAGCGGCCTATATATCAAATCGCTGACCTATCGGTGATTTGGGTCATCGTGAACATCTACGAAGGCGACTTCAGATCCGTGGAAGTCGGGCAGAGAGCTAGCATCGTTACCAAAGCGTATCCTGATCGCAAGTTCGAGGGGAAAGTGACGTGGCTATCCGCCGTCGTAGAAGAGGCGAGTAGGACACTGCGCGCGCGCATCGAAGTTCCGAACGAGGACCGCGCGTTGAGACCCGGCATGTTTATCACTGCCGAGGTCGTCGTAGATCAGCGCACGGCCAGCACGGCGGTTCCGACTAGTGCGATCCGTAGAGCTGACGGACGGAGTATCGTTTTCGTTCAAGAGACGCCCGGAATATTCGAAAAACGTGAAGTGCAACTGGGGCTCCTGTCCGGTTCAAATGTCGAGATACTCAAGGGCGTAAAGTCAGGCGAGATCGTGGTGACTGACGGCAGCTTCATTCTGAAGTCCGAAGCGGAGAAATCCGGCTTTGAGGCTGGTCATGGACACTAACGGTTTCGGAACTAATACTCACTTGGCTAAAGGGATGCGAAAATGATTAACAGCATCATTGCGTTATCTCTGCGTCAACGATTTGTTGTTCTTCTTCTAGGTCTTGCGCTAGTGGGATACGGCCTCGTATCCACCTTCAGACTCAACGTGGAAGCGTTTCCCGACGTTACCTCGACCCAAGTGCAGATAAATACTGCTGCGCCGGGCTTGGCTGCGGTCGAAGTCGAACAGCTGATCACATTTCCGATTGAGTCCGTCATGAACGGACTTCCGGAAGTAACTGATGTTCGCTCAATATCAAAGACCGGGCTATCGGTCGTCACAATCGTTTTCGAAGAGAATGTCGATATCTATTTTGCTCGGCAACTGGTGCTGGAGCGACTTCAGGTAGCCCGAGAACGCATTCCTCAGGGGCTTGGGGATCCCGAGATGGGCCCTATCACGACGGGGTTAGGGCAAATATATAAGTACATACTTACCAGCGACGAGCGTAACTCCATGGAGTTACGTACAATCAATGACTGGTTCGTGAAGTACCAACTGCGTACGGTGCCAGGCGTAACGGATGCTCTTAGCTATGGAGGCGATGTTAGGCAGTACCAGGTTAATGTCGAGCCGAGCGCGCTCTTCAAGTATGGGCTGTCACTGCAAAACGTTCGTGAGGCTATCGAAGCAAACAACCGCAATGCGGGCGGGTGGTACATAGAAGGCAAGCAGGAGCAGCTTGTTGTACGCGGTGAAGGCCTTATACGGGGAGGTGAAGCCGGAGTAGGAGATCTACAGCGTATCGTTCTCAAATCGATTGATGGAACGCCTGTATATATCAGGGACGTGGCAGACGTTGCTTATGGCCCTGAAATACGGCAAGGGGCGGTGACGATGAACGGCACCGGAGAGGTCGTCATGGGCATCGTCCTACAGCTCAAGGGGGCGAACACCAAATCCGTCATAGATGGGGTGAAGACGAAGGTTTCCGAACTCCAGGGTTCACTACCAAGTGATGTCCGAATTGTGCCCGTTTATGATCAGGCGGATCTAGTAGACAAGGCCGTTCAAACCGTCCGAAACGCGCTGGTCGAAGCCGCTGTACTAATCGCAATTGTCTTGGCGATATTCCTCTGGAACGTGCGGTCAGCCCTGGTGGTCGTCACGTCAATTCCCGTCTCGATACTGGTGACGTTCATAATGATGCGCTGGTTCGACCTGTCCGCCAACCTGCAGTCACTCGGCGGTATCGCGATCGGTATTGGCATGATGGTCGACGGCTCCATCGTCGTCGTCGAAAACGTTATGCGCCATCTTGGCGAGCCGAACCGTCGGAAAGAGACACTGTCAAGCCGAGTCGCAGCGGCATGCAAGGAGGTTGGGCAACCCGTTTTCTTCGCTGTCATGATCATCATCGTGGTGTTCTTACCGCTCTTCACCTTGGAGGGTGTGGAAGGAAAGCTCTTCAAGCCAATGGCCTTCACGGTCGCCTTTGCGATGCTTGGTTCTCTCTTGGTTGCGCTAACACTTGTCCCGGTTCTTTGTTCACTGATTCTGCCAGCGACGGTGGATGAACGAGATAGTGTCGTTGTGCGAACTTTAAAAACCATCTATCGGCCGTGCCTCGAATTTGCACTTCGGAGAAGAATGGTGGTGATCGTAGTCGCTGTTGTCTCTCTGGTGGCGTCAATTGCGACAATTCCGTTTTTGGGGACCGAGTTCGTTCCAGAATTGGACGAGGGTACCATGGCTGTGCGCGTCACCATGAATCCTAGTATTTCGATAGAAGAGTCAAAGGCAATCGCTTCTCGGCTCGAGCGTAAGCTTCAGAAGTACCCGGAGGTAACCTATGCGTTCAGCCAGATCGGTCGGCCCGAACTGGGCGGAGATCCTGAGCCGATTTCGAACGCCGAGATAAACATTGGGCTCCTGCCTCAAAGTGAGTGGACCACAGCCAAGAGTCGGCAGTCGCTGATAGAAGTCCTTCAAGATGACCTAGGACAGCATCCAGGCGTTCTCTTGAACTTTTCTCAGCCCATTGCCACTCGTGTCGATGAACTGCTGTCGGGCGTCAGGGCTCAAATAGCGATCAAACTGTTCGGAGAGGACCTTGATGTCCTGGAACGCGTGGGAAAGCAAATTGAAGGAGTGGTTCGAACCGTCCCAGGTGCGGCAGATGTGCAGACGGAACAGGTCAGCGGCGAGGCACAGCTTGTGATCAAAGCGCGCCGTGATGCACTAGCGCGGTACGGACTCAACGTTGCAACAGTCATGGAGGCTGTTGATGTCGCTGTGGGCGGTGACGTAGTCACGGAAGTGATCGAAGGTCAAAGACGTTTCGATGTGTATCTTCGTATAGCGCAACAGTACCGGAGCGATCCGATCTCCATTGGACGGCTTTGGATAGCAGACGAGTCTGGCGTTCGGGTTCCGTTGTCGCAGGTAGCAGACATCGAAATTGTTGAGGGTCCGCCGACGGTGAGTCGCGAGGATGCTCAGCGCAGAGTTGTCATACAAGCGAATGTCCGCGGGCGCGACATGGGTGGATTCGTGCAGGAGGCGCAACGTTTGATCGCGAGAGATGTCACTCTTCCACCTGGATATTTTTTGACTTGGGGCGGCCAATTTGAAAATCAGCAACGAGCACAAAAGACCTTGATGATCGTCGTTCCCGTATGTCTCGGGCTTATTTTCGCGTTGCTCTACATGTCTTTTGGTTCGTTTCTGAATGCCGCACTCATCATGCTGAATGTGCCCTTTGCTCTTATTGGAGGTATTTTTGCATTGGCCTTCACCGGGCAGTTTCTAAGTGTTCCTTCTTCCGTGGGTTTCATAGCCCTTTTCGGAGTGGCAGTGCTTAATGGCGTGGTGATGGTGTCGTATTTCAACCGACTCGTGAGCGATGGTATGATCGTCAGAGATGCCGTTATAACGGGCGCGATGTTGCGACTTCGGCCGGTGTTGATGACAGCGACGGTGGCGAGTTTAGGGTTAATACCGTTACTTCTGTCTTCCGGTATTGGATCGGAAGTCCAGCGCCCGCTTGCGACCGTGGTGGTCGGCGGACTTGCATCGTCGACTCTACTGACACTGCTGGTTCTTCCGGCACTGTACCCCTGGTTCAGTGGGGTTAAGACATCTTCGACAGCAGAAACCGATGGTCCGGTGTCGGCGACTGCCGTTGGGTCGTAGTGGGTTTCGTGGCGCAGGACTTCTAAACTGTGCCTGTCAAGAAAGGAAGGTTCAAGGTGACGAAACTTAAGGTGGGGTTGATCATCATTTTTCTTACGCTGCCGGCCAATGCCGTGGCGGGTTCTTCTGTGTCAGCTATGCCGGCCAAGCCTCAAACGCATAATCTACCGGACTGTAAGAAGCACGAGAAAAACGTTGATGACTGCCACATTCCGGACAAGGACACGTTTCTCCACCTAAGAAAGACGGAACTTCCGGCTGGATGGCATGCGAAGGCTGAGTACAAGGAACGTGAGAGGAGAAGCAAAAAGAGTAATCGATAGTCTTAGGGCGTGTGTCGCCGCCTAAGGGGGAATCTTGATGGACGGACGGAGAGTGGAGAGCGTGACGGTGGTCGGAGCGGGGTCGGCTGGCCTTCTGGCGGCTCTGGCTGTCAAGAAAGTTAACCCGCACATAACGGTCAGAGTTGTTTTTGATAGCGATATACCGGTTATCGGGGTGGGGGAGTCAACTCAACCGAATTTGCCCAATTTTCTTCACAATTTTTTGGAGATACCTTATGGGGAATTCTATCGGAAGGTGAAGCCTACTTGGAAGTTGGGTTTGCGTTTTAAATGGGGTAAGAGACCCGCGTTTAGTTACCCGTTTCAAGAGCAGTTTAGTCTGCGTCCTTCGCCCGATCTGAGAGAGCCTGGATTCTATTGTTTTGATGATATGAGCTGTACTAATGAGCTAACGGCCGCCTTGGAAATGGATCGTAGTCCAGTGTTTCAGGAGGTTGACGGGCGGTTGGGTATGAGGTTGGACCATGCCTATCACATAGAGAACCGTAAGTTCGTTGACTTCTTGTTGCAGAAGGCTGAGGAGTTCGGATGCGATTTCCTAGATGCCGCCGTGGTGCGAGGTATACGCGGCGAAGACGGTTACTTGTCGGGTGTTGAATTGGGTAATGGGGAGACTTTGAAAAGCGACCTCTGGATAGACAGCTCGGGTTTCAACTCGGTGCTTCTGGGTGCCGAGATGGGTGTCGTTTACCGGGAGTATAGCGATAGGCTGTTTTGTGATCGATCGGTTGTTGGTAGTGTGGAGTATCGGTCAGACAAGGATGTTCTTCGTCCCTATACCTGTGTAGACACTTTTGATTGTGGATGGTGTTTTACGATAGACCATGAGGACGTGTCGAACTTGGGTTATGTATTCGCTTCGGCTTGCATTGCGGATGAAGATGCGGTTACCGAGTTTCGCGCAGCTCACCCTAAGGTCAAGGATGTTCGGCTGATTCGATTTAGGTCAGGTAGGTACGAAGAGCTTTGGCATCGAAATGTGGTTGGGATCGGTAATGCGTCGGGGTTCATTGAGCCGCTAGAAGCGACAGCGTTAGCTATCGCTTGCAGGGCTTCGGTGGACCTTGCGTATGCGTTATCTATCTCGCCTCATGTGCCAAGAAAAGTTGTTCAACGATACAACCTAGACGTGGGTAACGCATGGGATGTTACAGCTGACTTCATTACATTTCATTACGCGTTTAATGATAACCGTGACACCGGGTTTTGGCGCGAGTGTAGAAACGCCCTTCCGGCGAAGATCGGGATTTACGAGGAGTATCTGGAATACTACCGAGCATGTGGTCCGACTTCTGTGATGGCGCGCCATCAATACAAGGAAGGTGATTTGTTCAAGCTAGATGGATTTTTATCACTGGCACTGGGTATGCGCGTCCCGTTTGATGCCAGTCTGGAGATCAGCGTCGCTGAAAAACGCATGTGGGAGAAGCGACGTCGGTCGTATAGAGAGCGTGGGCTGCGCGCACTGCCTCAGCGACAGGCATTGGAGGTCGTTAAGAGTAGTGTGTGGCGATGGCCGGCGCCTGCGTTGTCACCGTATTATCAGCAAGGCGGATAGTAGGGGTATTTGATGAAGTCTTACGACGCGTTGCGGCGCTACAATATCTACACTCGTGAGGCGCGCAAGAAGGCGATGGTCAAGGCGCTTGAAGCTGTGCAAGAGCTGAACGAGCTCGGGGTCCGTTGTCGGTTGGTGGGACTGCCAAGTAGCTTGGACCGGCACTTGGAGGCGGATGACGGCGGCAAGCAAGGCATGTCGTAGGGTTCGTTGGTGAGATCTATCCCGTTCCGAGATCTGGATGTCGTCGTATCCTTCTTTCTGTGTTGGTTTTGGAAGGAAAGATGACCCGTGCCACGAGTATCGAGCGAAGGATCGATGTCGAAGCGTGATGCAGCGACGTAGTGCGCGCATGGCAAACGCCTGAAGATACTGCTGCAGGCGCCGCAGCGCCGGGTCATGGCAAAACTGTACGACGACCGCAGCGATGCCACCGGGCCGACCCAGATGTGGGTGATGGACTGGATGTCTGACAAGTTGTTCGACGGCCGTCGGCTCTGGGTGCTGACGGTAGTCGATACTTGGAGCCGGTTTTGTCCGGTGATGCGGGTGCGGCATTCGGCCACGGCCAAGTGGTGGTCGATGCCCTCGAGGAGGCCGGAAAAAAGTCGAAGCTTTGCTGATCGAGTACAGTGACGTGAGACGGGATAGCGCAGTCGGTGACAGGACGCCGATATCCTTGATCCATCAGGTCTGGCTGCAAGCCGGGTAACCAGAGGAGCCGGAGACTTTCAGGTAAAGCGGTCCAGATTCTGGGGCGGGGCCAAACAGCCCGGGAGGTCGCATAGCTACCGGACCAGAATTGGGGTCAGGACCAACCGGCTTGTCTGTGGCGCCATCCGCAAGCAGTTTCGAGCCCGGTGCAACATCAGTACTGAGGCCGCGCAGATGCAGGACCTGGCGGCCATGGTTGATGATCCGAAACCGGACGTAAGAACGACCGCCTGCTGCTCGCGCCGTAGCATATGCCTCCTCAACCACGGTAACCGGCACCGTACTCCAACGTCACATCGGCGTCGGCGTCCGAGATGTCATGAAAGCCGACCACAATCGCCGGAAGAAGCATGGCGAATAGCCTGAGCATGTCTCATCCTCCTCAGCCGAGCCGTGCCTGGATGTGGATGCACCGTGTCTCCACTCTCGTATATCTCAAAACCAGGCACGTACTCCGATCACGAAGAACACGTCATCGACATCCTCGCCCTCGTCGCGGGCGAAGTCGGCGGTCTGACCGAACTTGCGCTCGTAGCTGATGCCGACGTAGGGCGCGAACTCGCGGGCAAACTCGTATCGCAGCCGCAAGTCAACCTCGGCGCCGGACACGCCGCCGCCGATGCCGTGCTCACGCACGTCCTGCACGGCTACGTTGACCTCGGCGCGCGGCTGCAGGATCAGCCGCTGGGTCAGCAGAAGGTCGTATTCCGCTTCGATCCGGGCCGACACGTCGCCCTTCTCCGACACGAACGCGGCGGCGTCGACCTCGAACATGTAGGGCACCAGGCCCTGTAGCCCCAGCACGAGGTAGCCGCGCTCCGGGTCGGGTCGGAAGTCGTACCGGATGCCGGCACGCGCGTCGTACCAGGGCGAGATGGCACGGTTCCACAGGACCTGTACTTCTACCTGTTCGGGCTTCTCGTCGAACGCTCCTTCGCCCTCGGTCTCGATCCACAGCTTGTCGATGTCGCCGCCGATCCAGGCCTGGGCGTCCCAGCCGTAGCCGTCCCGGCCGTGATGGATGCGCGTCTCCAGCTCATCGATCATGACCTTGTAAGCGAGCATGTCGCCCTGCTCGGCCCGCAGCTGCTCCCGGGCCTGCCGCATCGTCGCCGGATCGAACACCTTGTCGGCCGCGTGCGCCGGCCCCGACAGGGCGTCGGCGGGCGGCGGCGCCTTCGGCGGTGCGTCCGGATCGGCGCCCATGCGATGGCCGGCGTGCGGATCATCCGACTTCGCCGGCATCTTGTGCCCTGCATGCGGGTCGTCGGATTTCGCCGGCATCTTGTGGCCAGCATGCTGTGCCGCGGCGGCGTAGGGCAGCAGCACAGCGGCGAGAATGATGGCGAGGTATCTCATGCCGGGCCTCCGTCCATTGGCCGCACTGTGACGACGTTGAACATGCCGGCATGCATGTGGAACAGCAGGTGGCAGTGAAAGGCCCAGTCGCCGGGATTGTCCGCCGTGAGGTCGAAGCTGACCTTGCTGCCGGGCAGCACGTTGACGGTGTGCTTCAGCGGGTGCTGACCGGGATTCCCGTTCACCAGCTCGAAGAAGTGGCCATGCAGGTGGATCGGATGCTGCATCATCGTGTCGTTGACCAGCGTCACCCGCACGCGCTCGTCGCGTGCGAAGCGGATCGGCTCGACCACTTCGGAGAACTTCCGGCCGTCGAACGACCACATGAACCGCTCCATGTTCCCGGTCAGGTGGATTTCGACCGAGCGCGACGGTGGGCGTCGATCCGGGTTCGGCTTCAACGCGACGAGGTCGCTGTAGGTCAGCACCCGGTGCGCGACCTGCTCGAGGCCGAGGCCAGGGTGGTCCAGCCGCTCCTGCGGCGACTCCGCGATCATGTCGACGCCGACGCCGACCGCCATGCCGGGCGGGGCCTTGGATATGTCACGCATGTTCATGTCGCCATGGTCCATGCCCGCCATATTGCCGTGGTTCATGCCGGCCATTGCGCCGTGATCCATGCCGCCCATGCCCATGTCGGTCATGGTCAGCAGCGGTCGGGTCCGCAATGGCGGAACCGGGGCAGTCATGCCCGGCCGGGGTGCCAGGGTGCCGCGCGCCATGCCGGACCGGTCGACCGACTCGGCGACCAGCGTGAACGCCTGGTCGTCCTGTGGCTCGACCACGACGTCGTAGGTCTCGGCGACCGAGATCTGGAACTCGTCGATGGTGACGGGCTGCACGTTCTCCCCATCGGCGTTCACCACCGTCATTTCCAGGCCGGGAATCCGCACCTGGAAGATCGACATCGCCGAGGCATTGATGAAGCGCAGGCGCACGCGTTCGCCGGGTCGGAAGAGGCCGGTCCAGTTCTCCTGCGGCCCGTGCCCGTTGATCAGGTAGGTGTATGTGGCGCCGGTCACATCGGCGATGTCGGTCGGCTTCATCCGCATCTCATTCCACATCAGGCGCTCGCGCAGCGGCATCGCCTGTGCCGGATCGTCGCTAAGCAGCCCGGCAATCGTGAGCTCCTGCCGGTTGAAATAGTCGGGCTGCTGCTTCAGCTTGCGCATCACCGTGTGCGGCGGCATGAAGCTCCAGTCGGACAGGACGACGACGTGCTCCCGGTCGTACTCGACCGGATCGGCTTCGGCCGGATCGATGATCATCGGGCCATAGTGGCCGAGCGGCTCCTGCAGCCCGGAATGGCTGTGGTACCAGAAGGTGCCCGCCTGCCGGACCCGGAAGCGGTAGTCGAAGGTCTCGCCCGGCCTGATGCCCGGAAAGCTGACGCCCGGCACGCCGTCCATGTCGAACGGCAGCAGGATCCCGTGCCAGTGGATCGACGTGTCCTCGTCGAGCCCGTTGGTCACCGCGAGGTGAATGTCCTGGCCCTCGCGCAAGCGGACCAGCGGTGCCGGCAGCACGCCGTTCAGCGTGATTGCCGGCGCGGTGCGGCCGCCGACCGTGAACTGGCTGCGCTCGATCTTGAGATCGATCCGGTCGCCCGCGACCGTCGGGTAGTCCGGCGCCAGGCCGGGACTGTTCGACCGCGCCCAGGCCGGCAGCAGCGGCCCGAAGGCCGCTGCGCCGGAGATGGTACCGAGGCCGGCCAGGAAGGCGCGGCGATACAATCTGGTCATCTGCTCCTTGCCTCCTCCGTCACTTCCGGATCTGGATGGCGCCGACCATGCCGGCCTCGCGATGGCCCGGCACGTTGCAGGAGAACTCAAGCTCGGCATCGGCGGTGAACTTCCAGATCACCTCGCCGGACTTCTGCGGCTCCAGCAGAACGCTGTTCGGATCGTCGTGCGACATGCCCCCGCTGCCTTGCTCCATCTTGCTGTGATCGAGACGGTCGGCTTCGAGCGCGCCGCTCTCCACCATTTTCATCATCTCCTTCTGGTGCTCGGCGTGCATCGCGGCGGTGCCGATGTTGAACTCGTGCACCAGCTCGCCGGCATTCCGGATCGAGAAACGGATTGTCTCGCCCTTTTTGACCGTGATTGATACCGGCAGGTAGGCCGTGTCGCGCATCACCACCTTGATCGTGCGACTGACTTCGGATGCGCGACCAGGCTCCCCAATCGATACCGCGGCATCATGGCCATGATCGCCTTTGCCCGCGGCCAGTGCCGCGAGGGGAAGCGTAAGCCCCATGCACAGGAGGCCGACTGTCAACTTGCTCTGAATATCCATAGATAGCTCCAACGAACATCATCGGTTTCGGCATGCCAGTCAGGCAGCGTCCGACAAGGACGACCGCAACACCGGCGTTTGCTGTGATGGACACGCGTGGATTCCGTCACGGAAGCCATTTGCCTGGCTCTGCCAAGGACGTCATGGCGGACAGTTCACACCAGCGACAGGTGTCGCCGTGCGTCAGCGTGTCAGGTTAGAGCTTCGGGGGTTTACCGATTGGGTGGGCAAGCTGCAGAAGAACAGCTTCTGGCCCGTCGATAACCACTGAAGCGAGTGGCATCGGTTGCGGGACGTCCTCGTCGACGATCAGTGCGCCGACGTTGCAGCCGGCCATGCAGCATTCGCCACCGGCTGGGTCGTTGTCACCACGATGGTGGCCCCGCTCGCCACCACTTGCCGCCGTATGCTCATGCCCTATTTGCACGGCGGCGCTGGCTTGGTCCGCTGGACGCAGGCTGTCGGCCATCTGCGCCACCGCGACACTGTCATGTGCCAGCCCTGTCGCCGCACCAACGTGCTGGGCGCCGCCGCTGACAAGCAGGCTCAGCCCCACGATCATGAACGCAACGCGGGTGCAGGCCAGCAGATATCGGCTAATGTCGAGCATACCCAGGCAACTTACGATCAAGCGTTGACCAATGGCAAGTGACATCAAGTGGGCGCCAATATTCTCCTGGATCCTATTGATTCACAGCATGCCCCCCCAACGGTTCTAATCCGAAAGACAATCTGTGGAAGCGAAGGGGCGACTTGAGAGATGCCGCGCACGTATGGTCGCCTGATTGCACGGTCACTGTACGAAATGCTGCACCCTGTTGAGGAACTGAAGCCAATGTTCGGGCAGTTCATGGGCACGGGCGCCTTCGCGCAGCAACGTGATGTAGCGCAGGGACGGGTTGCCATCCGTCTCCTTGCCCTTTGCGATATAGGTGACGCAGGGCATCCGGTTTCCTTCCCTGTCTTCGGCCTCGATCCACAGTTGGCGATAGCGCGGGCCGGGCACTCCTTCGGTGCTATCGAGCCAGATCAGGTCGCGGCGGGTGATCCGGTAGAGCACACCCCAGACCTCGTCGCCTGGTGACGGCTCGACATTTGCTGGCGCGGCCTTGCCCTTCGGCCGACCCTCGAGATTGAAGCGCAGGCGGTAGTCTCCGATCCGTCCCGGACGCCATTTGTGGGGTCGCATGCGGCGGCGCCCGCGGAACGCACTGTCGTGCATGTTAGCGCCGAAGGCGAAGTACCACACCGCGTCCGCCGGCCGTCCCTCTACCCGGAGACCGAAGCGCCGATACCAAAGCCTGGACAGCCACCACGACCGGGCGATGCCGCGTCGGAGCGCGCGTTTTACGGTCAGGAACATCGGCCCACCATCCCCTCTTCGATATGGCGAAGGCGATGGACGGCGATGATCTGGCCGACGGCGGTCATGGCGCCCGCCACAAAGACCGCAGACAGACCGAGCGCCTCGACCACTGCCGCACCGACGAGCGGCGACAGCGCCGCCGGCGCCACCAACGCGTTGAAGTAGCCGCTGTAGGCCGGCCGGCGGTCGTCCGGCGAGATCTCCCAGAGATATCCCAGATGGGCGATGTTGCCGCCGTTGTTCACCGCACCGAGGATCAGGAAGACCGCTGCGAAGGCGGGAAGGGCGGGGATTCCGCCCGGCGGCACCACGCTCATCCAGAGGACCGTGAGCAACGGCGCCGCGATCGCGAGCGCCGCCGTGAGGCCGAGCAGCCGGCCCTTGCCGAGCCGGTCGCCCCACCAGCCCCAGAGCGGGTTGAACAGGAGCGCGCCTGCCGTCTGCGCGCCGAGCAGCGTCGCGACCTCCGCCGCGGTGACACCGGCCTGCGTCGCCGCCACCACGTAGAAGGGCAGCGCCATCATGACAGTGCCGTCGAGCCAGCGCACGCCCACGAACAGCCGAAAGCGCCGATCCTGTCGGAACACGTCCAGGCCCTCCCGGAGGAAGGGCGCGAAGCCGGTCGTTTGCTTCGGCTCAGGCGCCAACGGCTCTCCGGCGGAGACGAATGAGATCGCCGAGACCAGAAGCAGCCCGGCCCCGGTCAGCAGAATCGCCGCGTGTCCGGCGGGAAATGCCAGTGCGTCGATTGCCCGGCCGGCGACGGCGGCGACGCCGAGGGCCAGCAGGCCGCCCGCGAAGAACCGCAGGGCCAGAAGACGGCTGCGTCGGGCAGACGGAATGGAGCGAGCGACGATGTCGTTGTAGGGAACCGCGAGGATGCCGCCCACGAACGCATAGAGCGTCCACAATGTGAAGAAGGCGATAATCAGCGGGGCCGCCGGCCTGGGACCGACCAAGAGGACGATCCCGCCGACGCCGATCAAGCAGGCGACCCGCCCGAACGCGCCCACGGCGTAGAACGGCATGCGGCGCTGCCGGGCTTGCGCGAACCAGGCGACGAACAACTGCGGGAACAGCCAGCCGAAGCGGGTGATCGCCGCGGCCGCGCCGACCGCGACCGAGCTGCCGGTGAGGCCATGGACGAGACTCGCCATGATCGTGCCGGAATCGACGGCGGCGCCGCCGCCCTGGAAGAACGCGCCGGCGCTGGCGATGCGCACGAAGCGGCCGGATTGTTCACGGGCTGCCATCAGCCACGACCTTCCGCCGGCCGAGATCGCCGAGGCCGACACCGTGGGCCCAGAGCCCCCAGCCGCCGAAGACGGCGACGGCCAGCATGTTCGCCGCCATGACGACAGTGACCATGGCCAGAGCGGTGGCGTCGTCCACCCCGAAGAGGTCGAGTGAGAACACGGCGCCGACGACGAAGCCGGCGGGCACCCTGGCCATATGCGCGAGGATGACGATGAAGCCGAGGATCGCCAGCAAGGCAAGATAGACGAGTGGCTCCAGCACCACGCCGAACGCGAGACCCGCCCAGAAAAGATGCGAGGCCGCGATCAGCTTGATGACGATGCTGGCCAGCACGATGGCGACACCGCGCCAGCGCTCCCGTGGCCAGACGATCCCCTCGGCGAAGGCGAGCGCGAGCGATCGCGCGCGGACTGCCAGGCGCCCCGGCAGGCGGTCGGCGAGCGCCAGGAGCACGCCAATGCCGGAGGCCGATCGGCGCTTGTGGTGCACGAGCAGGATAAGCGCCGCCACGATCGCCGCCGCGCTGCCGCCGGCGCCGAGGAAGAGGCCGAGGCCGATATTGCCGTTCGGGTCGGGGATGATCGCAGCGAACACGACGACGACGACGATGGCCGCGAACACCAGCCCATCGACCAGCCGGTCGATGGCGACCGTGGCCAGCGCGCAGCTCATCGAAATGTGCTGTCTGCGGGCGACGAGCCACGACCGGACGAAGGGGCTGAGACCGAGCGGGACGAGGAGGTTGGCGAGATAGCCGGCCATGGTCGCGCCGAACAGGTGCGATGTCCGGCAGTCGCAGACGGGCGTCAGGATCTGGCGCCACTTCCAGCCCCGGATAACCTGCTCCAGCGTGATCGCCAGGAAGGCGGCGAGTATGAACTCCGGCCGGGCGGATTGCAGCACGTCGGCGAACTGGCGCCAGTCGAGACGCCAGGCGAGAAGGGCGATCAGGGCAAGACCGATCGCCGTGCCCAGCCAGTTGAGCCATCGACGGCGCGGCTGCCGCGTCGCCACGATGGGGCTAGTTTCGTCCAACTCGGTCACGGACGCGGCTCCACGCGCTCCAGGAAAGCGACGTAGCTTTCGGGCATACCTCGCGCCTGTACGGCGGCGCGGATTAACTCCAGATAGCCGCGCGAGGGGCGTCCTTCGGAAGCGGGGTAGGGGACGTGGTACGTGAGGGCGTGGACTGTCCGGCCATCCTGGTCCTCGACATCGACCCACAGATAGGCGTACTGCCGCCCCTCGCTGGCGTCGAGCCGGACGAACTTGCGGAACGGAAGCAGATAGAGTGCGCCCCAGACGTGTTCGCCGAGTGCTTCCACGATATCGGCCGGAGCCGAGACACCCGGTTTGCGTCCGCCCGCGGCGACCTGGTCGATCCCCTGGACAAGCTCCACGAAACGGGCCAAGGCGCCGGGACTCCGCCGTCCCGCGACGGCGAACCGCAGGCGGTAGCCGTCCAGCCGGGCGATCCGGATCTCGATCGGCGCCATGTGACGACGCTCGCGGAACAGGCGCTCGTTCATGTTGGAGCCGAACGCGAAATACCACACCGGCCCATCGAGATCGGCCGGCGGCATGTGGCCGCGGCGCAGGTACAGCCATCTCCGGAGGGCGGACCGGATCAACCGGTTCATGGCGAGCCGGGGTCCTGGCCCTTTCTCCGTCGGCTCCCGCGCGCAACACCTTCACCGCCGACGCGCTGGCGGCCAGGAGCGGGGTCTGCGTCGAGGCAGCCACAGCCGTTGCCGGAGCAGCGTTGGACGTGCCCGGATCCATCCTTCGACAACAGCGTCGTCAGCCGGGTCTGCAAGTCGCTCAACTGGGCGATGCGGCGGGTCACCGTCTCCAGGTGCCTGGTCAGTATCCGATGATAGTCTGGATGCCGGCTCGGGCAGGTCTCATCGGCGATCTCGAGGAGGCGGCCTATCTCGTCCAGCCCCAGGTCGAGATGTCGGGCCTGCCGGACGAACCGGATCTTGGCGAGCTCGCGTTCGGTATAGAGGCGGTTGCCCCCGGTCCGGGCATTGCCATCGTGTCGGCGTGGCCGCGGGATCAGGCCGACCTCTTCGTAATGGCGGATCGCCTTCACCGACAGGCCGGTGGCTTCGGCCGCTTCGCCGATCGAATAGGGTCCGTGGTCTTTCATGTCCATTTGTATAGAACCTCCTGTACGGGGAGGTTCAAGCATCCATCTGTCAGGCGGATCGCTTCTCGACCCAGTGCCCCAGCCTTGCGATGGCAGTCTCGA
The DNA here is from genome assembly GCA_040223615.1 of Alphaproteobacteria bacterium. GTDB lineage: Bacteria > Pseudomonadota > Alphaproteobacteria > JAVKFY01. The sequence goes on from JAVKFY010000046.1 coordinate 40,901, forward strand.
TCGTGTTCGGGGAAGTGTCGGAGTCGTTGTAGGTGACGCGGAGCGTCTTCGTTTTCAGGTCCCCTTGGATGTTCCCGATCCCCGGCTCGAGCCGCAGGTTGGCCTCGATGGTTTCGACGCAGCCCTGGCAGTGGATGCTCGGCACCGAGAGCCTGAGCTCCGAACCATCGGTGCCGGGGCTATTCCGGCTTTCCTTGGGGCCGCGCCGGGAGCGTTCCGGCACATGATCGGTCTGCGCCTTGCTGCGCGTGAACACCCAACCGCCGAACGAGTTGGCGAGCACCAGGGTGACGCTGGCCGCCATGGCGGCCATGGCCCAGGAGGGATGCACGATCCCGGTGGCCGCGAGCGGCACGCCGACGCCGTTGAAGAAGAACGCGAGCCAGAGGTTCTGCACCGTCTTGCGATAGCTCATGCCGCCGATGGTGATCGCTTCGGGCACGGCGCCGAGGCGCTCGCCGATCAGCACGACGTCGGAGGACTCGATCGCGATGTCGGTGCCCGCGCCGATGGCGATGCCGACATGCGCTTGCATCAGCGCCGGCGCGTCGTTGATGCCGTCGCCGACCATGGCGACCTGTGCGCCTTGCTCCTGGAGCGCGCGGACCCGTGCCGCCTTGTCCTGCGGCACGATCTGGGCATGAACCTCGTCGATACCGACCTGCCCGGCGACGGCCCTGGCGGTGCGCTCGTTGTCGCCGGTCAACATCACCGGCACGATGCCGCGACACTTGAGCTCCGCGATGGCGTCCCCGGCGTCCGGCTTGACCGCGTCGGCGATGGCGAGCACGCCGGCGACCGTTCCGTCGATGCCGACGAGCACGGCCGTATGCGCCTGCGCCTCGTGCCGGTCGAGCAAGTCCTCGGCCGGCTCGACGTCGATATCGCGCGTGCGCAGGAAGCGAGGCGTGCCGACCAGGATCGTGTGTCCTTCGACGGTCGCTTCGACGCCCTGTCCGGCCGTCGCCTGGAAGTCGTGCGCGTCTGGCAGCTGGAGCCCCTGCTCGTCGGCCGCATCGACAATGGCGCGGGCGAGCGGATGCTCCGAGACCGCCTCGGCGCCGGCGGCGAGCCGGAGGACCCTGTCCCGGCCGGGTTTGCCGATGGCCTCCACAGCGACGAGCCGCGGCTTGCCTTCGGTGATCGTGCCCGTCTTGTCGAGCACGACATGGGTGATGTCCTTGAGGATCTGGAACGCCTCGCCCGAGCGCATCAGGATGCCGCGCTCGGCCGCCATGCCGCCGCCGCGGATCAGCGCCAGCGGCGTCGCCATGCCGAGCGCGCAGGGATAGCCCATCACCAGCACGGTGACGCCGGCGTAGATCGCCGTCACCCACTGCGTGCTCCCAGCCCAGGCGAATGGCGCGATGCCCCAGAACAACAGCGCCGCCGCCGAAATGCCGAGAACAGCAGGAACGTAGTAGAGCAGCACCCGGTCGACCGGGACGATGATGCCGGGCTTCATCGCCTTGGCCTCTTCCACATGGCGGGCGACCTGGCGCAAGAAGCTGTCCTCGCCGATGCGCGTCACCCGGACCAGTAAGGTACCGGTCTGGTTGACGCTGCCGCCGATCACCTCGTCGCCCTGTTTCTTCTCCTCGGGAATAGGCTCGCCCGTGACGATCGACTGGTCGACGGCCGAGCTGCCGTCCTCCACCATGCCGTCCACCGGGATCCGGTCGCCGGGCCGCACGCGCACCAGGTCGTCGAGCGCCACCTCCTCGATCGCGACGTCCTCTTCCCGGCCGTCGCGGACCACCCGGGCCGTGGGCGGCTGCATCTCCAGGAGCCGGCGCACGCTTTCCGATGCCTTCGTGCGCACCACAAGCGAGACGTAGCCCGACAACAGGTGATAGGTGGTCAGGAACACCACCACGCCGAAGAAGTCGACCGGCGGGAACCCCACGAAGCCGTACCAGCCGAGGAAGGGCAACGGCGCACCGAGGAGACCGCCGATATAGGCGCCGATAGCGCCCACCGAGAGCAGCACGTGCTGGTTGGTGATGCCGCGCCACGCGGCACCCCAGGCCATGCGGATGATGCGCCGGCCGTTCCAGGCAAAGACGTAGGTGGCGAACGCCCACGCCGTCCAGGCGTGCCAGTCCTCCATTTGCCAGAGGTCGAGCCACATGGCGGCCATGGCGGCGAACATGACGAGGGCGAGACTTGCCGCCGAGATCAGGTCGTTGCGCTCCTTGCGCCAGAGGTCGAGCTGCTCGTCGAAGGCGCCGACCTTGCGTGGGTCGCGGACGATGAAGCCGAGGGCGCGCAACGTGTCCTTGATCCGGGTCTCATCGGTCTCGTCCGACCGGAACCGCACCAGGGCCTCCTCGTGGGCGAGGGAGACGTGCACTTCCTCGATGCCCTTCTCGCGGCCGAGCCCACGCTCGATCGCGTTCGTGCAGAACGAGCAGCTCATGCCCCCGATCTTGAGTTGCAGGCTCTCGATGCCCCGGTCCTGTGCCTGTTGCCCGATGGCTTCGGCCATATCCTTCTCCTATCTGTCGAGGCTCTCGAGCCGGTCCGCGGGCAGGAAGGCGTCGGCCTGTCCTTCGTGCGGCATCACCAGCATGTTGGCGAGGAACATCGCCCCGGCCGTTCGGAAGCGGCGATCGGAGACGCGCCACTTCCCGCCCTCATGCACGACCTCGCCGCCGAAGACCGGCGCGAGGCCGACTTTCTCCGACGCCGGCAGGGCGGGATGCGCGAAGGCCGTATCGCGCCGGCCCTCGCGGTAGCGGGCCGGGACCAGCGGTAGCGGGCTCGCCAGCTGCAGGCCAGCGTCGACCAGAACGGTTTCGATGAACTGCGGGTAGAGCTGCGTCGCCCTTTCAGCGAGATCGGCCGGACCATGCCAGCGCATGGCGTTCAATGCTGCAATCACCGCAGCCGTCGTCGCCGGTGTGTAGGTGGCAGCGCCATCATCTGCGAATGCGCCGACCCGATCGTTCCATGTCGGCACGAGCGACATGGCGAACAGCGCTGCCGCCGCCGTCGCGTACGCGTCCTCGCCGAGCAGGCGGCCGGCCTCCGTGAGGCCGTAGACGACGAGCGCGGTCTCGCTGAGGGATGCCTCGTTGACCTGCCGCAGCGCGTCGGCGTGACGCCGCGCCAGCGCCAGAGCCTTCCGCCGACGTTCCTTGTCCGGGGCGGCAAGCGCGTAGCGCCCCAGCGCTTCGATCGCCAAGGCGCGGTCTGCCGGTGTTTCGGGCGGCAGCCGCTCGACGGCCGACAGCGCGCGGTCAGCGAGCTCACTGTAGTCATCGGCGTCGACGAGCTCGCGATAGGCCCTGTGCCAATAGTCCTCACGCTCGCTCGTCGCGGCCAGGATCAGGTTGGATACAGCCCATAACACCACGGCCTGGTCGTGGGCGCGGGGTTCGGCGAAGGTGCCGTCTGGAGAGCGGGCCGCGAACAGGCCCTGCTCCGTGAGAAGCCGCTCTACCAGTACCTCGGCCTGCGCCTGGGCCTGTGGCAGCATCATCAGAGCGACCAGCTTGCCTGCCTTGTCGTCGTGGAAGTTGAGGTGGAACGCCGGGCTGGTGATCTTGATCAGCGCCCAGGCCTGTGCCGCGGGCTCGAGCGTACGGTCGAAGGCGTCGGGATTCCAGCGCAGCGTCCGCAAATCGGAGAGACTCGGTGCTTGCGTGAAGGCCGGATCGCCAGCGGCATAGACCGCGCCGACCACGGCCATGTCGGGCATCGGCGGCCGGGTGATGTAGCCGGCGTGCTTCAGGATGCCATCCCTGGTCGACATCGAGAACGAGATCGGCTCGCCCAACCCGCTGAACATCATGGCGTTGGCGAGCGTTGCACGCGCCGCCCAGTGCGCGGCGACATCGATCATGTACGGACTGTACCGGAAATCCTCGGATGTCTGGCCCGATGCGGACAGGCCGACGGCGACCAGGGCGAGGCCAGCCGTCAGTTTTCTGCAGGCCCGCTGCAGTCGAGCGAGCAGGGTCATGTCCAGTCCTCCAAATTGACGAAGAGCCCGAACCAGATCGACCACAGCCCCAATGCGACCAGGACGATCCCGGTCCAAAACGGAACACGACGCGACAGGCCGGCGAGCCAGTCGAGCAAGCGCCGGGCCGGCGCGAAAGCTGCGGCCAGCACGAGCGGCACCGACAGGGCCAGGCCGAACAGCGCCAGCGAGACGAAGCCGGTCGCGATCGGCTTGCCGGCGGCACCACCGGCTGCCGCGGTGCCGAACAGGGCGAAGATCAGCGGTGCCGCGCAAGCCGGGATGTTGAGGCCGAACAGCAGGCCGAGCGTGGCCGCGCCGCGGGCCTTCGAAAGCCTCGATAGTGGCGGCCCGATCGTGCGCATCAGGAACCCGGCCCTGCCGAAGAGGTAGAATGCGCCGACCACGACGTAGATGGTCCCGAGGCCGATCCACGCCGCCTTTTGGAAGCCGAGAAACGCCGCGCCGAGCAGCGCTGCGACGGCGCCGAGCAGACCGATGAACAGGCCGCGCGTCAGCATGAACACGGTCACCTGCGACAGCTTGGACGCCCGTTCCTTGCCCTCGAGATACTTTACGAAAACGAGGCTGGAGCCGATCGAACAGGGTTCGACAAAACCGAGCAACCCAAGCCCGATCGGGAGTGCGAACAAGTTGACGAAGTCGGCGGTCACGTAGTCGGCTCCCGGACATTGAATCCGCCCGTCTCGATGACAGCGCGAAGCCGCGCCTCGTCCACCGCGTGCGGGTTGTGGCGCACCTCCGCCGATCCCGCCGTGAAGGAGACGCGCACTGCGCGAACGCCGGGCTCCTTGCCGAGCAGCTTGCGGATGCGCTCGGCGCACCCGCCGCAGTGCATGCCATCGACCTTGAACACGGCCACGTCCATTGGCGGCTCCTTTCTAGGACACGTCTGTCAGTAGCGTTTCCATTGGCGGGACCATTCCGGCAGCAGCCGCGCTCTGGTAGATGAAGTAGAGGGCGGCAAGCAGCAGAAGCACGCCGCCGGTGCGCTCGATGCGCGGCACCCAGTTCGTCACGCGGCGCAAACGCATCGCCGCGTCCGTCACCGCCCCGGCGACCAGCAGCGGTATGCCTCGTGCCACGCCGAACGTGAACAACAGTCCCGCGCCGATCCACGCCTCGCCGCTCGCCGCTGCCGCGCCGAGCACCGGCAGAACCATCGGCGTGCAGGCCGGGCAGGTGGACAGGCCGAAGGGGATACCCAACGCATAGGCGCCGCCGAAAGACCTGATCTCGCGCGGCCGCGCCTGCACCCGCAGCCACGGCACGTGGATAACTCTCAGGAGAGCGAGACCCATCGCGACCAGCAGTGCCGCGAGCACAAGGTTCGTTATCGCGAGCGAGCCGGCGAGCACCCGAATGAGGGCGTACCCCAGAAACCCGAACAGTCCGCCGATCGCTGCGTCGACCGTGGCAATGCCGAGCACAAACCCGCCGGCGAACAACAGCCCCCGACGGGTGGCCGGTTCCGTGCTCGCGGCGCCCCGGCCCGCGACCGAGCCCACGACCACCGAAACCAGCGGCAGCGAGCTCGGCGCCACACCCATGATCAGGCCTGCCAGCGCTATCAGCCCAAAAGCGGCCGCCGACGCAGCGGGCAGGGTCTCGAACGCGGTCAGAAGCTCGTTCATCGGGCACTCTTGCGCGCCGTGTCGGCAGGCGTGACGCTGGAGGTCGGGTCGAGCGGCTCCACCCCGCTCAGGGTGAAGCCTGCCCCCTTGACGATCCGTGCAAGAGCGCCTCGCTCAAGGGTAGCTCCGCTCTGCATGGTGAACAGCACCGTGCCCGTTGCAATGTCCGTTTCGATTTGCGCGACATCCGGCAGTGCCTTCAGGCGCCGTTCGAGACTGTAGGCGCAGAGGCGGCAGACCAGACCGGCGACGGTGAGCCGATAGCCTGCTGCGTCGGCCGCCTGGGCCGCTACTGCCCAACCGGCCAGCGCGAGCGCGGCAAGCGATGCGGCGGGCCATCTCATCGCTGCCGCCTCGACGATCGGCGGCGTTCGCTGGTGCCGGGCTCGCCATGCCCCTCCAGCGCCTCCATGATCGAGCAGCAGCCAAGCGTACCCTGCCCTGGGCAGGCGGCAAGCAGCGTCTGCAAGGCATCCTTGATCCGTTGTAGTTGCCCCATCTTGGCGTCGATGTCGGTCAGCTTCGCTGCAGTCTTGGTCTGCACGTCGGCCGCGTCCGCCTGTGGATCGGCGCGCAACTCTAAGAGTTCGCATACTTCGCGGAGCGAGAAACCGAGCTCCTGCGCTTGGCGAATGAAGCGGATGCGCTCGATGGTCTCGGCTGGGTAGATCCGAAAGCCTGAACTCGTCGGTTTGGATGGTTGCTCGATCAATCCCCTGCGCTCATAGAAACGTACTGTTTCCACGCCGACACCAGCCTCGCGGGCCGCTCTGCCGATGGTCATGGCACGCATTCCGGTCACCTCCGATTGAAGCTTCCCACCCGTACCATAGTACGGAGTCAAGTCTGCAACGCATCCGTCTCGGGCACGATTAGTGCCTTGGTGCGGCTATATGGAATGCAGAGTAGGCGCCCTCGAATGTCTCGATCAGGTCAAGATACCGCCATCAGAATATTGCGATGAAACGGCGGAACTGCATCCTATGGCTGACGTCAATGACCAGGAAACGAACGTGACCGTTGGGTGGCCGGATTTAGCCGAGGTCAACGACACTGGGCTGTCCTTGGTACTTTGTGAAATCATGGGATCGGACCGGTGTCGCAAAGATGTGCGCCACCGCCGCGGCACCAATGCACGGTAGTTCGGCAAAGGTGGTTGCGTGCCCCCGCAACCACCACATTCTTCAACAATATCAACATCCTCCCGCCGCTGGCGCGGGCCACACCGCCCCAGCAACGCATAGCCGTGTCCGGTTGGTGTCCGACATGGAGTAAGACTCAGGAAAAAGCCATTGCGGCAGGGCATTGGCGCGTGATCAAATATTCTGTATAAGAAGAAAGCGTTAGGCTGTAAGATTCAGGCTACAAGGAGTCACGCGATTCAGACGCTTCCGAAAGCGAGAAAGGGCTAACTGCGCACCACCGGACGCCATTCCATGAAATAATGGCCAACGACAGAGTATAACTACTGGATATTAAAGCGAAAGTGGGGGAGAAGCGATGGCCGTTGTGGGGATACAGGACGTCAAACAACTAAAAACCGTTCTCCAACATCCCCTTTATGAACGCGAGATAAGCACTTCTACCATAGGCGAAAACCGTCTCAGGATACTTCAAGCGATCTACTCCATACGTGGCGAGGGAATGGTCCAGCTTTGGCTTTGCGAAGATGAAACCACCCCCAAAACGGCACAACTAAGCTATGTATATCCACAACCGGATCCTAAAGACGGGGAATACCTGATAGGCATAGAAATCAAATGCACTGAGGGCGAGAGCGACGCAAAGACATCCGAAAAAATAGTATCTCGCACCAAGCAACTCGCAAGGAGTAGTAAATCCAACCTACTTCATTACGAAATCCATCCGGTATACCGGACGCTCAACGATGCACCCAGCGACGAAGCTAGATCTGACGGGCAACAACGCACTCTAGGCTGGGTTTTGTGCGGACTCGCAAACGAAGACGCGAGATGGAACGATTTCGAACAATGCGCTGTACAGTCGCATCTTAATACACTTTCTGTATTAATTGAACAAAGCAGGTTGAGGCGAGTGCTGGATGCCTCATCTTTGTGCGAAAATGTCTTATCCACCACCGACGATGTCGACGAAGCGCTGCACAAAACATTATGTATCTTGAAACGTTCATGCGGCGCAAGCAGCGCATACATACTCCCAGTAATCGACGGCGAAATTCAAGAAGTAGAGGATGCGGCGAGCAAAGAAGATCGGTTGGCCGTGAGGAAATCTCTTTCAGATATGAGCAAGCAAAGCGCGCTCCCGAATAGGGTGACGTCTATCCCGCTTCGTGGACAGGACAAGAAAACAAAAACAAACAACGCATCTGACGAAATTTTGCTGGTGCCAATTCTAGCCCAAGGTGTCGACCTAGGGCGCCTGTCGCAGAAATCAAGCCTACTAAGACCCGTAGAAGAAGACGTAACCGTTGCGCCGATGTTCATCTGTGCGTTGGTCAAGAAACGAAGCGCAAACTATCTCGGCAGGAGGTTCAGTCAAACTGACAGCGCCATGTGCGAGCTGATCTCGAGCATGTTGACCTCCCATCAATTTGCGCGATTTTATGAACATCAACTTACTAAAGTAACAAAATTTTTCACCGAATCGAAAGAGCCGGACCACGAAGATCAGACAAATGCGGAGGCTCAGGAAATTCAGCTTCAAGAGCTCAACGTAACGCTCCACGAGGCGCTTCCGACGCTCGAGGGGGTCTTGTCACTGACCGTCACACATGACGAGAGTGACGTTGCGGGCATACAAGTAAGTGGGTCAAGCACCATTGATCTCGATAAGAATCTAGAGTCATTCCTTAGAAAAAATACCTCTACAATTCTCGAAACCACAGAGTATGAAGCGATAAACAGGGACACTGTAGTCGCATTAAGAAGTCACTCCCAAGGCGTCATCGACTTGGTCATTCGTATGACACTGAGCCGGCTTCCTACTCGATACCTTGTATTGAGGCTATCTAGCCCGAGGCTCGAGCAATTCAGATTGGCATTGGTTCGCCACCTCGCGCGAGAATACTCACTTTACCAGAGAGCCGTAGATGTTCGGCAAGAAGTTGACGGTATGATAGCACAGGTCAGACATGCCATCATGGATCCGCTTGCACAGGCAAAGGAGCATCTTAGAAGCTACGAAATGTTTCTTCGTCGCGCACAGTCTTCAAGAGTGGCGCAAGGGATGTTCATCGAGAGTGGCGGCAAGCTGAAGGTATTCAACGATGGGGTTGATTCTCTCGAGGATGCTGTACGGTTTGCGGAGACCGGTAAATTCCTAATTGCCAAACTTACACCTACCAATATGCAAACAGCGAAGTACGAACCAAATAGGCTCGTTGAGGGGGCTAGACTCGTTGTCCTGAACCGTGCCCGAGCCAAGGGAATGCGCATCACAACGAGGATTCAAGGTGCACCGCAATTGGCTTATGGCGACGTCAATGTAATAAAATTGGCCCTCAATAATCTTTACCACAATGCCGTCAAGTACGGACGAAATAACACCGAGATTTCTATCCAAGTTCGTTACTTTAGAAATTCCTGGTATTTCTCCATAACAACGGTCGGGGACTACATGACCGAGGCGCAACTCGCTCGAATTTTCGAGAGATACGTCCGAGCCTCTAGAGCTGGCGGTGTGTCCCGACAATTTGGAACAGGCATAGGACTCCCGTTTGCCAAGCAAGCAATTTGGGCGCATAACGCACGGAGTGGCCATGAAGGAGGACTTGAAGCAAGTTCGATCAGGGTCGATGAGCGTGAGTCAGAGAATTGTTTCACATTCTCTCTTCCCTATCACCCGTTCAGGGAGCCTCAGACAGAACAATGAGGCACGATGTAATTACCTTGTTCCATTTTGAGGATCAGATCGAAGGATGGAATCTTAACGCAACCCTCGAGGCCGAACTATGGGAGAGACTGGATGATGGTGGGCTTGAAAGTCTTGCGATTAAAGAGGTGACTCCAGCCTCGAAAGAGGAGTGGTTGGTTGTAGAATATACTTGGGATCATCTGGCGACACGTACGACACTGCGCTACATACTTATAAATCAGGCCGATCTAGCGAGTGTATCGAAAGGCACTCTCGGTTCGCGTGACCGGAACATCGTCATTATTGACGCAATGCGTGAGCACAATGATCGCGAGGGTCTCTATTCGGTTCTAGGCATGGCCCTTTCAGCCGCAGAAGCTATTGTTGCGGATGTGGATTCTCAAGTGAAGGTATACACTGCATATTCGTCGCTAATCGAAAGCACCAACACCGAGGGTTACCCGGAGATCATCAAGAAGTCAGAAGGTCCGCGTCTGCACTCCTGGATAATGCAGATGGTCGGATTCGCGAGGTGATTAGGGATGCGGTCCTATGGTTCGATTGCAGAGTTACCTCAAGGGATTGATTTATTTAGTCGCGAAGATTGGACGACCTGTCTAACCGACGCAGAAGGTCTTAGCCATATTGCTTCAGCGCGATCGCCACTGTTTTCCCCCGGTCTTCCACTGCGATATCATTTTGCGTGGATTGTAGACGCCGATACGGGAAAATTAGAATATGCATTTGCACGTGAAAGGGTTCAGCTGAAGACCGGAGTTGCCTCTGGTCCATACCAAAGGAACCGTGACAAGATAAGGCTCTGCATCATCTTGTCGACAGTGATTTGTGAGAATCACCGGCATGCGCCAGAGCTTAGCGCGATGTTTCCGTTGATGAAAGGTTTACTCGAGCACGAAGTTGATTCGAATGATGCTATCACGAGACTTGAAAACTATGAACGAACATCCATCGTTCGGTGGTGGCATATTCGAGACAAGGCCATTTGTGTGCTCATGCCGAAGAAGTCGCTATATACCTCAGCAAAGGAAGTCGATGCTGCTGGCGCAGTCATAAAGAGTGGACCTCTGCCGGGTGAAGATGGTTCGGACCCGAGACACAGTGCGAACGAGTATATTTCGGAGGCGGCGGAGAAGCTTGCGACCGTTGCCGGAAAGCTATTTGACTATACGTATTTTAGATTCCCGGTTTGGCGGTCTTGTCCGCTTAAGTATCTATCCAATTTGCCGGACAAAGATCGGAAGATTAGGTTTTTCGCTGATCCAATGTCCTTTACCCCGGGTCGCACGATAGCGACAGATGCATTTCTTTGGCCTTGGCAAAGGTGTCTGAAGCGGGACGTTGGAGCGGGTGATGAGAGAGTCCGCCATGTGCCCATTGAAACGATTTCCCTGGTTCTTGATCTAAGGTTTTCTACAGTGGCAATGGAGTTCAGTGACGTTGCAGAGGGATACGCGGATTTAATTGATGGCACGGTCGAGATTGCCAAGAAGGTGATATTGGAATCCGGTGGATTTTTCGACAAGGAAACAGGTGATGGGGTAGTGGCACATTATTCGGCCGATCTTCTGGAGTTCGCGGGGAATAAGAGACTCAACGTATATTCGCACGTACTTGAGGCCTGCAGGCAAGTTATCGACAAGGTGTCATTGGTTTGTAGTCAGGCTCAAGAGCAGTTTGAGCATGGTTTGGATGGCCTCGCGCCGTCGATTGGAGTTCACATTGGAAATGCAATTTGGATCGCGGATGAGTCACGGGTGCGGGCCATTGGTAGTTCGGTTGTTGGAGCGGCACGACTGTGTGGCACAGCGCGAAGTGGCGAAGTGTTGGCTTCCAATCGGTTCAGATACCGGGCGATAGAAGTAGATCGAGATGCGGACCGGTTCAGATTTGAAAGGCGGCAGATCGCAATGAAGGAGCGGTCGCCAGATGCTGAGGTATATGCATATTCAGTTTCATTTCGTGCGGGAAGTGGCTGAGATTGGGAGCGATGGGCGAATGGATGCGCGTGGAGCAGTAGGTAACTCACTGTTTGGGGGGTTGCCCCCTTCGGTTCGTGAGTCGGTTTTGAAGCGGGTTCATATTGAAGAGTTGGCATTGAGGCAGGGTGACGTTCTTTGCCGCAAGGGAGATGGAGCCGATTGTCTGTGGGTCGTTATCAGCGGTTCTATTGTTATTGGCGATGTGGCTCGAGGTGAGGCTGTATTTGGTATCCGGCAAGAGGGTGATGTTGTCGGTGAGCAAGGTTGCTTGGATGAGGCTGGAGTTAGGATGGCTTCGATGGTGGCCTTGACGAACGCTCGTCTCGCCAGGCTCGACAGAGTGTCTTTGGGGTCATTATCAAAAGAAGAATTGGAACCGTTCTACAGGAAGCTGGCGCTGCATCTGTCGCGGAAGCTTGGGCAGGCGAGTGCGGCGCGAGCGGCTAGTGTTGGGGAGGAAGGGGATTTAATACTTTCGGTCAATCGGCTATTGAACCCTGATGGTGTGGAATTCGTCAGGAGGGCGGCAAGAGAGGTTGTGCATGCCGAGTGGCGGGAGGCAGTTGTCTGGTTCTCTGATTTAGTGGGTTTCGGGCGGATGTCCGAGAACTATGAAGCTGAGGTCGTTGGAAGTGCCATCCATACGGCGATGGGGCTTCAATGTAGTGTTATTGCGGAGAGCAACGGATATGTTGATAAGTTTATGGGGGATGGTTTGATGGCATACTGGTACGTACGCGATCAGAGTGAAGAACGTGCGGTTGTTGAGACAGTGTTGGATGTAGCTAGGAAAGTAGTGCGCGATTTCGGAGAGCATGTATTCGACGGCCTTGATGATAAGATTGGAGTCAGGGTGGGCATAAACATTGGTCCTGTTCTGAGAGGGGATTTCGGAACGAGTGAACGTATAGCGTTTTCTCTCTTGGGGCGGACAGTAAATGAGGCGGCAAGGTTAGAGCAGGTCAAGATCGATGTTGCCGGAAGAAGTTTGCAGGCAATACGTGCTAGTCGTAGCTTTTATTCGGCGCTCGGAGCGGAAAGCGTAGGGTACGACTTTGTCGAACACGAGATTGAGGCTAAAGAAGGGCGCATTAAGTGTTATTCGATTTAGGGTATAATTGATTAACGGCGGCGCTTATGGCGTCAGGGGAATTGTGCGGAGTGGGGGGCCGAAGAGTTTGTACGCCGACATGGGTTTGCATTTATATTCACCTAGTGCCTTGGGGGCGACGTGATGCACATCTGGGAGTACTTCTTCAAGGGGGCGCGCGCAGACCGCGGTGCCTTGCGGCCCTGAGGGGTATCTCATATCCAGTGCTCTTGCTCTTGAACTGATCCCTATAGAACGCGACATGTTTCTTGATCCGCTGTTCACGTGCTGCCATGAGCTCTAGCTTTTGAGCCTTGGTGAGGTCCTGGAACGGTTCAGCTAGGCGGTGTGCATCGCCTTGCCGCACAAGCACACCGTCTCGCACCAAGCGAACCCCTGGCATCTGGTTGACCACATTGCGCCGGTAGTACTCGATCTGGAGCACGTCCCTAGCCAGGAAGTCTGCTGCAATCTCGTCTCTGGTGGCGGTACCCCCACGGCTAAGGACGGCCTGGATCATGACGGGCTTGTAGATGTGCGACATCTGCATCCGGTTGCGGTCCAAGATGAATCCCTTGAGTTCGCCTAGGTCAGCTAGGTGATTCATTGCAATTCTTTGAATACGCCTTACCTTCCCAATCTCCTGACGCTAGAGGATCGAGGGTGGAAGGGTTTGTTTTAGATCTTGCTTGATAAGGCTGGAAAGTTCAGATTCTGGGTAGATGGTTCCGTCAAGGGTCTGCATCTCTAAGTTTCCATCTTTGTTCAAGCGTAGCAAGTAGTTGCCAGAGCAGCGTCGGAGTTGATTTGATATCTCCCGAATGCCTCCGGTCCAGCCGAATCTAGATAGAGACCGCAAGGCCCGTTGAGAACATGTCGGTCGAAAAAGACACTGTCGACCCAGCCACGGCGAAAGGATCGCCCGATAGATACGTATAGCGAAAAGACCGAGAGGGAGAAGAATGCGATCTAATGGTTCTGGAGGGTCGAAGTGACTAAGTGCCGTTATGTTAAGAACGATTGCTCGACGCAGACATCTCTCAAGTTTTTGCAGCATCGGTAACCCGAACTGCAGTGCCCCAAGCATATACTTCGATACTCCCCTTGCTGCCCACACACCCAGATGAAGAGCTTACGCGGTGCATATAGGAGATGTGGATTACCGCATTGCCATCTTTTTCTTTGGCTTGCTTTACCAGGTCATTTGTAGCGTCAATTAGTGCTTGCTGTATCGGAAGCCCACCGCTGCATCCGGATTCCTCCCGAACGACCACAGCTAGAACCAAACATATTGTTTCGTAGCTGTTTGGTATGTCTCCAGCTGCGGTCAAGGTGTCTGTTATCTGTTTCCGGGGTCGAGCCATTCGCGTCTTTCTCCGTTATCCGAGTTCTATCTGCATCGTGGAAAGTTCGGACGTGCAATCGGATACATGTGCTCTATAAACGGCGTGGCAGCCTCTTGTTTTAGGTGTGAAGCGACCTCAAGAAATGAAGTTATCCCGCGGCACTCTCGGGTAGTTTTCGAGGCATACACTCTTCTTTCTAGATTGACGTCTACTTCAATCCGACTATAGAGGATTTCTACGGCATCTTTCTTGGGAAATGCGCGTTGAAATGGTCTCGACGCTACAAGTTCGGCCTTGCGAGTGATATCGTCAAGGGTCGCGCCGTGTTTCGTCATTAACTTTGTCGCTTGCTGCTTCAGGCTAGGGTGTGTACGTGCGCATGTCCCGGCCCCTACTCCGATCGAGAAGAAAAACCGCACTAAGAGATACGCATTTAGTTCCTTATCCGACATACAGATGACATCGGCCCGACTGGCAGAGAGCAGTGTACAGAGAGCCAGCGGAGCTAAGGCCAGAAGATAGCAGATAGACTTGAGTTTGGAGCTAAGCATAAATTCGATCTAGTCACTCTGTGTGTGCTCAATGATTACCCTCTGACACCCTCGCCGGACCAGATAGCCACCACGTGGGATACTAATCCCATGCTTCTCCACTAGCCTCATAACCTCGTCTGCGATCTTGTCGGCAGCTGGATCGCCCATGATCTGCTCTGGCCCAGGACGGTTTGCTAGCCACTCTGCAAACGCCTTGTCTGCGATATCTGGTCCTAGGCTCTTGCGCAGAGCCTCCAGTATGCGGATTTCGCCCTTTTTCAGGTCGGCTTCATCGAATGTCTTGGTAGGCTTGCGTGCCATAAAGCTTCCTCGCGTAGCCTAGATCCTGATTCGCTTTCCGCCACGTGCTCGTACAGGGATCGGCATTGCCCAGTTCGGTGCGCGGCAGAAAGTAGTTAGACCGGCGCGGCCACTTCGGTCATCGCTTGGTAATTTTGGGCCCAACGTAGACCACATAGAGGGGTGACATCGCCGTGACGGGCCACGTGAAATGGATGCGGTACTGGGGCGACTTCACCTTCCCATGCCAGGAGCAGAAAAGGTTCTCGCCTGGGACGTCCGGGTTGCCGAACGTCAGATCGCTCTCGAAATCTGCCTTGTTCGCATCCGATTCGTCGGAGAACCACGCCTTGTCTCCCGTGAAATGCTGTTGATAGAGCGCGTGGCCTTCGGCAGTGCGCGATCCGTCCGCGTCGAAGCATTGCTTCAACCGATTGAGCACTTCAAGACGAGCCAAGATCCGCTCAGCAACGCCCTGCTTAAAAGGTTGAGACCGCAGTGGGTCAAACGCGCTCTCGACGAATCTCAGGTGCTCGAAGCGTGCGGCTGAATGCTTCCTGAGCGCCCTCCAGGAAGCCAGAGCCGGCGGTGCCCCTGCGAAACTGGCCTCAAGTGCCTCAGACTCCCAGTAGTTGCGAACGTCAACAGTCACGCGATTCTCATCATCGAATACTCGCTCAGCTTTGACGGGATCATAAACAAAATTTGACGGCTCAAGGCTGACGAGCCCGCGATCGATTCCACGAAGAACACAGTGGGCGGCTTCTCCGACCGCGGTGTCGGTTACGATCTCGCCGTCACACTCGTACCAGTCCCCGCCATCGTGTTGACGGTCATCGTCCCAGAAAGGGCCGCCGCCCTGACTCAGCCACACCATCACGACTCGCCTCTCGTTATCAGGCAATGCGTGGACGGCAGCCGACATGCGCTCATGTTGAGTCACCTGCCCATTCACAAGTCCTCGATGGCAGAAAAGTCCTCGCATGTGGCGGCGAGCGACGCCCCGGATCAGCATTACTCGACGGATCGAAACGCGAAACGCTGCAAGATCGTTGAACTGCCCATGCAGCGAGAGCTCGTTGACCAGCAGATCCACGTCACTCGTCCCATCCGACGAAGTGATTCATGTCCTTGTCGAACTGATCGAAAAAGCCCTCCGGCCAAACGTCTATATTGCCTTCGGCGTCCAGCGTCGGACTCACAACTTGGTCGAGTTCGCCCCCACGCGGACGGAAAAAATGAAGGAGTGCCTGTTCAGGTCGCAAGGTTCCCGCCTTGACGGCGCGCCGGATGCCGTTCAGGACGTGATCGCTGTGAGTCTCCACGATTACCTGCGTACCGCTTGCAGCGACCTCTGCCAGAAACGCGCCCATCAGCGCCTGCCCGGCCGGATGTAGGTGGACCTCCGGGTTCTCTATCAACAGGATGTCCTGTTCTGCCGCGGAAACCGCAGCGATCACGATGGGGAGCACCTGGGTGAGTCCGAATCCAACGTGTACCGGCCGGTGGAAGTCCGTTTCATCAGAGGTCCGAACGCCCAACGTGACCGCATTTGCCTGCGGAACGAGTTGCAAATCGATGCGACAGCCAGGAAAGAACCGTGCCATGCGCGCCTCGATCTGCTTCAATCCGGTGGGCGCGACATCGGCGACACGGAGGGAATCGCGGATCGGTTCCGCACGGACCCGGTATAGAACGCTGAGCATGTGCTCGCCCCGCGGGCCAACCACTCTGGCGGCCTGACGATCCTCCAGTGCGTAAATCTCCCGCGGTCCGACGCGCTCTGCAGTGATATAGGTGAGGTCTCGCAGGCGCGTCGCAAAGCTGGCCGCACGATCGTAGTGATCGGGGGGAAGCAGGTGTCGAAGGGCAGGCGGGTCCTTAATCTCAACACCGGCGACACGTACGGACTCAGTCGCCATGGACATTTCTTCACGGTCCCCATGGAATCTCCAGCGGAGAGTCGAGGCTCTATCGCCGAGTCCGATCCCGATCTGACGCCTGCCATGGACCTTGTCAACGACGTCCAGAACAGTCCCGAGCTGCACGGAATTTCCGTTCAGCATCAGACGCGTAGACCACTCGTGCTCGCGAATCGTCTGGTGCAGAAGGACCAGAGCTTGCAGAGCTGACGACTTTCCGGATGCGTTGGATCCCGAGAGCAGCGTCAGAAGCCCGAGCGGCAGGTCGAGGTTCTCGAAGCACTTGAAGTTTCGTAGCTCCAGTGACTCAAGCATCGAACACCTCCGCAATAGTTCGCCGCATAACCTCAAATCGGTGCCTGACTTGGCTTGTGCTGTTCGGACTGTAGGTGATCGCTCGAACGAATGGCTCAACTTTCATGAGCGCGTAAAAGCGAGCGCGGAGTTCTTCGGCGCGGTCACGAACGCGGCTCTCGGGTATCTCGGCTAGCCCTGTGCTCATCACGTCCCAGAGAGATGCGTTCACGATACTGCGGCGCTCCTGCCCAGGCTCGTGCTTACGGAATGCGTGCTCATCGAAAACAAGCAGGTTGTTGGCGAGTGTGTTCCGGAACAGCCTCGATAGATCTTTCAGTTGATCCTCGGAACACGCATTCATATGGGTGAGCGCCTGACCCAAGAACTCGTCCATCTCTCCCTTGTACTCATCTATAGACAGAAGATGAAACGCACAAAAGCGGTTCACGAACTCTCGATCTCTCATTGTGTCCTGACGAAGGCTTCCTCCTGTCGCCCGCTTGAATAGATCGGTCGATACCTCATTCTTGAGGAAAGCCGTTGCCGGGCCCATGTAAAGGGAGTTGCGCATCTGCTGCCGTGTCAGTGGAACACCGCTGTTCACGCGCTCGAAGATGTCAAGCCGCGCTCTCTCGGGGACTTTGGCATCCACGATGTAGAGAACCAGGTTGCAGTCCTCGATACGGTTCTGAAGCTTCGCCGACAGATCCTCAAACTTCTTTTTGTGAAGATCCTTCTGGTTCGGGAGCTTTAGTCGGAGCTCGTTCTTAATGTATCGCGCGAACGTCGATAATCGCTGCAAGCCGTCGACGACAATCATGCGACCCTGAGTGTCTTCCGCAAGATAGAACACCGGCAGAGGGATTCGCATCAGCACGGATTCGATGAGTTTGCTCTGCTTGTCGTCGTCCCAGATGAACGCGCGTTGGAAGTCGGGGTCCATTACGAAGGACCCCTGCTCGATGCGGCGAACGACATCGTGGACGGTGCGTTGCTCATGGCGGATGAGGAGAGTATCGATAGGGTAGTCGCCCCAACTGGTGTCCTCGTCGCCACCGAGCCCCTCGACCTCCTCGGGCTCCGTCTGCACGAATTTCTCAGGTGTGCTCATCTATGTCTCCTTGGTGCATCGGCGTCCGGGAACTCGAAGAGCGACGCCTGCGCAGTCACATCTCTACCCGTCGATCCTCTGCGATCCGATTCAGTCCCTTTGCGGATTGTCACCGATCGTGCAGACCGCATCCCTTCGAAAAGGGCCCTCGCATGGCGTTCGCACTCGGCCCAGCTCTCTTCGGGGGTTTGTGCAAGCTGCGCATCGAGGAAGCGCTCGCCCATGAGATTGCGTACGGGCTGGGGCATGCGGGCGCGATCGTTGTAGTCACCGACATCGGCGGTACGGGTAAGGCCGAGGTCGGTGAGGCAGAGGGTCTCGGGGAACATCCATCCATCGCCATCGTGCTGGTCGCTGAAGACTCGAATGCCGGCGTCGCGATCGCCGGTGGCGGCGATGGCGGCAGCGAGGTCGTTAAAGGCGGCAAGCGACAGCACGGTGTGGCGTAGCTCCGGATCCTGGTCTTTGCCCACCTGTCAAAAGCCCTTGGGGTCGAGCCGACGGCATAAGTCCTTGTCGGTGAGGCGGGTCTTGGGGTGGTCGCAGTTCTTCAATATCCGGACGAAGTCGTCGCGGTCGAGCCCATAGAGAATAGCGACGATTACGTCGAGCATGCAGCGTAGCCTTCAATAATTGTTAAGCGCTAAATGCCCCGGTGCGTTGAAGAGCAGGTTAAGGTGGTTGCGTGCCGCCGCAACCATGAAAAGCGCCGTTAACTCAACCAGTTAGCAGCACTTCGCTTTTTTCGGACCCACAGATGGAATGCTCTCAAGCTACCATATAGCTACCATCAAAAGGCCGATTGGCGGCGGTTTGCGCGCGTGCCACCCATCCGGACTCGCCGTCGCGAATGGCCGATAGCGATTCGCGGGACCGGCCGCGCCGAATAGCGAAAGGCGGCTGTTGCGAGCCATTGCAAGACTCTGTCGTGCGCTGTGCTGCAATGGTGCGATCTTCGGATCCCTTGAACCTTTTGGATGATAAACCGCCGGCGCAGGAAACCTTTCTCCACTGTGCTGCAGCGCACGAGACGGAGAGCCGTATTATACCGCCTCCACGGTGGCAATCTCCACTCTGACCATCAGGCCTGCGATCGGCTGATGGATCCAGCACTCCCGGCAGCCGCGCCCCGCCCCGCCACGCAGCGCCCGTGAATAAAGGTCCACCTGCCCGCCGAATGCACGAAGCCGTTCGGCATCGAGTTCCATTGAACCGGGGAAGCTCTTGTGATCGACGATCACGAAGTCACCGCCGTTATCGAGCAAAAGATCGATGCGGCCAGAGATGACCTGGAGATCCTCAGCCGCATGGACGGACCACTCCCTTAGATGGGCGGCGCCGGCGAAGCGCGTGTCCAGAAAACCGTGCAGCCTGTCGGAGGCGGAAACGAGGTCGGCGGGGGCCACCTCTGGTACGTCCCAGCGCCGGAGCATGCTGTGGGGGCGACCTTGAGTCGCGCGTCAGGCGCCGCCAGCGGATCGTTGCACGCGAAGAACCGGTGGAATGCCTCGCGCAGCGCCTGAAGATCAGGGTCGCCGACCAACGCAATCCGCGACCCGATGCGGACCGTCTCAGCGATGTGGACGTCGCCTTCGAAAGCGTGGCCACTCGGCCGGAGGCGCAATGGCGGATGCGCCCTCCGGGCCGTGACCGGCTGGACAAACTCGGGCCCGGGCTCTGCCGCATCCGGATCGAAACGGTCTGGAGGTGGACGCAGCGCGAAGCGTTCGCCCCCGACAGCAAGAGCGTCGCTCCCGAAGGCGAGTGTTTCCTGAATGTCGCGGAAGCCGAGATTGGGGTTGGCTTCGAGCATGAGGGAGGGCGGCAACGCCGGCGATCAGCGGGGCGGCGAACGACGTGCCAGAGGCCGTCGTGGTCGCACCCGTCGAAGCTCCCGCCGCACCCTGAATGTCGAGCCCGACAATGTCGGTACCCGGCGCGCTGACGAGGATGGAAGCGCCGGGCGAAGTGTAGCGGCCGCTGGGCGCGTTGTAGGTGCCGTTGTCGTCGAGGGCGGCGACCGTCACCGTGTTGATGCTGGACTGAAAGGCGTGGAGGTTGGTGTCTCCGCCGCTCTGATAGTTGTTTCCGGCGGCGAAGACGTTGATGGTGCCGAGTCCGCCGCGACCGTATTCGGCGGCATAGCGCATGCCGTAGAGATAGGGCTCCACGCTGGGGTTGAAGACGCTGTCGAACAACCCCAGCGAAAATCCCCAGCTGTTGTTGGCGACATCGAAACTGGCGCTGTAGCGCAGTGCGTTGTCGGCTTCGTAGAGGGAGCTCGACCCGAAAAGGTCAGGCGCGCCGCACTCAGCTCTGAATCGTAGGCCACACCGGCGATACCGGTGCCGTTATTGGCGTCGGCCCCGATCAGGCCGGCAACGAACGTGCCGTGCCATGCACCGTCAGAGGGATAGGCGTCACCAGTGGGGAGGAAGTAGCTGAGGTCGGCCGCGGTATCATACGAATTCCCGATATCGCTATGCAGGTAGTCGACACCGCTGTCGATGATGAGAACCTCAACACCCTGGCCCGTGTAGTCCTGCCAGACAGGCTCGATGTTCACGTCGACGCCCGGTGTCCCGCCGGTCTGGCCGGTGTTCTTCAGATACCACTGAATGGAGAATAGTGGGTCGTTCGACATGAGGGCTCCCCACGGCCGTCACGCACGCCCTCAAACCCGTGACGCGCCAATTCCCAAGATGTTGCAAAATTCTGTGAGAAGATTCAAGCATTCATTATAGCTTATGTCGCGTGCCGGCCTGTCTGCCCAGATACCATTGAACGACTTCCGGAAAGGCCACGAGCAATGCTAGCTCGTGCCGATCATGACGCCCCTCTAAAGGCGCCACTGCCGGCTAGAAGCTGCCTAACAGAAGCAGATCAACGCGGCATAAGGACCTATCGTGCAACGAGAGTTCTGCGCTGTACATCAAATAGAATCCAGAATCCTCTGACACCAAAAACCTACATGAGACATACTCGAGACATAGGCGTATGCACTCTTTCTTTTCTTAGGATAAGTACCAGATTCAAAGTAAGAATCTGCGCCTAGTGACTCCCACAGGCAGCGTAGATGAAGTCCTCGACGCGGGACCTCCTCTGTAACGCAGCATTGCAGCCGGTCTGATCGACTGGTTCAGTTATCGATCAGGCGCCGCGAAGATGCCGTAGAGTTGATACAAAACAGATGATGGCCGGCGGCCGTCGAAGTGCTTCTGAATAAGTTCGAATATCTCGCCAGAACGATAAAGTGCTGCGAGCGTCTCATTGACGACGCGTAGTACTTCGTGCTGCGAAGGCTCCACACAAAATGCATACGTTTCAATTGAGATTGGTTCCGACGCTAGCGATATCGGCTCGTCTAATGGCTCTTCCAGCAATTTCTCCAACATGTCCCGATCGCCAAACATAGCGTCGATCTCACGCACCACCAGGGCGTGGTAAGCCAATTCGTAGGTCTGGTATCCGAACTCCTTAGGATATTTGCCAAAGCGGCCCTTCCATTCCGCTCTGAGTCTCGGTAGCGCGGTGGTGTTCTTGACATATCCGATTGACGAATCAGCCAAGCTAACCAACTTCGTCGCTGACCTACCAAGGGTAGCGTAACTGATCCCGGTGACGAAATAGGGAAACGAGAAGTCACATGTCGACAGTCGATCGACAGTGATTGAGGTTGGGTCGCAAAGAAAATCAACATCCCTACGAGCAATGCGCGCTAGGCGATCGCTTGCATCGACCGGAACAGCGCGGACGCCCTTGAACCATCCAGAGGTCTCTGCACGATCGGCAATGCGCCTACATATGTCGACACTGAATCCTTCAAAGGACGCCAAACCAACCCATGGCTGACCGGTGGTATCGAGACTCCTCAAAGAGGCAAAGGGAGCCGAGTCGGAACGTACGCCGATACGTAGCTCAACCGCCTCGACTGGCGGCATGCTACCGAAGACCATCACGAAGACGGCCAGCGTAGTCCCTTGAATCTTCATGCCTGGAGCTAACTCCATACTAGTGGCTATACCTCAGGCCGCGCAGAAGCGCCCCCCCTTATCACGTCCACCGAAAGAAAGCTCATCCACCCGGACAACAGCCACCGCCACAGGCAACATAGCCGCGAGGGCAGGCACAGGCCGGATCAGGCATGGCGGCGAGTACTACCGCACCGACCGCGACTAGAACGGTCACTACAATTAAGCTCCTAAGTTCGATTGTACCCTCCTGTGACACAAACCGTCGTCACTTTCTTAAGGCTTTCTGCAACCAATTCTGCAGGTAAACGCCGCGTATCCCCTGATTGACTTCTTGCTCGCCCTCACGATAGCCCCGCCGATGCATTCCGACAAGTTTGCTTTCCTGGCGGTCTACAATGGGACTTCCACTGCTACTTCCTGCGGTGTCGCATCCATGCTTGAAGCCTGCATCCAGAATGGTGGTCTCCCTACCTGCTGCAGCGTCGTAGGTAGGCGGACCTCGCGAGACAACCTCCACGACCTCGCACGCATCGTCGTCGGAAATTGACAGAGGATCGCCGCCGACATGATGCAGGATCGTCAACTGAAACGGTTTCTCTATACTTCCCGAAAAGAAGCGAACGGGACGCACGTTGCTGACCGGTGGATCTATAGCAAGGAGCGCCGCATCTAACTCAAGGGACTGTTCGACTAGCCGAACGGACATACGCGTCGGCGCCACCCCTGACGGTCCATCGACCAATCCAAATATAACCTCAGCGGCCCGGTCGGAAAGCGATTCGTCGACACAGTGCGCTGCCGTCATCACTCGGTCTGACCGAACAAGAAATACTGTACAGTAAGTCGAGTGCGACGGGAGCGTCTTCGCACTATTAGCGCCCGGTGGCGCCAGTGACAGCCGACCAACCCCTGCGGCGAGTTCACGCAGCCGTAAGTCCGCGCTTCTGGGGTGAAAGCGCCGAATGTTGTTTACGCCAACAGGTGTCTGCGGCTCAGTGTAAAGCACTTGAATGCCGATCCTATCCACTTCGACGCCCCCGCCGGTCACCTCGACCACTATGGCAGACTCCGGTAGCAGTTCGGACCAACGCCCCTCTCGGAACAACCATGCAGGGCGATTTTCAAGGGGCGGCGACACCGATGCCGCCCGCACTAACAATCGTTCTTCGGCATTAGGCGGTGTGGTTCGTAGGAAAATTCGCCAGCGATATGCGCGCGCTATGCTCGGCGGATCAATCTGAAGCATCATACCGACATCCTGGCGCACGACAGTAGTGAAGTCCGGCCCTGGCAGTAGCCGCTCGCCAGCCTCCGCTGCAGTAACGCCGCCTTGAATAACAAAAGCGACTACCGCTACGGCGAGCCGTGGTCGCCTCATCCGTCTACCGCGAAGTAGATGTCCCGCACCTTATTCAGATCCACCGTTTCCATGAGGCCGGTCGACGGGTTCCTTACCTCGAAGCAACTCATCTCTGGTACGCACGGATCTTCTTTATTGTTCGTTGTGCCGAGAAAGCCGTTGCCAATGACCAGACGTGTGCGATCGCCAGGGAAACGGCACACTACACCGGCACGCAGGATCTCGCGGTTGCGCCCATCACGAGCCTCTGCACCGAAGATGTGCAGCCGCAGTAGATCTGACCACTTACAAGAGAACTCCGGGTCCGAGTTCTCGCCAGTATTCGGATACAAGCTTAAGCGTTTTTGGGTCTGATTCTTAAAACCAAGCTGCATGAACTCTTGCACATCACCTTGCCTGTAACTAACTTGGTAGGCCTTCGGATCTCGCAGTGCCGCCTTAACGTCGATCACACCCGAAAGAACATGACCTTTGCGGCCGACCAAGAACTCGGTCTTGTTTTCGCCGTTGCGATAGGGCGCAGTGGTCGAGATTATTCGCTCTCTCGCTTCCCAGGCATCGAGCTCTGGAAACCTCGCAAGCATTTCAGCGGCCAGTGCTGACACAAAAAGTGCCGCAACCGAACTACCGTCACGGAATGCGAAAGCCCACCGCTCATCGACGTCGTTCTGAGACATCAGATAATGCACATCGTTGGATAGAATTCCGTATCCAGGGGCGGCCACAGTGACAGCGGAGCCGGAAAATACCTCCTTCGACAGCTGCGGCGTCGTGTTATCAGCCTTCGAGGAAATATCTACCGCGCCGACCGTTAGCACATTTCTTAAATAGCTGAGGCAGGCGGGATAAACGTGACACTCGTCAGCGCGATCCGTTAGGTCCGATTTTAGGTCGAGGCGGGTCGCATCGAAACCCGCTTTTTCAAGATCTACACGGTTGCCAGCAGCTGCTATTACCAGCCCAGATTGATGTAATCCGAGGACATGGTCTCGCAACTCCAATCGCTCCGAAAGCTTGTACGCTATCTCCGATAAGCTGATGTTGATAACGAAGTTCTCGTTGCTATTGAACGATGGATCGTCGCGAATGCGTTGAATTGCTGTCACCGCGTTAGCGATCGAGTCAGCAAGCTGGTGATGCCCCCGCGCATTGATGGTATCCAACAGATCTTTGCCATCGCTTCCGAATTGTTGGGCATCCACTGCACCATTGAAGCGAAGTATCCCAATGTGCCCGATTTCACCAATCGGCATCACGCCACCTAGCAGCAGCTGCTTGAGAAAAAGACCATGACTCAGCTTGCGTAGCGCTTGAATCTGCTTGTCGTTTTCATCACACACCTTCTCGATGTGGATACGGACGATGTCTTGGGAACCGAGCCCGACCTGAGGGCTCACCCCTGCGGTCGTCAGGAAGCTGTCCGATGCCTGCAGTCGCGCTGACAATACTTCAGCCGCCGCCTGTATTTCATTTACGGTCGGAAAATAATCCAGTAGCAAAATGGACGGGTAGGAGCGGTCCTTATCCGTGTCGCGCGGATAGAACTTCTTTTTGTAGAGACTTACATGCGAAGCGATGGCGTTCCCATTGGCTGACTCAAAGCGCGAATAGTTCTCGACGCATGGCAACATGTTCTTCGGCAACGCGATATCTTCGAGTACCAGCGCTTGTGGGCGCGTAGGCGCTTCCAGCAGAACCGACGCCCGCCGTCGCTCTATAGACCGCTCGCCAACTACCTTTCGCATTTCTTCAGTGATGGCATCCGCAATTTTCGTGGGCACTACAAATTCGACTTCGACGCCGCCAGCAATCGTAATAAAGCGGGGTGTGCCCGCCACCTCTATTGTGTCCACCGTGCAACTGCGCGGGTAACCGATTGGCGCAAAAAGTGCACAGTTCTGTCGTATCCTTTCTACACGCACGGCTCTCACTTCGCGTAAAGCCAGCAACGGCACACTGGCTTCCTTAGCGTGCTTCGACAGATGACGGATGGTTTGATCTGCGCTTGGATAGTCTGCTTTGCGATAGGCGAGCCCATAGGCCTTGAAAACTTTGTCGGCGTCGTCGCAGTGCATCACCGCTGCAAGCTGCCTGAGGAGCCGCGGCCACAGCTCATCTACATCAGTGTGATCAAGCGCTCTTCTCGTCGCTGGTCCAGGGATGCCGTCGTCAGTGATGCGCGTGGCTCGCTGCAGCATGGTGACAAGATTGACCTCGTCTGGCGCCACTACCAGTACATTGCGTAGGAACGGCCCTAATCGTTCATGATCGAGATGCAGTAATCGCAGTCTCTCTCGCATGATGAGATCGATGACATTGAATGCTTCCTCTAACGTGAGGTCGCGCACTGCATCAGCATCAACTGGGCGATCGCCCCGCTGCAGACGTCGGTACTCTCGCAGCATTTTATCAGTGACAGTGAATTTGAGTGGGCCACCAAATTGTTCAGAAACGAACTTTTCCGACTGTCGGAGCATGTCCCGGAGTAGTTCATCTGCATCAACCGAATCGATCACTTTGGGGACAATCGGTGGCAAGATGAAGTTGTTGACGCATCGGTGCAAAACAAAATCTCGGTCAATTGCGACCGGCTGAAGTGAGATCGGATACCTCTCTGCCAAAAAGGCCAATAGTTGGCCAAGCTGTAGATCGACAGCTTGTCCATAGAATCTCACCTTGACAGTGGAGTACGCCTCCTCTTGGTCGCTCACCGTATTGGTGGAGATGGCCTTAGCTTTTTCAATATTCCGCAAGTCGTGAATACGCTTCAGCCGTTCAACTTTTCGTTCATAGTAGAGTCTGCGCAACTCCTCATACTGGTCAGCACTTTCCAAGCGCTTGACCGAGGGCAATGCCGTCCGAATTTCCCCAGCCGTTGCGGGATCAAACATCACCACAAATGAGGTGACCAGAAAGCCGCTAACCGCGATCGTCGAAGCGATCCTATTCAATGTCGAAGTCATCCTTAAACTCCGTATACAAAGGCCTTGTCTTACCTTGAAGTCCGAGGTGCCAACTCCATAGCAATGATTGGCGAATGCAGATCGGTTTGGATGGTCGGCTCGACCTTTAATGCGTATTCGGTCGTTTCTGCGGCCAAGACATCAGCGGCTTGTTCTCTTCTGAGCGCTTCGTTTGGTCCGTTCACCCGTGGCTCAGGTAGCTTCAGAGGTGTTAGGACCCAAAAGACAGGACGGGCATCGGAGTCTGCAAATCTATTTTTGGCCGCCTTAATGCTGTTGCCACCGAAGCCGATGCTGGTGAAAAGCGATCTGAATTTCCCAGCAATGGACTCTTCGAAGTCATATCTCTCCGTTCCAACGACGCGGCCAACCAGCATCACGACCTCGCGGTTTGCAACATCGGCCAAACACTCTGCACTGCTCGTCACATGCCGCACCATGGCGAGGCGTGACTCGATCATTGTCGCCGAAGATGTCTCCAGCTTGTATTGGACAGCGGAAGCGTATTCGAATGATGCCTCGATTTCCGCTTTAATTGGTCCCTCTTCCAGGATTGGTGTATAGATTGCCTCCGGAGAAACCTCTACGGTCTGACTAAAACTCCAGACGCCGTTGCTGAGGCTTTCCACCTTAGGAACGCCAGTGCATGCCTCACTCTCGCGTAAGAAACGCTCGTCGGGCAGAAAGACGGAGCCGACACCATAGCTATCGGCTCCGATCACCGGTGCCCAATCCAGAATGGCGGTGTTGCCGAGATTTAGCCGCTCACGCATCTTGCTGAGTACGACGATGCGGAGGTTTGCCGCTGAGACTGGCTCCCCACCGAAGAGCACCGGAACCGCGAGCACGACAGCGCCAATCGATACGATGGCGACCAAGATCCAGGTTCGCCTGCTGGATTTGCTATGTGACCCCGACACAGCGATACCCAAATGTCCCACGTATATTCATAGTATGATACAGAAGCGACCTGGCATGCAAGGCTTAGACCCAGAAGGCGGCGCTGTGCTGAAAGACCGGCCATCGGCCCTCGGCATCTACTTCGGAGCTGTGCGGCGTCTATAGAATTCGGCGCGTCTACAGGAACAGATCTCTCGCGTCGCAAGCATCGGGATACAGGCTACTATCGATCGTTGCATCAAGGCTCCCCAAACCCCACAAAACCTGGCGAGCAGCCTGCCGGAAGCTGGTTGCGCTACGTAGTGCTTTGGTTTGTCTTCCAAGCTCGGACAGATCCGATTCCACCTCTGCCTGTCTATCCGCAGCGAGCATGCGTTCAATGATGAGTTGCGAGACAGATGAGAGACATTATACTGTAACCCTCTGATACTATTCGCGACACAGAAGACTCAAAATCTGGTTTCCTTACGGAAGTCCCGGTTCGACTCCGGGAGAGGGCACCATCTCCCCTGACAACTACGTTCGGCTGGGCCGGTTTGCGCGGCTCCGGCATTTACAAGGTCGAACCGGCAACGGACGCTGGGCAGGCGTGCCGAACTGACGTCGCCCGCTGCTGGGCCCGCCGCTGGAAGCGTGCTGCCGGCGATGGCACACGCGCATCCGCCGGGCGCGCCTGTTAGGCTGGTCGTCGATGCACCTTGCTACAGCAACCATTCGGACCGCCGCATGACTGTCACCGTCGCGATGCACGAGAGATCACTGGCCGATATCGGCGACCGCCTGAAAGCGCTGGCGCTCGACGTCGATGTCGTCAGCTTCGGCGACGACGGCAACTACCGGATCGGCGGCGCGGCGGTGGCGCCGGCCGACGTCGACGTCGACTACGTCTGGCTGAGCCAGCGGATCGGCAGCCCGGCGGCGCGCGACCAGGCCTTCGACACGGTGCTGGCAACCCGGTCGGTCGACGTGGTGCAGACCTTCAACGCCGGCCTCGACCACCCGTTCTACCGCCAGGCCGCCGACCGCGGCATCCGCATCTGCAACAGTTCCGCGCAGAGCGTCGCCATTGCCGAGTATACGATGGCGCAGGTGCTGGCGCTGTTTCACCCCGTCGACAAGCAACGCCGGATGCAATCCGAGAAGGAATGGGCGGTCACGCCGTTTCGCGAGATCTCCCGCACCAAGTGGCTGATCGTCGGCTACGGCGCCATCGGCGGCGCGACCGGCAGGCGCGCCAAGGCCTTCGGCGCCGAAATCATGGCCATCCGCCGCAACCCGACGACCGGCGGCGAGGTCGACCGCGCCGGCCGGCTGGAAGACCTGCCCGGCTTCCTGCCCGAGGCCGACGTGATCCTGCTGTCCTGCCCGCTCACCGACGCGACCCGGGATCTGGCCGATGCCGCCTTCTTCGCCGCCGCCAAGCCGGGCGCGATCCTGGTCAATGTCGGCCGGGGCGGCCTGATCGACGATGCCGCGCTGATCGCCGCGCTGGACGCGGACAAGCTGGAATGTGCCGTGCTCGACGTGTTCCGCACCGAGCCGCTGCCGACCGACGATCCGCTATGGTCGCACCCCAAGGTGCGCCTGACCTCGCATACGTCGTTCGCCGGCAGCGGCGTGCAGCACCGCTGGGACCAGCTGTTCCTGGACAATATCGCGCGCTACGCCAAGGGCGAGCCGCTCGACCGCCTGGTCGACCCGGCGGACATCTGACCCGATCGTCCGGAATGGCATGCCAGGCGGAGGCCTGGCCGGCCAGCCAGCTACTTCTTCTGCTTCGCCTTCCAGGCTTCGTAGTCGGCCTTGGCCTCGTCGCTGGCGACCGGGAACAGGCCGATCAGGGAACGGCCGCGCGCCACTTCTTCCTCGCAGAATTCCTCGTACTCGTAGGTCGCCAGCGCCTCCTGCGCGACGTCCTCGACGATGTCCGGCGGGATCACCAGTACCGCGTCCTCATCGCCGACGACGATGTCGCCGGGATAGACCGCCACGCCGCCGCAGGCGATCGGCAATTGCAGGTCGACCGGTCGGTGCACGATCGGGCTCGGCGGCGAGGCCGGGCGGCGGTGGTAGGCCGGCAGGCCGGTCTTGGTCACGCCCTGGGTGTCGCGGAATCCGCCGTCGGTGACGATGCCGGCCGCGCCCCTGGCTTTCAGCCGACCGATATAGAGGTCGCCGGCCGACGCCGCCCGGCTGTCGCCGCGCGAATCGATCATCAGCACGTGGCCGGGCGGGCACTCCTCCATCGCCTGCGGCTGAACCCGGCTGCGGTTCTTCGAGCCCGGCCCGTCCATGTCCTCGCGGCTGGGGATGAAGCGCATGGTGTAGGCGACGCCGACCATGCGCGGCTGCCCGGCCCGGATCGGCCGCACGTCGAACAGCGTCATCGACTTCAGGCCGCGCCGGTTCAGCACGCCCGTCAAGGTGGAGGTGCCGACCTTGGCAAGGACCTCGCGCAACTCGGGCGAAAGCTCGGTCATCTGTCTCGTTCCTTCTGATCACGACGGCGCAGGCCCGGCCGGGGCGCCGGTGCCGCAGGCTTGTGGCGACAGCGTCACACTACCGGCCACCGGCGCGCAAGCACCGGCCGCCAGGCGCGGAAGGCCGCGCCTACAGCTTCAGCTCCGTGTCATGGAACAGGGTCTCGTCGGCGATGTCCTCGGTCGAGAACAAGTGGCTCTCGCGGGCCAGCGCCGCCGCCAGCGAGCGTCGCGGCACCTCGGTGCGCCTGGCCTCCGATCCGTGCTTGCCGGCCATCGTCGACAACAGCGAATGCATCCGTTCCGGTGCATCCTCATCGCGCAAGCGGTTGTCGAACAGCTCCCAGAGCGACTTCGGCGTCGCGTTCAGGCTGCCGTGGTGGCCCACCTTGTAGAGCTCCACCGCCTGCATCAGGTTCTTGACGGCGTCGGTCGATGAGCGCAGCGCCCCGATAATCTCCGCTATGATGGCACCAGCACGAGAAAGAGGGAGGCCGCCATGGCGGTAGTCGAAACCGAACGCCACGGACAGATTTTCGTGGTGCGGATGAACCGGCCGGAGCGGCTGAACGCGATCAACCGCGATCTGCGCGCCGGCCTGGCCGACGCCTGGATCGAGTTCCGCGAGGACAACGACCTGGAGGTCGCGATCTTCACCGGCACCGGCCGCGGCTTCTGCGCCGGCGAGGACATGAAGGAGTCGCTGGAGGCCGGCGGCCCGGGCCTGCGCAGAATCGATCGCGAGGACCCGTTCATGGCCGGCAAGCTGGAGAAGCCGGTGATCTGCGCCATCAACGGCCACGCCATGGGCGGCGGCTTCATGCTGGTGGAGCGCACCGACCTGCGCCTGGCGGTGCCGGAGGCTCTGTTCGAGATTTCAGAGGCCAAGCGCTGGCTCTTGGGCGGCTACAACCACGGCCACATCGCCAACCTGCCCTATCCGATCGCCATGGAGATGGCGCTCGGCTTCCGCTTCACCGCGCAGCGCTTTCACGAGCTGGGCTTCGTCAACCGGCTGGTCGAGGCCGACCAGCTGATGCCCGAGGCGATGGCGATGGCCGAGCACCTGCTGACCCTGCCTCCGGCAAGCCGCGTCAACACCGTGCAGATGATGCGGCTGATGCGCCCGTCGGTCGGCGCCGACTACGAGAAGCTGGCCGAGGCGCTGCACCTGCACGGCGCCACCAGCGACCGGATGGAATCGCGCGCCGCCTTCGCCGAGAAGCGCAAGCCCAACTACAAGGGCTGGGACGACCCGGCCGACCGCTACAACCCGCCGACGCTCGACAGCGTCGCCAAGACATCCTGACGCCGGAGGAACCGACCATGTCCGCCCCCGCCAACACCGGCCCGTTGCAGGGCCTGCGCGTCCTCGACCTGACCGAGCACATGGCCGGCCCGTTCTGCACCATGGTGCTGGCCGACATGGGCGCCGAAGTGCTGAAGCTGGAACGACCCGGCCGCGGCGACAGCAGCCGCGCCATGGGCGACGGCAGCGAGCGCAACAAGTACTTCCGCTACATCAACCGCAACAAGAAGGGCCTGACGCTCGACTACAAGCAGCCCGAGGGCAAGGCGCTGTTCCTCGACCTGGTCAAGACGGTCGACGTGCTGGTGGAGAACTACCGGCCGACAGTGATGCCGCGCGCGGGCCTCGGCTGGGACGACCTGCACCCGATCCACCCGACACTGATCTACGCGCAGCTCTCCGGGCTGGGCTACGACGGCCCGCTGGCCGGGCGCGGCGGATTCGACCTGATCGCGCAGGGCATGGGCGGCATCATGCACGTCACCGGCGAGCCGGACGGTCCGCCGACCTCGGTCGGGCTGCCGATCTGCGACCTCGGCACCGGCATGTGGGGCGTGCAGGGCATCCTCGCCGCGCTTTACGAACGCGCGCGGACCGGCCAGGGCCGGCTGGTCGAGTGTTCGCTGCTGGAGACCGCCATCGGCTTCAGCTCGTGGACCAGCGCCGGCTGGCTGGTCGACCATACCGAGCCGGAACGCCAGGGCTCGCGGCACCGCCAGAACGCGCCCTACCAGCGCATGGCCACCGCCGACGGCTACATCATGATCGGCGCCGGCGGCCAGTCGATCTGGGAGCGTTGCGCCGCGGCGCTGGGCCACCCGGAGTGGAACGAGGACGAGCGCTTCGCCAGCAGCCGCGAGCGCATGAAGAACCGCCCGGCGCTGGAACGGACCATGGAGGCGGTGCTGGCCACAAACACCACCGAACATTGGGTGGAAGTGCTGGCCGAGTCCGGCGTGCCCTGCGGCCCGGTCAACAACTACGAGCAACTGTTCAACGACCCGCAGGTGAAGCACCGCGGCATGGTAGTCACCGCCCGCGACGACGAGCTCGGCGACGTCCCCCACGTTCGCACCCCGATCAGGATCGGCGACGACATCGCCGTCCGCACCGTCGCGCCCAAGCTCGGCCAGCACAACGAGACGGTGTTCGGCGCGCTCGGCCGCACGCCGAAGGACCTGGCGGCGTTGAAGGCGAAGGGTGTGGTGTAGACCCAGCCAGCAGCCACGCCCTTGCCAGCTCACATGACGCTGCACTAGACTTATCTTTAACAGTGACTACCGATGCAATGGTGGTCACCTGAACTGGCCATACGAACAGGGGGGCGTTCGTTATGCGACAGGCATCCTGTTATCGGTGGAGAATCAAGAGCGGCATGGGCGCGTTGGCCCTTGCTGCGGTGCTCGCGAGTTGTACAGCGGCGCCCTATGTCGAACCGGAAGTGCCGCGACCGGGCCTGATGCGCAAAGCCGATGGCACGATCCACAAGTCCAGGCAGCATGAGATCCAGCCGGTCCCGGTAACGGTGCCGGTGGCACGCGAATATGCCCGCCTGCTGCAGGACGCCTATCGCCGCGCCGCCGGCCAGCAATCGGCGCTACGCGTCGCGCTCGACACCACCCTGATCGGCGCCGCCGCTACTGCAATCGCCATCGCCGCCACTGGCGGCAGCGCCGAGACCGCCGGCCTAATCGGCATCGGCGGCGGCGCGCTCGGCGTCGCCGGCAGCCGCTGGCTCAACGCCACCCACCGCCGCATCTACTTTCAGGGCGCCCTGGCCCTGGAATGCGTGATCACGGCCGGCATCAAGGATCTGCGCCCGCAGGCCAAGTCGGTGGAACTGAAGCTCGACATCCTCAACCTCGAAGCCTGGGCCGGCCGCGTCGAAGTCGCGGCACGCGAATTTGGCGCCACGCCACCCCAGAACGCTGCCGACAGTCTGGCCATCGATGCCGCCGCGCAACAGATCGCGGATGCCCAGCGCGAAGTGGCGCGCCTGCGCATCGTCGCTGCGGCCGCCCGCGAGTTCCTGGACCAGGCCGATCCGCTTGGACAGTTGCTGCTATCGAAGACCGAGGAAATCCGCATCCGCGTCGATGCCGAGGTAGCGAAGGCGGAACCCGACCTGCTCGGCTACAACGAGGCCTTGAAGGGGCTGTTGCAGACAGCCCCGAGCGGGACTGGCTCGAAAGCCGACACCGCCGGCGGCAAGAAAGCACCTAAAGTGCAGGATTCCGCGCCATTCCGAGGTGAGAGTCCGGCTGTCACCAAGGCACGCCAGAAGCTTGAGGAGACGCTCGACGAGGCACAGGCGGCGGAACGAAGTCTGCTCGACAACATGGGCACGTTCCAGCCGACGACAATTCCGGCAAACCTGTTCTCGGACTGCGCGCTCGCCGACAAGATCGGCGCAGCGCCACTGCGCCTGGCAAGCGTCGAGAAGTCGGTCACGGCGAGCGCGGAGTCCCAGCTGCAGGTCAGCATTCTCGGCGGCCGTCAGCCCTATACCGTCAAACAAGACCTGCTGCCGAAGGACGTGACGGCAAAAATCGTGCCGCAGACCGCCGACATGGCAACGCTCGACATCAAGGTCGCAAAGGATGCGTTGAAGGCTGGGAGCGCGCCGGTCGTCGTCATTGTCCAGGACAGCAGCTCGGACACCCGCAACCTCGTCATCAGGGTCGCGGCGGCGAAGGCTCCCAAGCCGAGCGGAGGTGGTAGCGGCGGTGGCGGCGGTGGCGGCGGCGCGCCGGTGGTCAGCGACGCCGATGCCGACAAGATTCAAAAGTTCATCCTCAACGCGATGCCCATTCCAGGCGTCAACGTCGCCAAGCCGCTCGGCGACACCGGCCAAGACGGAAAATGGGGCAAGAGCACGAAGGCGGCGAGTATCGCCTACCTGTCGCAGGCCGCGACCTTCTCGCAGTTGCAGGCGGATGCGACGCATAGCGCGGAGCTGACCGGCAAGACTACCGCCTACCTGGGGACTGTCGATGACGCCAAGGTCGCGACCATCATGATCCGCGCGATTGATCAGGGCTACTAGGCGGCCGGCGTTTTCGGGAGAACCGACGATGGCAAAGATGCGTGGCAGCATCGCCGCCAAATTCCCGCAACTGCGCGCCTTCCTGCCGCAACGGCTAAGCGCTGTCCACGCCGATCAGGGCAAGCTGGGCGCCTTCCGTCATCACAGCGGGCTGACCGCTGCCCAGGCCAAGCAGGCACTTACCAAGTTCAACAGCTTTCCGACAATCGAGGTCTGGGACCTTGGCCTGGGCACAAACGGTAATCCGGCGATGGGCCGATTCGATCCCGAATTCCGCAACTCGGTGGCCATAGCGCGCGATGTAGCCGAGCGCTTCGAGATCGATTTCTCTTCCCCGACCGCGCAGGAAACGATCGAGGCGGTGGTACTGCATGAGATGGTGCACTGGGGCGATTTCTTCGACGACAGCCAGGAATCCGGCGACCCTGGACTGCGCTTCGAACTGGAAGTCTATCAGGAATGGCACGGCCGTTGGTTCGACGCTGCGCCGTCGCCGGCCGTGCTCGCTGTGGCGGACGGCAGCCGGTTCGTGTTCCCGATCACCGGACAGATTGGCGGCGGCACGGCCTACTGGGGCCGCAACATCCGCAGCAACGGCTCGCGCTCGCATCACGGCATCGACATCTTCAACGAGATCGGCACCCCGGTGCACGCCATCGCCGACGGCAGAATCCTGCAAGGCCGCCGTTTCCGCAGCGGCGAGCCATGGGTCAGCCAGACCGGCAACTACGGCCAGATGGTCGACATCGACCATGGCAACGGTCTGGTTTCGCGGTACGCGCATCTGAACACGGTCGAGGTCATGCCAGGACCGGTGCGCCAAGGCGCCCGCATTGGCACCCTGGGCGCCAGCGGCACCGAGTGGGGCGCTTGGCTCGCCGTCGGCCAACCCGGCGGCAGTCCGCCCGTCACCGCTTCCCGTCCGCATCTGCATTTCGAGATCCGCAACGCCGCAGGCCAAGCGTTCGGCAACTTCGACGACACGTTCGATCCGGCCAGCTTCTTCGATTTCATCGCCGCCGGAAAGGACGCCCGCAACACGGCGGTCACGGTATTGCAGCCCGGACGCACACTGGAACAACCGGTTGCCGCGATTGCCGATCCAGCGGTCGAGATCAAAACCGGCACCGACGCGATCCCGGTCGGCCATCGCACCGCCTACCCCAATCGCACCTACAGCCCGGACGACCCGCGCGGCCTGCGCAACAACAATCCCGGCAACTTGCGCAAGGACGGGACGGAATGGGCCGGCCTGCGCACCGCCGATCTGCAGCTCGATACCGCGTTCTACCAGTTCATCGCCATGGAATGGGGCATCCGCGCCATGGCCCGCGTCCTTCGCACCTACCGCGACCACTACGGCATTCGCACCTTGCGGGCGATGAGCGCCCGTTGGGCGCCGTTCGCCGATCACAACGACCCGGTTCGGCACGCCCAGAACGTGCTCGCGAACGCCCCCGGCGTCGCCAACTCGATCGACATGGATATCGACCTCGCCGACCCGGCCGTGGCATTCGGGGTCGTTCGCGGCATCGCCGTTGCCGAGAACGGCCGCAAGGCCGATACCATCTCCGACGACATCGTGCAACGCGGCATCGACTTGGAGTCATCGGCCTGAACCGTGCCGGCGTCGCGGAGCGCGGTTTCCCCTGGAACGCGTTTGCCGTAGCTTAGCGCTCTCTCGCCCGATCGCCGTCCACGCCGGTCCCGAACCACCGCCCCATGCTGCGCCGCCTGTACGACTTCACCATGCTGCTGGCCTCGCATCGCCGGGCGACTCCGGCGCTGGCGTTCGTGTCGTTCATCGAGAGCTCGGTGTTTCCGATCCCGCCGGACATCATGCTGATCCCGATGGTGCTGGCCGACCGGCGCCGGGCCTGGTGGATCGCCACCGTGTGCACCATCGCCTCGGTGCTGGGCGGCCTGCTGGGCTACGCCATCGGCTATTTCCTGTGGGACCTGATCGGCGAGCCGATCATGAACTTCTACGGCTACGCGGCGAAGTTCGACGACTTCGCCGGGCGCTACAACGAGTGGGGCGCCTGGATCGTGTTCATCGCCGGCGTGACCCCTTTCCCCTACAAGGTGATCACCATCGCCAGCGGCGTCACCGGCTTGAGCCTGCCGGTGTTCATCGCCTGCTCGGTGGTCGCGCGGGGCTTGCGCTTCTTCGTGGTGGCCGGGCTGCTGTACTGGTTCGGGCCGCCGATCCGCGACTTCATCGAAAAGCGCCTGGGCCTGATGTTCACGATCTTCGTGATCATGCTGTTCGCCGGCTTCGCGGTCATCAAGCTGCTGTAGCTTGACCCAACCGTCACCCCGGACTTGATCCGGGGTCCATGTCGAAGCAAACGAACCGCTGCGATGTCGCCATCGGCATGGATGCCGGCTCGAGGCCGGCATGACGACGTTGTGTGTGTACGGCCGGCGTGGAAGTGCACAAGCTGCTGCAATTCGCCGTCGCAGCGCCTATCTTCCCGTCATGGACACCGCCCTCACAGGCCGCCGTGCACCGCTGCTGCTGCTGCTCGCCAGCGTGCTGGCGCTGGCCACCGCCTTCGTTGCGCAGTACGGCTTCGACCTGCAGCCCTGCGTGCTGTGCCTGTACCAGCGCTGGCCGTATGGCGTGGCGATCGTACTGGCGCTGGCGGCGCTGGCGGCGCCGGCATACCGTGGCTGGCTGCTGGCGCTGATCGGCCTCACCTTGCTGGTCGATGCCGGCATCGCCGGCTACCACGTCGGAGTCGAGCAGCACTGGTGGGCCGGCACCGACGCCTGCACCGGCCCCAGCACCCAGGCCAAGACCCTGGAAGAGCTCCGCGCCCAGATCATGGCCACGCCGGTGACCCGCTGCGACGAAGTGCAGTGGTCGCTGTTCGGCATCTCGATGGCCGGCTACAACCTCATCGCCTGCCTGGTCCTGGCCGGCTTCGCCTTTGTGGCGGCGAACAAGGCACGGTCATGAGCCTCCCCGGCGACCTCTCCAAGCGGCAGCGCCTGGAGCGTATCCTGCGCGTCGACCAGGCCGGCGAGTTCGGCGCCAGGCGCATCTACCAGGGCCAGCTCGCGGTGCTGAGGGGCACCGCGTCGGAAGCGCCCGTCGCCGAGATGGCAGCGCAGGAGGACGAGCACCTGGCGACCTTCGATAGGCTGCTGACTGAACGCCAGGTGCGGCCGACGGCGCTGACCCCGCTGTGGCGCGCCGCCGGCTTCGCGCTGGGCGCCGGCACCGCGTTGCTGGGCGAAAAGGCGGCGATGGCGTGCACCGTCGCGGTCGAGGAAGTCATCGACGAGCACTATCTGGACCAGATCGAGGCGCTCGGCGACGACGAGCCGGAGCTGCGCGAGACCTTGACGAAATACCGGGCCGACGAGCAGCACCACCGCGACGTCGCGCTCGACCACGACGCCGAGCGCGCCCCCGGCTACCGCGCCCTGCGCCGCGCCATCCGCGCCGGCACCAAGCTCGCGATCAGGCTGAGCGAGCGAGTCTAGGGTTCCAGCTCGGCGTCCCAGTAGAGGTAGTCGTTCCAGCTTTCGTGCAGGAAGTTGGGCGGGAAGCGGCGGCCGTGATTGTGCAGTTCGTGCACCGTGGGCCGGTACGGCATCACCATCGGGTACATGCCGCATGACGACGGCAGCCGGCCACCCTTGCGCAGGTTGCACGGCGCGCAGGCGGTGATCACGTTATCCCACGTCGTGCGCCCGCCCCTGGAGCGCGGGATCAGGTGGTCGAAGGTGAGGTCATCCTCGCAGCCGCAATACTGGCAGGTGAAGCAGTCGCGCAGGAACAGGTTGAACCGGGTGAAAGCCGGATACTTCGCCGGCTGCACGTAGCGCTTCAGCGAGACCACCGACGGCAGCTTCATCTCGAAGCCCGGCGAGCGCACCACGTGATCGTATTCGGAGACCACGTTGACCCGCTCCAGGAACACTGCCTTGACGACATCCTGCCAATGCCAGATCGACAGCGGGAAGTAGCTGAGCGGCCGGTAATCGGCGTTCAGGATCAGTGCCGGGTGACTTTCGACCGACATCGACATCGACTCGTCCCGCACCCCTGTAGCTATAGGTGGCAGCAATCTACGACATCTGGTGTGACCCGACTATGACACCACAGGATGTCGGCTCCGGCAAGTCACGTCGTCGTCGCAAGCTGCCCGGTCAGAGCGCGCTGCAGGAACTGGCCGCCAAGCTCCAGCCCGTCCTGCGCGATCGAATGGCCGCAATTGGCCGAGACATGCCACTCGGCGTTCACCGCCGCCGCGGCCAGCCCCTGCGTCGCCTGAAACAGCGACTCGACCGGCAGCAGGTCATCGGCGTCGCCGTGGATCAGCAGCACCGGCGGCCGCGCCGTGATCTCGTCCGGCAGCCGCTCCGGCGCCACCAGCGCGCCGGAAAAGCCGACGATCCCGGCGCAGGGTCGCTGCCGCCTGAGTCCGACGTGCAACGCCATCATCGTGCCCTGGCTGAACCCGACCAGCGCCAGCCGGCTGTCGTCCAGGCCGTGGCGTTCCAGTTCCTGGTCGATGAAGGCGTCGAGCACCGGGGCGGCTTTCTCAGCGCCGCGCAGGCGCTCATCGGCGCTGAAGCTGCCGATCGAGAACCACTGCCGCCCGGCCGGCTGCATGCCGCAGGGCTCCGGCGCGTGCGGGCTGATGAAGGCGGTATCGGGCAGCGCCCGCGCCCAGTACGGCGCCAGCCCGATCAGGTCGTTGCCGTCGGCGCCGTAGCCATGCAGCAGGATCACCAGCTTCGCCGGCGGCTGCCCGTTCGCCGCCGGCTGCCGCGGCCCGTCGATAGCTGTCAGGTTCGCCATGGCCGGCATTGTGCCGCAGCCCGACCGGCGGTGCCAGCACCGACCTTTTCCATATGCCGGGTATACATGCCGCGATCAGCCTGAAATCATGGACGAAAGAACCGGAGATACAGGGGCACGTAGGGCAAACATGCCTTGATCCGGCTGGACTGACGGGGGACGGGGCATGAACGAAACAATTACGGCGGCTTTGTCCGGCGTCGGCGACTTGATCCAGGGCGACGTGACCGATGACGTCCTGGCGCCAGACGGCGGCAACGACACCATCGATGGAGGCGACGGCACGGAC
Source organism: Alphaproteobacteria bacterium (assembly GCA_040223615.1). GTDB lineage: Bacteria > Pseudomonadota > Alphaproteobacteria > JAVKFY01. Next base: position 80,096 of record JAVKFY010000046.1, read on the forward strand.
GTCGCCGACTTCACCGGCCGCGATCTCGGCGCGGCACGGATCTTCGGCAATGCCGAAAGCGCCGTGGTCGTCTTCGATGACGCGGTGGTCGAACTGCGAAACATCGAGACACTGCGCTTCGGCACCACCGACCTGTCGCTGGCGGGGGGCGATGCCCTGTTCGCAGATCCGGTCGCTGTCGCCACCGGCCAGACCGACGGCTTCCAGTACGTCATCGACATGGCCACCGGCGACTTCAACGCCGACGGCCAGCTCGACCTGATCCTGCCGCTTACCTTCCATCCGATCACCATGCGCGACAATGACGGGTTGGTGTTCCTCGGCGATGGTGCCGGCGGCTTCGCCCTGGCCGGCGGCAGCGTCGACAACTTCGTCACCGAACACGCGCGCTGGACCGTCGTCGCTGACTTCAACGGCGACGGCGACGACGATGTCTTCGTCGGCGACCATGGCTTCGACGGCGACCCGTTTCCCGGCCACCAGAATGTGCTTCTGCTGTCGGACGGCAGCGGCGGCTTGCGCAACGCGTCGGCCAACCTGCCGCAACGCAACGACTTCACGCATTCCGCCGCGGCCGGCGACATCGACGGCGACGGCGATATCGACCTGATCGCAGCCAATTCCGGCGTCGCCTCGGCACAAGGCACGCAGGTACTGCTGAACGATGGTGCCGGCCGGTTCACCGCCGCGAGCGGCCGCCTGCCTGGCGACTTCGAGACCGGCGCGGCGATCAGCTACGCGATCGACCTGATCGACGTGAACGGCGATGGCGCGCCCGACCTGTTCCTCGGCGACGCCGACGGGCAAGGCGCCTTCATCGCCCTGAACAACGGCGCCGGCAGCTTCCCCACCCTGGCGGCCTTGCCGGCGCCCGACTTCGGCGGCGCGGGCAGCGTGCGGGAAAGCTACGACCTGATCGGCTGGCAGGCCAACGATGACGGCCGGCTCGATCTCATCGTGCTCTACGTCACCTCGCAGCCGAGCTTCGCCGGCGGCTATCTGCAGTTCCTGCGCCAGCAGCCGAACGGCAGCTTCGTCGACGAAACCGACGCCCGCTTCGCCCAGCCATCGGCATCGACCGGGCCGCTTGGCTACGAGGTCGAGCTCGCGGATATCGACGGCGATGGCGACCTGGACATCGTCATGCGCGATCCGCTGCGCATCCTGCTGAACCAGGGCGACAACACGTTCGTCGAGGGTCCCGACGCGCCGTTCGACCTGCTCAGCAACGACTTCGTGACCGGCGACTTCAACGGCGACGGCGCCCTCGACATCGCCGGCTTCACCAATGGCGACAGTGGCGACTACGAACTCAAGGTCGCCTTCAACATCGGCGCGCTCGGCGACTCCATGGCCTTGATCGGCGGCGACGGCATCGACCAGCAGATCGGCGCCGGCGGCGCGGACTGGCTGGATGCAGGTGCCGGTGAAGACTCCATGTGGGGCCTGGCCGGCGGCGACATGATGTTCGGGGGTGCCGGCGACGATCGCCTGTTCGGCAATCGCGGCGACGACGACATCTCCGGCGGCGCCGACGACGACCAGGTCAAGGCACATCCCGGCGACGACACCGTCACCGGTGGCGGCGGCAACGATTTGCTCTTCGGCGGCGGCAATGACGACGACATGGACGGTGGCGCCGGCAGCGACGTGGTCAACGGCAACTCGGGCTTCGATACCGTGCGCGGCGGCGACGGCGACGACACGGTGCGCGGCCAGGGCGGCCGCGACCGGCTGGCGGGTGGCGACGGCGATGACCTGGTGGTCGGCATGCAGGGCTTCGACACCCTGTTCGGCGGCGACGGCAACGACACCCTGATCGGCGGCCCGGCGAACGACACACTGACCGGCGGCGCCGGCGCCGACACCTACACCTTCGCCGCCGGCCACGGGGCCAACGTGATCACCGACTTCGCCGACGGCATCGACAAGCTGCTGGTCCAGGGCGCCAGCGGGCTTGCCGACCTCGACATCGTTGCCACCGCCGACGGTGCACAGGTTACCTTGGCCGACGGCGGCGACGGGCTGTCGATCACGCTGACCGGCATCGCAACCGGCCAGCTCGGCGCTACCGATTTCCTGTTCAGCTGACCCCGCGCGATCCGGTTGCTGCCATACTGCCGCGAGATGACGACACGGACACCCGCACCCGACCTGAATCCCGCCGACGCGGCGCTGGAATCGGTGCTGCGCCGCGACCGCGCCGTGTTCCTGGGCGGCCTGGCACTGGTGGTAGCGATCTCCTGGGTCTGGCTGCTGATCGGCGCCGGCATGGAAATGACCGCCATCGACATGACCGCGATGGCCGGCATGGACGGCTGGATGATGCAGCAGGCGGCCTGGACCGCGGGCTACGCGGCGCTGATGTTCGCGATGTGGTGGGTGATGATGGTGGCGATGATGCTGCCCAGCGCCGCCCCGGTGCTGCTGCTCTACATCCGGGTGATGCGCAATGCCAAGGGCGGCGAGCGGCCGATCGTCCCGGCCAGCATCTTCGCCGCCGGGTACGTCGCCGCCTGGGGCGGCTTCAGCCTGATCGCCACCGCGCTGCAGTGGGCGATGGAGACCACCCGGCTGATGTCGCCGATGCTGGAGATCACCAATGTCTGGCTCGGCGCCGCGATCCTGGTCGCGGCCGGCGCCTGGCAGCTCACGCCGATGAAGACTGTGTGCCTGCGCCACTGCCGTACGCCGATCGGCTTCCTGATGAGCAACTGGCGCACCGGCGCCGGCGGCGCGCTGCGCATGGGGCTGGAACACGGCGCCTACTGCCTGGGCTGCTGCTGGTTCCTCATGGCGCTGCTGTTCTTCGGCGGGGTGATGAACCTGTACTGGATCGTCGGCCTGGCGGCCTTCGTGCTGCTGGAGAAGACCGTCCCGCACGGCCACTGGATCGGCCGCGCCGCCGGTGTCGTGCTGGTCGCCTGGGGGCTCGCCCTGCCGCTGATCTGATCCTGGTCTGAGCCCAGCTTGCCGCGGCACAGCATCGCCCCTATCTAAGGGGCTGGCGAAGGAGAACCTGTAGATGCACATAGCTCGCGTGGTGGCCGGCACCGAGACCGCTGATGGCGACGGCGTGCGCCTGACCCGGATGATCGGCACCCAGCAGGTCGAGCAGATCGACCCCTTCCTGATGCTCGACCGCTTCGACAATGACGATCCTGGCGCCTATATCGGCGGCTTTCCGAGCCACCCGCACCGTGGCTTCGAGACCGTGACCATCATGCTCGACGGCCGCATGCGGCACCAGGATTCCACCGGCGGCGAGGGCGTCATCGGCCCCGGCGACGTGCAATGGATGACCGCCGGGCGCGGCATCGTGCACTCCGAGATGCCCGAGCAGGTCGAGGGCCGGATGCGCGGCTTCCAGCTCTGGCTCAACCTGCCGGCCACCGCCAAGATGAGCGCGCCCGGATACCAGGACATCGTCGCCGACAGCATTCCGGCGGTGCAGGCCGACGGCCGCACCGTCCACGTCGTCGCCGGCGAGTTCGAGGGCGTGACCGGCCCGGCCAGGGCGCACACGCCGGTCACCCTGCTGCGCGCGGAACTGGAACCCGGCGCCACGCTCACCGTCGAACCGGCCGCCGGCCACAACGCCTTCTTCTGCATCTATGAGGGTTCGGTGTCGGGCCAGGACAGTCTCGACCGCGACAGCGAGGCCGTCGCGCCGTCGCTGGCGGTACTCCACGGCGAGGGCGCGATCACCGTGACGGCCGGTGCCGACGGCGCCGCGCTGTTCTACGGCGACGCCCGGCCGATCGCGGAACCGGTGGCGCGCTACGGCCCGTTCGTGATGAACACCCGCGACGAGCTGGTCCAGGCGGTGCAGGACTACCAGGCCGGCCGGTTCGGCACCTGAGGAGGACGCGGATGCTGCAGCTTCGCCCGAACTGCGAGTATTGCGACAAGGACCTGCCGCCGGAGGCAACGGACGCCCGCATCTGTTCCTACGAATGCACCTTCTGCGCCGACTGCGTGGAGACCCACCTGCACGATGTCTGCCCGAACTGCGGCGGCGGCTTCCAGCCGCGCCCGATCCGCCCGGCACAGCCGCACCGCAAGGGCGTCTGCACGGTGAACCAGGCACCGTCGGACAAACGCGTCCACCTCAAACACGACAAGGCCGCCATCGCCGCCTTCGTCGCCGGCCTGAAGGACGTGCCGCCGGCAGCGCGTTGACCCTGTTGGGCGAGAATGCCCCCGTCATCTGACACCCACCTCACCCCAACCCTCTCCCCCCAAAGGGCGGAGAGGGGGCGCCATAGTTGTCGCCACCGCGTCCCTCTCCGCCCGGGGGCGGAGAGGACAGGTGAGGTGGGCAATGCCGGCGACGCTATTGGCATGCCGGCGGCGAGCTCACGCCTTCGCGCTCGGCCGCGCGTTCACCTCGGCCATCCAGCGGTGCACGTTCTTGAACGTGTCCGCCACGCCCATCTCGACCCGAGTCGCGGTATCGATGGCGATCAGCGCGGTGATGTCGGCGATGGTGAACTGATCACCCGCGAGCCACTGGCTCTCGCCCAGCCGCTCGTCCAGGCGGCCAAGGAAACGCTCGAACATGGCCCGGCCGCGTGCCGCCAGCTCCGGGATTTGCGGCACGCCGCTCTCCTGGCCGGCAATGGCGCGGTCGGCAAACATCGGCGCGGCGTTGCGCAACGCGTCGCCGACGGCGCCCATGCCCTCGATCTCGGCGATCCGCTGCCACATCTCCACCACCGCCTTGTCCTTGGCGTCGCGGCCCATCAGCGGCGGCTCCGGCTGGGTGACCTCGAAATAGCGGCAGATCGCCACCGATTCGGTGAGCACCGTGCCGTCGTCCAGCTCCAGCGCCGGCACCACGCAACGCGGCGTGACTTTCCGGTACCAGTCGGCGAAGTGTTCCTTCTCGCGCGTGTTGACCTGTACCGACGGCACCTCGATGCCCTTCTCGGCCAGGAACATGCGCACGCGCCGCGGGTTCGGCGCCAAAGCGAAGTCGTAGAGCTTCATCGGGGTGTTCTCCTTGCCGGCCGTTCAGGCCTTGGCGCTCGGTCGCGCACTAACGTCGTCAATCCAGCGCTTCACGTTCGCGAAGCTGTCCGGCACGGGCATCTCCAGCCGCTTGGCCACGTCGACCGGGATGATCGCGGAGATGTCGGCGATGGTGAAGTCGTCCCCGGCCAGGAACTTGCTCTCCGCCAGCCGTTCGTCCAACCGGGCCAGGAAGCGCTCGAAACTGGCCTTCCCGCGCTCGACCAATGCCGGGATCTGCGGCACGCCGTCGGGCGCGCCGGCCAGGCCTCGGCCCGCGAACGACGGCAGGCTGTTGCGCAACACGTCGCGCGTCGCGCCCTGGCCCTCGATCTCGGCGATCCGCTGCCACATCTCGACCACCGCCTTGTCCTTGGCGTCGCGCCCCAGGAGCGGCGGCTCCGGGTGCAGTTCCTCGAAATAGCGGCAGATCGCCATCGACTCGGTCAGCACGGTGCCGTCGTCGAGCTCCAGCGCCGGCACGATACAGCGCGGCGTCACCTTGCGGTAGGCGTCGGAGAACTGCTCGCCCTCGGCCGCGTTGACCTGCACCGTCGGCACCTCGATACCTTTCTCGGCCAGGAACATGCGCACCCGGCGCGGATTCGGCGCGGGCGCGAAGTCATAGAGTTTCAAGACGTTGCCTCCTCGTTGGTCGCTTGGCGCCTAAGGTATCACGGCGGCGCGGCTGGTGTCGGTCGTGCGGGCCCGCCGATGCGTCAGAGCAACGCCGCCATCGGGTCGCGGCGGCCGGCATGGGCCGGCGGCGGCGCGGGCAGCCAGTCGGCGTCCAGCCACAGCCGCAACAGGCAGCGGCGCTTTGCCTTCTCCGGCCAGTCCTCGAAGGCGTCGCGCGCGTGCAGCACCCGGTAGTTGTTGAGGATCAGCGTCTCGCCGGGCCGCAGCGCGTACTCGATGCGCAACGCCGGATCGGTGGCACAACGGTCGAACAGGTCCAGCGCCGCCACCGCCTCGGCCGGCAGCACCGCGCCGCTGACTTCCGCCGCGCGCTCGATGAACGGCCGGTAGTAGACGCAGCTCAGTCCGCCCGCCCCGTCCAGCAGGATCGGCAGCGGTTCGCGGGCGCTTCCGCCGCCCGGCGTCTTCTCGTCCGGCATGAAGAACGGCAGGCCTGCGGCCAGCACCGCCAACAGGTCGGCGCTTTCGCGGCCGATCGCGTCGCGGATCGACTCCGCGCTGACCAGCATGTTGGTGCCGCCCCGCTTCGCCGCGCGCTGGCACAGCAGCACGATCAGCGGCGGCGGGTCGGTGTGCGGGTTGAGTTCGCCCGGCGAGCGGTAGCCGCGGTCGTCGAAGGCATCGATGTCGGAGAAGTCGGCGATCTGCACCAGCCGCTCTCCGGCGGCATTCTGCGCCAGCGGCCGGCCCAGCGCGTCGCCGAAGCGTTCCAGATCGGCGGGTTCGATCCCGCTCGCCAGCACGAAGCCGGCGCCGTCGCGCAATTCCGTCTTGATAGCGTCGAGGTCGTCAGCGGCGTAGCGCGGCAGGCCCTGGCGCTCGATGTCGTCGCGGCGCCAGGCACGCGGCAAAAGGGTTCGGTCGTTCAACGAGGGCTCCCTGGCCGTGAACTCTCCCGCCTCCCTATTACCGGACGGTGGCAGGTGCAAGTTCAGTGATCAGGGCGCCGGGTCGCGGTTCTTCAATGCACGGTAGTAGTGCCACAGCAGCCGCGCCGCGACCGAGCGCCACGGCCGCCACGGTTCCGACAACGCATACATCTGCTTCGCGGTCGGCCGTTCCGGCAGGCCCTTGAGGTGCTGCGCCGCGACCATCAGCGCCAGGTCGGCGGCCGGCATCACGTCCGGCCGGTCCAGCGCCGAAAGCAAGTACACCTCCGCCGTCCAGCGCCCGATCCCCGGCAGCGCCACCAGCGCCGTTATCGCCGCCTCGTCCTCCAGCGTGTGCAAGCCGTCGAGGTCGAGCGTGCCATCGGCCAGCGCCGTGGCCAGGGCACGGGCGTACTTCACCTTCGGCCGCGACAGGCCGAAGCCACGCAGCGCCTCGTCGTCGTGGCGAAGCAGGCTGGCGTGGTGCATCTCGCCGAGCCCCGCCTCCAGCCGACCCCAGATCGCGGCGCCGGCGGCGGTGGAGACCTGCTGGTAGACGATGGCGCGCAGCAGCGTGCCGAAGCCGGGATCGCGCTTGCGTGACGGCGGCGGTCCGAGTTCGGCGACGACGCGCGCGAAGTCTGCATCGGCGGCAGCCAGCGCCGCCACCCCCGGTTCCAGTTCCTGTTTCGCCCGGCGTGCCATCCGACGCCCGGTTTAGCCGAGCGCCGCATGGCCGTCGAGCCGCCTAGGCGATCGGGCCGCCGCCATCGCGCTGAATCGCGATCACCGCCGAGCGTGGCAGCCCGTCACCACCGCCCGGCCAATGGCTGCCGCCCTTCTCGCCCGGATGCTGGATGCCGATGAACAGCGTGCGCTTGTCGGCGCTCCAGGTGATGCCGGTGACCTCGCACTCCTTGGGGCCAACCATGAAGCGGCGGATCTCGCCGCTGCGCGGGTCACCGACCAGCATCTGGTTGTTGCCCTGGCCGGCGAAGTCGCCCTCGTTGGAGTAGTTGCCGTCGGTCTGAATCCAGAGCTGGCCGCTGTCGTCGAAGGCGAGGCCGTCTGGCGAGTTGAACATGTTGTCCGCGTTCACGTTCTTCGAGCCGGCATGGCTGTCGTCGTGTTGAACCGGGTTGCCGGCCACCACGAACAGGTCCCAGGCAAAGCCCGGCGCGGCGTGGTCGCCGTCGTCCGGCACCCAGCGCACGATCTGCCCGTATTTGTTGCCGTCGCGCGGATTCGGGCCGCCGGCCGGCGTGGGGTCGCCACCCGCATTCGGCTTCTTGCCCCGGTTCTTGTTGTTGGTCAGACAGCAGAAGACCTCGGCCTGGTTCGGATTGGCCGCGACCCATTCCGGTCGGTCCATGGTGGTGGCGCCGACCGCCGACGCGGCCTGGCGGGTGTGGATGCGAATCTCGGCGTCGCTCGCCATGCCGGTCGCCGCCGGGGTCAGTTCGATCCATTGGCCGCGCCCGTCGTCGGCGAACCTGGCGACGTAGAGCTTGCCGCTGGCCAGCAGTTCCGCATTGTCGCCGCCGGCGGTGTACGTGCCGTCGGACACGAAGCGATACAGGAACTCGCCACGCTCGTCGTCGCCGAGATAGACCACGACATGGCCATCGCGCGCGACCACGAGTTCCGCGTTCTCGTGCTTGAAGCGGCCCAGCGCGGTGCGCTTCTTCGGCATCGCGGCGGCGTCCCACGGGTCGATCTCGACGACATAGCCGGCCCGGTTCGGCTCGTTCGGATGCCTGGCGATGTCGAATCGCTCGTCGGTCGTGGCCCAGGCATAGCCCCAGTCCTTGTTGCCGATGCCATAGCGTTTCTGCGCCGCGCTCGGCTCGTGGTTCGCGTCGCCGGCCGAGAAGTAGCCGTTGAAGTTTTCCTCGCAGGTGAGGTAGGTGCCCCACGGCGTGCGGCCGTTGCCGCAGTTGTTCCAGGTACCCAGCGCCATTGTGCCGCTCGGATCGGCCGCCGTCTTGAGCCAGTCGTGTCCGGCCGCCGGCCCGGTGATCAACATCGGCGTGTCGGCGGTGATGCGTCGATTGAAGGGCGAATCCTTGACCACGTGCCAGATGCCGCCGGTCTGTGCGATCTCGACCAGCGAGATGCCATGCGCCGCCTTGCCCTTGCGCACGTCGTCGGCATTCTCCGGCCGCTGGCTGGCGCGCGCGTGATACATGATTGACCGGTTGGTGTATTCGTTGTTCACCGCCAGCAGGTGGCGGCCGGCAGCGGTGAACAGCGCCATGCCGTCATTGTTGTCGCCGAAGGCAAGTTCCTGGCTGCTGCCGGTGCCGGCGGTGGCCGGATCGAACTCCGGCGCGCCGGACCAGAGCGGATCGCCCCAGGCGACCACGACGTGCCAACGATAGCCCGGCGGCAGCGTGACCGTGTCCAGCGAATTGGCCGCTACCGGCTCGAAATCGAGCGGACCGGTCGCCTCGGCCCGCTGGCCGGCCGTGGCACAGCCCGCCAGCAGCGCGCCGGCGCCCAGCGCGGCGCCGTGTCCGAGCAACCGCCGGCGGCTCAGCATGCGGTTCGCCACCGCCTCGAAGCCGGTCGGCTCGGGCCGCGGGTCGTTCAACTCGTCGAAGTCATCGAATGAGATCGCGTCGGTCATGTCTCTCGCCCTTGCATGCATCGGATTCGGCAAACCCATGCCAGTGCTAGCAGGCGGACGATTGCCGTTTTGTGGCGGCTTGGCGACACCGGCAGGGGCCGCCATGCTGGCGCCATGACCGCGACCGTCACCCGCTTCGCGCCCAGCCCGACCGGACTGCTGCATCTGGGACACGCCTATTCGGCACTCTACGCCGCCCGCGCCGGCGATCGCTTCGTGCTGCGCATCGAGGATATCGACCGTGGCCGCTATCGTCGCGCGTTCGAGGACGCGATCTTCGAGGACCTGGCCTGGCTCGGCTTGCACTGGGAAGAACCGGTGCGGCGTCAATCGGCACACTTCGACGACTATGCCAAGGCATTGGCCCGGCTGGACGAATTGGGCGTGTTGTACCGCTGCGTCTGCACCCGCCGGCAGATCGCGACCGAGATCGCCGCCGCCGGCGCCGCGCCGCAGGGCCCGGACGGGCCGGTCTACCCCGGCACCTGCCGCCGTCTCGGTCCGGCCGAGATCGGCGAGCGGCCCTTCGCCTGGCGCCTCGACGTGGCCAAGGCGCTGGCGCAGGTCGACCCCGCGGTCCTGACCTGGATCGACCGCCAGCGTGGCAAGCAGGTCGCGGACCCCGTGCGGCATGGCGACGTGGTGCTGGCGCGCAAGGACACGCCGACCAGCTATCACCTCTCGGTCACCGTCGACGACGCGATCCAGCAGATCACGCTGGTCACCCGCGGCGAGGACCTGCGGCCCACCACCGACATCCACCGTCTGCTGCAGGCGCTGCTCGGCCTGCCGACGCCGGATTACGACCACCACAGGCTGCTGCTCGACGCCGACGGCGCGCGCCTGGCCAAGCGCGACGGCGCTCGCAGCCTGCGCGAGTACCGCGATGATGGACTCACGCCCGAGGACGTTCGCCGGCTGGTGGGACTCCCGTAGCCCGGATGGCGCGCAACGCAATCCGGGGATGAGTCGAAATACTCGCCGTTGGCCCCCGATTTCGCTGGCGCTCCATCCGGGCTACGATTTGACGCATGGCTCACCGACTCGACGATGCCCTGCGTGCCCGCCTGAAGGCCAACCTCGACGCCTTCGCGCACGACGCCCACGACGACTCGCCGCTGAAGCACGCGGCCGTCGCCTTCGTCGTGGCCGGCAGCGACGACGACCCGGCCGAGGCCGGCTTCCTGCTGACCAAGCGTGCGCCGCGCCTGTCCGGCCACCCCGGCCAGTGGGCCATTCCCGGCGGCCGCGTCGATCCCGGCGAGAGCCCGTTGCAGGGCGCCTTGCGCGAGCTGCGCGAGGAAGTCGGGCTAGCGTTGGACGACTCCGATCTGCTCGGCCGCCTGGACGACTACCCGACACGGTCCGGCTACCTGATCAGCCCATTCGTGTTCTGGGGCGGGCCAGCGCCGGACCTGGTGCTGAACCCGGCCGAGGTCGCGTTCGTCTGGCGCGTGCCGCTGGCCGAGCTGGAACGGCCCGATGCGCCGGTGATGGTGGAGATCGAGGAAAGCGACCGGCCGGTGATTCAGATGCCGATCCGCGACCGCCACATCCACGCGCCGACGGCCGCCGTGATGTACCAGTTCCGCGAAGTCGCGCTTGCCGGCCGCGCCACCCGCGTCGCCCACCTGGAACAGCCGGTCTTCGCCTGGCGCTGAGCCGCCGCCGGCCGCCGGCAACCACCCCGAATTATGGTTTCAATTGTTTCGCCGCGCTTGCGGTCGCCGGGGCGCGGCGCCACCTGTCGAACATCGTCAACAAGCCCTTAACCAACGACAGCTTTGAGCACCATGACATTGTCCGCCCTCGACAACGCGACCACGGAGAATTTCGCCGACCGGTTGCTGGATATTCTGAACGCTGGCGCTTTGTCGCTCATGGTGTCGATCGGCCACCGGTCCGGTCTGTTCGACGCCATGGCGGCAATGCCGCCGGCGGATTGCGAGGAAATCGCGCGCTGCGCCGGGCTGGACGAGCGCTACGTGCGCGAGTGGCTGGCGGCGATGGTCACCGGCCGGATCGTCACCTATCACGCCGGCACCGAGACCTACTACCTGCCGCCGGCCCACGCCGCCAGCCTGACCCGGCTTTCCAGCCCCGACAACCTGGCAGTGATGGCGCAGGCCGTGCCTTTTCTTGGCGGCCTGGAGGACCGGATCCTGAAGTGTTTCAAGACCGGCCGCGGCCTGACCTACGACGCCTACACGCCGCGCTTCCACCAGATCATGGCCGAGGACAGCGCCCAGACCGTGGTCGCCGTTCTGCACGAGATGATCCTGCCGCTGGTACCGGGTCTGGTCGCGCGGCTGCGGCGCGGCATCGATGTGCTCGACATCGGCTGCGGCGCCGGCCGGGCACTCATCGCCATGGCCGAAGCGTTCCCGCTCAGCCGTTTCTTCGGTTACGAGCTCTGCGCCGAGGCGGTGCGCCAGGCGCGCATGGAGATCGCCGACCGCCGCCTGTCGAACATCTCGGTGATGCGCCAGGACGCGGCGACGATGCCGGACCGAGGCGCCTATGACCTGGTAACCGCGTTCGACGCGATCCACGACCAGGCCGACCCGGCCGGCGTGCTGGCCAAGGTCCACACCGCGTTGCGCGAGGGCGGCACCTTCCTGATGCAGGACACCGCCGCCTCCAGTCGCCTGGACCGCAATCTCGACCATCCCGCCGGGCCGCTGCTCTACGCGATCTCGACCATGCACTGCCTGCCGGTCTCGCTCGGCTATGGCGGGCCCGGCCTGGGCGCGATGTGGGGCCGCGAGGCGGCGCGCGCGATGCTCGCGGAAGCCGGCTTCGACAAGGTCAGCGTGCGCCAGCTGCCGCATGACATGGCGAACGAATTCTACGTCGCGCCCAAGCTCGCGGCCGCGAACGACTAGGTTCCTTCGATAGCAATAGCTATCGACATTGAAGGGGCGCCGGGATGGCCATGCCGGCGCCCCCTTTTTATTCGCCCGCCGGCGCGCCTACACTTCCCCACCGGGAGGCGCCGAATGTCGAGCGACAATGCCGAAGCCGCGAAAGCGGAACTGTTCGCCTACGCGAAGAAGCGCGGGGCGCTGGCCGTGGGCGTCGCCGACCTGGCGGCGATCGAGCGCATTGCGCCGGCCGGCCACCGCCCGTCCGACATCATGCCGCGCGTGAAGTCGGTGATCTCGGTTGGCGTCGGCGGCCAGACCCAGGGCACCTGGCAGGTACCGGCCAAGGCGATGGCCTATTTCGGCTCCACCGAGACCCGCGCCTATGCCTGCGCCTACGGCATGGCGTTTTTCATCGAGAACCGGTTCGGCGCGCCGTCGATCTACTGCCCGCCGGACATGGACAACGAAGCCGGCCCGCGCGTGCCGCTGCAAAGCCTGAAGCTGCACGCCGAGCTGGCCGGCATCGGCGCCCGCTCGCTGGCCGGCGACATCCTGCTGCACCCCGAGTTCGGCTACATGTACTTCGCCTCGGTGTTCACCGAACTGGAGCTGCCGCCCGACGAGCCGATGGCGGACAACCCCTGCCCGGCACCGTCCTGCGTCGACATGTTCCGCAAGGTCGGGCAGACGCCGTGCCAGAAATTCTGCCCCGTGCAGTGCCTGTCCGGTGACATCGACGCCGACGGCAACCAGGCCGAGATGCACTATGACATGGCCGCGTGTGCCGAGATGTCCCAGCAATACGAGTCGGTCCCCGCCCTGCTGGCCGAGGCGCTCGGCGCAGAGGACCAGGCGGCGCGCGAGGACGCGCTGTTCGACCCCGACCACAAGATGCTCTGGTACAAGATGTCGGTCGGGTCCGGCGGCCTGCTGGCGCAATGTTTCGAGTGCATGCGGGTGTGTCCGATCGCCACCCGCTCGCCGGCGTCCGACCCGATCCGCCGCCGCCAGCCGTCATGACCCAGGGCCTGACCCGCCAGCAGCTCGGCGTCACCGAGGCGATGATCGCCACCTACGGCGCGACGATCTTCCGCCTGTCGCACAACCACCAGATCCGGCGCGGCGACCCGATCCGGATGAAGGACTTCGCCGCGATCCAGAGGCATCGTGGCGAGCTCGGCATGAGTGATGGCGAGATCGCCGCCGCCATCGGTCTCAACGAGCGACAGGTGGTGTTCATCCGCAACCTGGAGGAGCGCCGCCGCTTCCGCACCGGGCACTATCACCGGCTGAACAAGCTCGGCGGCGGCAAACGATATCGGAGCGAGCGCATGACCCCGTTCCAGGACCACTTCAGGTATGGTGCCGACGCGCTGGCCCTGCGCGCCGCGTTGGCCTTCGAGCCGGACCAGGCGCGGCGCTATGTCGAGGCCGGCTACTGGACCGGGGATACGCTTCGGTCATGGCTGGCGAAGCACGCGACCGAACGCCCCGATGCACCGGCCGTGATCTCGCCCGAGCGTACTGTGAGCTATGGCGAGTTGAAGACTGGCGTCGAACGGCTCGCCGCCGGCCTGCACGATCTCGGCGTGCGGCCCGGCGACGTGGTCGCGGTGCAGCTGCCGAACACGCATGAATATGTCGAGAGCTTCCTCGCCATCGCCTGGCTCGGCGCGGTGATGACCACGCTCTACATGCCCTACCGCGAGGCCGAGTTCCAAACCCAGCTCGGCCACAGCCGCGCCAAGGCCGTGATCGCGCTGGCCGAGGCCGGCGACTTCAAGCCGGCCGCGACCCTGATGGCGCTCAAGGACAAGCTGCCGGCGCTGGCCCACGTGATCGCCATCGGCGCCGCGCCGGCTGGTGCGACGAGCTACGCCGAGGTCGCGGCTTGCGGGACGCCGCTGCCGGAAGACCTGCCGGTACCGGTGGCGGCCGATCCGTTCCTGCTGCTCTATACGTCGGGCACCACGGCGAGCCCGAAGGCGGCGCCGCTGAACTATCACACCATGCTGTCGAATGCGCAGGCTGGCGTGCCCGAGCACGTCATCGACGCCGACAGCGTGATCCTGTCGGCCGCGCCGTTCGGCCACCTGTTCGCGCTCTACGCCATCAAGCTGGCCATGTGTGCCGGCGCCGCGACGCTGCTGCTGCCGATATTCGCCCCGCCGGCCTTCGCCGCGCTGATCGAAAGCCACAAGCCGACTCACCTGTTCGCCGGCCCGGCGCACATCGCTGCCTGCCTGGGCGCCGGGCTGCTCGACAAGCACGACATGGGTTCGGTGAAGCTGTCGGTTACCTCGGGCGCCGCCGTCCCGCCCGATCTCGTCCGCGCCTACGAGCCGAAGCTGCCGAACGGCCGGGTGTGCCAGCTCTGGGGCATGACCGAGCTGCAGGCCGGCATGTACACGCGGCCCGACGATCCGGTCGAGCGCGTCGCCACCAGCGCCGGCCGGCCCAGCCTCGGCACCGAGGTCCGCATCGCCGACGAACACGGCAACGCGCTGCCGCTCGGCGAGGAGGGCGAGTTGCAGGTACGCGGCCCCTCGGTCTTTCCCGGCTACTTCGACAACCCGGAAGCCAGCGCGGCGACGTTCACCGGCGACGGCTGGTTCCGCTCCGGCGACCTGGCAACGCAAGCCGCCGACGGCCACGTGACGCTCACCGGCCGCCTGAAGGACGTGATCAACCGGGGCGGCGTGAAGTACAGCCCGCAGGAGGTCGAGGTGCTGGTCGACGGCCACCCGTCGGTCATGCAGTCCGCCATCGCCCCGATCCCCGATCCGCGCCTGGGCGAACGCGCCTGCTGCTATGCCGTGCTGCGTCCCGGCGCGGCGTTGACGCTCGACGAACTCTGCGACTACCTGACGGCGCAGGGCATCGCCAAGCACAAGCTGCCGGAGAAGCTGGAACTGCGCGACGAACTGCCGCTCACCGCCACGCGCAAGGTGATCAAGAGCCGCCTGGCGCCATCCGCGTAAGCCGTCATGCCAGCGCAGGGTGGCATCCAGGGAACGCGGGACAAGGTCGGCGCATATGGCCAAGGTTGACGGGATTCCTGCCTTCGCAGGAATGACGAAAGTACGGGGAGTCACGCCATGAAACTCGCGCTGTTCGGCATCAACATGGGCACGCTGGCCGATCCCGAGGCCATGGCCGAGGCGGCGCAGGCGGCCGAGGCGGCCGGGTACGAATCGCTGTGGGCCGGCGAGCATGTCGTGCTGCCCAATCCGCGCACGCCGGACTCGCCGCTGCCGCCACGCTACCCGATGCTCGATCCCATCGTGGCCTTCGCCCACATCGCGGCGGCGACCAGCACGATCCGCCTCGGCACCGGCATCATCATCCTGCCGCAGCGCAACCCGGTGGTGCTCGCCAAGGAACTGGCGAGCCTCGACGTGGTGTCCAGGGGCCGCCTGATCTTCGGCGTCGGTGTCGGCTACCTGAAGCCGGAGTTCGACGCCATCGGCGCCGACTTCGCCAGCCGCGGCGCCCGCACCGACGAATACATCGCGGCGATCAAGGCGCTCTGGACGATGGAGCAGCCGGCCTTCGACGGTAAGTTCGTGAGCTTCGCGGGCGTCGACGCACAGCCGCGCCCGACACAGCAGCCGCACCCGCCGATCGTCACCGGCGGCTGGACCCGGCCGGCGCTGGTCCGCGCCGTGGGCAGCGCCAACGGCTGGTACGGCTACAACATGGACGTCGACGCCGCTGCCAAGCACATCGCGGCATTGAAGGCAGCAGCCGAGACCGTCGAGCGCCCGGCCGGCCTCGGCAAGCTGGAGATTTCGATCACGCCGCCGCGCGCGCCGATCACGCTATCGATGGCGGAGGCGTACAAGCACCTCGGCGTCGACCGCCTGATCCTGCAATCCACGGTACGCGACAAGACCGCGATCCTGGCCGAGATCGGCGAGAACATGGCGACGCTGGGGCCGGCAATTACCCATCCGTCACCCCGGCCTTGAGCCGGGGTCATTTCGACGACTGGCATTGACATGGACCCCGGCTCTGCTCACTACGCGCTTCGGCCGGGGTGACGAGCTTCACCTTGTTTCGCAATTACACTTCGCCTACAATAGAATTATGAATACAGGACCCAATCTGGCTACCGTCGCCGCGTTGATCGGCGATCCCGGTCGCGCGCGGATGCTGGCGCTGCTGCTCGACGGCCGCGCACTACCCGCCAGCCAACTCGCGGCCGAAGCCTCCATCGCCGCCTCGACCGCCAGCGCGCACCTGACCAAGCTCACCGACGGCGGCCTGGTTACCGCCACCAGGTCCGGCCGGCACAAGTATTTCCGCCTCGCCGGGCCGGCGGTGGCCCGCGCCCTGGAGGCGTTGCAGGTGATCGCGGCGGAACAGCCGACGACCAGACGCGCGCGCGATCCCATCGGCGAGGCGCTGCGCACGGCGCGCACCTGCTACGACCACCTGGCCGGTCGCCTCGGCGTGGCGGTGACCGATGCGATGCTGTCGCGCGACTGGCTGGCGCTCGACGGCGACGACTTCCAGGTCCGCGACGCCGGCCTCGCCGCCTTCGAGTCGCTCGATATCGAAGTCGATCCGCTGCGCCAGCGCCGCCGGGCCTTCGCCCGCTGCTGCATTGACTGGTCGGAGCGCCGCCCGCACCTGGCCGGCAGCCTCGGTGCCGCCGTCGCCGACCACGGCTTCCAGGCCGGGTGGCTGCGCCGCCTGCCCGACACCCGCGCCATCGCCGTCACCCGCAAGGGCGAACAGGCGCTGCGCGACACCTTCGGCGTGCGCTGGCCTAACGCGTGAGGCCGCCTGTCCAGAAGACTTCCGGGTCTGCGACGATGAAGCCCCGGAGAGCGTACCGGCCAGTCCGGCGGCGAACTGTCGCTGACTTAGCGAAGGCGTTCGGCAGCGTCAGCGCCAGGTCCTGGCTGGCCGAGCCAGAACCGCTTCAGCAGCGCGAACTTCACCGGGCTCATCGCGACGAACCGGTCCGAGGTCAGGTCGACCAGGTCGAGCCGGCCGGCATCGAACCCGCTGCCGTTGAAGCGGCAGACCAGCCAGTGCAGCACCGGGTCGTTCGGCAAGCGATAGTCGATACGTACCGCCTCGTCGGTCTCCATCGCCGCGCCGACGATCTCGATCGGCGACACGTCCAGGTGCAGCGCCGGCACCACCCGCTCGCAGATCCGCTGTTGCTCGACGTCGACGCCGCCGCAGGCCGCCAGCCACAAGCAGGCCAGCAGCGTCAGCCACCGCATCGAACCGCTCAATCGGGCAGCGCGGCGTAGACCAGCGTCCGCAACTGGCGCCAGAAGTCGCGACGATAATCGGGGTTCTGCATCATTGCGATCACGATCAGCCGCCGTGCCGGATCGACCCAGAAGGTGCTGCCGTAATAGCCCGACCAGCCGTAGTTGCCGACCGAGCCGGGCCTGCGGGTCCGGGCGTCGGTGCGCACCGCGACGCCGAGCCCGAAGCCGTTGCCGGGGATCGGGAAATGAATGCCGTCGAGCTGGTCGCGGGTCATCGCCGCCACCGTCGCCGGCCGCAGCAGCGCGCCGCCGCCGGCCAGCAGCATCCGACAGAAGACGAGATAGTCGTCCGCCGTCGACAGCAGCCCGCCGCCGCCCGACAGCAGCACCGGCGCGCGGGTCGGATCGAAGCGATCGCGCGGCGGCGCCATCTGCGTCATGCGTGCGGCCTGTGCCTCGTTCAGCACGAAGCCGGTGTCGGCCATGCCCAGCGGGCCGAAGATGCGCGCCGCCATGACCTTGTCCAGCGTGTCGCCACCGGCGACCTCCACCACCCGGCCCAGCACGTCGGTGGCACGCCCATACTGCCATTCCGTGCCCGGGTCGGCGGCCAGCGGCAGGCCTGCCAGCGCCTCGGTCCAGGCCGCCAGCGGCCGGTCGGCGTCGGTGATACCGGCCCGCATGTAGCTCTGGCCCAGGCTCGAACCCGGCGCGAATACGCCGTAGATCATGCCGGCGGTGTGGCGCATCAGGTCGCGAATGGTGATCGGCCGCGCCGCCGGCCGCGTACCGCCCGTCGACAGCAACACCTGCGGCGCGGCGAAGGCCGGCAAGCTCTTGTGCAACGGGTCGTCCAGCGCCAGCTTGCCATCTTCCACCAGCATCAGCGCCGCCACCGAGGTGATCGGCTTGGTCATCGAGGCGATGCGGAAGATCGCGTCCGGTCGCATCGGCGGTCCGCCGGGCGCGAGTTCGCCGACCGCCTCGCGATAGACGACCGCGCCGTCCTTCTCGATCAGCACCACGGCACCGGGATAACGGCCGGCCTCGACGTCGCCCCGCAGCGCTGCCGTCAGCCGCGCCAGCCCGTCAGCCGACAAGCCGTCGGCCAGCGCCGGGACGGGCAGCAGCAACAGAAGCAGCAATGCGCGCCAGATCCGCATGGCACGACGATGTGGCTTCGCCGCCATTGAGGCAAGCATCGCCTTAGCTCGCCGCGCCCGGGCGTCGCGCGGTCACCAGGATCGACACGCCGAGCGGCACCCGCCAGCCGACCGCGTGCGCCTCCAGCGCGAAAATCTCGCGCAGAACGTGGTTGAGCCAGGCCGGCGGCATGACGTCGTCGCCACCCTCGCGCCCCACCAGGCGCCCGACGAACCGGGCCACGATCACCAGCGGCAGCAGCAGTGTCATGAAGCGCGTGCCGGCGATATCGCGCCAGCCGGCCGCATCGATCAGCTTGACCAGGTCGCGCCACGCATAGCGCCTGAGGTGGTGGTGCGCCTCGTCGTGGGCCGACCACAGGAACGGATAGCCCGGCACGGTGAGCAGCAGCCGGCCTCCCGGCTTCACCATGCGCAGCGCCGCCGCGAGGCTGCCGGCGTCGTCCGGCACATGCTCCAGCACGTCGAGCATCACCACCAGGTCGAAGCTCGCCGGCTCGAACGGGATCGGCGCCGGCAGCAGGCCGTCGCGGATCTCGGCGTCGGGTACCAGCGTCCGCGCCGTGTCGCGGGCGAACGCGTTCGGCTCCAGCGCCGAGACCGCGCCGAACCCGCTCAGCATCTCCAGGTTGCCGCCGGGCCCGGCGCCGAGCTCCAGGATGCGCGCGTCGGCCGGCAGCGGCAGACGCCGAAGCGCCGCTTCCAGCACCCGGCGGCGGGCCACGAACCACCAGTGGCGGCGCTGCAACTCAGCCATCCGCTCGTAGGTAACCGCTTCCATCTCAGGACGTCTCGGGTCCCGCCGGCGCGGTCGCCGCCGCGCCATGTTCGGCGCGGACCACGTAGAGCGGCCGGCGCTTGGTTTCCTCGAAGATGCGGCCGAGATACTCGCCCAGCACGCCCAGCGTGATCAGTTGGATACCGCCCAGCACCAGCACCACGACCATCAAGCTGGCATAGCCCGGCACGTCGCGGCCGTAGATGATCGTGCGCAGGATCAGGATCGAGGCGTAGGCGATCGCCAGCGCCGAGACCCCCAGGCCGACATAGGTCCAGATCCGCAGCGGCGCGGTGGAAAAGGCGGCGATGCCCTCCAGCGCGAAGTTCCACAACCGCCACGGCCGGAACTTGCTGCGCCCGGCGGCGCGCGCCTCGCGCGTGTACGGCACCGCGACCTGGCGGAACCCGACCCAGGCGAACAGCCCCTTCATGAACCGGGTGCGTTCCGGCAGATCCAGCACTGCGTCGACCACGCGCCGGTCCATCAGCCGGAAGTCGCCGACGTCGCGCGGGATCGGAATCACCGACAGCCGGTTGATCAGCCGATAGAACAGTCGCGCCGTGAACCGCTTCGCGGGATGGTCGGTGGTGCGATCCTGGCGCACGCCATATGCGACCTCCGCACCGTCGCGCCAAACGTTCACGAACTTCTCGATCAGTTCCGGCGGGTCCTGCAAATCGGCGTCGAGCGGCACCACGGCCTGGCCCCGGCTGTGCGCCAGCCCGGCGGTCAGCGCCGCCTCCTTGCCGAAGCAGCGGCTGAGTTCGACAACTCTGAGCCACGGACTCGCGGACAACATCGCGCGCAGATCGGATAGCGTCGCATCGGTGCTGCCGTCGTCGACGCAGACCACCTCGAAGCTCTCACCCAGACCCTGCAAGACAGGCAGCAGCCGGCCGAACAACGCCGGCAGGGAACCGGCCTCGTCCTTCATCGGAATGACGATCGATAGCACCGGCGCGTCCGCGCGAGACGGCGTCGTCTGTGCCTGCTGATTCATCGCGTCTACCTTGCCACCACGGCCCCGGCCTGTCATCCGCGCCAGCGCTTGGCGCGGCTCTGCCTGCCTGCCATGCTGACCGGCAACGCGTTGCGGGAGGTTGAAGCATGCGGTTGAAGGACAAGGTGGCGATCGTCGTCGGGGCCGGGCAGAACCCGGGCGAGGGCATGGGCAACGGCCGCGCCACGGCAGTGCTGTTCGCGCGCGAGGGCGCCAGGGTACTGTGCGTCGACCGCACTTCGGAGGCTGCCGAGGAGACCGTCGCGGTGATCGCCGGCGAGGGCAACGAGGCCGCCGCCTGCGTCGCCGACGTCACCGACACCGCCTCGCTGCACGCCATGGCCAAGGACTGCGTCGACCGCTGGGGGAGTATCGACGTGCTGCACAACAACGTCGGCATTTCCGTCGCCGGTGGCGACGCCGAGCTCGACAAGCTCACCGACGAGATCTTCGACAACATCGTGCGGGTCAACCTGCGCGGCACGATCATGGCCTGCCAAGCTGTCGAGCCGATCATGCACGCGCAGAAGTCCGGCTCGATCATCTCGATCTCGTCGGTCGCGGCGCGGGCGATCTATCCCTACGTCACCTACAAGGTCACCAAGTCGGCGATGATCGCCTTCACCGAGCAGCTCGCGGTGCGCGGTGCCCCCCACGGCGTGCGCGCCAACTGTATCCTGCCCGGCCTGATCGACACGCCGATGGCGGTCGACACCCGGGCGCGGGAGTTCAACAAGCCGCGCGCCGAGGTCGCCGCCGAGCGCGACGCCCGCGTGCTGCTGCGCAACAAGATGGGCTCCGCCTGGGACGTGGCCCACGGCGCGCTGTATCTCGCCTCCGACGAGGCCAGTTTCGTCACCGGGGTGGCGCTGCCGATCGACGGCGGCGCGCTGATCCAAGTCCGCGGGGGCTAGCGCCATGACCGCCAAGCACATCATCGACATGACCGGCAAGGTGGTGCTGATCACCGGCGGCAGCCGCGGCCTGGGCCGCGAGATGGCGCTCGGCTTCGCCGCCGCCGGGGCCGACATCGTGGTGTCGAGCCGCAAGCTCGACGCCTGCAAGGCGGTGGTGGCCGAAGTCGAGGGGCTGGGCCGGCAGGCGCTGGCCGTCGCCTGCCACGTCGGCCACTGGGACGAGTGCGACAAGCTGGCCGACGCCGCCTACGAACGCTTCGGCAAGGTCGACGTCCTGATCAACAACGCCGGCAAGTCGCCGCTCTACGATCGCCCGGTGGACATCGACGAGCGGCTCTACGACTCGGTGCTCGACGTCAACCTGAAGGGGCCGTTCCGGCTCTCCGCGCTGATCGGCGAACGCATGATCGCGGCCGGCGGCGGCGCCATCATCAACATCTCCTCGGTCGGCTCGATCCGCGCCGCCAAGAACATCATCACCTACGCCGCCGCCAAGGCCGGCCTGAACGCGATGACCGAGGCTTTCGCCGACGCCCTGGGGCCGACGGTGCGCGTGAACTGCATCCTGCCCGGCCCGTTCCTGACCGACATCTCCAAGGCCTGGGACATGGACGCCTTCAACGAACGCGCCAAGACCGGGATCGCCATGCAACGCGGCGGCCAGCCCGACGAGGTCGTCGCCGCCGCGCTGTACCTGGCCTCCGACCACGCCGGCTTCACCACCGGCGCCCTGCTCCGCGTCGACGGCGGCGTGCGCTGAAGCGGCTTGCCCCACTAGAAACGTTACAGTATAACATTGTAGTCTGACTTCGCCTGGAGCCTGCGACCGGCATGCCCGAACCTGTCCTCAACGCCTCGCTGATGCGCCTCGGCCTGTGGCCGCGGCTGGCGCTGGGCGTGCTGGCGCTGGTGCCGTTGTGGGCGGCTTTCTGGTGGGCGCTGCGATGAGCGCGCACCAGCACGCTCATGATGATAGGCAGGCCGTGCTGGCGTTCCGCGACCTGACGCTGGGGTACGACCGGCATCCGGCGGTGCACGGCCTGGACGGGGAGATCGCCGGCGGCAGCCTGCTGGCCGTGGTCGGCCCCAATGGCGGCGGCAAGTCGACGCTGCTGAAGGCAATCGCCGGCACCCTGCGGCCGCTCGACGGCGCTCTGAAGCGGAGCGGCATCAAACCGCGCGACATCGCCTACCTGCCGCAGACCGCCGAACTCGACCGCGGCTTCCCGATCAGCGTCTTCGACCTGGCGGCGATGGGCCTGTGGCGGCGGCTGGGTGCCTGGGGCGCATTGCGTCGGCCGGACCGCGCCGAGGTCGAACGCGCGCTCGGCACCGTGGGCCTCAATGGCTTCGAGAACCGCACCATCGGCACGCTTTCCGGCGGCCAGTTGCAACGCGCATTGTTCGCCCGTTTGCTGCTGCAGGACGCCAAGCTGATCCTGCTCGACGAGCCTTTCGCCGCCATCGATTCCGGCACCGCCGCCGACCTGATGACATTGGTCGAGCGCTGGCATGGCGAGCGGCGCACGGTGATCGCGGTGCTGCACGACCTGGAGCAGGTGCGCCGGCACTTTCCGGAGACGCTGCTGCTGGCCCGGGCCCCGGTGGCGCGCGGGATCACCCTCGACGTACTGACCGCGGACAACCTGTTCCGCGCCCGCCAGATGGGCGAGGCCTGGGACGACGCCGCCGGCATCTGCGCCCACGACCACCACGCCGCGGCCTGACCGCGCCGCACCCGCCATGCTCTACGATTTCCTGATTGGGCCGTTCGCCGACTTCGCGTTCATGCGCCGGGCGCTGGTCGGCTGCCTGGCGTTGAGCCTGGGCGCGGCACCGATCGGCGTGTTCCTGATGCTGCGCCGCATGACATTGACCGGCGACGCCATGGCGCACGCGATCCTGCCGGGCGCGGCGCTGGGCTATCTGGTCGCCGGCCTGTCGGTGCTGGCGATGACGGCGGGCGGCCTGATTGCCGGGCTGGCGGTGGCGCTGCTGTCGGGGCTGGTGGCCCGCGCCACGGTGCTGCGCGAGGATGCTAGCCTTGCAGTCTTCTACCTGATCTCGCTCAGCCTCGGCGTGCTGATGATCTCCAGCCGCGGCACCAACGTCGACCTGCTGCACGTGCTGTTCGGCAGCGTTCTGGCGCTGGACGACACCGCGCTGTGGCTGATCGTAGGAATCGCATCGGTCAGCACGCTGGCGCTGGCGGTCATCTTCCGGCCGCTGGTGCTGGAATGCATGGACCCCGGCTTCCTGCGCAATGTCGGCGGCGCCAGCGCGGCCACGCACATGGCCTTCATGGCCCTGGTGGTGCTGAACCTGGTGGCGGGCTTCCACGCGCTCGGCACCCTGCTCGCGGTCGGGCTGATGATCCTGCCGGCGGCGACAGCGCGCTTCTGGACCCGCAACCTGACCCCGATGCTGGCCGTCGCGGTGCTGGCGGCGACGCTGTCGGGTTTCGGCGGGTTGTTGATCTCCTACCACGCCGACACCGCGGCCGGCCCGACCGTGGTGCTGACCCTGGGCGGCGCCTACGCCCTGTCGCTGGCGATCGGCCCGGTCGGCTCGCTGGCCGCGCGCTGGTGGCCGCGCCGGCACCTGGAAGCATGATCCGCGCGCTCGCATTGCTGCTGGTCATGATGTGGCTGGCACCGCCGGCCGTGGCGGCGCCGCTGCGGGTGGTGGCGACCTTCTCCATCCTGGGCGACATCGTCGCGCGGGTCGGCGACGAGAACATCGTGCTGACCACCCTGGTCGGTCCGGAAGGCGACGCGCACGCCTACCAGCCGCGCCCGGCCGACGCGGTCGCGCTGGCCGGCGCCGACCTGGTGATCGTCAACGGTTTCGGCTTCGAGGGCTGGATCGACCGGCTGGTCAGCGCCTCCGGCTACGCCGGGCCGGTGGTGCGGGCGGCCCGGGACGCCGTGCGCATGCCGCTTGGCGGCAGCAACGTCGACCCGCATGCCTGGCAGGATGCCGGCCGGGCGCGCGCCTATGTCGAAACCATCGCCGACGCCCTGGCCGCCGCCGACCCCGACCGCACCGAGGTCTATCGCGCCCGCGCCACGGCCTACGCGGCACGGTTGTCGAAGCTGCATGAGGAGATCCAGGCCATGTTCGCGGCGATCCCGCCCACGCGACGCCGCGTGGTCACCGCGCACAACGCCTTCGGCTATTTCGCGGCCGCCTACGGCGTTACCTTCCGCAGCCCGCAGGGACTGGGCGCAGAGGCCGAGCCGTCGGCGCACCAGGTCGCCAAGCTGATCCGCCAGATAAGGTCGGAGAACATCACCGCCGTGTTCGTCGAGAGCGTGCGCAACCCGCGTCTGGTGCAACAGATCGCGCGCGAGACCGGCGCCACGGTCGCCGGTCCGCTCTACGCCGACAGCCTGTCGGCGCCGGACGGGCCGGCCACCACCTACCTGGACCTGATGCGCCACAACGCGACGCTGCTGGCCCGGGCGATGGCGGCCGGCGCCGCGCGTTAGCCGCGATTGCGATTGCCGCGGTCGTTGCGGCCGGGGCCGCGACCCCGGTTGCGCCGGTCGTCGTCCCGGATCACGTCGCGGCGGCGGTCGTCACCGCGATCCCAGTTTCCACGATCCCAGCGGCGGTCGTCACGACGCGGCCGCTCGTAGTAACGCACTGGCGCCAGGTGCACCCGGATGTCGCGGATAAAGGCACGCCCGTCGACGCGCAGGCCGAGGCGGCCGAGATCGCGTCCCAGCACGCCGCCGCGGCCTGGATCGAGCACCACGCGGCTTGGACCATGCACGCGGGCAACATCGCGGACCCGGCCGTTGCCGAGCAGCACCAGCCGCGTGCGGTGTCCCGGCGAGCGCAGGGTCACGACGACGCGTTCAACCTCGCGGCCATTGTAGCGCGGCCCCAGCCGGGCGAGCTGGCGCAGCGGCAGCACGCCGCGGCCATGGATGAAGTTGTTCACCGGGACCGTGTGCACCTCGGTGGAATGCGCCACCGGCTGGCCGAAGTTGAACGGGAAGCTGAAACCATCGGCGGCGGCCGGCGCGGCGATGCCCAGCATCGCGACGGCGGCGAGAATCGATAGTTGCTTACGCATCGGTCGGGCTCCTTTCTGATCAAGCCTCACGATCGGAAAGATGGCGCCGGACAGGTGCAAAAGGTCAGGGCAGCGCCGTTATATCTTCGCAAGATCGATTAAAACGCCATAACGGGGCCGCCATTGCCTTTTCAGGCTCCAGACCACCATCTTAGGGCCATGTTGACGCGACGCATGCTTCTTGCCGGCCTGTTGGCCACGGCCGCGACGCCGGCGCTGGCCGACCGGCGCGGCGTACCCGGCGAGGTCGGCCGCGCCCTGGCCGCCCACCCGAAGTATCGCGGCGCCCGCATTCGCAAGGTCAACCTGCGGCGCGGCGCCCGGACCGCCGACGGCACGCTCTACGAGGTCGAGGTCGAAACCCCCGACCGCCGCCGATATCTGGTCTATGTCGACCCGAATAGCGGCCGGGTGCTGTACGACACCGGCCCGCTGCGCTGATGCGGATCCTGCTGGTCGAGGACGACGCCGACCTGGCCGGCCAGCTCGCCCGCCTGCTGCGCGACGAGGGCTTCGCGGTCGATCATGTCGACGACGGCCCAAGCGCGCTCGACGCTGGCCAGCAAGCGCCCTATGCGGCGGTGATCCTCGACCCCGGCCTGCCCGGCATGGACGGCTTCACGGTGCTGCGGCGCTGGCGCGAGGCCGGACTGACCATGCCGGTGATCGTACTGACCGCCAGCCGCACCGAGGTCGCCGACATGAAGGAGGGCGTGCGCGCCGGCGCCACCAACTACCTGACCAAGCCGGTCGACCGCGAGCTGCTGCTCGACTGGGTCCGCGCGGTGGTGAACTCCGGCGGCCCGAACACCGGCACCGCGCTGCTCACCGCCGGCCCGCTGCGCATCGACACCCAGGCGCTGCGGGTCTGGCTCGATGACGAGCCGGTGCGCCTGACTCCGACCGAATACCGCGTGCTGCACTGCCTGGTGGTCAATGCCGAGCGACCGATGAAAGCGGCGGAGATCGTCACCCGCGTGTTTGACGACGCGACCGAGAAGACCGCCAACGAGATCCCGGTCTATGTGAGCCGGCTGCGCGACAAGCTCGGCCGGCGCGCGATCGAGACCGTGCACGGCTACGGCTACCGCCTGACTCTCGGCCGGGAACCGTGACGCACAGCCTGGTCGGCCGCCTGGCGCTGGCCGGCGCCGGCTTGTTCGCGATCGCCTGCGTCGCGGTGTGGTTCGCCGCCAGCGCCGCGCTGGACCGTTTCGCCGCCGGCCTGGTCGACCAGCGCATGGTCGAGATCGGCGAGGATCTGCGCGGCGCCTGGGCCACCGCCGAGATCACCGGCGCCGCCCCGGTCGGCCCGGCCGACCTGGCCTGGTTGTGGCAGATCGCGGTCGACGGCGAGACGCGCTACCGCGCCGTGGTGCTGGACCGCGCCGACCTCGACCTGCCGACGCCGCCGGCCAGCGAGACATTCCGTTTTGCCGCCGTCGACAGTGAACTCGGGCCCTTGTGGCTGGCGAGCCGCGGCATGCGCGAGATCGCACCGGCGGCGCCCGACGTGCCGATCGCGGCGCGGGCCGAACGCCGCGTCAACTACGCCGTCGCGGTGCTGGAATCGCAGCGTCAGGCCTGGATCGCCGAACAGGCGGCGCCGCTTCGCCGGGTCGCGTTGTGGATCATGGCGGCGCTGGCGGGAAGCCTGCTGGCCGGACTGGGCCTGCTGTCATTGGCGCTGCGCCGGCCGCTGAACCGTCTGCGCCTGGCCGCGGACCGGCACCGCCGTGGCGAGGCGGAGCGGCTCGAAGGACGGTTCCCCAGCGAGCTCGCCGGTGTCGTCGCCAGCCTGAACCAGGCGCTGGCGCACAACGCCCGGCTGATCGAGCGCACCCGGCGCTATGTCGCCAAGATCGCGCACGACCTGAAACATCCGATCTCGGTCGCCCGCAACGCGCTCGACACCCCGGCCGAGCACGATCTCGCCCGGCGCAGGCTGGACGGCATGACCGCGCTGATCGACCGCTACACCGCGCTGGCCCGCGCCATCGGCCCCGGCACACCGGGTCCGCCGGTCGACGTCGCTGCGCTGCTTGAGGAAGCGCGCGCCGGCTTCGCGCTGCTCTACCGCAACCCGCCGCTGGTCATCGACGTGGACTGCCCGGCGGGCCTCACCGCCACCGTCGCCGCCGCCGACCTCGACACCATCGTCGCCAACCTGATCGGCAACGCGCACAAGCACGCCGCAAGCCGTATTCGCGTCACCGCCCGGCTTGGCCTGATCATCGAGGTGGAGGACGACGGCCCGGGCTTGGCGCCCGACGAACGCGAGAAGGCATTGGCCTGGGGCGAACGACTCGACGACGCCCCGCCCGGCTCCGGCTTCGGCCTCGCCATCGTGCAGGACATCGTGGCGCTCTATGGGGGCCGGCTGGAGTTAAGTGAGTCGGCGCTCGGCGGGCTGAAGGCGACCGTCTCCCTGCCCGCCTGAGCCGAAGATGGCCGGGTCAAGCCTACGGGTGTCCGGTTAAGCTCTGGCGGGACCAACAACACGCGTCATGCCAGCGCAGGCTGGCATCCAGGCAACGCCAGTATTAGGCACGCGGAGGCGCAGAGAACGCGGAGCTGCTGGGATCGGCGCTCCGCGTCCCCGCGTTTTCTTGTGAAACCGCCACAGCGGCCGGTCTGGATTCCTGCCTTCGCAGGAATGACGAGGTTCCTATTGAAGTGCCGTCAACGCTAACCGTGGGACGGCGCAACCGGTTGTTCTCCAAGACACTTCTGATCGTCGCGCGAAGCCTGTTCCGGGCATCTCGCCGTCGCCGAGTTCAGTCCAGCTTGTAGACCCGGTTCGCGGTGCCATAGAACACTGCGTGCTTTTCGTCCTCGGACAGGTCATTGGCGAGCTTCTTGAAGGCGTTGTAGAGCACCTTGTAGCTGACCGACTGCTTGTCGACCGGGAAGTTGCTCTCGAACATGCAGCGGTCCGGCCCGAACACCTCCAGGCAGTGGCGGTAGTACGGCCCGTGCGCCTCGACCAGTTCGTCCGACGTCGCCGGCGTGTCGCGCTTGTGCCAGCCGAAGCCGTTCACCGGCATCGCCAGGCCGCCCAGCTTCACCACCACGTTGGGACACGCCGCCAGGGCGGAGATCGCTGCCCGCCAGGTCAGGAACACGTCGTCGCGCTGGCCCTCGTAGGGCCCGATGCCAAGCGGGCCGCCGACATGGTCCATGATGATCGCGGTATCCGGCACCGCCCGGGCGCAATCGGTGAGCTGCGGGATCTGCGGATGATAGCTCCAGGCATCGAAGGTCAGGCCCATCTTGCCCAGCACCTTCAGGCCGGCGCGGAAAGCGGCACGGTCGTACAGGTCGGCCGGCGGGTTGGTGTGCGAGCGCCGCACGCGCTCGTCATTGTCCCAGCCGGCGGCATGGCGGATGCCGCGGAACAGTCCGCCGCCGAGTTCGACATGCGCCGCCAGCACGTCCTCCGCCTCGTCGCCCAGCAGCATGTCGACGAAGCTGACGATGCCGGCGATCCGCGTGCCCGAGCCTGCCATCAGCTTCGACTGCGCCAGCGCGAACTCGGTCTCGCCGAGCGGTTGCATCCGCTCCGGTCCGTCGCTGCGGTACTCGGCCTTGCAGTCGATGAACACGGTCTTCTCGACCTTGTGGCCGCTGCCGGTATCGGCCAGCAGATCGTCGGCCAGATACGGGCCCCAGTTGCTGGTGGTCCACAGGTGATGGTGCGGATCGACAATGCGGCGCTCCGGCTCGATCACCGGTTCATCGATCTGGGCCAGCCAGTCGGGACGGTCGTGGCTCATCGTCTCACTCCTTGCGCGGTGACCGGCGCGTCGAGGCCCACGGCCTCGGCGGCGGGAAAGTTGAGCTCGACCTTGATGCCGTTGGGGTCGTGCATGAATACCTGCCACGCCGATGACGGATCGGCCTGGCGCTCCTCGTAGGCGATGCCGAGCTTGTCGAACCGGGCGCGGGTCTCGGCCAGGCCGGTGGCGGTGAAGGCGAAGTGGTCGACCGCGCCGCTGCCGCCTTCGGCCGCCGGTGCGTCGCCGAGATAGGCCCGGCGCTGATCCGACTGCGACGTGGTCAGGTGGATAACGTCCTTGTCGCCGATGTAGAGCCAGCACACCGGGAAGCCGAATTCCGGGTGCGGTCCCTCCACGAAACCGAGTACCTCGACATACCAGTCGCGAGTCGCGGTCAGGTCGGCGGCCTGAATCAAGAAATGGTCGAATCCATTGAGCATGATGTTTTCCTCTGCCCTAAGGATAGGGGATCGGACGCCCGACCGTCATGCCCTCGATGGCCAGCGCTGCGACAACCGGAACAGCGCCAGGAACAAGGCGCCGGAGCCGATCACCCCGGCGCCGACCAGCAGCGGCGCGACGCTGCCGCCAGTGCGGTCCAGCGCCCAGCCGGCCGCCGCCGGCGCCGCCATCATGCCGATGTAGTTCCAGGTGTAGAAGATACCCATGCCGAGCGCCCGCGCTTCCGGCCGCAGCGCCTCTGCCGACAGCGCCATGATCGCGGCGGCGGGCGCGATGCCGGCGACACCGACGACGATGCACAGCGGGATCGGCCAGCCGACGAAGGGGATCAGGCCCATCGCCGCCATCCCCGCCACGGCGCCGCCGCCGATCACCAGGTTTGGCCGACCGACGCGCTGCGCCAGCAGGCCGCCCAGCGGGATCGACAGCGCCATCGCCCACACGCCGCTGCTGGTCACCGCGTGGGCCACTGCCAGGTCGGCGCCGGTCTCGGTCAGCCGCAGCGGCACGTAGGCCAGGTAGATCACGATGCCGGCGTTCAACGCGAGCCAGACCCCGGCCAGCAGCGAGATCAGCAGCGCCTCGTGGCGCCGGATCGAGAATCCGCGCGCGAACCCGCCGGCGCCGGCCGGCGGCGGCGCATACCAGACCCACACACCGGCCGCCGCCAGGGCGCAGAACAGCGCCGAGAGGTGGAACACCACCGGCCAGCCAATGGCCAGCGCCAGCGACGGCTGGGTCAGTTCGCCGACCGCCAGCCCGACCGGCCAGCTGGTCAGCAGCACGCCCATCGCCAGCGGCAGCTCGCGCCCGGCGAACCAGTCGGTGACCATCTTGGCGAGATAGATCGTGTTCACCACCGCACCGGCGCCGGCCAGCAATCGTCCCGCCGCGGCCAGCTCGTAGCTGTCCGCCAGCCCGCCGGCGATGCCGCCCGCCGCCATCAGCACGCAGCCGAAGCTCACCAGCGCGCGGTCGGACACCCATCGGCTGATCGCGCCGCTGGGCAGCGCCAGCACGACGCCCGGCAGCATGTAGAGACCGAGCAACGCGCCGGCCTCGGCGTAGCCGACGTCGAAGGCATCGACCAGGATCGGCTGCAGCGAGGCCACCGACTGGAACTGGAAACCCAGCGCCGTGCGCACCCCCAACAGCAGCAGCAGAATGCGCCAGCGTCGCTCCATTGCGCTCCCCGCGATCGCCGCAAGATAGGGCAAGCGGGCCGAAACGCTAGGGCCGGTGGATGCCGCACTCCTGTTTCGACAGGCCGCGCCAGCGGCCGGCGCGCGAATCTTCACCGGGACGCACCTTGTCGGTGCACGGCGCGCAGCCGATCGAGAGGTAGCCCTCCGCCTCCAGCGGATGACGCGGCAGGCCGTGGGCTGCGAAATAGGCGTCCAGGTCGGTGCGGGTCCAGGCCGCCAGCGGGTTGATCTTGACCCGCTGGCCCTCGATCTCGGTCACCGGCAAAGCGGCCCGGGCGCTGGTCTGGAACCGCTTGCGGCCGCTGATCCAGGCATCGAACGGGGCCAGCGCCCGCTCCAGCGGCCGCACTTTGCGCAGCGCACAGCAGGCGTCCGGGTCGAGCCCGTGCAGGTCGCCGGTCGGATCCCGCGCCGCCAGTTCCGCCGCGTCGGGCGTCACGGTGCGCACGTCGGTGAGCCCCAGCTCGTGCACCAGCCAGTCGCGGTAGCCCAGCGTGTCGGCGAACAGCTTGCCGGTGTCGACCATCAGCACCGGCGTCGACGGCCCGCAGGTCGCGATCAGGTGCAGCAGCACCGCCGATTCCGCCCCGAACGACGAGACCACGGCGATCCGGCCAGCGAAGGCATCGAGCGCGGTCCGCACCACGGCGGCGGCCTCGGCGGCGCGCAACCGGCGGTCCAGCGCATGCGCCTCGCCCTGCAACGTCGCCAGCCGCTCCACGTCCGGGAATGGCAGCGGGTGCATCGCCGACATGGCTAGGCCGCCGCGACCGGGCGGGTGTGGCGCCGGCTCACCGCCGAGGCGCGGCCATCGCCGGTCGGCTGGTAGAACACGCTGAACTGGCCCAGCGCGCGTCGCCACGCCGCAGGGTCCTCGCCCTCGGCGATCTCGAACGCATCGAAGCCGCAGCGTTGCATGAACAGCGCCTGGTCGATCAGCACCTGGCCGACCGCGCGCACCTCCCCCGCATAGCCAAGCCGTTCGCGCAGCAGTCGCGCGGCGGAGAAGGCGCGGCCGTCCTTGAACGCCGGGAATTCCAGCGCGACGGCGGCGAACCGGCCGATGTCCTCGTTGATCTCGGCCGGCGACTGATCGTTGGCGAGGCGCAGGCCGACCTTGCGGCCGTCGAGCCGGTCGCGCTGTGCCCGCCACAGATCGAGCGAGACGAAGATCGGGTCGGCGCCGGCCAGTTCGGTCTCGTCGGCGGCATGGCGCCAGGTGTCGGCGATGGGCGCGCCGTCGGCCTTAAGCAGCAGCCTGGCCATAGAGCCTCTCCTTGAACGGGTCGATGCCGACGCGGGCGTAGGTTTCCACGAACGGCTCATGCGGCTGGCGCAGGGCCAGGTAGGTCTCGACCACCGCCTCGATGGCGTCGGCGACCTCGTCGGCCGGTAGCGCCGGGCCGATCAGCTCGCCCAGCGCCGCGGCCTCGTCGGCCCGGCCGCCGAGCGTGATCTGGTAGAACTCCTCGCCGCGCTTTTCGACGCCGAGAATGCCGATATTGCCGACATGGTGATGGCCGCAGGCGTTGATGCAGCCGGAGATGTTGAGGCTGAGCGGGCCGATCTCGTGCTGCCGCGCCGGGCTCGCGAAACGCTCCGAAATCGCCTGCGCCACGGGAATCGAGCGCGCCGTCGCCAGCCCACAGTAGTCCAGCCCCGGGCAGGCGATGATGTCGCCGATCAGGCCCAGGTTGCCGTCACCCATCCCGGCGGCGTCGAGCGCCTGCCAGAGCGCGAACAGATCTGCGCGGCGCACGTGCGGCAGCACCAGGTTCTGCTCGTGGGCGACGCGAATCTCGCCGAAGGAGTACCGCTCGGCGAGGTCGGCGACGGCGCGCATCTGCGCCGAGGTGGCGTCGCCCGGAATGCCGCCAGCGGGCTTCAGCGAGACGTTGGCGATGGCGTAGCCCTGCACCTTGTGCCGCACGACGTTGGCGCGCAGCCACTGCGCGAAGCCGGGGTTGCTCCGTGCGGCGGCGTCCACGCCATCGTCGTCGCCCAGCACCTCGAAGGCGGGCGGCGCGAAATAGGCGGCGATGCGCGCCAGCTCGTCGGCCGGCAAATCGACCGCGGTGTCCTTGAGCTCGGCCCACTCGGCCTCGACCAGGCGGGAGAACTCGGCGATGCCGGACTCATCCAGCAGGATCTTGATCCGCGCCTTGTACAGGTTGTCGCGCCGGCCGAGCTGGTTGTAGACGCGCAGGATCGCCTCCAGGTAGCTCAGCAGGTGGCGCTCGGGCAGGAAGTCGCGCACCACGTGGCCGATGCGCGGCGTGCGCCCCAGCCCGCCGCCGACCACCACCTCGAAGCCGCGCTCGCCGTCGTCGTTCTCGCTCAGCCGCAGCCCGATGTCGTGCACCTTGATCGCCGCCCGGTCGAACGGCGCCGCCGTCACCGCGATCTTGAACTTGCGCGGCAGGAAGGAGAATTCCGGATGCAGCGTCGACCACTGCCGTATCGCCTCCGACACGATGCGCGGGTCGTCGATCTCGTCGGCCGCGGCGCCGGCGAACTGGTCGGCGGTGACGTTGCGAATGCAGTTGCCGGAGGTCTGGATCGCGTGCATCTCGACCTTGGCCAGGTCGTCCAGCAGGTCCGGCGCGTCGGCCAGCTTGATCCAGTTGAACTGGATATTCTGCCGCGTGGTGAAGTGGCCGTAGCCCTTGTCGTACGTGTCGGCGATATCGGCCAGCGCCCGCATTTGCCGCGACGACAGCGTACCGTAGGGGATGGCGACGCGCAGCATGTAGGCGTGGAGCTGGAGATACAGGCCGTTCATCAGCCGCAGTGGCTTGAACGCCTCCTCGTCGATCTCGTTGGCAAGGCGCCGGGCGACCTGCTCGCGGAACTGCGTCACGCGCTCGGCGACGAAGCGGTGGTCGAACTCGTCGTAGCGGTACATCTCAGGGCCTCCCGGCC
This sequence comes from Alphaproteobacteria bacterium, assembly GCA_040223615.1. Classification (GTDB taxonomy): domain Bacteria; phylum Pseudomonadota; class Alphaproteobacteria; genus JAVKFY01. The sequence goes on from JAVKFY010000046.1 coordinate 113,720, forward strand.
TGCTTGCCGAGGTCGAGCCGGACCGACGGCCCCGCGGCGCGCAGCTGCTCGCGATAGCGGCTCGGCAGGTCCTTGGCGATCTCGATGGCGTAGGGGTCGATGACCTTGGCGGCTTCCGCGCGTGCTCGGTCGAGCAGCGCGTCGGCCTCGGTCGGTTGCGCGATGGCGGCATCGCTGGCGACGTCCGACCAGCGCGAGCCGGTGAAGTAGACGACGCGGCCGTCATCCAGGCGGTTGCCGGTGATCGCCACCGGTCCCTTCGGTTGCCTGGCCATGATCAGGCCGCCCGCGCCGCCGGCGCCGCCTGCCCGGCGGCCAGACCGGCAACCTTGCCGATCACCAGCAGGGCCGGCGGATGCACGTGGTTGTCGCGTACCAGATCGCCCAGGCGCGCCAGCGTGCCGAAGAAGCTGCGCTGTTCGGGCAGCGTGCCGTTCTCTACCACCGCGACCGGCACCGCCCCGTCCATGCCATGCTCGGTGAGCCGCGCGGCAATCTCCGCCGCCGTCGCCACGCCCATGTAGACCACCAGCGTGTGATCGGACTTGGCCAGCGCGGCCCAGTCGAGCGCCAGCCCGCCGGCCTTGCGCTCCCCGGAGACGAAGGTCACGGCGGACGCATGGTCGCGATGCGTAAGCGGAAAGCCGGCGAACGCGGCGCAGCCGGTGGCGGCGGTGATACCGGGCACCAGCTCCACCGACACGCCGCGCTCGACCAGGCTGGCGACTTCCTCGCCGCCGCGCCCGAATACGAAAGGATCGCCGCCCTTCAGCCGGACCACCCGCTTGCCCTCGCCGGCCAGCCGCAGCAGCAACGCGTTGATGGCTTCCTGGGTGTAGCTCTGCCCGCGCTTCTTGCCGACGTCGACACGCTCGGCATCGCGCCGCGCGTAATCCAGCACAGCCGGCCCGACCAGGCGGTCGTGCACCACCACGTCGGCGCGTTGCAGCAGCCGCAGCGCCTTCAGGGTCAGCAACTCGGGATCGCCCGGCCCGGCGCCGACCAGCGCCACGTGGCCGCCGGCCACCGGCGCCGCCAGCGCGTCCTCGGCCAGCCGGCGCGCGGTCTGTTCGTCACCGGCCAGGAAACGGTCGGCGATCGGCCCATCGAAGAAGCCGGCCCAGTAGCGCCTGCGCTCGATCGGGTCGGCGATCGCCTGCTCGACCGCCGGGCGAAGCTCGCGGGCGAAGCCGGCCAGCCCATCCAGCGCCGGCGACAGCCGCGCCTCCAGGTCGCTGCGCAGCCGCTGCGCCAGGGTCGGTGCCGCGCCGCTGGTCGAGACGGCGGCGATGACCTGACCGCGGTCGACGATCGCCGGCACGGTGAAGTCCGACAGGTCCGGCCGGTCGACCACGTTTACCGGCACCCCTTGCGCGCGCGCCGCCTCGGCCACCGCGCGGTCCTTGTCGTCGCTGGCGCTGGCGGCAACGGCCAGGATCGCGCTGTCCAGGTCGGACGGCGTGAAGTCGCGGCGCAGCAGGATCAGCGCGCCCTCGTAGGCCCAGTCGTAGAATGCCGGTACCGGCCGCTCGGCCAGCACCGTCAGCCGCGCGCCGGCGGACAGCAGCAGGCGCGCCTTGGCCGCGGCGGCGGCTGTACCGCCGACCAGCACCACCGGCCGGTTCTCAAGCGTGAGGAATAGTGGGAACGACTTCATCTCGGCCAACCTCCGTTACCGAAGGAACCGGGTTTGCCGTGCCGGGTGACCTGTCTCGGGGCCAGACCGCCGCGACGCGCCCTTTGGTTCCGTTACGGGCCCACGGGAGCCATCCCCGTGGCGCTTTAGCGGGTGATATCGCGGCCGCAAGCTGCCCAATCAAATTCCGCGGGCCCTGTACCGGGGGGACCGCCCCGGCCGGGTTGTGGCCCGGCACCGCCTATAAAAATGCACGCAAACATGGATTGTCAATCACAACACGAAAATCAATTGGTCAAATTATTTTCATACGTTCTATTACTGTAAAATACGGGCATGGGTCGCCGCGGACCGAAGTCGTCTTGCCGGCGGCGAAGGTCGGGCTCGTTACGCGGTGGTTGTCGTCGACGCCAGCGCGTCGGCGTCGGCAAGCGGCAGGTGCTTGTTCAGCACCTCCTGCAATGCCTTGATCCGCACCGGCTTGGTCAGCAACGCGGCGACCTCAAGGCCGGCGACGCGGCCGAGAGCGCCCGCCATCTCGGCGTATTTCGGATTATAGCCGGTCATCAGGATCAGGATCGGGCGCAGTGGCTGGCCGCGCAGCCATTGCAGGAACTCCACGCCGTCCTCGCCGGGCATCACGATGTCGAGCACGATCAGGTCGGGCGCGATGTCGGCCAGCCGCCGCTTCGCCTCGGCGCTGGCATGGCAGACCTCGACGTCGTAGCCGAGCCGCCGGCCGGCCTCGCCGACGAAGCCCGCGAAATCGACCTCGTCGTCGATCACCAGAATTTTCTTGCCGCTCATGTCATCCCGCTTTCGCCATGGCCGGCACCGCCCGGGGCAGCACCAACGTCACCTTCGTTCCTTGTCCGACCCGGCTGTCGATCCGCAGGTCGCCGCCGGACTGCTTGGCGAAGCCGACGGTCATCGACAGGCCAAGCCCGGTGCCGCGCCCCACCGGCTTGGTGGTGAAGAACGGCTCGCAGCAGCGTTCCAGCACATCGCGCGGCATGCCCTCGCCCTGGTCGGTCACCGTCACCGCGACATAGTCGCCAGGCTGAAGCTCGACCCGGCCGAGCTTGGCAAGGTCGGCGGCGGACAGGTTGTGCGCCGCGATGACGATCGGGCTGCCCTCGGGCGAAGCATCGCGCGCGTTGATCGCCATGTTCACGATGGCGGCTTCGAGTTGCGCCGCGTCGGCCCGCACCGTCCACAGATTGGCCGCCATGTCGATCCGCAGCGGATGCCCGCGGCCGAGCGACCGCTCCAACAGGACGGACGTTTCCTTGACCAGCGACTCCAGGCTCAACGCCCGGGAATTGAGCGACTGGCGGCGCGAGAAGGCCAGCAACCGGTGGGTCAGCGAGCTGCCACGTTCGGCCGCGCCGATCGCCTTCTCGATCCGTTCCGCGGGCGCGCCGACGCCCCCGAGGTCGACCAGCACCAGTTCCAGGTTGCCGATGATGATGCCCAGGATGTTGTTGAAATCGTGCGCGATGCCGCCCGTGAGCTGGCCGACGCTCTCCAGCTTCTGCGCCTGGACCAGTTGCTCCTGCATTTCGCGCGCCTCGGTGACGTCCGAACCGACGCCGCGATAGCCGAGGAAGGCGCCGTCCTCGTCGAATACCGGCACGCCGCTGGTGCGCAGCCAGTTGGGTTCGATCCCTTCGCCGACCCGGCGGTAAACGAAGTCGCGGAACGGCTCGCGCGCTTCCAGCGTCGCCAGGTGGTCGTCCCATACCGACGAATCGTAGGACTCGCCAAGAAGCTCGCGCCGGGTCTTGCCGTAGTGCCATTCCGGCGGCAGCCCGACGATGCGCTCCACGTTCGCCGACATGTAGGTGAAGCGCAGGTCCGCGTCGGTCTCCCACAACCAGTCGCCCGACGACGCGGCGAAGTCGCGGAACCGCTGCTCGCTCTCCTTGAGCCGCCGCTCGGCCTCCTTGCGATCCGCGATGTCGAGCAGGCCGGTGATGCGCGCCGTCTGACCCTGGTAGAACACGTCGGCGGCGCTGACCGCGACCCAGACCGTGCTGCCGTCGGCGCGGCGGACCCGCGCCTCATGCTCGATATAGGCGGTGTCGGCGTCGGGCTCGTCGTAGTAGGCCGCCACCGACTGGCCCATCAGCAGATCGTCTTCGACACCGAGCAGCCGGTGCGCACGGCGGTTGGCGAACATGAACCGCCCATGCGCCGTCACCCAAAGCGGGATCGGCGCCGACTCGAGCAGCATCAGCAGGTTGCGTTCGCTCTGCTCGGCCCGCTGGCGGGCCTGCACCAAATCGGTGATGTCGGTGCGTAGCGCGACGATGCCGCCGCTGGCGGTGCGCTTCTCGGTCAGCCGGATAATGCGGCCGTCGGCGAAATGCTGGATCTCGGGCTGGCCCGGGTCACGGTGCTTGCGTAGCTGCTCTGCGATCGCCGCCTCCTCGCGCCCGACGGCATTGTCGAGTTGGCCGCGCTGAATCTGGGTGCTGACGATCTCCACATACGGAACGCCAGGTCGCATGATGTCGTCGAGCGACGGGAACAACGCGCGATGCTTGGCGTTGTAGGCGACCACGCGGTCGGTCTCGTCATAGACGATCAGGCCGTCGTCGAGCGCCTCGATGGCATCGCGCAGCGTCGCTTCGGCATCGGCGACGCGCCGGCGCGCGGCAACGATATCGCTGACGTCGGCGAAGGTGCCGCGGTAGCCGAGGAAGTTGCCCTCCGCGTCGCGCAGCGGCAATGCGTTGACCGCGACTTCCAGGCGGGTGCCGCCGGCGTCGTGAAACACGCAGTGCCGGTTCTGCAGCCGATCGCCGGCGGCGATGGCGGCGCGCAGGTCATCCGCCTCGCCCGGATCGATCGGCCGCAGCTCGCGCAGGTTCAGGCCGGAGAAGCGGCCATTGTCGCGGGCACCGCCGCCGTCCTGGATGCCGGTCACTTCGGTCAGCCGGTGCTGCCTGTCGCTTTCCCAGAACCAGTCCGAGGCGGCGGCGGCGAAGTCGCGAAACCGGTGTTGCGTGAGCTGCCGGCGCTGGGTCTCCTGCGCCTGGCCTTTCAATGCCGTCACCGCGGCCCAGAATACCGACCGCGACGCGAAGTTGGTGACGAAGAAGAACAGCACCAGCATGACGCCCAGCGCGCCGAAGGTGGCATCCGCCTGGAGCAGCACGAAGAACAGCACCACGCCGGCGATCGGGGCCGAGAAGGCGATCGCCGCCGACGGCACCGACGACAGCATCACCGCGCCGCCGGCGACCATGCCGGAGAGCACGATATACAGAAACAGCTCGGTTTGCGGCTCGACGTAAAAGGCGAAGAACGGCGCCGCGACCGCCCAGGTGAGGCCCGCGAGCCCGGCCTGGACGGTGGCGCGGCGGATCGAACGCAAGCTGCCCGAGAGCCGGAATTCGGGCGACCGGCTGCGCCACCAGGTGCGCAGCGGATACAGCGCGCCCAGCGCGACCACGCCGGTCCAGCCCCAGATGATCGCCACCGGAACCTGGCCGCCGACGATGACGCCCAGCAGCAGCGCGTTGACGATGTTGACGATCGCCAGGAACGGCGCCTGGCGGATCAGGATCGCGAGCTGTTCGCGCCGGATCGCGCGATCCCACTCTTCCTCCACGTCAACGCCAACGTCGAAAGCCATTGAAGGCGCACCACAACCTGCCGCCGCCGCGACGGAATCGCGACCCCACACCATCGCCAACTATGGAAAGCGATTCGTTAGCGAATTGTTAACCGTCGCCGCCACAGCCGAGGCCTCGAAGAGACTATGCCGGGCTCAAGGGCGCGCCGGCGATGGTCACGCGGTGCATTTCGCGCCGCTGGCCGTCGTAGTCGTTGATCGCGTAGTGCAGCACCGCGCGATTGTCCCACAGCGCCAGCGTCCCCTTGGCCCATTGCAGCCGGCAGGTATTCTCCAGCCGCCGTGCCTGGGCACAGAGATAGTCCAGCAGCGGCTGGCTTTCCGCCTCGGTCATGTCCTGGAAGCGGATCGCGTAGACGCCATTGACGAACAGGGCCGGCCGGTTGCTGCCGGCGATCGCCACCACCGCCGGATGCGCGACCTCCGCGTCGCCATCTTCACTGACCGCGACGCCGATGGAATTGAGCTGGTCGCTGGCGAACCGGCCCTGGGTGCCATAGCTGCGCTTGCCGGAGTGGACCACGGCGGTCGCGCGCAGGAACCGCTTCATGCCGTCCGACAGCCCCTCGAAGGCCCGCGTCATCGAGGCGAAGGCGGTATCGCCGCCATACGGCGGCACCTCGCGCGCGTACAGGCAGGAGGCCAGCGGCGGCACCGGCAGGAAGCTGAAGTCGGAATGCCAGGTGCCACCGAACACTTCGCCGGTGCGCTCGCCGGCCTCCTTCACCACCGGAATGATCTCCGGATGGTCGGCCAGTGTCTGTACGAACGGCACCGGCAGCAGGTCGCCGAGCCGCCGGCAGAATGCCTTGTGCTGGTCCGGCGTCAGGTCCTGCTCGCGGATCGCCAGCACGCCGTGCGCCGCCAGCGCGGCCCGCACCGCCGCGATGCCGTCATCGTCCAGCGCGGTCACGTCGACACCGGTGACCTCGGCGCCGAGCGCCCCGGAAATTGGCTGGCACTGCATGGCCGATATGTCCTCCCGTTGCGCCGCGATGGTATCGCGCGCGGGGCCGTTCCGCCTAGGATGCGGTGCCAGAAGAATGGAGTGCAACGATGCCGATCAAGACCCGCTACCTGTTCATTGCGTCCATGGATGTCGACCCGGAAAAGGAAGAGCTGTTCAACGAGGTGTACGACACCGAGCACGTGCCGAGCCTGCTGAAGGTGCCTGGCGTGGTCGCGGTGAGCCGGCTAAAGACCGAGCCGGCGGCGGTCAATATCGGCGGCGAGCAGCGTCCGCTGACCGGCGAGGGCTGGCCGGCCTACGACGCCTACTACGAGATCGAGAGTCCCGACGTGCTGTTGACCCAGGCCTGGTCCGACGCGGTCGAGGACGGCCGCTGGCCCGAGCAGGTCCGCCCGCACACCAAGAACCGCCGCCACGTGCTGCGCCGCGTGCTCTAGCGCGCCGGCCGGCCCGGGTTAGTCATGCCAGACGACCAGCCGCTGCAGCAGGTGCCGTGCACATCGTGTAAAGCCGACCTGATGGACCAGGCCGGATTCGCGGCGCTGCGCCGGCGGGCCAGCGAGGGCGGCATCATCGGCCGCCTCATCGGCGGGTTTCTGGAGCGCACGCGCTAGGCATGACAGTGACCGCCCCCGCCGGCCGCGGCTGGCCCAGCCCGCCGCGCATCCTGCGCGACCTGTCGGCGGAGAATGCGGTCAACGCCGCGGTGGGCTTTCTGTTCGCCTCGACCGGGCCGGTGGCGATCATCCTCAAGGTCGGCGTCGAGGGCGGCCTGTCGGAGGCCGAGATCGCCAGTTGGCTGTTCGGCTCGTTCTTCCTGAACGGCCTGATCACCATTCCGTTCTGCCTGCATTACCGCCAGCCGCTGGTATTCTTCTGGTCGATTCCGGGCGCGGTGCTGGTCGGCCCGGCGCTGGACCACATGTCCTTCGCTGCCGTGCTCGGCGCTTACTACGCCACCGGCGTGCTGATGCTGGTGCTCGGTGTCTCCGGCCTGGTGCGCAAGGTGATGGCGTTGATCCCGATGCCGATCGTGATGGGCATGGTCGCCGGCGTGTTCCTGCGCTTCGGCCTGGGCCTGGTGCTAGCGGTCGACCAACAGGTGGCGGTCGCGCTGCCGATGGTCGCCGTGTTCCTCGCCGTGAGCGCCTTTCCGGCCCTGTCGCGCAAGCTGCCGCCGATGCTGGCGACCCTGGCGGTCGGCGCCGTCGTCGCGGTCGCGCTCGGCGAGTTCGGCGCCATCGGCGACCGGCCGCTGGACCCGATCGTGCGCCCGCTGCTGCTCACGCCCAGCTTCACCTGGGAAGCCATGGTCGAACTGGTGGTGCCGCTGGCGATCACCGTGCTGGTGGTGCAGAACGGCCAGGGCACGGCGGTACTGCTGGCTGGTGGACACCGGCCGCCGGTGAGCGCCAACGCGGCGGCCTGCGGCGTCGGCTCGATCCTGTCGGCCGCCGTCGGCGGCGTGTCGACCTGCCTGACCGGTCCGGTGAACGCGATCCTCACCCAGGGGCGAAACCGCGAGACGCAATATGCCGGCGGCGTGCTGGTGGCGCTGTTCGGCATGGCCTTCGGCGCCTGCGCCCCGGTCTTCACCCGCCTGCTGCTGGCCGCGCCCGGCGCCTTCATCGCCACCATCGCCGGCCTGGCCATGCTGCGGCCGCTGCAACTCGCCTTCCAGGGGGCGTTCCAGCGCCATTGCACGCTGGGCGCGCTGGTCACCTTCCTGGTCACCGTCTCCGACATCACGGTGGCGAATATCGGCGCCGCCTTCTGGGGCCTGCTGGCCGGCCTGGCTGTCTCCTGGGTGCTGGAGCGCGACGACATGGCCGCCGCGCGGCAGGCCTGAGGCTACTCCGCCGGCGCGGCGGCCGGCTCGGGCCGCGGCACCGAGAACAGCATCGCGAATGGCGCCGTCGCGGCCGCCATCAATGTCAGCAGGTGGAAGGCATTGATGTAGCCGATCATCGCGGCCTGGCGGCGCACCTCCGAGGCCAGCTTCAGATGCAGCGCGGTCGAGCCCGGCGCGCCGACCTGTGCCGCCCAATCCACCATCGCGGTGGGATAGAAGATCGACACGAAGCTGCCCAGCGCGCTGCTGGCCGTGGCCTGGCTGTACACGAACACCAGCAGCGTCAGCGAGATGAAGATCGAGCTGCCCAGCATGCGCAGCAGCGAGAACAACGCGTTGCCCTGGGTCAGCAGGCTCGGCTGCAACGTCGAGAATGTCAGCACCGCCATCGGCGTGTAGGCCAGCCCGAAGCCGAACCCGTGAATCAGGTTGGTGGCCAGCACGTCGTAGGTGGTGAGGTTGATGTCCAGCGCCCCCATCCATAGCGCCGCCGCGGCCTGGATCGCCAGCCCGGCGGCCAGCGTCATGCGCGGACTGGCACGGGTACACTGCACCACCACGAAAAAGGACAGGAAGTTGCCGACGCCCCGGGTGGCGATCAGGTAACCGACGATGGCGTCGGGATAGCCGCGCAGGTCCTGCAGCATCGGTGGGAACAGCACCATCGGCGTGTACTGCAGCATGCCCATGATGGTGGCGAAGCCGATGCCGAGCACGAAGTTGCGGTCGGTAAACAGCGCCGGCGAGAATAGCGGCGACTTCGAGGTCAGCGAATGGGTGACGAACAGGTACAGGCAGGTCGCCGCCAGCACCGCCTCGATCACGATCTCCACCGAGTCGAACCAGTCGTTGCGCTGCCCGCGATCGAACATCAGCTGCGCCGCGGCGATCGCGATGGCGATGAACAGATAGCCCAGCCCGTCGAAGCGCCGCGCCGTGCCCTTCTCCTGGTCGCGCAGCGCCACCGCCACCATCAGCGCGCTGGCCGCGCCCAGCGGCAGGATCAGGAAGAACGCCCAGCGCCAGTTCAGCCACTCCGCCACCAGCCCGCCGAAGGTTGGCCCCAGGATCGGCCCCATCACCCCGCCGATGCCCCACATCATCAGGATCATCGCGTGCTGGTCGCGCCGGAAGCTGGCCAGCAGCATGGCCTGGCCCATCGGAAAGATCGGCGCCCCCATGCCGCCCTGGATCACCCGGAACAGCAGCAGCATCTCCAGCGAGGTCGCCGCCCCGCACAGCACCGACGCGCCGGTGAACCCGATCACCGAGCACAGCATCAGCGTGCGCCACCCGAGCTTCGCCGCCAGCCAGCCGGTCAGCGGCGTCACCACCGCCGTGGTCACCAGGTTGAAGGTCAGGATCCACGATACCTGGTCCTGAGTCGCCGACAGCGCGCCCTTGAGCTGCGGCAGGATCACGCCGACCGAGGTGATGGTGACGCCGAACAGCACGGTGCAGAACTGCACCGTGAACAGGATCAGCCACTGCCGGCCGGTGAAGCTCAGCATCTATCGCGCGCGCGGCGAGCGCGCATCGGAATCCTGCCGGACCTGAACCCGAACACGTCTACGTTTCCTCGCGCCCCGCGCTTGTGGCGCGCGGTGGCTTCGGCCCTGAGCCTAGAGGAATGTCGGGTTTTGCGGTATCGCGCTAGCCGGCGGCGCTGGCCGTCGCTTCGTCGTTGACGATACGCTCGGCCGGGAACCGGACCACCACGGTAGTGCCCATGCCGACGGCGCTTTGCAGGTCCAGCGAACCGCCGTGCATCTCAACCAGCGACTTGCTCAGCGGCAGGCCCAGCCCGGTGCCTTCGTAGCGCCGGTTCAACGGGCTCTCCAGCTGTCGAAACGGCGCCAGCGCGGTCGGGATGTTTCTCAGCGCGATACCGATTCCGGTGTCCGCGATATGGAACACGAAGCCGGTCTCCGGCCGCGCCCACACCTTCACCGAGACCTTGCCGCCGGCCGGCGTGAACTTGATCGCGTTCGACAGCAGGTTGATCAGTATCTGCTTCAGCCGCCGCTTGTCGGCATGCAGCCGTGGCAGGTCGTCGGCATAGTCGGCGTTCAGCTCGACATCGCCGGAGAAGGCCCGCTCGCGCACCAGCGTCAGGCAGGACCGCACCACCGCTTGCGCATCGACAATCTCCTCGGCCAGCTCCGCCGTGCCGGCCTCGACCTTCGACAGGTCCAGAATGTCGCTGATCAGCTCCAGCAGGTGCACGCCGGATCGGTTGATGTCCTCGGCATATTCCAGGTATTTGGCGTCGCCGACCGGACCGTGCATGCGGCTCAAGATCATGTCGGAAAAGCCGATGATCGCGTTCAGCGGCGTACGCAGCTCATGGCTCATGTTGGCCAGAAACTCCGACTTGGCGCGGTTGGCCAGCTCGGCCTGCTCCTTCGACAGGCGCAGTTCCTGCTCATTGCGCTTGCGCTCGGTGATGTCCGTGCCGATCGCCCCGATCGCCAGCAGCTTGCCGGCATCGTCGTGGATCGGAAACTTCACCGTCAGGAAAGTGTGGGTGCCATCGTCCAGTTCCCAGCGCTCTTCCTGGTCGATGATTTGGCCGCTCTCCAGCACCATCCGGTCATGCTGCTCGAACTCGGCGGCGACATCGTGCGGGAACAGGTCACGCGCGGTCTTGCCGCGTGCGTCGTCGTCGCTCACGCCGAATAGCTGCTCGGCCACCTTGTTGACCAGGATGTAGCGGCCCTCGGCGTCCTTGATGTGAATCTTGGTCGGCGAATTGTTGGCGATGGCGCGGAATTGCGCCTCGCTGTCGCGCAGCCGCGCGTGCGCTTCGTCATCCTGGCGCGCTCGATCCGCCATCTCGTAGGCGGCGCTGACCAGCTCGAGCAGCTTGTCTCGGTCGACCGAACCGTCCGGCGTACCGCGCGCTGCGAGTTCGAGTTGCTTGGCGAGGAGGCTGTGCACGTGTCGTATCCAGGTCCCAGAAACCGGGCCGGGTCAGGCAGGCGCCATCGAACTGGCGGTTGGTGGCCTTGCCAGGCCGGCGATGGGCAGGCTCCCGAGCGGTGGATGCACCATGCCTGATTCTGACCGGGAATGCTTAAGCCCCGGTTTACGTTGATCGATCCATGCCGGCGCGGCCGCGTTCCAGCAACGCCTCTGAGTCTGCCATCGGCATTCTCTGCCACCGTATTATTGATTTTATGAATTTCATGAAATATAGCTCGCTCAAACGGGAGAGCAGACGAGATGACTGAATTCCAGACAGTCGAGATCGATTTCGATGTCCACAAGCGTATCGAGCTTGAGCGCGCCAGCTTCGAAGAGACGGCCAACGACGTGCTGCGCCGCCTGCTCGGCATCAACGCCCCGCTCGATGCCGCGGTCGGCGACCCGCTGGGCCGGGCCTGGTCGGCCAAGGGCGTGACCCTGCCGCACGGGACCGAGTTGCGCATGGAATATAACGGCCGCGTCCACGTCGGCGAGATTCAGGACGGGCAATGGCTGGTCGAGGGCCAGACCTTCAACAGCCCATCCGGCGCGGCCGGCGGCGTCGCCACCACCAAGGGCGGCAAGCGCGCCAACCTGGACGGCTGGGAATATTGGCAGGTGAAGCCGCCCGCCAGCCCGACCTGGATCTCGATCCTGGAGCTGCGCCGCCGGGTCGAGCGCGGCTGACCGGAACGCACGGGGAACTGGCCGGTCCCGCCGGGCGTTACCGCTCCGATCCACAATCGGAGCATCGCAATGCGCATCCTGCTATGGGCCGGCATCGCGGTCGTGGCGCTCGTCATTGTCGCCGCCGGCACCGCCTATGTCCTGGTCCAGCGCGGTGCCCTGATCGGCCCGGCCGAGAATGCATTGAGCGCGGCGCTTGGCCGCGACGTGACCATCGGCGGCCTGGACGTCGACATTGGGCGGGTCATCGACGTCCGCGTGCGCGCCTTGCGCATCGCCAACCCGGATTGGGCCGAGGCGGCCGATGCCGCGCGCTTCGACGACATCGCGCTGTCGGTCCGGGCCTGGCCGCTGCTGCGCGGTGACGTCCAGATCCCCGACGCGCACGCCAGCGGCGGCCAGGTCGAGGTCGAGATCGCCGCGGATGGCCGATTGAACTGGGCCAGCGCGGAGACCGCCGGCGACGTGGTGGCGCCCGAAGAGCGCGCCGAATTCCCCGCCATCGCCAACCTCGAACTCGCCAAGACCAAGCTACATGTCGTCGACCGCCAGCGCGGCCTCACCGTCGATGCCGACATCTCGGCGGCGGTCACGCCTGAGAACCCGGAGATCACCGCCGACGCCAGCGGCACGATGAACGGCAAGCCGCTGAAGCTCACTTTCGTCGGCGGCGCGCCTCGAACCCTGCGCGATGCCGACGTGCCCTATCCGGTCGACCTGACGATCACGCACGGCGCCACCGAAGCCAAGGTGGCCGGCACGGTCGACGAGCCCTTCGATACCGCCGATTTCGCCATCGAGCTGACCTTGAGCGGCCCGTCGCTGGCCGACATCCTGCCCGAACTCGACCTGCCGCTGCCGCCGACGCCGCCCTATCGACTGGCCGGCGCGCTCAGCCGCGCGGGCGACATCTGGCAGTTCCGAAACTTCGACGGCGTCGTCGGCGACAGCGACCTGGCCGGCACCGTCGCTGTCGATCTGTCCGGCGACAAGCCGCGCATCGAAGGCGCACTGACCTCGCGGCAGCTCGATTTCGACGACCTCGCCGGGTTCATCGGCGCCGCCCCGGATTCCGACAAGGCCGCCGAACCCGAGGCCCGCGACGGGGTGTTCCCGGACGTGCCGCTGGATGACGAGCGGCTGCACACCGCGAACCTGAAAGTGACGCTCACGGCCGCGCAGGTGATCGCGCCGAACCTGCCGATCGATGCGCTATCCGGCACCTTCGATCTTGCCGACGGTCGCCTCCTGGTCCGGCCACTGGAGCTGACGACGCGCAACGGCGGCAGGATCGCCGGCGAGATCGCGCTCAACGCCCGCCAAGACGTGCCGTCGGCCGACATCGACATGACCCTGGCGAATGTCGACCTGCGGCCGTTCTTCGAGAACACGCCGTTCATCCAGGAGATGGGCGGCAGCTTCTCCGGCCGGATCTACCTGATCGGTGTCGGCGACAGCCTGGCCGCGATGATGGCGGTCGCCAACGGCGGCGCGTCGCTCGGCATGCGCGACGGCCGCATCAGCGCGCTGCTGGTCGAGGCCGCCGGGCTCGACGTCGCCGAGGCCCTGCTCGTGGCGGTGACCGAGGACTCGCCGCTGCCGGTGCGCTGCGCGCGCGCCGACCTGGACGTGGAAGACGGCGTGATACAGCTTCGCCAGGTGGTGGTCGACACCAGCGACTCGACCCTGATCGCGCAGGGCAGCGCCAACCTCGCCAGCGAGACCCTGGATGTTCAGGTCGAGGCCCGCGCCAAGGACTTCAGCCTGCTCGACGTCGCCGCGCCGGTCCGGGTCAGCGGCGCATGGCGGGACCCGACGATCAGTATCGGCGGCCTCGACCCGCTGCCGTTCCTGGAGATGGGCGACCAGGAGGACGTGAATTGCGACGCGCTGCTGGCCGACGTCGCCGAGCGGGCGCCGAAGACGCGCTGAAGCCGGTCTACTCCGCCGCCTCGACGATCACGCCTTCCTGCTCCAGCGTGTTGGCGACGTCCTCCACGGTGGCGCGTTGCGCGTCGCGCGCCCAGCGCTGGTCGTCGAACGGCTTGCCGCGGTGCATGGTGCAGCGGTTGTCCCACATCACCAGGTCGTTGACCCGCCAGCGATGCGTGTAGACGAACTGCCGCTGGGTGGCGAAGTCGGTAAGCTCCTGCAGCAGCGCCGTGGCCTCGTCGTCCGCCATGCCGACGATGCGGCCGGCGTGCGCGGCCAGGTACAGGCCGCGCCGGCCGGAGCCGGGATGGGTGCGAACCATCACCTGGCGCACCACCGGAAGCTGCGCGTTCTCGCTCTCGGCCATCTCGAAGCCGAGCTTGGCGCGCGAGAAGGCGATGGCGTGTTCGGCGATCAGGCCGTCGACCCGGGTCTTCATGTCGTCGGGCAGCGCGTCCCAGGCCGCGCGCATGTCGGCGAACTCGGTCTGGCCGCCGACCGGCGGGATCGCGCGCTGGTAAAGCAGCGAGGCCATCGCCGGCACGTGCTTGAAGGCGCTGTCGGTGTGCCACAGCCGGTTGCCGAGCTGGAACTGCCGCAGGCGGTCGTCCAGCCCCTGGATCTTGCCGTCGTGCGTGAGGTTGGACACGTCGGCGATCTCGACCGGCACGCGTGGCGTGGTGCCCTCCATCTGCACGATCATCGATTTGTCGATATTCCCGAAGCGCTTGGCGAAGGCGACGTGCGCCTCCTGGCTTAATGCCTGGTCCGGAAACACCAGCACCGAGTAGCGGTTGAACGCGTCCTCGATGATCGTGAAGTCGTCGTCCGACAGCCTGCCCAGGTCGACATCGCCGATCTCGGCCGCGAAAGCATCGGTGACGGGCCATACGGTTGCGGTCATGGCGCGGAACTCCTCCGTTTCGACGTGCCCGCATTCTAGCGCAAATCCGCCCCCGTGGCACCGCCCGCCGGCTCGACCCAGCCATGCGCCGCCGGCTAGGCTCGGCCGATGGCAGGGAGCACATCGAACAGCCGCGAGGTGGCGATCGTCGGCGGCGGCATCGCCGGCCTGGCTTTCGCCCTGACGCTGCACGAGCGCGGCATTCCCTGCACCGTATACGAACGTTCCGCCGAGATCGGCGCGCTCGGCGTCGGCATCAACGTGCTGCCGCACGCCTCCGCCATCCTCGAACGGCTCGGCCTGTCTGAGGCGCTCGCCGGCGTCGCGGTGCTGGCCACCGACAGCGCCTTCTTCAACCGCTTCGGCCAGCTGATCTACACCGAGCCGCTGGGCCAGGCCGCCGGCTATGCCGCGCCGCAGATATCGATCCACCGGGGCGACCTTCAGGCCGTGCTGCTCGACGCCGTCGCCGCGCGCATCGGCCAAGACCGGGTGGTGACCGATGCCGCCTGTCGCGGCGTCGCGCCGGACGCCGACGGCGTCATGTTGCACCTGGTACGCGAGTCGACCGGCGACGCGCTGCCGCCCGTCCGCGCCGCCATCGCTGTGGCCTGCGACGGCATTCATTCGGTGGTCCGCAAGCAGCTTCACCCCGACGAAGGCGCCCCGAACTACACCGGCTACAACATGTGGCGCGGCGTTACCCGGCACCGGCCGATCCTCAACGGCGCCACCATGATCCGCGCCGGCTGGTTGAAGACCGGCAAGATGGTGATCTATCCGATCCGCCCGGCCGACGCCGATGGCCGCCAGCTGGTCAACTGGGTGGCGGAGATCGAGACGCCGCGACCGCCGTCGGATCGCGACTGGACCCGCGACGGAAGGCTCGACGATTTCCTGCCCGCCTTCGCCGACTGGCACTTCGATTGGCTCGACGTGCGGGCGCTGATCCGCGACGCCGAGGTGGTGCTGGAATTTCCCATGGTCGACCAGGACCCGCTACCGTGGTGGACCGCCGGCCGGGTAACCCTGATGGGCGACGCGGCCCACCCGATGGTGCCGCGCGGCTCCAACGGCGCCGGCCAGGCAATCCTGGACGCCGACTGCCTGGCCGGCTTGCTGGCCGCGCACGACGACTGGCCGGCGGCGCTGAAAGCCTTCGAGGACGAGCGCCTGGCGGCGACCTCCAGGATCGTGCTGACCAACCGGGTGGCACCGCCGGACGTCATCCTGAAGGAAATCTACGAGCGTACCGGCGACGCGCCGTTCGCGAATATCGACGACGTGATCAGCCGCGACGAACTCGTTGAACTGCAGAACGCCTACAAGCGCATCGCCGGCTACGACCTGGAAACCCTGCGTCAGCGGGCGGTGCAGGGTTAGGCGGCAAGTTCGCCGAGCGCCGCCGGGTGCATGCAGGGAGTCGGGCGCCGCTCGTCGGCCCAATTGCCATAGCGGTAACGATGCGCGGCTTGGCCGTGTCAATGATGACCCGGGCGACGACGGAGCGCACCCGGAGCGTGCCGAAAGCCCGTTAGAATGGCCGGCAAAGAGGCGCGGGAGGGCCGGGTGCCGGCAAGCGATCAGACTACCTATGACTTCATCGTCGTCGGCGCCGGGTCGGCCGGGGCGGTGGTGGCCAACCGGCTGTCGGCCGACCCGCGCCACAAGGTCCTGCTGCTCGAAGCCGGGCCGACGAACCATCCCTGGACCCGGGTGCCGATCGGTTTCGCCCGGCTTGTCGCCAACCCGAAGGTGAACTGGCTGTACAGCGCGGAGCCGGAGGACGCCACCAATGGCCGCCGCCTGCCGGTGCCGCGCGGTCGCCTGCTCGGCGGTTCCAGCGCCATCAACGGGCTGGCCTTCGTGCGCGGCCAGCGCCAGGACTACGACACCTGGGCGCAGATGGGCAACCGCGGCTGGAGCTATGCCGACGTGCTGCCGCTGTTCAAGCGCATGGAGCGCTACGAAGCCGACGGCGACGACGAATTCCGCGGCCGCGACGGTCCGCTGCGGATCACCAACCCGTCGCACGCCGACCCGGTCTTCGCCACGGTGATCGCCGCCGCCGGCCAGGTCGGCATCCCGCACAACCCCGACTACAACGGCGCCGACCAGTTCGGTATCGCCATGAGCCAGGCCAGCATCGCCGGCGGCCGGCGCCAGAGCACCTCGCAATGCTACCTGGCGCCGGCGCGCAACCGTCCGAACCTGCACATCGAGACCGGCGCGCTGGCCGAGCAACTGGTCCTGGACGGCAAGCGCTGCGTGGGCGTGCGCTATGCCGTCGACGGCCAGCCGCGCCTGGCCCGTGCCAGCCGCGAGGTGGTGGTCAGCGGCGGCTCGATCAACTCGCCGCAGCTCCTGGAGCTCTCCGGCATCGGCCAGCCCGAGCGATTGCAGGGGCTCGGCATCGAGGTGCGCCACGCCCTGCCCGGCGTCGGCGAGAACCTGCGCGACCATTTCGCGCCGCGCACGCGCTGGGCCGTCGGCAAGCGCGGCATCACCTACAACGACCGCGGCCGCGGCCTCGGCCTGGCGCAGCAGGCGCTGCGCTACGCGCTCACCGGCAAGGGCATGCTGGCCACCGTCGGCGCGCCGATGCGCGCCTTCGTCAAGAGCCGCGACGACCTGGAGGCGCCCGACCTGCTGCTCGGCTGGGTGCCGATGCTGACCGAGCCGGGCGCGAACGGTCCGGTGATCTCGAAGAATTCGGGCGTGACCTGCTACGCCCACGTGATGCGGCCGGAGAGCAAGGGCCACATCCACATCACCTCGGCCGACCCGCACCAGCCGCCGTCGATCAGTTTCAACTTCCTGTCGGTGCCGAGCGACGAAGAGCTGACGGTGCGCGCGGTGCGAATCGCGCAATCGATCATGACCGCGCCGGCGCTGGCGCCGCTGCAGATCACCGAGATCGGCCCCGGCCCCGAGCGCACGACCGACGAACAGGTCCTGGCGTGGATACGCGCCACGGCGGAGACCACCTATCACCCCGTCGGCACCTGCAAGATGGGCAATGACCCGATGGCCGTGGTCGACGCGCGGCTGCGGGTCCACGGCATCGCCGGCCTGCGCGTCGCCGATGCCTCGATCATGCCGACGTTGATCTCGGGCAACACCAACGCGCCGTCGATCATGATCGGCGAGAAGGCCTCCGACCTGCTGCTCGCCGACGCCGGCTGAACCGGTTCGCGTGGCGATTGCCTTCTCAAGCCAAGCGGTGTGCGATATACGGGCGCCACAAAGGATTCGGGATGGCCTCCAGACAGCAGATCGCACACGAGCGGCTGGATCACGGCGCGCCGGTCAAGGGCAGCAGCGACCGCGGCTTCGGCATCGTTTTCGCCGTCGTGTTCGCGCTGATCGGCTGCCTGCCGCTGCTCGGCGGCACGACGCCGCATTGGTGGGCGTTGGTCGTGGCGGCGGTATTTCTGGCGCTGGCGCTGGCGCTGCCCGCCGTGCTGGCGCCGCTGAACCGGCTGTGGATGAAGTTCGGGCTGCTGCTGCACCGCATCGTCAGCCCGCTGATCATGGGCCTGCTGTTCTATGGCGTGGTCACGCCGATCGGCATGCTGATGCGGGCGACCGGCAAGGACCCGATGCAGCGCCGGCGCGAGCCCGAGGCGGAGAGCTACTGGATCGTGCGCGAGCCCGGTCCGGCACCGGACTCCATGAAGCACCAATTCTGAGCGACGAGGTAACGCGTTTGAGCTTCTTGCAGGAACTCTGGCTGTTCATGCGGGTCAGGAAGAAGTTCTGGCTGATGCCGGTGATGGTCATGCTGCTGCTGTTCGGCGGCCTGATCGTGCTGACTCAGGGCTCCGCCATCGCGCCGTTCATCTACACGATCTTCTAGACCATCGTGCGCATCCTCGGGATTTCCGCCTTCTACCACGACTCGGCGGCCGCGCTGGTCGCCGACGGCGCCATCGTCGCGGCGGCCCAGGAGGAGCGCTTCAACCGCCAGAAGCACTTCGCCGGCTTTCCCGTCGAGGCGGTGAAATACTGCCTCGACGAGGCCGGCTGCACGCTCGACGAGATCGACCACATCGCCTTCTACGACAAGCCGTTCCTGAAATTCGAGCGGCTGCTGGAGACCTACCTGTCCTTCGCGCCGCGCGGCTATCGCTCCTTCGCCATGGCGATCCCGGTGTGGATCAAGGAGAAGCTGTTCCAGAAGAGCCTGCTGGTGAAGGAGCTGCAGCCGCTGGCCATCAACGGCGCCGACATCGAGGCCAAGCTGCTGTTCGCCGAGCACCACCAGAGCCACGCCGCCAGCGCCTTCTACCCCTCGCCGTTCCAGGACGCCGCCGTGCTGACCATGGACGGCGTCGGCGAATGGGCCACCACGTCGCTCAGCGTCGGCAGCGGCAACAAGCTGGAAATGCTGCGCGAGATCCACTTCCCGCACTCGCTCGGCCTGCTCTACTCGGCCTTCACCTACTACACCGGCTTCAAGGTGAACTCCGGCGAGTACAAGGTGATGGGCCTGGCACCCTATGGCGAGCCGCGCTTCGCCGACCTGATCATGGACCAGCTGATCGACGTGAAGCCGGACGGCAGCTTCCGGCTCGACCTCGACTATTTCGACTACGCCACCGGCCTGACCATGACCAACAAGCGCTTCGACGCGCTGTTCGGCGCCCCGCCGCGCGGCGCCGAGGAGCGCCTGGAGCAGCGCCACATGGACCTGGCCGCGTCGGTCCAGAAGGTCACCGAGGAGGTGGTGCTGCGGCTCGGCCGGTCTCTGGCCAAGGAGACCGGGCAGAAGAACCTGTGCCTGGCCGGCGGCGTGGCGCTGAACTGCGTCGCCAATGGCGAATTGCTGCGCGACGGCAGCTTCGAGAACATCTGGGTGCAGCCGGCGGCCGGCGACGCCGGTGGCGCGCTCGGCGCAGCGCAGACCGCCTATTACTGGCACCATGGCCTGCCGCGCGAACTCGGCAACGCGCGCGATGGCATGGCCGGCAGCTATCTCGGGCCGGCCTTCGACGACGACGAGATCGAGCGCCGGCTTATCGCCGAGGGCGGGCGCGTGCTGCGCCTCGACGCGGCGGAGATGGTCGAGCGCGTGGCCCAGGCGCTGGCCGACGGCCAGGCCGTCGGCTGGTTCCAGGGCCGCATGGAGTTCGGTCCGCGCGCGCTCGGCGGCCGCTCGATCCTGGGCGACCCGCGCTCGCCGACCATGCAGAAGACGCTCAATCTCAAGGTGAAGTACCGCGAGAGCTTCCGTCCCTTCGCGCCCTCGGTGCTGGCCGAGGACGTGGCGGACTGGTTCGAGATCGACCGCGAGAGCCCCTACATGCTGCTGGTCGCGCCGGTCAGCGAGAGCCGCCAGCGGGCGATGACCGACGACGAGCAGCAACTTTTCGGCATCGACAAGCTGAATGTGCCGCGTTCGGAGATCCCGGCGGTCACCCACGTCGACTATTCCGCGCGCATCCAGACCGTGCACAAGGACACCAACCCGCGCTATCACGCGCTGATCAGCCGGTTCAAGGAACTGACCGGCTGCCCGGTGGTGGTGAACACCTCGTTCAACGTGCGCGGTGAGCCGATCGTCGGCAGCCCGGAAGACGCCTTCCGCTGCTTCATGGGCACCGAGCTCGACGTCCTCGCGGTCGGCAACTGCCTGCTGCTGAAGCCGGACCAGGACCCGGCCCTGAAGCGCGACTACAAGGACGCCTTCGAGCTGGACTGATCGAAGCCGGCCGTTATTCCACCGGCGGCAGGTTGAACAGGTCGATGACGTTGCCGCGCAGGATGTCGTGGCGCTGCTGCGCGGTCAGGCTACCGGCGTGCTCGGCCAGCAGTTCCTGCGATTTCGGCCAGGTGGAATCGGAGTGCGGGAAGTCGTTGGCCCACAGCAGCCGCTTGTGGTTCATCAGGTCGATGGTCTTGAACGCGACCCAGTCGTCCTGGAACGTCGCCCAGACATTCTGCTTGATGTAGTCGCTCGGCAGCTTGTTCAGGCCGGGGACCATGCCGTCGTCGGCGAAGGTGCTGGCAGCGTGGTCCATGCGATACATGTAGTGCGGCAGCCAGCCGGCATCGGCCTCCGCGCAGACCAGCTTCAGCTTCGGATGGCGCTCGAACACGCCGCCCAGCGTGAACAGGCCGACGATGTCCTGGATCGCCCGGATGATGCCCATGAAGGCGTTCAGGTGGTGGCCGCGCTCGGCCTTGAACGCCATCTCCATGGTGCCGCGCTTTGCGGTCAGGATGTGGAAGCAGAGCGGCATGTCGAGGTCGACCGCGCACTCCCACAGGGCGTCGTAGTCCGGGTGGTCGTAGTCCTCGTGGACCGGATCGCCGGCCATCATCATGCCGACGAAGCCCTTCTCCTTGGCACGCCGGAAATCGTCGATCGCCGCGTCGACCGAAGTGACCGAGGTCTGCGCCAAGCCGAACAGGCGCCCCGGCAGGCCGCCGCAGAAACTCTCCAGCCAGCGGTTGTAGGCCTTCATGCAGGCGTCGCGGTAGGCCATGTCGGGATGCGCGTAAAGCACCATGCCGAGCGAGGCGTAGATGATCTCCGCCGCGATGCCGTCGCGGTCCATGTCGGCGGCGCGCGCCTTGGGATCGTAGGCGCCGGGCCGCACGTCGGCGAAGGTCTTGCTGCGTACGGTCTGTTGCCGCTCCGACGGCGTCATGCCGGCACCGTCGATGAAGGCCAGCGGCACCGAGCGTTTCATGCCCTCGATCACGTAGCGGTCGCGACCGTCGTGATGCTCGATGCGCGGCGCGATGTCGCGGTATTTCGGGTCGATGAAGTCGACGTAGCAGTTCGGCGGCTCGACGATATGGGAGTCGGCGGAAATCGCGCGTTGGGTCTGCATGGTGTGTCCTCGTTCGCCGGCCGGAGTCACCCGCCCAGTTCGTATGCTAGCTTATCATGATCTCGCGCCATGGCGGCCAGCGCTACCCGCCGGCGCCCTTGATCGCGACGGCGTCGATCTCGACCTTCATGCCGGGGTCGGCCAGCTTGGCGATCTCGATCAGGGTCGAGACCGGAAAGGGTTCGGTGAAGAATTCGCGCCGCGCCTTCCAGACCTCTTCGCGCTCGCGGATGTCGGTGACGTAGATCTGCACCCGCACGATGT
Organism: Alphaproteobacteria bacterium; assembly: GCA_040223615.1. Taxonomy (GTDB): domain Bacteria; phylum Pseudomonadota; class Alphaproteobacteria; genus JAVKFY01. The sequence continues at coordinate 135,417 of JAVKFY010000046.1, forward strand.
CGTCCATCTTGGCGCCGGCCGCCTCGATCAAGAGCTTGATGCGGGTGAATATTTCCTTCGACTGGGCGTAGACCGTGGTCGCGCCCAGGTCGTCGGCCAGGCCCCGCGCGGTCAGGCCGGCGATGTGGACGTGATCGCCGATCACCAGGCAGTTCGACCAGGTCTCCGTCGGCGGCTCGGCGACCTGCGGGCTGGTGATGCGTTGCTTCTTCATCTGCTGCGACTCCCGGAATGGACGTGGTGGCTGGCCTGCCGAAGCATGGCGCGACTCAGGCGACCTCGGCGATGGCGCGCTCGATCGCGCCAGCCAGCTTGGTTGCGATCTCGTCGACCTCGGCCTCGGTGACGATATATGGCGGCGCCAGCAGGACATGATCGCCATACTGGCCGTCGACCGTGCCGCCCATCGGATAGACCATCAGGCCGTCCGCCATCGCCTGGCGCTTGATCTTCTGGTTCAGCTTCAAGGACGGCTCGAACGGCGTCTTGCTCGCGCGGTCGGCGACCAGCTCGACCGCCCGGAACAGGCCGCGACCGCGGATATCGCCGACATGGGCGTGGTTGCCCAGCCGCTCGTGCAGCATCCGGTCCAGCGCCTCGCCCATCGCGCGCACGTTGGCCAGCAGGTCGTCGTCCTCGATCCGCCGCTGCACCGCCAGTGCCGCCGCGCACGCCACCGGGTGCGCCATGTAGGTGTGGCCGTGCATGAACGCGCCGGAGCCGTTGACGATGGCATCGAAGATCTTCTGCGCGCACAGCACCGCGCCGATCGGCTGATAGCCGGCGCCCAGGCCCTTGGCGGTCACCAGCAGGTCCGGCGCGATGCCCTCCTGCTCGCAGGCATAGAGGCTGCCGGTCCGGCCCATGCCGCACATCACCTCGTCCAGGATCAGCAGCACGCCATGGCGGTCGCAGATCTCGCGGACGCGCTTGAAATAGCCGGGCACGGCGGCGACCGCTCCGGCGGTGGCGCCGACCACCGGTTCGGCGATGAACGCGATCACCGTGTCCGGGCCGAGCTCGGCCAGCTTGGCCTCCAGCTCGTCGGCGACGCGCTGGCCGTATTGTTCCTCGCTCTCGTCGGCGCGGCGGCCGCGATAGGCGAAGCACGGCGAGATGTGATGCGCCTCGGTCAGCATCGGCGCGTAGGGCTCGCGCCGCCAGCGGTTGCCGCCGACGCTGAGCGCGCCCAGCGTGTTGCCGTGATAGCTCTGCCAGCGGGCGATGAAATGCCGGCGCTGCGGCTGCCCGAGCTCCAGGAAATACTGCCGCGCCATCTTCAACGCCGCCTCGACCGCCTCGGAGCCGCCGGAAACGAAATAGGTCCGCGCCAGCCCGTCCGGCGCCTGCGCGATCAGGTGGTCGGACAGCGCCTCGGCCGGTTCGGTGCTGAAGAACGAAGTATGGGCATAACTCAGTTGCCCAACCTGCGCGGCGACCGCCTCGCCCACCGCCGTATCGCTATGCCCCAGGCACGAGACCGCGGCACCGCCGCAGGCGTCCAGATAGCGCCTGCCGTCCGCGTCGACGATGTAGCAACCGTCGCCGCGGACGGCGATCGGCATCGACTGTCGCGGGTCGCGGTGGAAAATCGTGCTCATGGCTAGCCTCCGGGATCACGCGTCCACCTTGCCGCGCCAACGGTCCGGACGCAATCGATGCCGGCGCGGCGTCGCGGTGATTCGGTCAAACCCGTTACACGGCCGCGCGAACCGGTTAGGCTTCCTAGCTTGCACGCGCCCGTAGGGTATCCGGGTCGCGATTCAAAGGGAGGCAGAGATGTACCAGTTCAAGACTTTCGCCGCGACGGTCGCGCTCGCGACCGGCCTGGGTATGGGCGCGGCGGCAGCTGAAGAGACATTCATTACCATCGGCACCGGCGGCCAGACCGGCGTGTACTACGTCGTCGGACAGTCGATCTGCCGGCTGGTCAATCGTGGCTCGGCCAAGCACAACATCAAGTGCACCGCGCCGTCGACCGGCGGTTCGATCGACAACATCAACGCGATCAAGAACGGCGACCGGCAGATGGGCGTGGCCCAGTCGGACTGGCAGTTCCATGCCTATAACGGCACCTCGAAGTTCGAAGGTGACAAGTTCGACAAGCTGCGCGCGGTATTCTCCGTGCACGGCGAGCCGTTCACCGTGGTGGCCCGCTCCGATTCCGGCATCAGCAGCTTCGACGACCTGAAGGGCAAGCGGGTCAACATCGGCAATCCCGGTTCCGGCCAGCGCGCCACCATGGACGTGGTGCTGGCGGCCAAGGGCTGGACCCTCGACGACTTCTCACTGGCATCCGAGCTGAAGGCCTCCGAACAGGCCGGCGCGCTGGGCGACAACAAGATCGACGCGATGATCTATACCGTCGGCCATCCCGCCGGCGCGATCCAGGAAGCGACCACCACCACCGACGCCAAGCTGATCCCGGTCACCGGCGCGGCGATCGACAAGCTGGTCGGCGACAACCCCTACTATGCCGCCGCGACTATTCCGGGTGGCATGTACAAGGGCACCGACGCCGACGTGCAGACCTTCGGCGTGAAGGCCACCTTCGTTTCCTCCTCCGACGTGCCGGAAGAGGTGATCTACCAGGTGGTGAAGGCGGTGTTCGACAATTTCGACCGCTTCAAGAAGCTGCATCCGGCCTTTGCCAATCTGACGGAGAAGGACATGATCTCCGGCGGCCTGTCGGCGCCGCTGCACGACGGCGCCGCGCGCTACTACAAGGAGCGCGGCTGGATGTAATCAGTTCGCAGGGGCGTGCCGGTGCCGCCGGCGCGCCCCTCGAACCGGATCGTAGCGCTTGGGGGAGGCGGAAATGGCGGACGCTGCGGGGGCGGGGCGTGACGGCAAGAACGGCTTGGATCAGGCCGAGCTCGACGAACTCGTCGCCGCCGCGGATATCGGCGGACGGTCGGCCGGTGGCTTCGTCGGCCGCCTGATCGCGGCGATCGCGCTGGTCTGGTCGCTGTTCCAGCTCTGGTTCGCCTCGCCGCTGCCCTTCGCCGTCGGCTTCGGCGTGTTCAACGACACCGAGGCCCGCTCGATCCACCTCGCCTTCGCCGTGGTGCTCGCCTTCCTGGCCTTTCCGCCGGCCCGGACCACGGCGCAGATCGTCCTCGGCGTCGCCGTGCCGGTGGTGCTCGGCGGCCTGCTGGCGCTGTCGGCCGGCGACGTGTTCCCGGCCTGGATCATCGTCGCCGTGGCGCTGGTGCTGGCCTTCGCCGCCGCGCTGCCGACCCGCAGCGACCGGGTGGCGATCCAGGAATGGGCGCTGGCCGCGATCGGCGGCTTCTGCGCCGCCTACCTGTTCATCTTCTACGCCCCGCTCGCCGACCGCGTCGGCCAGCCGATCTTCATGGACTACCTGGTCTCGATCATCGGCCTGCTGATCCTGCTGGAGGCGACGCGGCGCGCGCTGGGCCCGGCGCTGGTGATCGTCGCCGGCTTCTTCCTGCTCTACACCGTGCTCGGCCCCTACATGCCGGACATCGTCGCGCACAAGGGCAACAACCTGCGCGAGATCATCAACCACCACTGGATCACCACCGAGGGCGTGTTCGGCATCGCACTCGGCGTGTCGACCTCCTTCGTGTTCCTGTTCGTGCTGTTCGGCTCGCTGCTCGACAAGGCCGGCGCCGGCAACTACTTCATCCAGGTCGCCTTCTCGCTGATGGGCCACATGAAGGGCGGCCCGGCCAAGGCGGCGGTGGTCTCCTCGGCCATGACCGGCCTGATCTCCGGCTCGTCGATCGCCAACGTGGTCACCACCGGCACCTTCACCATCCCGCTGATGAAGAAGGTCGGCTTCTCGTCGGAGAAGGCCGGCGCGGTGGAGGTCGCCTCGTCGGTGAACGGCCAGATCATGCCGCCGGTGATGGGCGCCGCCGCCTTCCTGATGGTCGAGTATGTCGGCATCCCGTATTTCGACGTCGTCACCCACGCCTTCCTGCCGGCGGTGATCAGCTACATCGCGCTGGTCTACATCGTGCACTTGGAGGCGGCGAAGGCCGGCATGGAGGGCCTGCCACGGTCCTATGTGCCGGGCCCGTGGATGCGTCGCATCGTCGGCTTCGTGTTCGGCGTGGTGCTGCTCTGCGCGGTCTCGCTGGCGGTCTACTACGGCATGGGCTGGATGCGGCCCGCCTTCGGCGACGCCGCGCCTTATGTCGTCTTTGCTTTCCTGACCGCGGTCTATGTCGGCCTGGTCGCGTTCGGATCGCGCTATCCGGAACCGAGGATGGACGACCCGAACGCGCCAATCGCCGCGCTGCCGCTGCCCGGCCCAACGGTGAAGTCCGGCCTGCATTTCATCCTGCCGGTGGTGGTTCTGGTCTGGGCGCTGATGGTCGACCGGCTGTCGCCCGGCCTGTCGGCCTTCTGGGCCTCGGCCTTCATGATCTTCATCCTGCTGACGCAGCGGCCGCTATTCGCGATGTTCCGCAAGCAGGGCAACATGGCCGCCGAGATCAAGCGCGGCTGGAACGAGCTGATCGAGGGGCTGATCGGCGGCGCCCGCAACATGATCGGCATCGGCATCGCCACCGCGACCGCCGGCATCATTGTCGGCGCGGTGTCGCAGACCGGCGTCGGCTCGGCGCTGGCCGAGGTGGTCGAGGTGCTGTCGGGCGGCAACCTGCTGGCGATCCTGTTCCTGACCGCGGTCCTGTCGCTGATCCTCGGCATGGGGCTGCCGACCACGGCAAACTACATCGTGGTCTCCGCGCTGCTGGCACCGGTAATCGTCACCCTGGGCCAGGAGAACGGCCTGATCGTGCCGCTGATCGCGGTGCACCTGTTCGTGTTCTACTTCGGCATCATGGCCGACGTGACGCCGCCGGTCGGCCTGGCCTCATTCGCCGCCGCGGCGGTCTCCGGCGGCGATCCGATCAAGACCGGCTTCGTCGCCTTCTTCTATTCGCTGCGCACCGCCGCGTTGCCGTTCCTGTTCATCTTCAACACCGACCTGCTGCTGATCAACGTCGACATCGCGCACGGCATCTTCATCTTCATCGCCGCGACGGTGGCGATGCTGCTGTTCGCGGCCGCGACCCAGGGCTGGTTCCTGACTCGCAACCGGATCTGGGAGACCGTGGCGCTGCTGCTGCTGGCCTTTACCTTCTTCAGGCCGGGCTTCTGGATGGACATGATCGTGCCGCCCTTCGAGGACGTGCCGCCGGCGCAGATCGCCGAGGCCGCCGGCCGGGTGCCGCAGGGCGAGGCCATGCGGCTGCGCATCGCCGGCATGGACGCGGTCGGCAACCAGCGCGAGTGGGTGGTGCTGCTGACCGTGCCGGACGGCGCCGACGGCCCGGCCCGGCTGGAGGCCGCCGGCCTCACGTTGATCGACAATGACGGCAAGACCATGATCGACGAGGTCGCGTTCGGCTCGCCGGCACAGAAGCTCGGCCTGGACTGGGACCAGCAGATCGTCCGGGTGTCGCTGCCGGCCTCGGCGCCATCGAAATACTGGATGTACATACCGGCACTGGCGCTGCTCGCCCTGGTGGTCTGGATGCAGCGGCGGCGCGCCACACCGACGCCCCCGCGCAAGTCCGCGGCGACGGCCTGAGCCAAGGAGGCTTCGATGTACAAGGCGATACTCGTCCCCGTCGACCTCGAGCACGAGAGCTCGTGGCGAAAGGCGCTGCCGGCGGCGACCATGCTGGCCGACACCTGCGGCGCGGCCCTGCACCTGCTGACCGTGGTGCCCGACATCCGCACCCAGATGGTCTCGCAATATTTCCCGACCGACTTCGAGAAGAAGGCGGCGGCCGACGCGGCAACCAGGCTCAAGGCCTTCGCCGGCCAGCAACTGGCCGGCCGCGACGTCAAGCTGCACGTGAAGACCGGCAGCGTCTACCGCTCGATCTGCGCCGAGGCGGAACGGCTCGGCATCGACCTGATCGTGATGGGTTCGCACCGGCCGGAGCTGGCCGACATCCTGATCGGCCCGAACGCCGAACAGGTCGCCCGCCACGCCCCGATCTCGGTGCTGATCGTCCGCGCCTAGCCGGCGTTCAGACTTCTACCCCAGCATCCCGGACAGCGCCGTTGCGATGCCGAGGAACGAGAAGAAGCCGGCAACGTCGGTGACGGTCGTCAGGATGATCGACGAGGCCACCGCCGGGTCCTGACCCAGCCGGGCCAGCACGATCGGCACCAGCGCCCCGGCGGTGCCGGCGGCGACCATCGAGATCACCATCGACGCGGCGATCACCAGCACCAGCCCGACACTGCCGCTCCAGAAGTACACGCCGATGCCGCAGGTGATGGCGATGGCGACGCCGTTCCAGAAGCCGGCATTCATCTCCTTGCGCATCACCCGGAACCAGTGCCCGACGGTGATCTCGCGCAGCGCCAGGCCGCGCATGGTCACCGCCAGCGCCTGCGCGCCGGCATTGCCGGACTGCCCGGCGACCACCGGCAGCAGCACGGCGAGCGCGGTGAAGGTGGCGATGGTCTCCTCGAACAGACCGACCACCGAGGCGGCCAGGAACGCGGTCAGCAGGTTGATCTGCAGCCACGGCATGCGCTTGCGCAGCGCGAACCAGCTCGGCGACAGGGCGCGCTCGTCCTTGCTGGCGCCGACCATGGTCTGGATGTCGATGCTGGCCTCGTCCTTCAACGCGCCGAGCAGTCGGCCGTGGCGCACCAGGCCGAGCACGCGGCCGTCGAGATCGACCACGGGCAGCTCGTCCAGGTCGTGCGTCTCCAGCTTCTTCACCACCTCTTCCTGCAGGTCCATCGGCGCGACCACGGCGCGAACCGGCTCCATCAGGGTCTCGAGCACGGTGTCGTTGTCGTGGAAGGCGAGCTGGCGCAGGTCGACCAGGCCGGCGAGGCGGTTCTCCTCGTCGAGCAGCTTGACGTAGTGCACCCGGCGTTCGCTCTCGCGCAGCAGCGTCAGGGCGCGGCCGACGGTGGCGTCAAGCGGCAGGCTGAACACGCCGGTGTCCATCAGCCGGCCGGCGGTGCCCTCCGGATAGTCCAGTATCTGCCGGAGCTGCTCAGCGGCGGCTTCCGGCAGCCCGGCGAGCACGGCGGCGCGCTCCGCCGCCGGAATCTGGCCGAGCAGCGCGGCGGCCCGGTTGCGCTCGGGTTGGTCGAGCACGGCGATGCGCGCCGCGTCGGGCAACTGGCGCAGCGCCGCGGCGCCGGTCATCGGCGTCATGGCATTGACCACCGCGATGCGCGCCTCCGGCGTCAGCGGCGTCAGGTAATCGGCGATGCGAGCCTCGGGCAGGTCGTCGATGGCGCGTGCGGCTTCGGCCGGATGGCTGGCCAGATAGGTGCTGGCGAGAATTTGTGCGGCGGCGCTCATCGCGGCTTCTCCCCGGTGCTGGCCGCGGCGCCCGCGTTGTTGCCCTTCGCCATCGAGGTCGACAGGATTTCCGCCAGGCCGACATAGACGCTGTTTGCCAGGCTCATATATTCACCGCTTTCGTGGGCGGCGGCGGCGGCCTGCTGCTGCTGTTGCGCGCGACGCAGCGCGGCATGGCGGATGTTGCCGATCAGCTTGCCGTCATGATCGACCACCGGCAGGCTGTCGACTTCGTCCCAGGCCGGCTCGTCCAGCGCGCTTTCGGTCGAGCCATTGGCGCGCAACACGCCGCGCGCCGGCATCGCCGCGTCGTCCACCGTGTCGGTCCCTGCCAGCGTCAGCAGCCGGCGCACCGACACGAAGCCGAGCAGCCGCTGCGCCGCGTCGACCAGATAGACCGCACCAGGCGGCACGTCCGCATGCGTCAGTCGCTGGCGCGCGAGGCTGACCGGCGTGCCGGTCTCGATTGTCGCGACGTTGGTGTCGATCCAGGCCCCGACCCGGTGCGAGGGCTGGTGCAGGATGACCTGAAGCTGCATTCGCGTCGGCGCCTTCAGCGCGTGCAGCAGCTCGCCGCGCCGGCCGGCATCGACCTGCCGCAGCAGCGAGGCCGCCGCCCGGCGCGGCATATCGCCGAGATAACGCGCCGCAACGGCCGGTGGCAGCGCCTCCAGACAGGCGGCGGCCACCGCCGGCGACAGCCGGGTCAGCACGTCGGCGGCCAGGTCGTCGCCAATCGTCGGCAGCAGCGTAGCCGTGTCGACCGGATCGATGGTCTCCAGCACCGCCACCGCCTCGCGCGGGTGACGTTGCAGGTAGCGTTCGGCCAGCTCGCCATACTCAGCCATGCGCCGCCCCCGTCGTCAGCACCAGCGTCGCCTGTTCCGCGAACAGGTGCGCCGGCACGGTGAGCCGGCCGTCGGCGGTCTCCAGGATCACCGCGACGGCGGTGACCTCAAGGATCGTGCCTTCCAGGCCGGCGATGCGGATGCGCTGGCCGACGTCGAAGTCGCGGTCGAGATAATGCGCGCCGATGACGTTGCTGACGAAGGCGCGCGCGCCCAGGCTGAAGGCCAGCGACAGGCCGCCCAGGAACGCGGCGATGGCGACCGCCAGCACGGTGATGATCACGGTGATGTCGATGCCGATCTGGTCCAGCCCGACGACCAGCAGGATCACCAGTGTCAGGCCCTGTACCAGCCGCCCGGCCAGCATGCGCTGCTGCTCGCTCAACCCCGGCAGCGCCGCCGTGGTGGCGTCGCGCGCGATCCCGGCCAGGATCGCGCCGGCGAAGATGATCAGGCAGCCGGACAGGATGTTCGGCAGGTAGCCGACGAGCTGGTCGAGCCAACCCGCGAACACGTACAGCCCCAACACCCGGGTCGCCGCGGTCAGGAAGAACAGGATCACCAGCCAGTAGATGATCGAAGCCAGGATCCGGGTGGTCGAGCCCTCCAGGCTGGCGGTGCGCACGAAACCGCCGAGACCGACCGCCTGGGCGCCGCGATTCAGGGTCCGCGCCGAGCGCAAGGTGATGGCGCGCAGCACGCGGGCCACGACCCAGCCCAGGACCAGCAGCAGGATCGCCATCAGCAGCGACGGCAGAAGTTCGATAGCGGAGTCGGCGAGCTGTCGCAGCGCCGCGGTCAGCGGTCTGGCTTGTTCGAGCATGGTTACCCTCTCCTCCGGGATGGCCCGAGCCGGGCTCAGGCGATGGTGTCTGCGTCCGGCGACTCATCGTCTTCGTCGCCGACGGCTTCGATTCGGACGGTTTCGACATGGCGATTGCGCATCGCCGTGACCGTGAGCTTGAAATCGCTGCTGACGACCACGTCGCCGGCCTTCGGCATCCGCGCCAGCAAGTTCATGACCAGGCCGGAAATGGTGTTGGCGTTCAGTCGGCGGTCGACCACGAACGAGGTCTCGCGCTCCAGGTCGGTCAGCGGCGCCAGGCCGTGCGCCTCCCAATGGTCGCCCTTCCAGGCGATCGGGAAGACCTGCTCGCGCCGGTCGCTCTCGTCGGCGATCTCCCCGACGATCTCCTCCAGCAGATCCTCCAGCGTCACCAGACCGACGAAGGAGCCGTACTCGTCGATGACGCAGGCCATGTGGCTGTGCGCCTCGCGCATCATGTCGAACAGGTTGGAGACCTTCAGCGTCTCCGGCACCACCAGCGGATCGCGGCAGTAGGTCTCCAGGTTGTCCCAGGGCGCCGGCGTGCCGTCGATCGTCGCGTTCATCAGGTCGCGCATCAGCACCACGCCGACCAGGTTCTCCTCGCCGCCCTTCACCACCGGGAAGCGCGAATGCGGGCTGGTGCGCATGATCTGCAGGTTGCGCGCCGGCGACGCGTCGAGCCGCAGCAGGCGGGCCTCGGTGCGCGGCACCATCACCCGCGCCACGGTGCGCTCGTCGAACCGGAACAGGTTGTGCAGCATTTCCGCGCGTTCCGCCGCGACCTCGCCATGCTCGGCGGAGATGTGGATCAGGCCGCGCAGCTCGTCGCTGGTCAGGACCTCCGCGTGGCTCGCCTCGCGCACCTTGAGCATCCGCAGTATCGCGCCGGAGGCCGAGTTCAGCAGCCAGTTCAGCGGGTAGATCACCACGTAGAACCAGTGCAGCGGATAGGCGGTCAGCATCGACACCGGCTCGGCCTTGCGGATCGCCAGGGTCTTCGGCACCTGCTCGCCGACCACGATGTGCAGCGACGAGAACACCACGAAGCCGATCACGAACGAGATCGTGTGCAGCGTCGTCTCAGGCAGCGCCAGCGGCTCCAGCACCGGGCGCAGCAGCGCCGCGACAGCCGGCTCGCCGAGCCAGCCGAGTCCCAGCGAAGCCATGGTGATGCCGAGTTGACAGGCCGCCAGATAGGCGTCGATGCGGCCCTTGATGCGCAGGGTCAGCCGTGCCGATCGATTTCCCGCACGTGCCTTCGGCTCGATGCGGAAATCGCGCGCCGAGACCAGCGCGAACTCAGCCGCGACAAAGAAGGCATTGGCCACCAGCAACGCCACGATGGCGGCGAGCTGTACCGCAAATGTATCCAACGCCGTTCTCCCGAACCGTCGAGTTCGTCCCCCGACACAGCACAATGTACATTATTTTTATCCATAGTCAAAAAAATTTGCTTTATAGATGTTTTTCATCTACACCGAGACTGAGTACAGCGACGGAGCGGCACCATGAAGGATGACCACGAGCGCACAGCGGCCGATGTCGCCGGTCAGCTCGTCGCGCTCTATGAACAGCCGTTCGGCGGCAAGCGTCGCGGCCGCTATCGCATTGCCATGAAGCTGATGCGCCAACTGCTCGGGGTGCGCCGGGTCTGGCCGGACCAGATCGAGGCGATCCGGCGCGCGCTCTACCAGCAGGGGTTCGTACTGCTCGACATGGAGACCTACTTCACCGTGGTCAGCCAGCAGACCTTCTCCAGCTACCGCCGGGTCAACGAGAGTTCGCTTTGGCGACTCCCGGACGCGCCGCCGCCACCGTCGGCAGACGATCTGGACGAGGCCGCCGAGTAGGCCTGCATGGCAGTAGTAAAACTTTCCGGACGCGCCGTGCGCCTGGCGCGACACGCGCGGCAGTTGCCGGTGGTCGGCTGGCGCGAGTGGATCGCGCTACCGACGCTCGACATCGGCCGGATCAAGGCCAAGATCGACACCGGCGCCCGCACCTCCTCGCTGCATGCCTTCGACATCAGCGAGTTCACCAAACGCGGCGTGCCGCACGTCGCCTTCGTGGTGCATACCCAGCAGCGACGCCGCACCCCTGCGGTCGAGTGCCAGGCGCCGGTGCACGACCAGCGGCTGGTGACCAGTTCCACCGGCCACCGTCAGCGTCGCTATGTCATCAAGGTCGAGATCGCGGCCGGCGGGCTGACCTGGCCGATCGAGCTGACGCTTGCCGACCGCGACGCCATGGGCTTTCGCATGCTGCTCGGCCGACAGGCCCTGCGCCGACGTTTCCTGATCGACCCCAGCCGATCGTATCTCGCTGGCGAACCGGGCGCCAAAACCTGAGCGCGCCCTTCACCCCATAGCGCTGTATAAGGATGAGATCGTCATGAAGATCGCTCTACTCTGCCGTAACGCCAACCTCTACTCGCACCAGCGGCTGGTGCAGGCCGCCGAGGAGCGCGGCCACGAGATCGACGTCATCGATCACCTGCGTTGCTACATCGACATCGCCTCCAACGATCCCGAAATCCACTACCGCGGCGAATCGCTGAAGGGCTACGATGCGGTGATCCCGCGCATCGGCGCCTCGGTCACCTTCTTCGGCACCGCGGTGCTGCGCCAGTTCGAAATGATGGGCGTCTATCCGGTGAACGAGTCGGTCGGCATCGCGCGCTCGCGTGACAAGCTGCGCTCCATGCAGTTGCTGTCGCGCGAGAATATCGGCCTGCCGACCACGGTGTTCGCGCACCGCACCTCCGACGCCAGCGAGCTGCTGAAGATCGCCGGCGGCGCGCCGGTGGTGATCAAGCTGCTGGAGGGCACGCAGGGCATCGGTGTGGTGCTGGGAGAGACGCCGAAGTCGGCGGAGAGCATCATCCAGGCGTTCGGCGGCGTGAACACCAATATCCTGGTGCAGCAGTTCGTCAAGGAAGCCAACGGCGAGGACATCCGTTGCCTGGTGGTCGGCGAGCAAGTGGTGGCATCGATGATCAGGCGCGGCAAGGAAGGCGACTTCCGCTCCAACCTGCACCGCGGCGGCACCGCCGAGATGGTGAAGATCACGCCGAAGGAGCGCTCCACCGCCAAGCGCGCGGCCAATTCCATGGGCCTGAACGTCTGCGGCGTCGACATGCTGCGCTCCAAGGACGGCCCGGTGGTGATGGAGGTGAACTCGTCGCCCGGCCTGGAGGGCGTCGAGAAGGCCACCGGCGTCGACGTCGCCGGCCGGATCATCGAGTTCGTCGAGAAGAACGCCAAGCCGGGGCGGACCCGCACCAAGGGACGGCGGCGCTAATGCCAAGCCGGCGGCCCGGTTTCGAGATCGGCGGCGAGCGCATCGCGCCCGGCGAACGCCGCATCGTCGACCTGCCGCTGAGCGTGCTGTCGAACCACACGCCGATGACGTTGCCCGTGCAGGTGCTGCACGGGCAACGCGACGGGCCGACGGTGTTCGTCAGCGCCGCCGTGCACGGCGACGAGATCATCGGCGTGGAGATCGTGCGCCGGCTGGTCCGCAGCTCGGCCCTGCGCCGTATCTCCGGCACGCTGCTGCTGATCCCGATCGTCAACGCCTTCGGCTTCATCGGCCACAGCCGCTACCTGCCGGACCGGCGCGACCTGAACCGCTCCTTCCCGGGCAGCGAGACCGGTTCGCTGGCGAGCCAGCTCGCGCACCTGTTCCTGAACGACGTGGTGGCGCGCTCCGACTATGGCATCGACCTGCACTCAGCCGCCGTGAACCGGATCAACCTGCCTCAGATCAGGGTCAGCCCGGACGATGAAGACGCCGGCAAGCTGGCCAATGTGTTCGGGGCGCCGGTGATCCTGCATTCGGCGTTGCGCGACGGTTCGCTGCGCTACGCGGCTGGCGAGCTCGGCGTGCCGGTGCTGGTCTACGAGGCCGGCGAGGGCCTGCGGTTCGACGAATTCGCCATCCGGGTCGGCGTGAAAGGCGTGCTGCGGGTGCTGAAGCACCTCGGCATGATATCGGGCCGCTCGATCAAGGTCGGCAACATCGCGACGCCGGTGGTCCGCAAGAGCTCGTGGCTGCGCGCACCGGAGGGCGGCATCCTGCGCACGCTGCGCAATGTCGGCGACCACGTGGCGCGAGACGAGACGGTCGGCCTGATCTCCGATCCCTTCGGCGCCAGCGAGGCCGAAGTGAGGGCGACGGCCGCCGGCCTGATCGTCGGCCGCACCAACCTGCCGGTGATCAACCGCGGCGACGCTCTGTTCCACATCGCCCAGATGCCCAAGGCCGCCACGGTCGAGACGGTGATGGGCGCGATCGGCGAGGACATGATCGCCGACCCGCTATTCGACGAGGACGAGATCATCTAGCAGGCTGTTGCAGAGGTCTGGGATGGCGCAACGTGACGCAGCGCCTGACTTCAGGAAGGCGTGTCCGTGAGTTGATAATGCGCGAACGGCTGTTCTGACAACTCAAGGTTGCGCCAGGGCATGCTCAGGAACCGATTCCTACAGCCTGTTAGCGCATCTCCCGGTTCCGTCGCTCGGGCGCGTGGAACAGGCTGACGCTTGTCCCGTATTGGCTGCGCCCGCTCCACGAGAGGTTCCGGAGGAACTCGAAACGGTTCTCCTCCAGCAACGACTGTGTTCTGGCGCTGAGCGCACTGCCGCTCGGGAATACCAGTACCGTGTCGGCCTGGGGCAGGAGACGTTCCAAGACGCCGGGGTTGCCCGCGAAGCTGTAGTCCATCGCCGGCGGCTGCAGACTCGTCGTGAGATGCAGCCACGGCGCGTTCACCACGACGACGCGGGCGTCGGCCGGGATTGCGGCGCGCACTTGCGCCGAGAAGTCGAGCTGGGCGGCCAGGGCACCGGTTTCGCCCCAGCGCAGCAGCTTGTGGCCCTGCGCGAGAGCCGGATGGAGGAGGAGCAGGCTGGCCAGCAACGCGACGACGTGTCCGCCCTTGAGGCGACCGACCGGCGTCGCGCCGGCGACCGCGACGAGTTCGGCGATCAGCAATGTTCCCCACGGTGCGCTCAACTGCGCGTAGTGGTCGTAGGGTCGTATCAGCAGCGGCACCAGGTTGCAGCCAAAGCCCAAGGCCAGCGCGACTGTGCGGCGGCCTGGCGAGGCGACGAGCACCAGAGCCGCGATCGCCAGCACCGGCAACACCAGCGCTACCCCGGACTGGTTCAGGCCAATGTGGCGGAACCATGCGCGCGCGGCGTTGGCCGTATCGGCGTAGCCACCCGCGCGGCCACCGAAGTCGGCATAGTACAAGGCCAGGGCAATCGGGTCCTGCCAGGTGGCGAGCGCAAAGGCGAGGAACGGCAACCCGAGCCCGACCGCAAAGGCGATGAACGCGGGCAGCGAGCGTCCGCTACGTTCGCCGGCCAGCGGCCAGAGGCTGAGCAACGCCAAGGCCGGCAACGACAGCAACGAATACTGCTTGCACATCAGTGCGGCGCCCGCGCCGATGCCGACCGCCAAAGCGCCCAGATAACTCCGCATGTAGCAGGAGGCGACCAGGCCCAGCAGGATGAACAGGTTCTGGAAGGGCTCCAGGACGACTGCCGAACCGTCGCTGCTGAGGCACCAGAGAAGGAACAGGATGGCGAGCAACATCGCCGATGGGGTGTCCTTCGCCACCTTGCGCGCCACGACGAAGACCAGCGCCGCGTTGAGCAGGTGCAGGCCGGCCATCAGAAGCTTCACGAAGGCCAGGCTAGCCAGCGCGTCGGTTCCGAACATCGCCAGCAGATAGTACGTGCCAGGCGTATATCCCGAACGGAAGTCGCGTACTGGCGCGAATCCCTCGGCGACGCGCATCGCCAGGGGGACGTAGTAGCCGGCGTCCCTGTTGACCGGCGCGTACCAGTAGGCAAGGGCCAGCAACGTCGCGGCCAGCGCCGCGCCCAGCAACGTCGCCACGACCAGAGGAAATGTGAAAGGGCGGTGCACCGGCCTCGTTATCCGTCGGCCCCGGCCGCCCTCGATCGAGGCAACCGGCGTGCCGGGTTACCGGCAACCGCATCCCCTGCCGCGACATCCTTCGTCACCGCGGCACCGATGCCGACGAAGCCATCGTCGCCGATCGCAACGCCATCTCGGAGAACGCAGTTGGCGCCGAGATGCACACGGCTGCCGACGATGCACCTGCCATTGATCGACGCATTCGATCCGATGAAGGTGAAATCGCCGATCGTCGAGTGGTGTCCGACGTAAACGTTGGAACGTATCATCGTTCGGCTTCCGACGCGGACATCCGGACCCAGCACCACACCGGACGCAATGAAGCAGCCAGGCCCGAGGGTTGCCGTATCGGCGACCCATGCCGCGGGGTGCACCACACTGGCCCACCGTTCCTCTGGAATACCGAGGCCGGCGACGCGCGTGTGCCGTGCGCGCATCTCGTCCGGATGGAAAACGGCGCCGATGAAGCGAATGTCATCGGCGTAGTCCCGCCACGAATCGAAACCGCCGCGCACCGGATATCCATGTATGGACGCGCCCACGGGTTCGGCATCGTTCAGGAAGCCCACGCACTCGAAGGGAGCGATCTCGCTATGACGGTTGAGGTCGAGAATGCCCTGCAGAACCACGCCGCCGGAGGCCGGTCCGCCAAGAATCAAGATCGGGACCATGATACAACGCTCCCAGAACCGCTGCCTGTCGGCACCAGTCGCTAACAGATGCCGGTCGACGACTAATCGATCGTGCGCATCACGCGCGCGGGGTTTCCGGCCACGATTGTCGCAGCCGGCACGTCCTTCACCACCACCGAACCAATGCCGACAACAGCGCCGTCGCCGATGCTCACTCCGTCTCGAATGGCGCTGTTCGGGCCGATGTGAGCCCTGTCGCCGATGCGGCAGTGGCCGTTGATCGATGCATTGGCGCCAACGAAGGAGAAGACTCCGACCGTTGCATGGTGACCGATGTGCACGCCAGTGCGAATGGCGCTATGGGCACCGACCGTGACGAGTGCCGTTATCACCACGCCTGGGGAGATGAAGCAGCCAACGCCGACAGCGGCGCTTCGCGCGACCCACGCGGCGGGATGGAGCACGCTCACCCACCTTTCGTCCGGGATGCCCAGGCCGGTCAGTCGTTGCCAGCGGTCGCGCATTCCGGTCGGGTTGTAGACGGCACTGATGAAGTGCGCATCCGACGGCAAGCTGGGCCAGTCGTCGAACCCGCCAAGAACCGGCCGCTCGAGGATCATCTTGCCCTTGGGCACCATGTCGTTCAGGTAGCCGGCGCATTCGAGAACTGGCTCCCGACCACTCTCGGCAAGATCCTCGATCGCCTGGAGGACCAATCCGCCAGAACTGTCGCCGCCCAAGATGACAACCGAGGTCATCTCCCTTCCCCCGCTTGTTCCAGAGATGAACATACTATGCTGGCTCACTCTCTGGCTCTATCGCGGAAGGCGAACGACGGACGGTATGAGCAGCGACCCACCGCCGCCGGCGTCCCAGGCCGTCGGCCGCGGCAAACACGTCATGACCTGGCTGCGCCTGGCGCTTGGCGCCGGGTTGCTGGCCGTCCTCGTGGCGGTTGTGCCGCTGTCGGAGATCATCGCGACGTTGCGGGCGGCGGCACCGTGGTGGATCGTCGCGGCCGGCCTCGTCTGGGCCAGCGTGATCCCGCTCGAAGCAAGCCGGGTCGTCATCGTGTTTCGCGCTTGGTCCCTGCGTTTCGGCATGGCCTGCAGGATCTTTCTGGTCGGCAGTTTCTTCGCGAACTTCGTGCCCGGGTCGATCGGCCTCGACGTCTACCAGATCGCTGCATTGCGCCGGCTTCGGGTGTCCCTGCTCGAAGCGGCCGGCCTTACCCTGTTGCTGCGACTAGTCGGGCTGCTGACCAACGCCGCCTTGGCCGCGGCCGTGCTGGCGGCGCAACCTGGCGTCGCCACCCGTGTGTTGGGACGGGCCGATGCCACCCTCCTGGTGCCGGTGGCGTCGGGATTGTGGCCGCTTGCCGCCGGGGTTGTCGCGGCGCTGGCGGCGCTCGCGGCAAGCTCGCAGCGCATCCGGCGCAAGGTGATGACCAGCGTCGCGCGCATCGGTGATGGCTTGAGTCGCCTGCGACGGCAGGACATGGCGCTGCTCGTGTTGCTCAGCATCGTCATCATTCTCGGCCGCGCGTTCAGCCAGATGATGCTGGTCGCGGCGTTCGGCGAAGATCTCTCACTGCAACTGTCGCTTCTGGCGACCACCGCGAGCGTCGTGGCGGCGGCGATACCGGTCAGCTTCGCAGGGCTGGGCGTGCGGGAAGCCGCCGCCGGCGGCATCCTGGTCGTCGCCGGTGTCGAGCCCGCGGTCGCCGTTGCTACCGTGCTGCTCCAACGCGGTTTCATCTGGCTGATCTCGATCGCCGGCTGGATGATGTTGTTTGTTAACCGTGGCGGCGCCACACATGACAATATGTAAGCATCGCCGTGTTGCGTACGAGGAACGACCGGATCAGCCAAGTGACGGAGCCCGAAGCGTCCACCAGGCCCGACCTCTCCATCGTCGTGCCCTGCTACAATAGCAACGAATCCCTGATCGAACTGGTCGCTGCGTTGCGCTCGGTGTGCCGCGACGAATTGCAGGTCGATCATGAGGTCGTTCTCGTCGACGACGCGTCGCCGCGCCGCGAGACCTGGGCGACCATTGCGTCGTTGGCCGACGATCACGCGGAGGTTCGTGGCTACCAGTTGACGCGAAATTTCGGGCGCCACGTCGCGCTCGTCTGTGGCTACGCACAAGCCCGCGGTCGCTGGGTCGTGACGATGGACGACGATCTGCAACATTCGCCGTCCGATCTTCCGGCCCTGTACGCGAAGCGTGCCCACGATGTCGTCGTCGGGGTGTTTCCGCGCAAGCAGCATTCGCTCGTCGCGCGCTTCGGCAGTCGCTTGACGAACTGGCTGCAGTCCAAGCTGATCGGCCAGCCTCCCGGGATCTACATGTCGCCCTACAACCTGATGCGTTCCGAGATCACCAGCGCGCTGGTGCAGGTGCGTCCGATGCGACCCTATCTGCCGGCGCTGGTACTGCACGTGACCCGCGACATCGAGCCTGTCGCGATCACCCACCACGAGCGCAGGTTCGGCTCAGCCGGCTATACGTTAAGGCGCCGGCTCTCGCAGTTCTCTCAGCTCCTGATCAACAACTCGTCGCTTCCGTTGCGGCTGGTCGCGCTGATCGGCCTGTTTTTCTCGCTATTCAGCTTTCTGTACGCCGTCTATCTCGTCATCCATCGCCTGCAGACCGAAACGGTGCCGGAAGGCTGGACGTCGCTGATGGTGGTGACGCTGATGATCGGCGGCTTGGTGTTGTTCTCGCTCGGCATCGTCGGGGAATATCTGCTGCGGATCGTCAGCGGCATCGAGCATCGCCCGACCTTCGTCATACGTCGCAACACGGACGATGGTTCCGACACCGAGCTCGGGCCATGAGCCGCAGCCGTATCCCGTTCAACAAGCCGGCGGTGGTCGGCGACGAATTCGCCTACATGGCGCAGAGCATCGCCAGCGGTCGGATCAGCGCCGACGGCGGCTTTACCGCCAAGTGCCAATCGATCCTGGAAAAGGACTTCGGCGCCAGGAAGGCGATATTGACGGTTTCCTGCACGGCCGCCCTCGAGATGGCCGCGATCCTGTCCAGGGTCGGGCCGGGCGACGAAGTGATCATGCCCGCCTTCACCTTCGTCTCCACTGCCAATGCCTTCGTGTTGCGGGGTGCCAGGCCGGTATTCGTCGACGTCCGTCCCGACACGATGAACATGGACGAACGGTTGGTGGCGCAGGCGGTGAACGCACGGACCAGGGTCATCGTGCCGGTCCACTACGCCGGAGTCGCCTGCGAGATGGATGCCCTGATGGCGACGGCCGCGGCGCATGATCTGCTCGTGGTCGAGGACGCGGCGCATGCCGTCAGCGGCGACTACAAGGGGCGCCGCCTCGGCACCATCGGCGACTTCGGCACCTACAGCTTTCATGAAACCAAGAACGTGACCAGCGGAGAGGGCGGCGCCTTGCTGGTCAATCGTGCCGACCTCGTCGACCGGGCCGAGATCGTTCGCGACAAGGGCACCAACCGGCGCCAGTTCCAGCTCGGCCAGGTCGACAAGTACGCCTGGGTGGATATCGGGTCGTCATATGGCATGGCCGATATCCTGGCGGCCTACCTCTACGGTCAGCTAGAGAAGCGCGACGAGATCGCGGCGCACCGGGCAGCGCTGTACGAGCGATACATTTCCAGGCTGACACCACTGGCGACGCGCGGTGACCTGGAACTGCCGCACATCCCGGCGCATTGCCAGTCCGGCCACCACATGACCTATATCACGCTCGCCGACCGGACGACGCGTGACCGGCTCATCGATCATCTCGCTGCGCAGGGCATACAGGCGGTTTTCCACTACATGCCGCTGCACACCTCGCCGTTTGGCGAGCAGTTCGGATGCCGCCCGGGGATGCTGCCGGTGACCGAGGATCGGGCCTATCGCCTCCTACGGCTCCCCTTCTTCAACCAGATGCCGCTCGAGAGCGCCGACGAGGTGGTCCGGCACGTCTTCGACTTCTTCGGCGCGCCACTGCCATAGCGGTTCAGTCGCCCACCGACCCGATGCCTGAGATCCCATTGCGGCTGCTGGAACTGCCGCCGGCTGAAGCCCCAGTGAAACCCCAGCGCGACGCCGCCGGTGGCGACCTTGACCTGCTCCCCGTTGGTCCCTCAGTGATAGTGAGAGTCCAGGGCTTCATGATGCCTGCTCCAGGGCCGTGGCGGTAGCGGGCGGCCGGCGGAGCTGGTCGGGGTTGCGCAGCCGGCCGCCCGCGGATTGTAGGAACA
>JAVKFY010000047.1:0-99042 GCA_040223615.1 Alphaproteobacteria bacterium
TTGAGGTCGCCTTGCTCGGCAAGGGAGACGCGGAATCGCGGAGCGCCGATCGCAGCAACTCCGCGTTCTCCGCGGCTCCGCATGCCCATATCAACGTTGCCTGGATGCCAGCCTGCGCTGGCATGACGCGTGTTGTTGGTCGCGCCGGAGCTTAACCGGACACCCGTGGGCTTGACCGGGCATCTTCGGGCCGCCGCCTACCCCCGCGTCGCCACGGCGGTGACGAACGGCAGGGCGGCGTAGAACCGGCCCTCGTCGATGCGGCGCTGGCACTCGACTTTCAGCGCCTCGGCCGTCGCCTCGCTGATCCGGCCGCTGCGGGCCAGCGCGTCGGCGCCCATGGTGACCCAGCCCGGGCCGGTGCTGATGCCGGCGATGTCGACCCGGCTGTGGCCCTTGAAGCTGCGCACCGCGAAGCCCTTCGCCTTCAGCAGGCCGGGCAGGCGGGGGCCGAGCCAGCGGTCGGTGACGCTGATCTCGGCCCAGGCCTCGACGCACGTCTGCAGCGGGTCGGCGTCGCCGATCGCCACCGAGGTCTTGGAGAAGTCGGCATCGCAGACCGCGAGCTGGCCGCCGGGCTTCAGCAGGCGCAGCGTCTCGTCGAGGATCGCGTCCTGGTCCGGCACGTGGCTCAGCAGCGTGTGCAGCACGACGATGTCGGCGACGCCGTCGTCCAGCCCCGACGCCTCGCCGGTTCCGACCTGGAAGTCCAGCTTGTCGCTGTCCGCCAGCGTCCGGGCCTTGTCGACCAGGCCCGGCGCCGGCTCGATGCCGATCACCCTTGCCACGTCCGCGATCGCGGCGAAACGCCGGCACACCGGCCCGGTACCGCAGCCCAGCTCGACCACAATTGCGCCGGCCGGGAACACCAGGTCGGCGATGTAGGACTCCAGGATCGCGATCTGCGCCGGGTCCCTGGCCCGGTTCTCCAGCCGGTCGCCAACCCTGTCGATGACGTGCGGCGGTGCCTTCGGCAGCGTTTGGAACAGATCGACCATGCCACTCTCCCCGACGCGCCGCTTGAGCGCTGTTCAAGCGCGGTTGAGCGCGCGCGGATTGCCGTTGCCCGACGCCGCGTCGACAATGCCGGCCGCACCAGAGGAGTCCGGCATGATCGATATCAACGGCGTCGCCCACATCATCCTGACCGTCAGCCAGTTCGACAAGGCGAAGGCGTTCTATTGCGGCCTGCTGCCCGAGTTCGGCATGAAGAAGGTCTTCGACGGCGACGACTTCTGCTACCACGTTGGCGCCCGCACCGCGATCGGGGTGCAGCGCTGCGGGCCTGAGCACGCCGACGAGCGCTTCGTGCAGACCCGTGTCGGCCTGCACCACCTCTGCCTGCGCGCGCGCAGCCGCGAGGATGTCGACGCCGTCGGCGCGCTGGTCGAGAAGCTGGGCGCCACCATCGTGCGCGGGCCGATGGAGGGCACCTGGGCGCCGGGCTATTACTACGTGCTGTTCGAGGATCCCGACGGCATCCGCCTGGAGGTCAACTTCGTCCCCGGCCAGGGCCTGCTGAAGGACGGCGAGATGCTGAACCCGACGGACGGCTACCGGTGAGCCCCAAGGTCGGGCGATCCGCCGACTGGTATTTCGACGTCGTCTCGCCCTACGCCTACCTGCACTTTGTCGCCTTCGACCAGCTCCCCGACGACTTGGAGATACACCTCAAGCCGGTGCTGTTCGCCGGCCTGCTGGGTCACTGGGGCAGTCTCGGCCCGGCGGAGATCCCGGCCAAGCGGCGCCAGACGTTTAGGTACTGCGACTGGCTGGCGCGGCAGCGCGGCGTGCCGTTCCGCACCCCGCCGCGCCACCCGTTCAATCCGCTGACCCTGCTGCGCCTGATCATCGCGCTGGGCACGACTCAAGACGCGGTGGCCGGCGTGTTTCGCCACGTCTGGGGCGAAGGCAAGGAATGCCAGGAGATGGCGGCGCTGCGGCCGCTCGCCGCGTCGCTCGGCATCGGCGATCTGGATGCCGCCATCGCCGCGCCGGCGGTGAAGGACCAGCTGCGCGCCAACACCGACGAGGCGATCGCGCGCGGCGTCTTCGGCGTGCCCACCTTCGCGGTCGGCGACGAGCTGTTCTGGGGTCAGGACACGCTGCCGATGATGTGCGACTACCTGGCCGATCCCGATGGCTTCCGCGCCGGCGACTGGGCCCGGCTACACGACCTGCCGGTCGCCGCCGCCCGCGAGCAGAGCCGGCTCGACGGCTAGGCGCCCCACCCCGCCGCGGCCTAAGATGGGCGCCATTGCCCACGGGCGACGGGCGCCGGCGGGAGACGCGAGATGGCGAAACTGACGGGCAAGGTGGCACCGGTCACCGGCGCCAGCCGCGGCATCGATATCGCCGGCTCCGGCTATTCGCAGATCTAGCGCGAGGATCCAGTTGATTGAATCGGCCGGCCATCGACATTCACCTGCCTCTCCTGTCCCCTCCCCCCTGAAGGGCGGAGAGGGTTGTGGTGAGCGCCGAGCAAGCCGACCTAGAGGCCGGCTTGGCGGGCTCAGCGAGCCCGCATCGGCGCTGGGGCGGTAGAAGCTGCGTCGTTCTAACCGGACAATCATTTAGCCAACCGAGGGACCGCGGCCATGCAGTTCAGTTTCACCGAGGAGCAGGGCGAGTTCCGCGACGTCTTACGGCGTTTCCTGGCCGACCGCTCGGCCACCGCCGAGGTCCGCCGCCTGATGGCCACCGACCGGGGCTGGGAACCGGACGGCTGGCGCAAGCTGAACCAGGAAATGGGCCTGACCGCGCTGGCGATCCCGGAAGACTACGGCGGCCAGGGCTTCGGCGTGGTCGAGCATGCCATTGTCATGGAGGAGGCCGGCCGCGCCCTGCTCTGCGCGCCCTACTTCGCCACCACCGCACTGGCCGTGCCGGCAATCCTGACCGCTGGCACGGAAGACCAGAAGCGCGCGCTGCTGCCCGCCATCGCGGCCGGCGACACTGTCGCCACCCTGGCCCATGTCGAGGATGACGGCGTCTGGGACGGCAGCACCACGACCGCCACCGCAACCGAGAAGAACGGCGGCTGGTCCCTCGACGGCACCAAGAGCTTTGTCGTCGACGGCCACACGGCGGACCTGATCGTGGTGCTGGCCAGTGCCGGCACCGGCCTGTCGCTGTTCACCGTCGCCGGCGACGCCGATGGCCTGACGCGCCGGCCACTGACCGGCGTCGACCCGACGCGCAAGCTGGCGCGCCTCGAACTCAAGGGCGTCGCCGCCGAACCGCTCGGCACGATCGGCAAGGCGGCCGTGCCGCTGGCCGAGACACTGGACCAGGCGGCGATTCTGCTGGCCAACGAGATGGTCGGCGGCGCCGAGCGGCTGCGCGAGGACGCCCAGGAATACGTCGCCATGCGCATGCAGTTCGGCCGCGCCATCGCCTCCTTCCAGGCGATCAAGCACAGGTGCGCCGACATGCTGCTCGACGTCGAGATGGCCAAGTCCGCCGCCTACGCCGCCGCCTCGGCCGCCGCCGACGGCGACGCCAACGTCCCGGCGCTGGCCTCGCTGGCCAAGGCGTGTGCCGCCGACACCTACATGGCCACCGCCGTTACCGCGATCCAGCTGCACGGCGGCATCGGCTTCACCTGGGACAACGACACGCATCTGTGGTTCAAGCGCGCCAAGGCGTCGGAGGTCATGCTGGGCGACCCGACCTACCACCGCGAGCTGATGCTGCAACGCTGGCACGAGGAGGACGCGGCATGAGTGAGTTCACCGAAGCGGGCGTGCGCGCCGAGGTCCGCGCCTGGCTGGAAGCCAACTGGGACCCGGACCGGGGCCTGGTCGATTGGCGCAACATGCTGGCCGACGCGGGCTGGGCGATGCCGGCCTGGCCGAAGCAGTGGTATGGCCGCGGCCTGCCGACCGGGCTGGTGCCGGTGGTCGACGAGGAGTTCGCCCGCATCGGCGCCGTCGGCGCCGCCAAGACCGGCATCCGCATCCTCGCCGCCGCCACCTTGCTGGTGCACGGCACGGAGGAACAGAAACAGAAATACCTGCGCCGCATCGTCACCGGCGAGGACACCTGGTGCCAGCTCTTCTCCGAACCGGGCAGCGGCTCCGACCTCGCCGGCGCCTCCACCCGTGCCGATTTTCAGGGCAACAAGTGGGTGGTGAACGGCCAGAAGGTCTGGACCACCAGCGCGCACCACGCCGACTGGGGCCTGCTGCTGGCGCGCACCGACTGGGACGTGCCCAAGCACAAGGGGCTCAGCTACTTCGTGCTCGACATCAACCAGCCCGGCGTCTCGGTGCAGCCGCTCAAGCAGATGAACGGCCACGCCTCGTTCAACCAGGTATTCTTCACCGACGCCGAGGTGCCGCCGGAAAACCAGGTCGGCGAACTCGGCGAAGGCTGGGCCGTCGCCACCACCACGCTGATGCACGAGCGCCGCGGCGCCGACTCGTTCCGCTCCTGGTCGATGGGCTCCGACCGCGCCGGGCGCATCTACGACGAGGAGCGGGCCGAGAACGCGACCCAGCTTGAGCCCTACAAGTGGTACCCGCAGCGCGCCGGCCGCGTCGACCTGGTGCTGCAACGCGCGCGGGAGACCGGCCGCATCGACGATCCCGCCGTGCGCCAGGAAGTCGCCAGTCTGCTGACCATGCACCACGCCGCGGTCTGGACCGCCCGGCGCGCGCGGGCGGCCCAGGCGCTGGGCCGGCCGCAGGGCCCGGAAGGCTCGCTCGGCAAGCTGGCCTCGTCCAACGTCGCCCGCCAGGCGGCGCACGTGCACACGCTGATCGCCGGCGCCGATGCGCTGCTGTCCGGCGAGGACGGGCCGATGGACGGCCTGATCGCGGAAATCCTGGTCTCGGTCCCCGCCATCTCCATCGCCGGCGGCACCGACGAGATCCAGCGCAACATTATCGCCGAGCGGGTGCTGCGCATGCCCAAGGAATCCCGCATCGACACCGACCGCGCCTTCCGCGACGTCCCCAGGAACACCGTGCGGTAGAACGTCCGACGCCTTTGCAAGCGGTCGCCGCTGGGGACACCGGTTACCCGAGAACTCGGCGTTCGCTTCTGTGACAACCCTTCGCGGCATCCGGCCGCATCGACAATGGCGGCCGGACTTGCGATAAGCGCGGCAGACTATCGAAAGAGGTGAGCCATGAACGTGGCGGTGAAGCCCCGCGACGCGGGCGACGCGGACCAGGCGACGGAGCATTTCGACGTGCTGATCGTCGGCGCCGGCATTTCCGGCATCGACGCGGCCCATCACCTGCAGCAGCACTGTCCGGAGAAGACCTTCACCCTGCTGGAGACGCAGGAGAGCTTCGGTGGCACCTGGCTGACCCACAAGTTCCCGGGCATCCGCTCCGACAGCGACCTGTTCACCTTCGGCTACAAGTGGAAGCCGTGGAAGGGCGTGCCGATCGCCTCCGCGCCGGAAATCCTGAAGTATCTCGACGAGGCGCTGGACGAGCAGGACATCCGCCGCCACATCCGCTTCAACCACAAGGTCAACACGGCGTCCTGGTCGTCCGAGGACAGGCAGTGGACGGTCGAGGTTGCGCTCGGCGACGGCGAGACCAGGCGGCTGACCGGCAACTTCCTGTGGATGTGCCAGGGCTACTACCGCCACAGCGAGGGCTACACGCCCGAATGGCCCGGCATGGACCGGTTCAAGGGCACCATCGTGCACCCGCAGACCTGGCCGGAAGACCTCGACTACACCGGCAAGAAAGTGGTGGTGATCGGTTCCGGCGCCACCGCCGCGACCGTGATCCCGGCGATGGCCGGCAAGGCCGGCCACGTCACCATGTTGCAGCGCTCGCCGACCTACTTCTTCCCGCGCCCGAACGTGAACGAGGTGGCGGAGATGCTGCGCGGCCTCGATATCCCCGACGAGTGGACGCACGAGATCGTGCGCCAGTCGATCCTGCGTGAGCAGAAGGAGATCACCCGGCGCTCCTTCGAGGAGCCGGAGGGCCTGCGCAACGACCTGCTGAACGCCGCCAAGATGTATCTCGGGCCGGACTTCGACATCGAGAAGCACTTCACGCCGTCCTACCGGCCGTGGCAGCAGCGCCTGGCGGTGATCCCCGAGGGCGACCTGTTCAAGGCGATCCGCGCCGGCCAGGTCTCGGTCGTCACCGACACCATCGAGAGCTTCACCGAGAACGGCATCATGGTCTCGTCCGGCGAGGAGCTGGAGGCTGACATCGTCGTCACCGCGACCGGCTTCCACATGTCGGTGCTGGGCGACATCGACTTCGTGGTCGACGGCAAGCCGGTCGACTTCGGCGCCTGCTTCGGCCATCGCGGCATCATGTTCTCCGAGGTGCCGAACCTGGCCTGGGTTTTCGGCTACCTGCGCACCAGCTGGACCATGCGCGCCGACATGGTCTGCGGCTTCGTCTGCCGGCTGCTGAACCACATGACGGAGAAGGGCGCCTCGATGGTGGTCCCGCGCCTGCGCGAGGTAGACAGGGACATGCCGGCGCTGCCGATGGTCTCGGCGGAGAATTTCAGCGCCGGGTACCTGCAGCGCTACATGCACCTGTTCCCGAAGCAGGGCGACCGCGAACCCTGGAACTTCAGCCAGGAATACGACCGCGAAAAGGACGAGATCCCCGTCGCCGACCTCGACGACGGCACGCTGATCTACGAGTAGGTCGTCTCCGGTTTTGCCGACACCGGATAGGTGCCCGCCGGCAGGTATTCGTACGGCAGTGTGGCGAGCTCGGCCGGGCCCCAGTCCGGCGTGTCGACAATGACGACCTCGGCACACATCGGCTCGTAGATCTCGCGGAAGTGCGTCTTCGAGCGCAGCAGGATCACGTCGAAATCGCCGGGCTTCAGGTCGAACTGGGTGAAACAGTCCAGGTCGATGGCCGACCATTGCGTCGAAATCACCGACACCAGCACGCCGCCAATGCGCAGCAGCGCCGCGTCGCCGGCGTTCAGCGTCACCCCGGTCATCAGCGGCCCGGTGATCGCGAATGTCAGCGGCCCGGCGCGCAGCACCTCGGCGCTGGCCTGAATCGGCCCGCCGGACTGCGGGCTGGAGCGGCCGAACATCGCCATGTCCAGCGTCGTGCCGGCGCCCGCCGCCACCGCCGCCGAGGCCAGCGCCGGGTCGCACATGAACGGCGCGTAGGCGCGTTGCGCGTTGCGCCGGATCAGCTCGCGCAGCACGTAGGTGCTGTCGTTCATCCGGTCGGCGTGTTCCAGGATGCACACCGGCTTGTCGGCGCGCGCCGCGACGGCCAGCGCCCGGTCGACACCGCCTGCGACGTCATGGATCATCTCGCGCATGAACAGCCGGTCGCGCAGTTCCCGGCAGCGCGCCGCCATCCCGTCGACCCAGCGTTGCGCCAGGTCGGCGTCGCCGTCGGCCACCGCCAGCGCGCTCATACCGGTGTCCGGCGTATCGGCATAGGCGAAGCCGCCGAACAGCGAACAGTCGAGCAGCCCCGGTGTCGTCGATGGCGCGGCCTCGGCGGCCGCCACCAGCTCGTCCAGCGGATGCAGCCGCGTGGCGGAGAACACCGACGGCAGCACCACGTTCGGCTTCGCCAGCGCCAGCACCGGATCGATCTCGCCATTCAGCTTGCCGAGCAGCAGGCGGGCGGCGCGCGCCCCGGTCTCCCACATGTCGGTGTGCGGCGAGTAGCGGTAGCCGGTGACGACGTCGGCCGCGGCCAGGCTCTCCGGTGCCAGGTTGGCGTGGTAGTCCATCGGGCAGGCGATCGCCACGTCCGGGCCGACGGCGTTGCGGATCGCGCCCAGCACGCCGGCGTCGGCCTTGCGGTTGGTCGGCGTCGCCAACGCGCCGTGCAGATGGATACCGACCGCGTCGACATTGCCGTTCAGCGCCTGCAGCCGCTCGACGATCTCGCCCAAATAGCGCTCGTAGGCATCGTCGCTGGCCGCCGCGGCGGCGCCCGCCCCGGCCTCGATCAGCCCCACCAGCTCACAGCCGGCCTCGCCCAGCACGTCGATCATCCCGCCCTGCGACGTCGCCGTCCCGGACATGCGCGCGATCACGTCGTCGCCGCGCAGCGCCCGCCGTTCGAAATCCTGGTAGCCGGTGGTATCCGGCAAGAAGGTAACCGACTCCAGCCAGAAGCCGGCAATGGCAACACGCATGTGAGATGGTCCCCGCTCGATCCGCTTGCCGCCGCAGCCTAGGGCAAGCGCGGCGCGCCGGCGAGACGGGTCAGGACGCCAGCGGAAGGTCGATGGCGATGGTGAAGCCACCGCCGGCACGGTTGCGAGCCTCGACGTGGCCGCCGACCGACTCAATATTGCGGCGCACGATCCACAGGCCGATGCCCATGTGGTGTTCCTCGCCGTTGCCGTTGCTGCCATTCCCGCAGGCGCCATTGCCGGCGTCGTGATCGCGCGGCCTGGCGCCGTCGCCGCGCGAGGAGAAGTAGCGCTGGAAGATGTTGCCGAGGTCGCCTTCCGGCACCCCGGGCCCGCTGTCGGCCACCAGCAGCCGCGCGCTCTTGCCGTCGCGGCGCAGGCTGACCTCGATCTCGCCGCCGTCGGGCGTGAACGACAACGCGTTGTCGACCAGGTTCTCCACCACGGTCTCGACCATTTCCTCGCCGGCCATCACCCGGATGTCCGGCTCGATGCGCCGGCGCAGGTGGATCTGGCGGCTACTGGCCACCACCGAGTAGCTCAGCAGCAGCCGGTCGATCGCCGCCGACACGTCGATCTGGCTTTGCGGCGGGTCGATCAGCGCCGCCTCGGTCTCGTCCAGGTGGCGCGCGAACATCACCAGCCCGTCGAGCCGGTCCAGCGCCATCGACAGCATGCCGTGCGCGCGCTGCGCGCGCTGGTCGTCGTCCTGCAGGCTTCGTTCCAGCGGCTCCAGCGACTGTCGCATCACCGCGATCGGCGTCTTGAAGGCGTGCGCATTGTCCTCCGCCGCGCGCCGGATCTGCCGGGCCGAGGCGCGCAGCCGGTCGACCATGCGGTCGAACTCCGCCGCCACCTCGTCCAGCTCGGGAATCATGTTCTGCTCGCGAAAGCGCGGCGCGGTGTCGCCGGCGGCGCGAATGTTGCGGGCCAGTCGCGCGAACCGGCCGAGCGAGCGGATCAGGCCGAGGAACATTAGCACCGTGGCCAGCGCCAGCAACGCGTAGATCGCGCCCGCCAGGCGCACTTCCGGCGTCGCCCAGTAGGGCCGGCCGATGGCGCTCTCGACATAGGCGGCGGTGGAATGCGAGGTCACCACCGCCCAGCAGCCGACGGACGTATTCAGCGGCGTGATCGAGGTGACGATCTCGTCGTTACCGGCCAGGTTGCGGTAGCGGATCGCGGTGTCGATGCCGCCTTCGCAGCTCGGTGCGAGCTGTGCCAGCACACCCAGCCGGTCGAGCTCCTCACGCTCCTCGTCGAGCCGCGCCGCGCTCACCGGCGGGCCGGCCGCGAAGTAGAAGAAGTTGGTCGCCGGATCGCCGCCGCGCGGTTCCAGCAGCACCCGGATGGTGACGTCGTCGGCCGCCAGCCGGCTGAGCAGGGCGTTGACCTCGGCACTCGACGGCAGCGACCCGCCGGCCGCCGGCTCGATCAGCAGCGGCGCGATGGCGCGCACGATCAGCCGGCCCTGTTCCTGGATGCCGCGGGTCAGGAGCTGCTGGTTCTGGTCGTAGGCGTCGCGGAACTGTTCATACAAAATGACCGGCACCGCGCCGAAGATCAGCATCAGCGCCACCAGCTTGGTCAGCGACGAGCGAACGAAGCGGTCGAGGGCCGAGCCGCCCTCCCGTCGCGGCGTCGCCGCCGGTCGGACCTGGCTAGCTCGAGCGCCAGCGATATCCGAAGCCGGGGTAGTTCTCGATGTGGTCGAAATCGTCATCGATCTCTTTGAACTTGCTTCGGATGCGCTTTATGAAGGTGCGCACGTTGACCCGGAACCCTTCCGACCCGCTGCCGGCGTAGAAACCCCGGCCGTGCACCAAGTCGTAGATCTCGCGGTACGACACGTCGCCGCCGACGCGTTCCACCAGCAAAGCAACAATATTGAATTCGGTTAACGTGAGGTTAACGAGCTGCCCGTCCCAGAGCGCCCGCTTGGTGTCGTGGTTGATCTGCAACCGGCCGCTGGCCGCCGATTGTGCCGGTTCTTCGCCGACGCCGGCCTTGCGCCCTTCGGTGATGATCGAGATCCGCTTCAGCACGATCGACAGCCGCCGCGACTTGTCGATGAAGTCGACCGCGCCGCCCTCCAGCGCCGCCTCCTCGTAGATCTCGTCGTCGACGACGGTCAGGAAAATAACCGGCAGGTCGCTGCCCCGGTCGCGCAGCCGGCGCAGCACCTCCAGGCCGTCCATGCCCGGCATGCGCCAGTCCAGCAGCACCACGTCGGCATCGCCGCCATCCTCGAAATACCCGATCGCGTCGCGGCCATTGTCGAAGTCGAGGACTTCGTAGCCGCTGTCGGCGAGGTTCAGGCCCAGCGACTCCCGGAACATCGAGTCGTCGTCAACCACGACGACGCGGGCGCCGCCGCCATTGGGCTCTTCTTCACGAAGCGCGCCGGTCGGCGCGGACGGCGTTGAGACAGCGGGATCTTGCATCTTCGGTGTCCTCGTCGGAGTTGCCCAACGCGACGGACAGGGTCCGATAGCGCTGGGTCTTCACTTCAGGAAAGAACGTCAGCCGCAAGGTGCACTCTGCGGTCTGATACTGCCATATCCAGGCGGGCGGATCATCAAGCCGTAATTCCGGCTCGCCGAGCAGGCTGCGAACCTCCTCCGCGCCCAACCCGATGATCGCGCCAGGGGTCAGCGGCCGCTGCTCGCCGGCACCCAGCGCCTGCAACTGTGCCTCGGTCGGCGGTGCCGGCGGCTTGCGCTGCGGTATCGGCGCGTTCACCGTCGGCGCGACGGCCACCGGCGCGGTGTCCTCGACCACCGGTGCCGGCGTCGAACTGGCACCGCGCGGCGCCGCGGGCGCAGGCGGCGTGCTCTGGCAGGCGGCGGCCAGCGCCGACACCAAGGCACCCGCGCCCAGGGCACGGACCGTGCGAAACTTGTAGCGATAAAGAACAGTCATCCGTCCATACCGAGCGAGACTTGCGGCATTTGACTAAATTACGTGCCAATTCACATCAGAACAGACGATTTTCTACCGATTTCGACACGAGAGCCGCCCCTTCTTTCGCCTACACTGTCAAGAATAGTGCGATGCACCGCCCGACCAAGTGCGCGGGCGCACACTACCCACAAGAAAAGCCCAGCCCCACCCCGCATTGGCGTGGCATTCGTGTGACGGCTGTGACGTTTTCGGGCTACTTTTCCCGTAAATGCTTGAATTCATAGAGAAGTTCGAGCGCACGGCGCGGCGTCAGCTCGTCCGGATTGATCCCGTCCAGGGCGTTCTCCACCGCCGAAACCTCGGCCACCGCGGGTTCCGCGGACGCCGCCGCCTGGAACAGCGGCAGGTCGGCCAGCGTGTCCGGCCGGTTGCCGCCGCGCTCCAGCTGCGCCAGCACCGCGCTCGCCCGCTTCACCACCGCAGCCGGCAGGCCGGCCAGCCGCGCCACCTGGATGCCGTAGGACCGGTCGGCCGCCCCCGGCGCCACCTCGTGCAGGAACACCACCCTGTCCTTCCACTCGCGCACCCGCACCGTGTGGTTCGACAGCCCCGCAAGACGGTCGGCCAGGCCGGTCAGCTCGTGGTAGTGCGTCGCGAACAGCGCCCGGCAGCCGATCCGGTCGTGCAGATGCTCCAGCGTCGCCCAGGCGATCGACAGGCCGTCATAGGTTGCCGTGCCGCGCCCGATCTCATCGAGGATCACGAAGGAGCGCGCGGTCGCCTGGTTCAGGATCGTCGCGGTCTCGACCATCTCGACCATGAAGGTCGAGCGCCCGCGCGCCAGGTCGTCGGCGGCGCCAACCCGGCTGAACAGCCTGTCGACCAGGCCGATCCGCGCCGCCCGGGCCGGCACGTAGGCGCCGATCTGCGCCAGCAGCACGATCAGCGCGGTCTGCCGCAGGAACGTGCTCTTGCCCGCCATGTTCGGACCGGTGAGCAGCCAGACGCGGCTGTCGGCGCCCAGCGCGCAGTCGTTGGCGATGAACCGGGCGTCGGCCTGACGCCGCAGTGCCGCCTCCACCGTCGGATGCCGGCCTCCGTCGATCGCCAGTTCGGTGTCGTCCGCGAGCACCGGACGCACGTAGTCGGCTTCGCCCGCCAGCGTGGCGTGGCTGGCGGCGACGTCGAGCGCCGCCAGTGCCGCCGCCGCGCGCCCGACCGCGGCCGCCTGATCGACCGCGAGGTCGGTGAGGTGCTGGAAATGATCGAGTTCCAGGCGCAGCGCCTCGGCCGCCGCGGCGCCAATCCCGGTCTCCAGCTCGGACAGCTCCACCGACCCGAAGCGCATCGCGTTGGCCATGGTCTGGCGGTGCATGAAGCGGGCATTGTGCGGCGGTTGCTGCAGCGGCTCGGCCCGCCGGGCCGGCACCTCCAGGTAGTAGCCCAGCACGTTGTTGTGCCGGATCTTCAGCGCGTCGACCCCGGTGTCGGCCTTGTAGCGGCTTTCCAGCTCGGCGATCAGGCCGCGGCTGTGGTCGCGCAGGCGACGCTGTTCGTCCAGCGCGGCGTCATAGCCGGACGCGACGAAGCCGCCGTCGCGGCTCAGCAGCGGCAAGTCCTCGGCCAGCGCCTGCCCCAGTTCGGCAACCAGGTCGTCATGGCCGGTGCAGGCCTCGCGCGCCGCCGCGATACCGGCCGGCAGGTCGGCGAGTTCGCCGGGACGCAATTGCGCGTGCAGTTCCGCCGCCGCCGCCAGCCCGTCGCGGATCGCCGCCAGGTCGCGCGGCCCGCCCCGTCCCACCGACAGACGCGACAACGACCGTTCCAGGTCCGGCGTGCGCTTCAGCCGCGCGCGCAAGGCGTCGGCGAGCGCCGGCTGATCGGCGAAGAACTGCACCATGTCGAGGCGGCGTTCCAGCGCCGCGCGGTCGGCCAGCGGACTGGCCAGGTGGCCGCGCAGGGCGCGCGCGCCGGCGCCGGTGACGGTGCGGTCGATCGCCGCCAGCAACGAACCCTCGCGCTCGCCCGACAGGGTCTCGGTCAGCTCCAGGTTGCGCCGCGTCGCGGGGTCCAGGCTGAGCCCGCCACCGGCTTCCAGCCGCTGCGGCGGCCGCAGGCGCGGCAGCTTGCCGATCTGGGTGAGTTCGAGGTAGCGCAGCAGCGCGCCGGCCGCCGCCAGCTCCGGCCGGCCGAAATCGCCATAGCCGGCCAGGGTCGCGACGTCGAAATGAACGCTGAGCGCGCGTTCGCCGGCGGCGCTGTCGAACAGCGCCGGTGCCTGCCGTGTCAGCCGGTCGGCCCAGTCGGCCAGCGCAGCGGGGTGGGTCTCGTCGCGGTCCGTCACCAGCACTTCGCCGGGTGCCAACGCCGCCAGCCGGTTCGCCAGCGCCTCGTTATCGGCGATCGGCTGCACCTGGAAGGCGCCGGTGGAGATGTCGCACCAGGCCAGCGCCATCGCGCCTCCCGCCTGGGCTACCGCGGCGAGGAAGTTGTGCGACCGCGCATCCAGCAGCGAGTCCTCGGTCAGCGTGCCGGGCGTGACCAGACGCACCACCTCGCGGCGCACCAGCGCCTTGTAGCCGCGCTGCCGGCGCGCCTCGGCCGGATCCTCCGCCTGTTCGCACACCGCGACCCGGAAGCCGCGCCGGATCAGCCGGGCGAGGTAGGTCTCCGCCGCGTGCACCGGCACGCCGCACATCGCAATGTCCTCGCCGCCATGCTTGCCGCGCTTGGTCAACGTGATGTCGAGCGCCGCCGACGCGGCCACCGCATCGTCGAAGAACAGCTCGTAGAAATCGCCCATGCGGTAGAACAGCAGGCAGTCGGGATAGTCCGCCTTGATCGCCAGGAACTGGCTGATCATCGGCGTGGCCTGGCTGTCCCGCTGCTTTTCCGCCTGCCGTCGTTCCGTCATCTTCGATTCGCTAGACTGGCCCGCTCAACGATCGCTTGACGGTCGCCATTGCGGTCGCCGGGGCTGCCCGGATACTGTCGGATCAACCTCAGGTATCCAATCAAAACAATTCTCTAGTGGTGGGCGGACCGGCGATGGCGAGCGACAACGACTATACCAACGAAGAGGCGCTGCGGTTTCACAGCCGCGGCCGTCCCGGCAAACTGGAAATTATTCCAACCAAGCCGATGGCGACCCAGGGCGACCTGTCGCTGGCCTACTCGCCCGGCGTCGCCGCGCCGTGCCTGGAGATCGAGCGCGATCCGTCTCTCGCCTACGACTATACGTCGAAGGGCAACCTGGTCGCGGTGATCTCCAACGGCACCGCCGTGCTCGGCCTGGGCAATATCGGCGCGCTCGCCGGCAAGCCGGTGATGGAGGGCAAGTCGGTGCTGTTCAAGCGCTTCGCCGACGTCGATTCCATCGACCTGGAAGTCGCGACCGAGGACGTCGACGAGGTCGTCAACTGCGTGCGCTATCTCGGCGCCGGCTTCGGCGGCATCAACCTGGAGGACATCAAGGCGCCGGACTGCTTCATCATCGAGGAGCGGCTGCGCGAACTGATGGACATCCCGGTGTTCCACGACGACCAGCACGGCACCGCGATCATCGCGGCCGCCGGCCTGGTCAACGCCATGCACCTGACCGGCCGCGACATGGCCAACGCCCGGCTGGTGATCAACGGCGCCGGCTCGGCCGGCGTCGCCTGCGCCGCGCTGGTCAAGGCGATGGGCTTCAGCGCCGACAACGTGATCCTGTGCGATACCCGCGGCGTGATCTATCGCGGCCGCACCGACGGCATGAACCAGTGGAAGTCGGCGCACGCCGCCGAGACCGACCTGCGCACCCTGGACGACGCGATGAAGGGCGCCGACGTGTTCTTCGGCCTGTCGGTGAAGGGCGCGGTGACCCGCGAGATGGTGAGCTCGATGGCCGCCAAGCCGATCATCTTCGCCATGGCCAATCCGGACCCGGAGGTCACGCCGGAGGAGGTCAGGGAGGTGCGCGACGACGCCATTGTCGCCACCGGCCGCTCCGACTATCCGAACCAGGTCAACAACGTGCTGGGCTTCCCCTACATCTTCCGCGGCGCGCTCGACGTGCGCGCGACCACGATCAACGAGGAGATGAAGGTGGCGGCCGCCCAGGCGCTGGCCGAACTGGCGCGCCAGGACGTGCCCGACGAGGTCGCCCGCGCCTATCAGGTGGAGCGGCTGGCCTATGGCCCGCAGTACATCATCCCGGTCCCATTCGACCCGCGCCTGATCCAGGAGATCCCGGCCGCCGTCGCCAAGGCGGCGATGGACAGCGGCGTGGCCCAGAAGCCGATCGTCGACTTCGACGCCTACAAGGCCGAACTGGCCGCGCGGCTCGACCCGACCGCCGGCTCGCTGCAGATGATCTACGACCACGTGCGTGACAATCCCAAGCGCATCGTCTTCGCCGAGGGCGAGGAGGAGCGCACCATCCGCGCCGCCATCCACTTCCGCGACGCCGGCTACGGCACGCCGGGGTTGGTCGGCCGCGAGGACGAGGTGCGCCAGGTGCTGTCCAAGCTGGGCGTCAGCGACGGCGGCGGCCTGGAAATCCACAACGCCCGCCTGAGCCAGGACAACCAGCGCTATGCCGAGTTCCTGTACCAGCGGCTGCAACGCCACGGCTACCTGCAGCGTGACTGCCAGCGCATGGTCAACCAGGACCGCAACATCTTCGCCGCCTGCATGGTCGCCGCGGGCGACGCCGACGGCATGGTCACCGGGCTCACCCGTGCCTACAACGTCTGCTACGACGAGGTCCGCCGGGTGCTCGACGCGCGCCAGGGCCGGCGCGTCTTCGGCATCTCCATCGTGCTGGCGCGCGGCCGCACCGTGTTCGTCGCCGACACCACGGTGCATGAGCTGCCTTCCTCGGTGGTGCTGGCCGACATCGCGCTGCAGACCGCGTCGATGGCACGCGGCCTGGGTCACGAGCCGCGCGTCGCCCTGCTGTCCTATTCCAATTTCGGCAATCCGCCGTGGGAGACCGCGCAGCGCGTGCGCGACGCCGTCTCGATGCTCGACAGCCGCAGCACCGACTTCGAGTATGACGGCGACATGTCGGCCGACGTGGCGCTGAACCCGCGGTTGCAGGCGCTGTACCCGTTCTCGCGCCTGTCCGGGCCGGCCAACGTGCTGATCATGCCGGCACTGCACTCCGCCAACATCTCCTCCAAGCTGATCCAGGAACTCGGCGGCGGCACCGTGATCGGCCCGATCCTGGTCGGCCTGTCGAAGCCGGCGCAGATCGTGCAGATGGGCGCCACCGTCTCCGACATCACCAACATGGCGGCCCTGGCGGCGCACGAGGCGGCGGTGCGCGCGGCGGAACGGCGGTAGGTCGTTTCATGTTCGGTCTGCACCAGCCCGCTCCGCGAAAGCGGGAACCGCGGTAGGCGACCGGGCCGGCGATGGGGACACGGCCGCGCTTCTGGTTCTCGCTAGCCTTGGCAGCCCTGGCCGCCGGCGCGCCGCTGGCCCTGGTGCTGGTTGTCCTGGTCGCCCACGACGGCATGGCGACGGGTCGCGCCGTTGTGGTCTGGCTGTTCGCCACGCTGGGTGTCGGCGCGCTGCTGTACTTGCCGTTGCGCGGCTTGCGCGGCTTGCAGGTGTTCCTGGACCGCCTCGCCGAAGGCGCCGATGACGGCCCGCCGGCCGCGGCACCGGGGATCGACTGGCTGCTGGCCCCGGCGGCGCGGCTGCGCCGGCGGCTGCAACGACTGGAGACCGCGGCGGCGAGCCAGGGCCGCATGGCCGACACCATGCTCGACACCCTGCTCGATCCGGTCCTGTTGCTCGACGCCGACGGCCGGGTGGTGCGCGCCAACCGCGCCGCCGGCGCCGTGTTCGGCACCGGCCTGGCCGGGCGCGCGCTGACCGAGGTGCTGCGCAGCCCGGAGGTGATCGACGGCGTCGGCGAGGTTCAGGCCGGCGCCGCCTCGCGCAGCGTCGACCTGGTGCTGCCTTCGCCGGTGGCGCGCGAGTTCGACTGCCGCATCGCGCCGCTGGCGATGGACGACGGTCGGCTCACCATGGTGGTCCTGCAGGACCGCACCGACGCGCGCCGCGCCGAGCAGATGCGGGTCGACTTTGTCGCCAACGCCAGCCACGAAATCCGCACCCCGCTGGCGACCCTGACCGGCTGCGTGGAAACCCTGCAGGGCCCCGCGGCCGACGATCCCAAGGCACGCGACCAGTTCCTCGCCTTGATGGCGCAGCAGACCGACCGCATGGCCCGCCTGGTGCAGGACCTGCTGTCGCTGTCGCGCATCGAGATGAACGAGCACCGCCCGCCCGACGGCGACGTCGACCTGCCGGCGCTGGTCAGCCGTGCGGTGGAGAGCCTGCGTCTGAAGGCGCGCGAGGCCGGGGTCGAGCTGAGCGTCGAGACCGGCACCGAGCCGGCCCGCGCGATCGGCACCGACGACGAACTGGAGCAGGTGTTCCTGAACCTGATCGACAACGCCATCAAATATGGCCGCGACGGCGGCAAGGTGGAGATCTCGGTGGCCCGGGCGCCACGCCCGCTGCCCGGCACCGGCGGCGCCGCCGCCTTGTCGGTGGCGGTGCGCGACCACGGTCCCGGCATCCCGCGCCAGCACCTGCCCCGGCTGACCGAGCGCTTCTTCCGGGTCGACGCCGCGCGCAGCCGCGAGCTCGGCGGCACCGGCCTGGGCCTGGCCATCGTCAAGCACATCGTCAACCGGCACCGCGGCGTGCTGCTGATCGACTCCACCGTCGGCCAGGGCAGCACCTTCACCGTCCTGCTGCCGGCGACCCCGGACGATTCGCGGCTCA
The DNA here is from genome assembly GCA_040223615.1 of Alphaproteobacteria bacterium. Classification (GTDB taxonomy): domain Bacteria; phylum Pseudomonadota; class Alphaproteobacteria; genus JAVKFY01. The sequence continues at coordinate 17,809 of JAVKFY010000047.1, forward strand.
CTGCCGCCTGACACGGCCAACCGGCGAAATTCGTCTAGGCCCGCCTAAGGCATTGATTCAGCGACTCGTCCGATACGTCACGCAGTCGCAACACGACTGTCATAAAACTTTCGCCGATCGTCCTTAGAACTCCGCCGCAGGCGGCTAGCACCTCATCCCGTAGCCGCTTCATGCGATCCAGGAGGATAATCCCCGTGAAATTCTCGCACCTGACGATGGCCACGGCGGGCGTACTTGCCATGGCCATGGCGGGCGCCGCCGAGGCCCGCGACCAGATCCGTATTGTCGGCTCGTCGACGGTCTTCCCGTTCTCGACCGCGGTCGCCGAGCAGTTCGGCAAGACCAGTGGCTTCAAGACCCCGATCGTCGAAAGCACCGGCTCCGGCGGCGGCCTGAAGCTGTTCTGCTCCGGTGTCGGCGTCAACCACCCCGACATCACCAACGCGTCGCGTCGGATCAAACAGTCCGAGGTCACCAAGTGCGCCGAGAACGGCGTCACCGATATCGTCGAGGTCAAGATCGGCTATGACGGCATCGTGCTGGCCAACTCGAGGAAGACCGCGCCGCTGGAGCTCAGCCTTAAGGACGTATTCCTGGCGCTGGCCAAGGACGTGCCGGACGGCAAGGGCGGCCTGATTGCGAACCCGAACATGACCTGGAAGGACGTCAATCCGGCGCTTCCCGACACCGAGATCGAAGTGCTCGGCCCGCCGCCGACGTCTGGCACGCGCGACGCCTTCGTCGAGCTCGCCATGGAAGGCGGCGCCAAGCAGATCGAGGCCCTGGCCGCGATGAAGAAGGCCGACGGCAAGAAGTTCAAGGCGGTGGCGCACGCGATGCGCGAGGACGGCCACTTCATCGAAGCCGGCGAGAACGACAACCTGATCGTGCAGAAGCTCGACGCCAACCCGGCCGCGCTCGGCATCTTTGGGTTCAGCTTCCTCGACCAGAATGCCGACGTCGTGCAGGGCAACCTGATCGGCGGCGTCGAGCCGACCTTCGAGAACATCGCCGACGGCCAGTACCCGGTCTCGCGCTCGCTCTACTTCTACGTGAAGAAGGCGCATGTCGGCGTGATCCCGGGCATCGCGGAGTTTGTCGGCGAGTTCACCAGCGACAAGGCCTGGGGCGACGAGGGTTATCTGGCCGACAAGGGCCTGATCCCGCTGCCGACCGTCGATCGCACGAAGACCGGCGAGTTGGCCCGCGCAATGTCGCCGTTGACGATGTAGTCGGCCGCGACGGACCGTAGGTCGAAGCCGGGGAATCGAGATGTATCTGACAACTGTCGCCGTCCTGCTGGTGCTGACCGCCGTCAGCTTCCAGCTCGGCCGGCGCCGCGCCTTGGCCGGCGCCGGCGGCGACATTGCCGGCCTGCACTCGCTCCCCGGCTACTACGGCATGTTCGTCGCCCTGTGGTGCGCTCTCCCGGCGCTACTGCTCCTGCTGCTCGGCTGGGCCTTCGAGGGCAACCTGATCGAGCAACTGGTGATCGCCGGCCTGCCCGACGAGATGCAGGCGCTGCCGGCGAACGAGTTGAGCCTGCTCTACAACGATATCCGCAACCTGGCCAACGCCGACGCCATGTCCGGCGCACCGACCCCGGTGACGATCGAAGCGGCCGACCGGTTGCAGAACTACCAGACGATTTTCGCCGCCGCCCTGGGCGTGCTGGCGCTGGTCCTGGCGATCGCCGGCCTGACCATGGCCCAACGGCTGATCAACCCGGACTTCCGCGCCCGCAATCGGGTCGAGCGGATCTTCCGGGTGCTGCTGATCGGCGCCTCGACGATCGCCATCCTGACCACCATCGGCATCGTCGTCTCGCTGTTGTTCGAGGCGATGCGCTTCTTCGCCAAGGTGCCGTTCACCGAGTTCCTGTTCGGCATCCACTGGAGCCCGCAGACCGCGCTGCGCGCCGACCAGGTCGCCTCCGAAGGCGAGTTCGGCGCCATTCCGATTTTCGCCGGCACCATGCTGATCAGCCTCATCGCGCTGACCGTGGCGGTGCCGATCGGCCTGATGGCGGCGATCTACATGGCCGAGTATGCCGCGCCGAAGGTGCGCGCCACGGTGAAGCCGCTGCTGGAGATCCTGGCCGGCATCCCGACCGTGGTGTACGGCTTCTTCGCCGCGCTCACCATCGCTCCGATACTGCGCGACAGCGGCACCGTCCTGGGCCTGGACGTCGCCAGCGAGAGCGCGCTGGCCGCCGGCCTGGTGATGGGTGTGATGATCATCCCGTTCGTCTCCTCGCTCAGCGATGACGTGATCTCCGCGGTGCCGCAATCGCTGCGCGAGGGCTCCTACGGTCTCGGCGCGACCAAGTCGGAGACCATCCGCCAGGTGATCCTGCCGGCCGCCCTGCCGGGCGTGGTCGGCGCCGTGCTGCTGGCCGCCAGCCGCGCCATCGGCGAAACCATGATCGTGGTGATGGCCGCCGGCCTAGCCGCCAACCTGACCGCCAATCCGTTCGAGGCGGTGACCACGGTGACGGTGCAGATCGTCACCCTGCTGGTCGGCGACCAGGAATTCGACAGCGCCAAGACGTTGGCCGCCTTCGCGCTCGGCCTGGTGCTGTTCGTGGTCACCCTGTGCCTGAACATTTTCGCTCTGGCCATCGTCAAGAAGTATCGGGAGCGCTATGACTGATACGGCGCAACCGCTACCGAACGCTTCGACGATGAGCCAGCAGAGTTCCCGTATCGCCAAGCGCTATGCCGCCGAGCGTCGCTTCCGGCTGTATGGTCAGCTTGCCATTGGCCTGGCCCTGGGCTTCCTGGTGCTGCTGCTCGGCTCGATCATGGTCAAGGGCCTGCCGGCCTTCTTCCAGACCGAGGTGGAACTGGAGATCCATTTCGACCCGCAGGTCATCGATCCGACCGGCGCGCGAGAACAGCAGACCCTGTCCTCAGCGAACTACAACGCGCTGGTGCGCCAATCGCTCACCGCTCGCTTCCCCGACGTCACCGGGCGGCGCGACAAGCGCAAGCTCTATGGCATCGTCAGCTCCGGCGCGCCGTTCGACCTGCGCGAGATGGTGCTGGCCGACCCGTCCCTGATCGGCCAGACCCGTACCGTCTGGCTGCCGGCCTCCGACGACGTCGACCAGTTCGAGAAGGGCAACATCACCGCCGGCGACGGCGGGCGGATCAGCGACCAGGAAGCCGAGTGGGTGCGCAGCCTGCGCGACGACGGCGTCCTGACCGGCCACTTCAACACCCGCTTCTTCTCCTCCGGCGACAGCCGCGAGCCGGAACTGGCCGGCGTCTGGGGCGCCGCGGCGGGCAGCTTCTTCACCCTGCTGGTCTGCCTGCTGCTGGCCTTTCCGGTGGCGGTGATGTCAGCGATCTACCTGGAGGAGTTCGCCAAGAAGAACCGCTGGGCGGAGCTGATCGAGGTCAACATCAACAACCTCGCCGCGGTGCCGTCGATCGTCTTCGGCCTGCTCGGCCTGGCGCTGTTCCTCAACGTCTTCGGACTGCCGCGTTCGGCGCCGCTGGTCGGCGGCATGGTGCTGGCACTGATGACGCTGCCGACCATCATCATCGCCGCCCGCGCCGCGCTGCGCGCCGTGCCGCCGTCGATCCGCGAAGCCGCGCTCGGCATGGGCGCGAGCCAGATGCAGGTGGTCACCCATCACGTGCTGCCGCTGGCGATGCCCGGCATCCTGACCGGCACCATCATCGGCATGGCCCAGGCGCTGGGCGAGACCGCGCCGCTGCTGATGATCGGCATGGTCGCCTTCATCGTCGACATTCCCGGCGGCGTCACCGACGCGGCCACTGTGCTGCCGGTGCAGATCTACCTGTGGGCCGACAGCCCGGAACGCGCCTTCGTCGAACGGACCTCGGCGGCGATCCTGGTGCTGCTCGGCTTCCTGATCCTGATGAACCTGATCGCCGTGCTGCTGCGCAAGCGGTTCGAGCGGCGCTGGTGATAGGAACAAGAGACATGAACGCACCAGCCCCGGTCATGGCCGCGCCGAAGATGGCCGCCCGCAACGTCGACGTGTTCTATGGCGACAAGCAGGCGCTGTTCGATGTCGAACTGGATATTCCGACCAACCGGGTCACCGCGCTGATCGGCCCGTCGGGTTGCGGCAAGAGCACCTTCCTGCGCTGTCTCAACCGGATGAACGACGTGGTCGACATCTGTCGCGTGCGGGGCTCGATCACGCTCGACGGCGAAGACATCTACGCGAGCTCGCTCGATGTGGTGCAGCTCCGCGCCCGCGTCGGCATGGTGTTCCAGAAGCCCAACCCGTTCCCGAAGTCGATCTACGACAACGTCGCCTACGGCCCGCGCATCCATGGCCTGGCCGGCGACAAGCAGACCCTGGACGGGATCGTCGAGGACAGCCTGCAGAAGGCCGGTCTGTGGGAAGAGGCCAAGGATCGTCTGGCACAGCCCGGCACCGGCCTGTCCGGCGGACAGCAGCAGCGCCTGTGCATAGCCCGCGCCAACCCGGTGAACCCGGAAGTGGTGCTGATGGACGAGCCGTGTTCGGCGCTGGACCCGATCGCCACCGCGCGTATCGAGGAACTGATCGACGAGCTCAGCGCCAACTACACCATCGTCATCGTCACCCACTCGATGCAGCAGGCGGCGCGCGTGTCGAACTACACGGCCTTCTTTCACCTCGGCAAGCTGGTCGAGCGCGACGAGACCGCGACGATATTCACCAGCCCGTCGGACCAACGCACCCAGGACTACATCACCGGCCGGTTCGGTTGACGGAGAGAACGATGGACAAGGGCAAGACTGACCACATCGTCTCCGCCTACGACCAGGAACTGGCCGAGCTGTCGTCGATGATCCTGCGCATGGGCGGGCTGGCGGAAGCGCAGCTTGCCAGCGCCATCAAGGCGATCACCACCCGCGACGGCGAGCTGGCCGAGAGGGTCGTCGCCGCCGACGCCAAGGTCGACGCGTTGGAGGCCGAGGTCGACGAGCACGCCACCCGCATGCTGGCGCTGCGCCAGCCGATGGCAGTCGACCTGCGCGCCATCGTCGCCGGGCTGAAACTGTCGGCCGACCTGGAACGCATCGCCGACTATGCCAAGAACATCGCCAAGCGCTCGCTGGCGCTGAACCAGAATCCGACGCTGCCGGCGGTGCATGCGGTACCGCGCATCGGCGGCCTGGCGCAGCGGATGATCTCCGATGTGCTTGACGCCTACGCGCGGCGCGACGTGCCGATGGCGATCGAGGTCTGGCATCGCGACGAGGATGTCGACCAGCTCTACAACAGCCTGTTCCGCGAGCTGCTGACCTACATGATGGAGGACGCGCGCACCATCACCTCCGGCACGCACCTGATGTTCGTCGCCAAGAATATCGAGCGCGTCGGCGACCTGGCCACCAACATGGCCGAGACCATCTACTTCCTGATCGAGGGCAAGACGCTGGAAGAGCGCCGGCCGAAGGGCGACGACACGTCGTCCTATGCCGGTCCCGACCAGGGCTGAGGCAGGTGTCGACGATGCAGCCGCGAATTCTTCTGGTCGAGGACGAGGCACCGCTGGTCACGGTGTTGAGCTACAATTTCCAGGCCGCCGGTTTCGAGGTGGAGACCGCCACCGACGGCGAGGAAGCGCTGCTGCTGATCGAGGAGCGCGTGCCCGACCTGGTGGTGCTGGACTGGATGTTGCCGGGCGTCTCCGGCCTGGAGGTCTGCCGCCGGCTGCGTCGCGGCAACGAAACCGCGCAGCTCCCGGTGGTGATGCTGACGGCGCGGGCGGAGGAGAACGACCGCCTGCGCGGGCTGGAGATCGGCGCCGACGACTATGTCACCAAACCGTTCTCACCGAAGGAGCTGATCGCCCGCGTCCGCGCCGTGCTGCGCCGCACCCGTCCGGCCACGGCGCAGGAGACGCTGGAGTTCGACGACCTGAAGCTCGACCTGGTGCGCCACCGGGTGACCCGGCGCGGCCGCGACGTGCATCTCGGTCCGACCGAGTTCCGCCTGCTGCGCTACCTGCTGGAACACCCCGGCCGGGTGTTCAGCCGCGAACAGATACTGGACGCGGTCTGGGGCCACGACGCCGAGATCGAGCTGCGCACCGTCGACGTGCACATCCGCCGCCTGCGCAAGGCGCTGAACGGCGGCGGCGGCCCCGACCTGATCCGTACCGTACGCGCCGCCGGCTACGCCTTGGACCACGCCGACGCCGAGGTCTAAGCTTGGCTTCCAGAAGAGGGAGCCGGTTATGAGCGAAACCACCTGTATCCGCAACGCCGCCTGGGTCGCCGCCTGGGACCAGTCTGGCCAGCGCCACGTCTACGCCCGCGAAATCGACGTCGCCTTCACCGACGGTGCGATCGTTCACGTCGGGCCGAACTACACCGGCGCCTGCGATCGCGAGATCGACGGCAGCCGTCGCTTCGTCATGCCCGGCCTGGTCAACATCCACGCGCATCCCTGCACCGAGCTCGCCACCAAGGGCATCCGCGAGGACCACGGCGTGCCCGAGCAATACATGACCGGCCTGTACGAGCGCATGCTGGCCTTCCGGCTGGACACCGACGGCCAGCGCGCCGGCGCCGAGGCCGCCTATGCCGAGGCGTTGCAGTGCGGCATCACCACGCTGGCCGACCTGTCCGGCGGCATCGACGGCTGGCTCGACCTGCAGGCGCGCTCGGGCCTGCGCATGTACGCCGCGCCGGCCTTCGCCTCGGCGCGCTGGCGCATGGAGCAACGCCACGAACTGCTGTTCGACTGGGACGAGAAGGCCGGCGAGGCCGGCTTCGAGCGCGCCATCGCGCTGATGGAGCAGGCCGAGGCGCACGAATGCGGCCGGATCAAGGGCATCGTCTTCCCGGCGCAGATCGAGACCGTGACCCCCGACCTGTTCCGCAAGGCCAAGGCCTACGCCGACCAGACCGGCCGGCCGATCACCACCCACATCTCGCAGTCGGTGATCGAGTTCAACGAGATCGTCCAGCGCCACGGCGTCTCGCCGGTGCAATACGGCCAGTCGATCGGCCTGCTCGGCCCGTCGACGATCCTCGGCCACTGCATGTTCATCGACCAGCATTCCTCGCTGCGCTGGCACACCCGCGATGACCTGCGCCTGCTGGCCGAGAGCGGCACCTCGGTGGCGCACTGCCCGGCGCCCTTCGCGCGCTACGGCGACAAGCTGGAGGACATCGGCGCCTACGCGGCGGCCGGCGTGAATGTCGGCATGGGCACCGACGTGGCGCCGCACAACCTGCTGGAGGAGATGCGGCTGGCAATCATCCTGGCCCGCGTGCACCGCAAGCACATGGATGCCGCCAATTCGACCCTGCTGTTCAACGCCGCCACGCTGGCCGGCGCCAAGGCGCTGGGCCGCGACGACATCGGTCGGCTGGCACCCGGCGCCAAGGCCGATATCGTGCTGGTCGACCTCGACAACGAAGACATGCGGCCGCTGCGCGACCCGATCCGCACGCTGATCTTCACCGCGGTCGACCGCGCCATCGCCGAGGTCTTCGTCGACGGCCGCCAGGTGGTCGAGAACGGCAAGTGCACCACGCTCGACCGCACCGACGCGCTGCAGCGCCTGGAGGCGGCGCAGCAACGGATGATCTCCAACGTGCCGCAGCACGATTTCATGCACCGCACGGCAGAGGAAATCTCACCGCTGACGTTGCCCACGGCCTGACATTCGGCGATGGCCGACAGTCCGACGACCGCCGCGGTCGCCGCGCGGCCCTCGCTGCTGCCCGCGATGGCATGGATGTCGGGGGCGCTGGTGTCGTTCGTCGGCATGGGCGTGGCCGGGCGCGAGCTGGCGGTCGAGCTGGCGCCGCACCACGCCTCATTCTACCGCAGCGCCATCTGCCTGCTGATCCTGCTGCCCTTCGTCTGGCGCGGCGGCTGGGCAGCGATGCGCACCCGCATCCCGGTCAAGCACGTGGTGCGCAACTCGGTCCACTATGGCGCGCAGTGGTGCTGGCTGTTCGGCGTCGGCGTGCTGCCGCTCACCGAAGTCTTCGCCATCGAGTTCACGGCACCGATCTGGACCGCGCTGATCGCCGCCGCCTTCCTGTCGGAACGTCTGACCGGATCGCGCCTGACCGCCATCGGCCTCGGCTTCGCCGGGGTGATGGTGATGCTGCGCCCGGGCCTGGCGGTGATCGACCCGGCCTCGTTCGTGGTGCTGGCGGCGGCCTTCGGCTACGCCGTCGCCTATGTGCTGACCCGGCGGATGATGGCGACGGAATCGGCCCTGACGCTGATCTGGTGGATGAGCCTGGTGCAGTTGCCGTGGGGCGCAGCGCTGTCGATCGGCGACTTCGTGGTGCCGAGCCCGGACCTGTATCCGTGGGTGGCGCTGATCGGCCTGTCCGGCCTGACCTCGCACTACTGCGTCGGGCGGGCGCTGATCCTGGCCGACGCGACGGTGGTGGTGCCGCTGGACTTCCTGCGGCTGCCGCTGATCGCGCTCGTCGCCTGGCTGCTCTACAACGAGGCCGTCGACCCCTTCGTCGCCGTCGGCGCCGCCCTGGTCCTGGCCGCCAACTGGATCAACCTGCGCAGCGGTTAGGAATCTTCGCCCCAGAGCTGGGCGCGCAGGCAGGCCATCTTGCGCTTGGCGCGGGGGTCCGTGAGCCGGTCGATCTCGGTGGCCAGTGCCATAAGCCGTTCGGCTTCCTCGCGCATCCGCCGCAGGCCCTCGCCGCCACCGCGCGGCTCGGTCCACAGGCCGAGCCAGTCCAGTGCGATCAGCAACACGAAGGACACCACGAAGATGATGACGATGGCGACATAGATCGCCGGCGACCACACGAACCAGAAGGCCAGCGGCGTCACCGCCAGGATCACGCCCAGCAGCGCCATGCCGGCTTCGCGGATGAAGCGAAGATGGTGGATTTCCATCGTGCCTACCCCTGGTTCTCCTGTTTCAGGACCTCGCGCAGTTCGGTCTTCAGTATCTTGCCATAGTTATTCTTCGGCAGCGCATCAACGAAACGATAGCTCTTCGGCCGCTTGAACCGGGCGATCTGGTCCAGGCACAGCGCGTCGAGCTCGGCCTCGGCCACGTCGCCGCCCTCGCGGCGCACCACGAAGGCGACCACCTCCTCGCCCCAGTCGGCGTGCGGCCGGCCGACCACCGAACATTCCAGCACGCCGGCGTGGCGCAGCAGTACCTCCTCGATCTCGCGCGGATAGATATTGGTGCCGCCGGAGATGATCATGTCCTTGGAGCGGTCCTTCAGCGTCAGGAAGCCCTCGTCGTCGAACGCGCCGACGTCGCCGGTATGCAGCCAGCCGCCGCGCAGCCCCGCCTCGGTGGCCTCCGCATTCTGCCAGTAGCCGGCCATCACGACGTCGCCGCGGCAGACGATCTCGCCGATCTCGCCGGCCGGCAGCTCGTTGTCATCCTCGTCGACGACCCGGACCTCGACATCGGTGCGCGCGATGCCGACCGAGCCGAGCCGGTCGAAATAGCGCGGATGGTCGCGCTCCTGGTGCATCGCCTTGGTCAGGCCGGTGATCGTCATCGGCGCCTCGCCCTGGCCGTAGAGCTGGATCAGCACCGGCCCCAGCGTGTCGAGCGCCTTCAGCGTGTCCTGCACGTAGGACGGCCCGCCGCCATAGACGATGGTCTTCAGGTGCGTCAGGTCGGTCTCGCGGATCGCAGCCGAGTTGATCAGCCGCGTGATCATGGTCGGCGCGAAGAAGAAGGTGATGCCCGGCCAGTGCTCGATCAGCCGGCAGCATTCCGCCGGATCGAAGCCGCCGCTGGCCGGGATCACGTTGTTCGCCGCCTTGGCCACGTGCGGCAGCGCGTAGAGACCGGAGCCGTGCGACAGCGGCGCGCAGTGCACCATGCAGTCGGTCGGCTCGACCCAGTCCACGTCGCCGAAATAATTCATCACCATCGAGGTCAGGTTGCGGTGAGTCAGCATCGCGCCCTTCGGCCGCCCGGTGGTGCCCGAGGTGTAGAACAGCCAGGCCAGGTCGGTCGGATCGACGTCGGCCAGGTCCAGCGCGTCGGCCGCCGCCAGCTTGTCATGCGCCACGCCGCCGGCTTCGATCACGTGCTCGAGCGTGGCGATCTCGCCGGCCAGCGGCGCGATCTTGTCCATCAGGTCCGCGGTCGCGAAACACGCCCGCGCGCCCGAATTCTCCAGGATGTAGGCGAACTCGCGCGGATGCAGCTTGGCGTTGACCGGCACCGCCGCCAGCCCGGCATGCCAGATCGCGTACAGCACCTCCAGGAAGGTGACGTGGTTGGTCATGGTCAGCGCCACCCGATCGCCGGGCCGCAGCTTCAATGTCTCCCGTAGCCCCCGCGCCAGCTTCGCCGCCCGGGTGCCGAGCTCGCCGTAGCTGGCGACAACCTCGGTGCCGAGCGAGACCGCCGGCCGGTCAGCGAAGGCGCGCGCCGCGTCGCGCAGCATCTTGGCGTGGTTCATCGATGCGTCCCCCACACCGCCGACACGCAATGTGGCACCGCCAGCGGATCGTCCGGGAATTGCTCGGCCAGAATGCCGGCCAGCTCGGCGTCGAACTTCTCCACCTCGCCGGCGTCGAGGCTGGCGGCGACGCCGGCGCTGGCCCGTATCCGGCCGCGCCACGCCTCGTGCGTGTAGGGCGCGACGGTGTCGAACGAGAAGCCCTGCACGTCCTCGAGCCCGCCGCCGCGCAGGTCGGTATACCAGCGGCCGTAAATGCCGGTACCGCCGCCCATCTTCCAGGCCGGGTTGTAGGCGACGATGAGCTGTTCTGTCGCCTCGACCATGTTGCCGGGCAGCGGCAGCCAGTCGAAATGCGCGATCGCCAGCGTGCCGCCCGACCGCAGCAGCCGGCGCGCCTCGGCCACCGCCTTCGGCCGGTCGAACCAGTGCCAGCACTGCCCGGCGACGACCAGGTCGAAAGCACCGGTGTCGAGACCGGTCGCCTCCGCCTTGCCCTCGACATAGTCGATGCTGACGCCGGCCTCGGCATCGAGCGCCCGGGCCTGGTCCATCAGCGCAGTCGACGGGTCGAGCGCCGTCACCTTGGCGCCGCGTTGCGCCAGCCCGCGCGCCACCGTTCCAGTGCCGGTGCCGAGGTCGAGCGCTACCGTTCCCGGCCGCATCAGGCCCAACGCCACGAACCGGTCGAACAGCGCCGGCGGAAAGCCATGCCGGTGTTTGGCGTAGTCACCAGCGGCGCGGCCGAAATCGACCTTCGACGGCGCGCGCGGGTTGTGCTCGGTCATGCCGGGTGCCGCTCGCTCAGCTTGGCGAAGCGCTTCTCGATCGCGTCCCAGATCAGCCCGGCCAGGTTGGAATTGTCGAACCGACCGGCCTCCTGTATCCCGGTCGGCGAGGTCACGTTTATCTCGGTCAGGTAGTCGCCGATCACGTCGATGCCGACGAAGATCAGGCCGCGCTCGGCCAGCGTCGGGCCGATGGCGTGGCAGATGTCGCGGTCACGCTTGGTCAGGGCGGACTTCTCCGGCCGGCCGCCGACATGCATGTTGGAGCGCGCCTCGCCGGCCGCCGGCACCCGGTTGATGGCGCCGGCCGCCTTGCCGTCGATCAGGATGATGCGCTTGTCGCCCTCGCGCACCGCCGGCTCGTAGCGCTGCACGATGATCGGCTCGCGCGAGGCCTGGGTGAACATCTCCAGCAGCGCGCCGAGATTCTCGTCGCCCGGCTTCAGGTGGAACACGCCGGCGCCGCCATTGCCGAACAGCGGCTTGACGATGATGTCCTCGTGCTTGGCCCGGAACGCCTTCACCTCGTCGATGTCGGAGGTGATCAGCGTCGGCGGCATCAGGTCCGGGAAATGCGTGACGAACAGCTTCTCCGGCGCGTTGCGCACGTGGATCGGGTCGTTCACCACCAGGGTCTGCGGATGGATGTGCTCAAGAATGTGGGTGGCGGTGATGTAGGCCATGTCGAACGGCGGGTCCTGGCGCATCAGCACGACGTCGACACCGGCGAGGTCCAGCGTCTCGAAGGCACCCAGCGAGGCGTGATTGCCGCGTTCGTGCCGCACCGACAGCGGCCGCGCCTTGGCGATCACCCGGCCATGCTTGAAGCTCAACGCCGAGGGCAGGTAGTGGAACAGCGCGTGCCCGCGTTCCTGCGCCTCCAGCGCCAGCGCGAAGGTGCTGTCGGCGTCGATGTCGACCGGCTCGATCGGGTCCATCTGGATCGCGACGGCAAGGCTCATCGGTGTCTCCGGGCCCACGGAAGGTTGAAGTGCCGCCCGGCGGGCGCGGGTCGCGGCGGTGCCAGTCTAGCCGCGCCTGCCCGACCGGCGAAAGCGGATCAGTCGAGGCCCAGGTCGCGCCGCTTCTTCTTCGACAGGCCAAGGCCGACGATGCGGTGCGACTCGGTGAGATATGCCTTCAAGTCGTGGTCCGACAGGCCCGGCTGATCAAAGTGCTGAATCCACTTCATGCCGCGTGTGGCGAGATAAGGCGCCGGCCGCAGACCCGGCTGTTCTTGCAGGATTTCATATGCCAGGTCGGAGGTCTTGAACGTAACCTGTTCGTGGACGCCCGCGTCCCAGTGGCCGATGGCGAACACCTTGCCGCCGACCTTCCAGACATGCGCCCCGCGCCATTGCACCACATGCGTCGTCACCGGCAGCGCGCCGCAGAAGTCATTGTACTCGTCGAGCGTCATCGCCTCGCCAGCAAGCAGTCAGGGCGAATGACGAGCAACCCGACCTGAAGGTCGGGCTGGTGGGCTCGGCGACCCCACATCGTCGTTGGGTGTCGGTGAAGGGCGTGGGAGCCGCGGGACATCAGTTCAGCCGCGCCCGGAGCTGTTGCAGCAGCATCGCGGCGTCGTGGCGCTGGACCTCATCGGCGGCCAGCGCCTGGTATCGGTTGCCGGCCACCAGCGCGTCGTTCATCTGGCCCTGGTGCGCGGCGATCACCGCCAGCTCGCGCTGCACCGGCGCCATCCGGGGCGCGATCCAGGCCATCGAGCGGATGACGCGCAGGGCCTTGTCGACGTCGCCGGCCTGCAACGCCCGCAGCTTGATGTTGTTCTGCAACCGCAGCAGCACCGAGCGGTCGTCGACCGCGCCGATATCGCCCGGCTGCATCGGCGGCCGGTCGCCGGCATGGCGTTGCAGCAGCGCGCGCAGGTCGGCGGCCGTGCGCAGGTGGCCGCTGGAAAAGGGATCGAGAATCACCCGCCCGCCGGCCGCCTCCAGCCGCACCAGGAAATGCCCCGGGGTGTCCAGGCCGCTCATCTCCCAGCCCGCCGCCCGCGCGCCGTGGATGTAGAGCACGCCCAGCGCCACCGGCAGGCCGCGCTTGCGGTCGATCACCCGCATCAGGTTGGCGTTCTGCGGATCGTCGTAGGTCGCGGTGTCGCCGCCATAGCCATGCCGGTCGGCCAGCACCGAGCGCAGCACCGCGGCGGCCGCCTCCGGCCCCTTCGGCGCCATCTCGGCGGTCTCGCGCAACTCCTCCGACAGTTCGTCAAGATGGTCGCGATAGCGCGTCAGCCCGACCCGTGGCCGGTCCAGCGCCGCCAGCGCCAGCGCCACCTCGGCGATATCGAGCCGGTCTTGCGGGCTGTCGCCGGCCGCGCGCAAGATCGCTTCCGGCTCGTCGGCACTCACGTCCGGTAGCTCACGACTGGCGCCGGCGTGGGTCGTCCTTGAGCTGCACGTGGCTGACCACCTGGGTTACGCCGCGGATGGTGCGCGCATGCTGCACCGCCCGGTCCAGCTCGGTCTGGCTCTGCGCGATGCCCATCAGGTAGAGCACGCCGTTGACGGTATCGACGGAGTAGTTGATGTCGACGATATCGCCGTCGCCGATCAGCTTGCCGCGCATCTGGGTGCTGATCCAGACGTCCTTGGCGTAGCTCATCAGGCCGGACTTGTCGTCGACTTGCAGCTCGTTCAGGACCTCCTTCACGCCTTCGGCCTGCCAGGCCAGGCGCACCGCGTCGACCCGGTCGTCGATATTCGGCACGCTGCCGGTCATCAGCACGCGGCCCTCGACCACCTCCAGGTCGACGTCGGTGAACAGCCGCTCCGACTTCTGCAGCAGCAGGTGGTTGATCTGAACCTGGATGGTGGCGTCATCGACGGCGTTGCCGACCGAACGCTCCTGCACCGCGGCGACGCCAACCGTGGCGCCGGCGCCGACCACGGCGCCCAGCGGCGTGCAGCCATTGAGCGCCAGCGCCAGGCCACCGGCGGCGAGCAGTGCCGAGGACAATCTCATCATCGGCAGGTCTTCCTTTGCATGCTTGGTCGCGGCGAATCAGGGCCGCCACGCATCCATTATATGGCGCGGCCAGCGCCACGGCAGGACTAGCATCAGATCGAAGCGCAGCCGCAGGTCCGGTCCCAGCCGCGCCGCCTGCGCCAGCGCCGCCCGTTCCAGCCGGCGGCGCTGCCTGCCGGTCAGCACCTCGTCGGCCGCCGCCGCCCGCGCTTTCACCTCGACCACGGCCAGGACATTGCCCCGGCGCGCCAGAATATCGATCTCGCCGGCCCCGCCGCCGCTCCCGCGCAGGTTGCGCTCGAGTATCCGGTAACCCTTTGCCCGCAGCCAGCCGGCCGCCACCCGCTCCGCCCAGCGGCCGTAGCGATACGCCCGCCGGCGCGTCATTCGGGTTTCAGGGCCAGTGCGCGGGCGTAGACCTGGCGCCGTTTCCAGCCGGTCGCGGCGGTGACCCGCTCGACCGCCTCGCGCAACGAAACGTCGGCCAGCGCGGCGACCAGCGCGGCGTCGATGTCAGCCTCGCTGGCGACAACCGCTTCGCCCGGACCGATCACCAGCGTGATCTCGCCCTTCGGCGCGGCGTCGCCGGCATAGCGGGCGGCCACTTCCGGCAGCGTGCCGCGCGCGAACTCCTCGTGCAGCTTGGTGAGTTCGCGCGCCACGACCGCCGGGCGCGGCCCCAGCATATCGGCCAGATCGGCCAGGCTCGCGGCCAGGCGCGACGGCGCCTCCAGTAGCACCAGCGTGGTCTCGATGCCGGCCAGCGCCTGGATCGCGCTGCGCCGCTGGCCCGGCTTGCTGGGCAGGAAGCCGGCGAACAGGAACCGGTCGGTCGGCAGTCCGGCGCCGACCAGCGCCGCCAGCACCGACGACGCGCCCGGCACCGGGAATACCTTCGCGCCGGCCTCGACCGTCTCGGCGACCAGGCGATAGCCGGGATCGGAAATCAGCGGCGTGCCGGCGTCGCTGACCAGCGCCACCCGGCCGCCGCCCGCGAGACGCCGCAGCAGCGCGGGACGCGCCCGGGCGGCGTTGTGCTCGTGGTAGGCGACCATCGCCTTGGAAATGCCATAGCGCGCCAGCAGCCTGGCGGTGATCCGGGTGTCTTCCGCGGCGATCACGTCGACCCCGGCTAGGACATCCAGGGCGCGCAGGGTAATATCGCGGAGGTTGCCGATCGGCGTCGCAACCAGATAGAGGCCGGGGTCCGTTGAGCGAGCCGTACCCGCATTCGTATCGACCCAGCCGGGGTCAGTTTCTTCCGGCATCGTCTTCCTGGCGTGGTTGCGCTTTGGCCGTGGCGTTGACGTTCGGCACGCTGGCGCTTGCCGCCTGCCAGAGTACAGGAGACGGCGGCGCCTCGCGAACGCCGCCGCCCTCGCCGCCGCCACAGGTCGCGGAGCCACCACCGCCGCCACCGCCACAGACCGCGCTACCGCCACGCACCGAGGAGCCGAAGCCGCAGCTCACGCCGCTGACGCCGTCGGGCGAGGTGCCGGTGAAGGTCGGCCTCCTGGTGCCGCTGACGGGCGAGGCCGCGCCGCTCGGCAACGCGCTGCTCGACGCCGCGATGATGGCGTTGTTCGACATTGGCGACGGCCGCCTGACCCTGCTGCCGCGCGATACGGGCGGCACCGCCGAGGGCGCCGCCGCGGCCGCCGAATCGGCGCTGCAGGAGGGTGCGGCGCTGATCATCGGGCCGCTCTTTTCGCACAGCGTGAGCGCCGTGGCGCCGCTGGCCCGCGAACGCGGCGTCAACGTCGTCGCCTTCTCCACCAACCGCACCGTCGCTGGCGAGGGCGTCTACCTGATCGGCTTCGTCCCGGACCAGCAGGTGCGCCGCATCGTCGATTTCGCCGGCGCCCGTGGCCTGCGCCGGCTGGCGGTTCTGGCCCCGGAAAGCCCGTATGGCAGCACGGTGTCGCTGGCCGCCGAGCAGGCCGCGCCCGGCGCCGGCATGGCGGTGGTGCAGGCCGAGAGCTTCCCCGCCGACGGCCGGGACGCCGACCCCGCGGTGCGCCGCCTCGCCCGCCGGTTCCAGGTCGACCCGTTCGACGCGCTGCTGCTGGCCGAGGGCGGTGGCACGCTGCGCGCGGTGGCACCGTTGCTGCCCTATCACGACGTCAGCCCGTCGCAGGTCAAGCTGCTCGGCACCGGCCTGTGGGACGACCCGCAACTGGCCCGCGAGCCGACCCTGGTCGGCGGCTGGTACGCGGCGCCCTCGCCGACCGCCGGCGTCGCCTTCCTGGACCGTTTCGAGCAGACCTACGGCCGCCGTCCGGCGCGTCTGGCCAGCCTGGCCTATGACGCCACCGCGCTTGCCGCCGTCCTGGCGCAGGGCGGCGGCGAGGCGCGCTTCGATGCCACCAGCCTCGGCAACCCGAACGGCTTCGCCGGCATCGACGGCATCTTCCGCTTCGGCCCCGACGGCGTGGCGGAACGCGGCCTGGCGGTGATGGAAATCACCCGCACCGGCCCGCGCGTCCTCGACGAGGCCCCGCAGAGCTTCGAGGCGCTGACGAACTGATCTGCCCGACAAAAAGAAGCCCGGGCATGAAGAGTTACGTATTCTTTCGTCATTGCCGGGTTTCATCCAAGGCTGTTCGGTTAAGTCCTTCCGGCTCTGCGCCCACCCGTCAACGTCTTTGCAAGCGCAGGGACGTGGATGGCCCGGACAAGCCGGGCCATGACGCGTTTTCTATGTTTTTCAATAAGGTCGTCATGCCCCGACTTGTTCGGGGCATCCACGTCCAGAAGCTGGACCCATCGGTCGCGGTTCTTCTGTCAGGTGCCGCCCGTAGCAGCGCAACCGCCTGAGCGGCACCAGGGAATCGACGACAACCGCAAGCTTAACCGGGCACCCGTGGGATTGACCCGGCAATCTCGTCCCGGTGTCTACAGCACCGCGCCGACCATCCAGGGCACGAACTCGTCCTCGCCGAAACCGAGCGCTTCCGACTTCGACGGCTGGCCCGAGGCGGTCTTCAGGATCAGGTCGAAGATCTCCTGCCCGACCTCCTGCACCGTGGCCTCGCCATCGACGATGCGGCCAGCGTTCACGTCCATGTCGTCGGACATGCGCTGGTACATCGGCGTGTTGGTGGCCAGCTTCAGGCTCGGCGACGGCTTGCAGCCGAACACCGAACCGCGCCCGGTGGTGAAGCACACCATGTTGGCGCCGCCGGCGACCATGCCGGTCACCGAGGCCGGGTCGTAGCCCGGCGTATCCATGAACACGAAGCCCTTCTCGGTAATCGGCGCCGCGTAGTCGTAGACCCCGACCAGGTTGGTGGTCCCGCCCTTGGCCGCCGCGCCCAGCGACTTTTCCAGGATCGTGGTCAGCCCGCCGGCCTTGTTGCCGGGCGACGGGTTGTTGTTCATCTCGGCGTTGTTCGCCGCGGTGTAGTTCTCCCACCACTTGATGTGGTTGAGCAGCTTCTCGCCCACCGCCTGGCTCGCCGCGCGCCGGGTCAGCAGGTGTTCGGCGCCGTAGATCTCCGGCGTTTCGGCCAGGCACGCGGTGCCGCCATGCCGCACCAGCAGGTCGGCGGCCGCGCCCAGCGCCGGGTTCGCGGTGATGCCGGAGTACGCGTCCGAACCGCCGCATTCCAGCGCCAGCGTGATCTCCGAGGCCGGCACGGTCTCGCGGCTGACCTTGTTGGCGTCCTGCAGCAGCTCGCGAACGTGGCCGATGCCCTTCTCGACCGTCTTCGCGGTGCCGCCATTGTCCTGGATGGTGAAGGCGTGGAGTTTTTCGGACGGATTGAGCTTCTCCGCCTCCATCAGCGCGCCGATCTGGTTCGCTTCGCAGCCCAGTCCGACCAGCAGGATGCTGTCGAAATTCGGGTGCTTGGCGAAGCCGGAGATCACGCGCTGGATGTAGTTCAGCCCGATCCCGGCGCAGCCGCCGCAGCCATAGTCGTGGGTCAGCGCCACCACGCCGTCGACATTGGGGAACTCGGCCAGCGCGTCGCCGCGGAAGTGGTCGGCGATGTAGCGCGCCACCGTGGCCGAGCAGTTCACCGAGGTCAGGATGCCGATGTAGTTGCGCGTCGCGATACGCCCGTCGGAACGGCGGATACCCTGCCACGTCGCCCGTTCCGCTTCCGGCACGAAGCCCGGATCCTTGGCCTCCGTGCCGATGGCGTAGTCACGCTCGAAGGCATGCACCTCGACATTGTGGGTATGCACGTGCGCGCCCGGCGCGATGTCGCTCGAAGCGAAGCCGATGATCTGGTTGTACTTGCGCACCGGCTCGCCCTTGGCGATCGGCGCGGTGGCGATCTTGTGCCCGGCCGGCACGTGTGCAGCGGTGGTCACATCCTCGCCGGCGACCGGCGCACCAGGCAGGATGTCGGTGCGCGCCACCACCACGTTGTCGGCCGGATTGAGACGGATGGTCGTCGATTGCATTTCGGTCATCGTTCCTCCTCGCGCCGGAAAGATTTCCACCGGCGCCCTCGCTGCCGAACGCTATCATGCCTGCGGACCGGGCACCGGGAAAATTCACCAATACTGTGATAGCGTCTGCCAACCATGACCGATGGTGGCGACAGCAGCTTCACGTACCCGGTGCCGCCGGAGGCGGACGACGATGAACTCCGGCACATGTGGGACTACTGGCTTGCGCGCAGCCGCGATGGCCGTTTGCCGGCGCGCGGCGACATCGAGCCGCTCGACCTGCGCGCGATCATGGGCGCCCTCACCATTCTCGACGTGATCGACAGCGGCGGGAAACAGCGGTTCCAGTATCGGCTGTGGGGCACGCGGGTGCTGGAACTGTTCGGGGAGGAATTGACCGGAAAGTTCGCCGACGAGCTCGGCTTCGACCCGGAAGGACACATCCAGGCGGCGCTCGAAGACGTGCGGCGGACCGGGAAACCGCATTTCTGGCAGCGCCCGCTGCCGCCGCACCGGCAACTCGACCACGTCAGCTACCGCCGCCTGGCGCTGCCGCTCGGCGACGATGGCGAGACGGTCGACCGGATCCTGCTCATGATGGTCGGCGATGCCAGACCGGAAGACTGACACCACCCTGGTGCTGCCGGCGCTCACTGTCCCGGGTCACCGATTGGCGACGCCGGCCGGCGCGCTGAACCTGCCGGCGCACGACATCGCGGAGAAGCGCATCGACGCCGACCCGGAGGTGCTGGCCAAGCTGGTCCAGGCCGCGCGCGAGGCGGCGCAGCGCGCCTATGCGCCGTTCTCGAAGTTCCACGTCGGCGCCGCGCTGGTGATGGCCGACGACCCGGCCGGCACGGTGTTCACTGGCGCCAATGTCGAGAACAGCTCCTACGGCGGCACCATCTGCGCCGAGCGCACCGCGATCACCCAGGCCGCCGCGCAGGGCTTCCGGCGCATCGGAGTGCTCGCCGTGAGCTGCGCCGACGCGCGCGATGCGCCGCTGCCCGACCGCAGCCCCTGCGGCCTTTGCCGCCAGGTGATCAAGGAGTTCACCGACCCGGACGTCGGTGCCGACACCGCGCTGATCCTTGTCGACACCGCCGCCCCCGATACCCTGGCCGACGTGCTCGATATCGAGCGCCTGCTGGCCTACGGCTTCCACTTCGGGCCGCCCGCCAACTAACACCCGGCGTTGCACGGTCGCGTTATCCGCGTATAACGGCCCCTTGCGCAATCAAGGAGCATGGAGATGGTGCGCGTCACGCTGCCCGATGGGGCGAGTAGGGAATACGAGGGGCCGGTTTCCGGCCTCGAAGTCGCCGAGTCGATCTCGCGCTCGCTGGCCAAGGCCGCGGTCGCGATCCGCATCGACGGGACCTTGCGTGACCTGACCACCACCATCGACACCGACGCCGAGGTCGCCATCGTCACCCGCGACAGCGCCGAGGGGCGCGACCTGCTGCGCCACGACGCCGCCCACGTCATGGCGGAAGCCGTGCAGGAGCTGTTCCCCGGCACGCAGGTCACCATCGGCCCGTCGATCGAGAACGGTTTCTACTACGACTTCGCCCGCGAGGAACCGTTCAGCACCGACGACTTCGAGGCCATCGAGAAGCGCATGGCCGCAATCGTCGACCGCGACGAGGCGATCGTGCGCGAGGTCTGGGACCGCGACGAAGCGATCAAGTTCTTCAAGTCCATCGGCGAGGACTACAAGGCCGAGATCATCGAGAGCATTCCGGCCGGCGAGCAGATCTCGCTCTACCGCCAGGGCAACTTCATCGACCTGTGCCGCGGCCCGCACCTGCCGTCGACCGGCCGGCTGGGCAAGGCGTTCAAGCTGATGAAGCTGGCCGGCGCCTACTGGCGCGGCGACAGCCGCAACCCGATGCTGCAACGCATCTACGGCACCGCCTGGGAGAACGACAAGGCGCTCAAGGCCCACCTGCACATGCTGGAGGAGGCGGAGAAGCGCGACCACCGCAAGCTCGGCCGCGAGATGGACCTGTTCCACTTCCAGGAGGAGGGCCCCGGCTCGGTGTTCTGGCATCCCAAGGGCTGGACCCTGTTCCAGGAGCTGATCGCCTACATGCGCCAGCGTCAGCCCGCCGCCGGCTACCAGGAGGTCGCAGCGCCGGAGCTGCTCGACATCTCGCTGTGGCAGAAGTCCGGCCACGCCGAGAAGTTCGGCGCCAACATGTTCACCACCGCGCCGATCGAGGAGCGGGTGTTCGCGCTGAAGCCCATGAACTGCCCCGGCCACGTGCAGATCTTCAACCAGGGCCAGCGCAGCTACCGCGAGCTGCCTCTGCGCTTCTGCGAGTTCGGCAAGGTGCACCGGTTCGAGCCGTCGGGCGCGTTGCACGGCCTGATGCGCGTGCGCGCCTTCACCCAGGACGACGCCCACGTGTTCTGCACCCCGGAGCAGATCACCGCGGAGAGCATCGCGGTCTGCGACCTGATCCTGTCGATCTATCGCGACTTCGGCTTCGACGACGTGCTGATCAAGTTCGCCGACCGGCCGGAGTTGCGCATCGGCGAGGACGCGGTGTGGGATCAGGCCGAGCAGGCGCTGCTCGATGCGCTGAAAGCGGCCGACCTGCCCTACGAATTGAACCCCGGCGAGGGCGCCTTCTACGGCCCGAAGCTGGAATTCGTGTTGCGCGACGCCATCGGCCGCGACTGGCAGTGCGGTACGCTCCAGGTCGATCTGAACATGCCGGGCGTGCTCGGCGCCTCCTACATCGGCGCCGACGGCGAGAAGCACGTGCCGGTGATGCTGCACCGGGCCATGTTCGGCTCGCTGGAGCGCTTCACCGGCATCCTGATCGAGCACTATGCCGGCCGCCTGCCGCTGTGGCTGGCGCCGGTGCAGGCGACAGTCGCGACCATCACCGAGGCGGCCGACGACTACGCCGGCGAGGTCG
This sequence comes from Alphaproteobacteria bacterium, assembly GCA_040223615.1. Lineage (GTDB taxonomy): Bacteria > Pseudomonadota > Alphaproteobacteria > JAVKFY01. The sequence continues at coordinate 39,326 of JAVKFY010000047.1, forward strand.
CCGCCCTGCTGCGCGAGCGCGGCATCCGCGCCGAGCTCGACCTGCGCAACGAGAAGATCGGCTACAAGGTCCGCGAACATTCGGTGGCCAAGGTGCCGGTGATCGTGGTCCTCGGCGGCCGCGAGGCCGAGGAGCGCACCGTCGCCGTCCGCCGCCTCGGCAGCAAGAATACCGAGAACCTGTCCCTGGCCGACCTGCTCACAAGGTTGCCGGAAGAGGCCCAGCGCCCGGGCCAACGCACCGTCACCGACGAGGCCCAGGCGGCGGAGTAGAGCCGACCAGCCGCTATTCCGGCACCAGGTCCTCGAACGTCTCGTCGACGCCGAAGCCGAGGTCGATGAGGTCGCGGCGGGTGACGTTGGCGCCGGTGATGAAGCGGCCGCCGGGGTCGGGGTCGGCGCTCCCGACGTCTTCGATGTGGCTGTCGGCGAACAGAATGAATCCGTCGACGCCGGGCTCCTCGGAGCTCAGCGGCAGCGCCACCGCCTCGCTCAGCCGGATCACGCCGTCGCGGTGCATCTGCTCGATCTCGGCGCGAAAGCCGCAGGGCACGTCGATCACCATGTTCATCGCGTGCATGGCGTTGGCGCGGCGCTCGGGCGGCACGATGTCGTAGTAGTTGCCGCCGACCGGGCTGCGGCCCAGCCGCTGGCGGACGCGCTCGCCGGCCAGCCGGCAGATCCAACGGTCCGGCTTGGTCACCGCCGCCAGCATCAGGTCGGGCAGCGCCTTGGCCAGCCGGCTCAGATCGAGGCCGTTCTTCGCCGGCACGGCGCCGCCAGCCTCCGCCATGAACGCGACGTAGCTGCTCACCAGCCGACCGCCGACGGCGCTGCGGCAATGCCGCGCCGCGTCGGCGAGGTCGGTGACGATGTCGGGTTTCCTTGCGGTCCAGGCCACGGCGAGTACTCCTACCCGGCCTCATATACGCCATCCCGCGGCCCGGCTGAAGGCGCGGCGGACGACGCCGGCGCCTTGCTGGCGCGGCGCCGGCGACGCCCCGCGCACCCTGCCGCCGAATAACTACATTGTGCATTGCGGCGAATGGGCCCATGTCGTGTTATGCGGGGGCACGGATAGGGAACGAGCGACGTGATCGGACGGCTCGCGGCGGCGATATTGCTGGCGTGCCTGGGCGCCACGGGGGCCTGGGCGCAGGGCGCGTCCGCGCCCGGCACTGTCGTGCGCACCGAGAATGTCGCCGTCGAGCTGATCCCCGCCGCCGCCGAGGTCGCACCGGGCGATACGGTCGAGGTGCTGTTGCAGCAGACCATCCGGCCGAAGTGGCACACCTACTGGCAGAATCCCGGCGACAGCGGCCAGGAAACCGCGATCCAGTGGACCCTGCCGCCGGGCGCCAGCGCCGGGCCGATCCAGTGGGCCGCGCCGGAGCGCATCGAATACGGCCCGCTGGTCAACTACGGCTACAGCGACAAGGTCGGCCTGCTCAGCGAACTGACCGTCCCGGCCGACTGGCCCGTGGGCAAGCCCTTCCCGGTGGAAGCGTTCGTCACCTGGCTGGTGTGCGAGGAAATCTGCATTCCCGAGGAAGGCAGCTTCGCCTTGCAGATCCCGACCGGCCCCGCCACCGTGGCCGACAGTTCGGTCGCTGCCCTGCTGGCGCAGGCGCGACGCGCCCTGCCGCAACCCTCGCCCTGGACCGCCCGTTACGCAGTCGACGACGCCCGGCTGTCGATCGTGTTCGACGTGCCGGGGCTGCGCGCGGACAAGCTCACCGGCGTCTACTTCTTCCCCACCGCCTGGGGCGTGGTCGACCACGCCGCTCCGCAACGGCTCGCCATCGACGAAGCCGGCCTGCGCCTGACCGTGCGGCGCGGCGAAACGCCGGTCGACGCCAGCCTCGGCGGCGTGTTGACGATGGTCGAGGACACCGGCACCGGGCCGACGCGACTGGCCTTCGCCGTCGCCGCCGCGCCGGGCGCGACCATGCCGGCGGCGATCCAGAGCAGCCTGGCATTGCCGCCGCTGTCGCTGCCGACGGTGCTGCTGTTCGCCTTCCTGGGCGGCGTGCTGTTGAATCTGATGCCGTGCGTGTTTCCGGTGCTGGCGATCAAGGCGCTGGGCGTGGTGCGGGGCGCCGGCACCCCGGCCCGCGAACGGCTGATCGGCGGGCTGGCCTATCTCGCCGGCGTGCTCGGCGCCTTTGCCTTGCTGGGCGCCGTGCTGCTGACCTTGCAAGCCGGCGGCGCCGCGGTCGGCTGGGGCTTCCAGCTGCAGCAGCCGATCGTCGTCACGCTGTTCGCCTACGTGCTGTTCGCGGTCGGCCTGAACCTCGCCGGCGTGTTCGAGATCGGCGGCGGCTGGACCGGCATGGGGCAGTCGCTCGCCGGCCGCCATGGCCCGGTCGGCAGCTTCTTCACCGGCGTGCTGGCCGCGGTGGTCGCCGCGCCCTGCACCGCGCCGTTCATGGCCACCGCGCTCGGTTTCGCCTTCACCCAGCCGCCGGTCATCGCGATGTCGGCGCTGCTGGCGCTCGGTGGCGGCCTGGCCGCGCCCTACCTGCTGTTGACCTGGGCGCCGCCGGTGGCGCGGCTGCTGCCGAAGCCGGGGCCGTGGCTGGCGACTTTCAAGCAGGCGCTGGCCTTCCCGATGTTCGCCTCGGCTGCCTGGCTGATCTGGGTGCTGGCGCAGCAGACTGGCCCGGATTCGGTGCTGGCGGCCCTGCTCGGCGGTATCGCGCTGGCCGCCGCCGCGTGGCTGTTCGCGCGCAGCGGCCGCATCGCCAGGTCGCTGGCCCTGGTCTCGCTGCTGGCGGCGCTGTGGCTGGCGATCTCGGTGCGCCCCGCCGACCGGCCGGCGCTCGCAATCGCCAGCGAGGGCGCGGAAAGCTTCACCGAGGCGCGCTTCGACGCGTTGCGCCAGCGCGGCGAGCCGGTGCTGATCAACCTGACCGCCGCCTGGTGCGTGACCTGCAAGGTCAACGAACGCGTCGCGCTCTCCGGCCAGGCTTTCTACGACGCGCTCCGGCAGCGCGGCATCACTTACCTGGTCGGCGACTGGACCCGCGAGGACCCGGATGTCACCGCCATGCTGCGCCGGTTCGATCGCGCCGGCGTGCCGCTCTATGTCCTGTTCTATCCCGACGATCGGCCGCCGATGGTGCTGCCGCAGCTGCTCACCGAGACCATCGTGGTCGACGCGTTGAACTCGATTTCACCAGCCAAGGGGGATCCGACATGATGCACCACCGATCGATCATCGCCGCCGCCGCGGCGATCTTCTCGCTCGCCATGGGCACCGGCCAGGCCGGTGCCGCCGCGCCCGAAGTCGGCGAACCGGCGCCGTCCTTCGCCGGCACCACCGCCGACGGCCAGACCGTCGACCTGGCGCAATATCGCGGCAAGACCGTGGTGCTGGAGTGGACCAACCACGACTGCCCCTACGTGCGGAAGCACTACGGCGCGAAGAACATGCAGGCATTGCAGAAGCAGGCCGCCGACGACGGCATCGTCTGGCTGTCGGTGATCTCCTCGGCGCCGGGCCGGCAGGGCTATCTGGAAGGTCCCGACGCGCTGAAGGTTGCCGCCGACCATGGCGCCGCGCCGGCCGGCATCGTGCTCGACCCGGACGGCAAGATCGGCAAGGCCTATGCCGCGCGCACCACGCCGCACATGTACATCGTCACGCCGGACGGCACCCTGGCCTACAAGGGCGGCATCGACGACAAGGCCACCGCGAACCCGGCCGACATCCCCGGCGCCACCAACTACGTGAAGGTCGCGCTCGCCGAATTGGCTGGCGGCAAGCCGGTCTCCAACCCCTCGACCCGCGCCTATGGCTGCTCGGTCAAGTACGCCTGGTAGCACCCGAGACTCTGGAGATGCCTGGATCAAGTCCGGGCATGACGAGTTCATATTCCTTCGTCGTGGCCGGGCTTGCCCCGGCCTTCTCCTCACCAGCGCCGTACCTCAATCCTTGAACCGACCGTCGCGCCAGGCGATGGCCGCTTTCAGCCCCTCCTCGCGGCGGATGCGGGCGAATTCGGTCTTCTCGAAAGACGGCGTGGCATTGATCTCCACGTCGATGTCGAGCCCGGTCGCCAGCGCCTGACGCATGCCCATCGCTTCGTAGCTGCGGTTCACTGCCTGCTTGGTCTTCAGCACCGAGACCGACGACGCCTTGGCGATCTTGCCGGCCAGCGACAGCGCCGCCGCCTCGACGTCCGCCGCCGGGACCAGCCGGTTCACCAGCCCCATCCGCAGCGCGTCCGCGGCCGGAATACGGTCGTCGCCGGTGAGCAGGATCTCCTTCGCCTGCTTCGGCCCGGTGACCCACGGAAACAGCATCGCCACCGCGCCGGTCCCGAACCGCACCTCGGGCTCGCCGAACATCGCATCGTCGGCCGCCACCGTGAGGTCGCAGGCCAGCGACAGCTCGAACGCGCCGGCCAGGCAGTAGCCGTGCACCGCCGCGATGGTCGGCTTCGGCGATTCCCAGAACCGGATGATGAAGTCGAACTGCAGCGACATCTGCGCGCGCACCTTGTCGACCGTGCTCATGTCGCGCGCCGCCGCCGCTTGCAGGTCGAACCCGGCCGAGAAGCAGCGCCCGTTGCCCGAGACGACGATGGCGCGCACCGTCTCGTCGGCGTTCAGCGCATCGACCGCCGCCATGGTCTCGACCATCAGTTCGTTGTTGAACGCGTTCATCCGCGCCGGCCGGTTGAACCGGATACGGCCGATTCCATCGGCACTGGAGACCTCGATCAGCGGTGGCGCAGCGGTCATGTCTCATGCTCCCAAGTGGCTGCCGGCACGATGACATAGTCCTCGCCCCTTGCCATCGTGGTCCCGCCCACCATATCCCGACCAAGGCTCGGAGATTTCAAAAATGTCTTTATATTTCAATCGTTTCTGCCTTGTTTCAATTCTGTTTCTGGGGCTGCTCCTGGTATTGATGCCGGGCGCCGCGGGCGCCGATCCGATTGGCCGGGTGGTGCGTCAGGCGGGCCATGTGGTAGCCCAGGCCGGCGCTGAACTGCGTGCGCTCCGTCCCGGCGCGGCGGTGTTCGTCGGCGACCGCATCGTCACCGGCGCTGACAGCAAGGTCGCGATCCGTTTCGCCGAGGGCGCCGAGCTCATGGTCGGCCCGGCGACCCAGGTGGCGCTATCCGACTACGTCCTGACCGCGGACCGCCGTGGCATACGCGGCCGCCTGAGCCTGCTGATCGGCATCGTGCGCACCCACCTGGCGGGCCTGTGGCGCGACGGTTTCGAGGTCGAGACACAGGCCGCGGTCGCCGCGCTGCGCTCCACCGACTGGATCACCGAGGCGACCGCCGGCAAGGCCGCCGTCTTCGTCGTCAATGGCGTCGTCGAGGTCACCGGCACGGCGACTGCCGACACCGTTGTGCTGCGCGGCGGCGACGGCACCGACGTTCCGGTCGGCGGTGCCCCCAGCGCGCCCAAGCAATGGGGCCGGAAGCGCGTCGACGCGGTGCTGGCGCGCACGGCCGTGCCATGAGGCCACCGCGCCTGGAGACAATGCTGATCGCGGCGCTGACCGTCGTGCTCGCCGGGCTCTACCTGGCGGCGCGCGACGCCGGGCCGCTGCAGGCCGTGGAAGGCCTGGCGCTGAACCAGCGCTTCGCCTTGCGCGGGCCGGTCAGCCCGGGCCGCGACGTGACCGTCGTCGCCATTGACGAGGCCAGCCTGCGCGAGCTTGGCCGCTGGCCGGTCTCGCGCACCGTTCTGGCCGAAGCGGTTCGCCGCATCGCCGCTGCCGGCGCCAGCGTCATCGTCGTCGACCTGCTGCTGCTCGGCGACGAGGAGGCGGGCGCCGACATCGCGCTGGCCGCCGCGATGGCCGAGGCCGGCAACGTCGTCGTGCCCTACGCCATGCAGTTCAGCGGGCCGGTGCGCGACCGCGCCGTCCCGCCGCAGGTGCTGCGCTCCGCCTATCGCGCGGTGCTGACCGACCCGGCGGGCGACTTGGCGCCCACGGCGCGGGCGATCCTGGCGCCGCTGCCGACATTCCTGGACGTGGCGTCGCCGGCGCATGCCACCGTGCTGCTGGCCGACAACGGCCACCTGCGGTTCATCCACCCGGCGATCCGCTACGGCGATGCCTGGTATCCCTCGCTCGCCGTCACCGCGGTGAACAAGCATCTCGGGCACACCGTGACCGCCGCCGATCCGGCGCGCGCGCGTGCGCTCAACTATGTCGGTCCGGCCGGCAGTTTCCCGACCTGGCCGATGATCGACCTGATCGAGGGCCGGGTGCCGCCGGCCGGCCTGGCCGGGCGCGTGGTGGTGCTGGGGGCGACGGCGTCCGGTGTCGGCGACCGCTTCGTAACCCCCTATGACAGCGCGCTGCCGGGCGTGGAGGTGTTCGCCACGGCGATCGACAACCTGTTGCACGACCGTTTCCTGCGCCGCGGCCCAGACGCCGAGCTGGCCGACCTGGCGGCGCTGCTGCTGGCCGGGATCGCCACCGCCTGGCTGGTCGCGATCCGCTCCGTCGGCCTTGCGCTGTTTGCCGGCACGGCCTTGCTGGTCGGGTGGTGCGCGATCAACCTCGCGGGCTTCGCCCATGCCCACCTCTGGCTGAATTTCACCTTCCCGGCGCTGCTGATCGTTGCCGGCACCGCCGTCGCGGTCGCCGGTCGAGGGCTGCGCGAGGGGCGCCAGCGCCGCCGCCTGACCCGCTACGTCTCGCCGCTGACCTTCGTGCGCGGCCGCCGTCGGGCCGAACACGACCAGATCGCGGCGGTGATGTTCGTCGACCTGGTCGGCTTCACGCAGGTTGCCGAGACGCTGCCGCCAGCTGAACTCACCGAGACCTTGCGCGGCTTCCATCGCCGGGTCGAGCACGCCGCCGTCACCCATGACGGCCTGGTCGACAACTTCATCGGCGATGCGGTGCTGGTGGTCTTCGGCCTCGGACGGGCGCCAGCCGCCGCCGCGCGCCAGGCGCTATCCGGCGCGCGCGCCATCGTCGCCGCCATCGCCGACTGGAATGCGGAACGCGCAGGTTCGGGCCTGCCGGCGATTGCCTGCGGGGTCGGGTTGCACGTCGGCCCGGTGCGCGTGGCCGAGGTCGGCGGCGCCACGCATGCGCAGATCACCGTCACCGGCGACACCGTGAACGTCGCCAGCCGGCTCGAAGCGCTGACCAGGGAGATGTCGGCGACGGTGATCGCATCCGACGCCGTGATCGACGCCGCCGGCACGGGTGGCGACTTCGCCGCCCTGCCGCCGACCGCGCTGCGCGGCCGCGGCGCCCCGATCGGCCTGTGGGCCTGGCGCGCGCCGAACTAGGGCAGATCCAGCCGCACGATCACGGCCGCCGAACAGATCACCGCGACGTCGCCCAGCACCTCGTCGGCGACATCGAGACCGCCCTTGACCGCCGTCGCGGTGACCGTGCCGTAGGGCAGGCTGGCTCTGACCTTGTCGAGGTCGACGGCCTCGGGCTGCTGCGCGCCGATGGTGACGTCGACGTGCATCTGCGTCTTCGGATCGAGCTTCAACGTGCGGATCATGGTCAACGAGCTGTGGTGGATGGCGTCCTGCACCGCGCGCAGTGCCGCCTTGGTGTAGTCGCCGCCGTGCAGGTCGTTGCCGTGACCCATCTCCAGGATGACGCGCTTGACGGCCATCACGCATCTCCCTCTGGCAGGTCGAGCCGCACCACAGCGGCGGCGTGCGCGAGCAGGGTGGCGTTATCGCCCTCCTCGTTCGGGATCTCCAGCCCGCCCTCGACCACCTCCACCGTGCCGGTGCCATGCGGCAGCACCGCCAGCACCGCCGCGTGATCGACCTGCTCCGGGTGCGGCACGCCGATGGTGACTTCGACCCGCATGGCGTCGGTGTCCATGCCCAGCGCCCGCGTCACGGTCAGCGAGTTGTGCCACAGCGCGTCGCGCAGGGCGCGAACCGCCGCCTTGGTCGGCTCGCGCCCGCGTATGTCGGTGCCCATCCCGATCTCGAGCACCACCCGTTGCCAGCTCATCGCGTTCTCCCGGTTGCTGCCGGGATGCTAGCGATGTTTCAGGCGTTTTGCATCGCGGCCGGTACGGTCGGGCGGTTCCACGGCATCAGGCCGAGCAGGCTGGCCAGCGCGCAGGTGCCGGTGACGCCGGCGAAGGTCAGTCCGGCGCCGACAAAGGCCGACAGCGCGTAGAACCACGGGCTGACCAGAAGGCCGAGCACGACACCCAGCACCACCATCGAGCCGGCGGTGATCTGCACCTGGCGCTGGATCGGCAGCGGCGCGCGCTGGTTGGCGTTGATCCGCAGCCCGGCCTTCTTCCAACCCTGGATGCCGCCGCTCAGGTGATAGACCTCGGCGAAGCCGGAGCCGAGAAGCTGTGCCGCGGCCTGGCCGGTGCGGTTGCCGCTGTTGCAGTGGAACACGCCGACCTTGCCGTGCTCGTCGTCGAAGGCGGCCGCATCGAAGCCCGAAAGCGGCACCAGCCGGGCGCCGGGGATGTGTTCGCGGGCATATTCATCGGGTTCGCGCACGTCGATCAGCACCGCGCGGCCCTGCGCCAGCCAGGTCGACAGGGTCTTCGGATCCACTTCCTTCAGGGTCTGACGGTCCATCGTTCGATACTCCTTGGTGATTGATGGTTTGGGTCGAGGCGGGGTCGAGCGCGGCCATCGCCGCGTACTGGCTCAGGAACACCCGCCCGGTGAGCTCGTCGAGAAAGCCGGTGCGCCGCAGCCGGTCCATCACCGGCCCCTTCACCTCCGACAGGTGGAAAGCGATGCCGGCGTCGCCCAGGCGGCGGTTCAGCGCCTCCAGGCTGTCCAGCGCGCTCGCGTCGATCAGGTTCACCGCCGTGCACTGCAGCACCACGTGCGCGGTGCCGGGCCGCGCGGCAGCGAGGTCGTAGACCCGGTCCTCCAGCGTGCGCGCGTTGGCGAAGTACAGGCTCTCGTCAATCCGTACGCTCAGCACCTTGTCGCTGGTTACCACGTCGTGGCGCAGCACGTTGCGGAAATGCTCGGTGCCCGGCACCTGTCCGACCACCGCCAGGTGCGGCCGCGACGTGCGCCACAAGAACAGCACCACCGACAGCGCCACACCGGTGACGATTCCGGCCTCGACGCCGACCAGCCAGACCATGGCGATGGTGCCGGCCATCGCCGCGAAGTCGGTCTTGGAGTAAGTCCAGGTTCGCCGCAGCGCGCCGATGTCGACCAGCGACAGCACCGCGACGACGATGGTCGCGGCGAGTACCGCGCGCGGCAGCTCGGCGAACAGCGGGGTCAGGAACATCGCGGTGAGCCCGATGCCGACCGCGGTCAGCACGCCGGCCATCGGCGTGCGCGCGCCGGCATCGTAATTCACCACGGAGCGGGCGAAACCGCCGGTCACCGGGTACCCCGCCGTCACGGCCGACGCGAGGTTCGCGGCGCCGAGCCCGACCAGCTCGGCGTTGGCATCAATCCGCTCTCGCCGCTTCGCTGCCAGGGTCTGGGCCACCGAGACCGACTCGACGAAACCGACAATGGAAATCAGTGCTGCCGACGGCAGCAGCGCCAGCAACAGGGAAGGCTCCAGCGCCGGCACGGTGAGCGGCGGCAGCCCGGCCGGAATCGCGCCGACCACGCCGACGCCCCTGTCGGCCAGACCCAGCATGGTCACTGCGACAATGCCGGCGGCGACGGCGGCGACCGGCCCGGCCTTGGCCACCGCGTCGGCCAGTCGAGGCCCCATGCCGAACCGAACGAGAAGGGGCTTCAGAGACTTGCGGACCCAGAACAGCCAGGTGATGGCGCCGACGCCGATCAGCAGGGTCGGCAGGTTGGCCTCGCCAAGATGCGACGCCAGCGCCGGCAGCAAGTCGACCAGCGTGTCGCCATGCACCGGTACGCCGAGAATGTGCTTGAGCTGGCTCGCCGCGATCAGCACGCCCGACGCGGTGATGAAGCCGGAGATCACCGGATGGCTCAGCAGGTTCGCCAGGAACCCCAGCCGCAGCAGGCCGAGCCCGATCAGGATCGCGCCCGACAGCGCCGCCAAGGTCAGTGCCACCAATGTCGGCGGCAGGCCCAGCTCCGGCGCCGCCTGGCCGACGGCGGACGCGGTCATCAGCGAGACCACCGCCACCGGTCCCACGGCCAGCGCGTTCGACGAGCCGAAGATCGCGTAGCCGACCAGCGGCAGCATCGAGGCGTACAGCCCGACTTCCGCCGGCAGACCCGCCAGCAGCGCGTAGGCCAAGCTCTGCGGAACCAGCATGATGGTGACGATCACCGCCGCCATCGCGTCGCCCCGCAGGGCCTCGCCGTCGTAACGCCGCAACCAACGCGCGGCGGGGACAACTCGTGCCAGGGCGTTCATCGGGCACTCAGAGCGCGTTCAGCGGAATCTTCAGGTAGCTGACGCCATTGTCCTCCGGCGGCGGCGGCTCGCCGGCGCGCATGTTCACCTGCACCGACGGCAGGATCAGCACCGGCATGGACAGCGTCGCGTCGCGCTCGGTACGCATCTTCACGAAGTCGTCCTCGGTGACGCCGTCACCGATGTGGATGTTGTTGTCGCGCTCCGCCGCCACCGTGGTCTCCCAAACGTAGGTGTCACGGCCAGGTGCTTTATAGTCGTGGCACAGGAAGATGCGGGTCTGCGGCGGCAGGTCGAGGAGCTTCTTCATCGAGCGGTAGAGGGTGCGCGCATCGCCGCCCGGGAAGTCGCAACGCGCGGTACCGTAGTCCGGCATGAAGATGGTATCGCCGACGAACACCGCGTCGCCGATCACGTAGCTGAGGCATGCTGGCGTGTGACCGGGCGTATGCATCACGCGGGCCTGCATATCGCCGATGCTGAAGGTCTCGCCGTCCTTGAACAGATGGTCGAACTGGCTGCCGTCGATGGCGAAGTCCGGGCCGGCGTTGAACACGCCGCCGAAGGTTTCCTGCACCGCCGTGATGTGCTCGCCGATGGCGATTCTGCCGCCGAGCTTCTGCTTCAGGTATGGCGCGGCGCTGAGATGGTCGGCGTGCGCATGGGTCTCCAGCAGCCAGTCGACGCTCAGCCCGCGCTTGTTGACCCAAGCGACGACCGCGTCGGCGGACTCTGTCCGCGTGCGTCCCGACTTGGGATCATAGTCATGGACTGAATCGATGATCGCCGCGTGCTTCGTCGCCGGGTCGACCACCACATGCGTGGCGGTAAATGTCGCCTCGTCGAAAAACGTCTGGACGGTCGGTTTCATGACCACCTCCTTCCTCACATTCCTAAGATGGGCGCAGACGGAGGTGACGTCGGTGACTAAGTCACACTGCGCCCGGCGACGGCCAGCGCCTGCAGCGCCGGGCGGTCCAGCAGTCGCACCCGGCCCCGCTCTCCCGCGACCCAGCCACGGCGTTCGAACTCCTTGAGCTGGCGCGAGATCACCTCCCGCGCTGTGCCGAGCTCGACCGCCAGGTCCTGGTGCGTCGCGGCGATCTCGTCCGCCTCGCCGGCGAGTTCCAGCATGCGCTGCGCCAGCCGATGCGAGATCGTCGTGAAGGCCAACTCCTCCACCAGTAGCATCAGTTCCATCATCCGCGTCGCGTAGGTCGACAGCACGAACTCGCGGAACGGCGGCGACTCCGCCATCAGCCGGTCGAAGATCGCCCGAGGCACGGCGACCACGCGCACTTCGGTCTCGGCGATGCCCTCAGCCATGTAGTGCGCGTGCGCCAGCAGGCAGGCGGTGGTCAGGATGCAGCTCTCGCCGCCGCCGATCCGGTACAGCACGATCTCGCGGCCGTGATCGGAAATCTGCCGCACCCGCACCCGCCCGTCGGTGATCAGCAGGTAGTCGTCCGGTGTGTGATCCGGGCTGAACGCGACCGCGCCGGCCGGTAGCTTTCGGCCGCGCGCGCCTTGCAGCAGCGCGGTGCGGTGCGCCGGCGCCAGGTCAGCCAGTGCGGGAAAGCGGTCGATCCATGCCGGCTCGCTCATTCTCGATCCTCCCCCGCCATGATGTCCGCCGGAATCGCCACCCGCGTTGATCGGCGTCAATGTCGCCACGGAAAGGCCAGGCGACAACAATACCCCCGGCAACCGCCGATGGAGGCGACAATGCGCAAGTTCCTGGTCCCGCTCAGCGGTCAGCACGACCCTGACGATCCGGCCGCGCTCGACGGATCGGCGCTGACCGCCGCCTTCACCCTGGCGCGGCGGGTCGAGGCGCATGTCGAGGTGTTCTGCATCGGTGCCGAGGTCGCCGACGCGCCGGCCCGGCTGGCGCCCTGGGTGCCGGGCTCGGCGGTCGAACTGGTCCTGAAGTCGATCGAGGAAGAGAGCGAGAACCGCCGCCGGCGGGCGCGCGATCTGTTCGCCGGCATGGTGAAGGCGTTCGGCGATCCGCCCTATGCGACACGCGGCGCCGACACCGGGTTTTCCGTCGACTTCACCGAGGCCGTCGGCGCGGTCGCCGACTCGGTCGCGGTGCGCGGGCGCATCGCCGACCTGGTGGTGGCGGCGAACCGCCCCGGCGCCAGCCTCGACGATATGCCGCCGATCCTTTCCAGCGCGCTGCGGGACACCGGCCGGCCGGTGCTGATCCCCGGCCGCGCGCCGGCACCGGAGAGCATCGGCGCGCGCGTCCTGGTGGCCTGGGACGGCCGCGAGACGATCGCCCGGACCCTGGCGCTGACCCGCGACCTGTTGGCCCGAGCCGACAGCGTCACCATCGTCGCGGTCGAAGGCGACAACCCGATTGCGCCCAGCGCCGAGCAGGCCGCCGACTATCTCGACTGGCACGGCATCGACGCTGACCCGCACCTGTACCCGCGCGACGGCCGGTCGGTCACCGAACTGCTGCTCGACGCGGCGGCCGAGCGCCAGGCCGACCTGCTGGTGCTTGGCGCCTCGATGCGCGGCACCCTGCAACGGATGGTCACCGGCGACGTGATGGACGAACTGCTGCAGACCGCCGAGCTGCCGTTGCTCTTGGCGCAATAGGCGCTCGCGACCACCGACGTGACGTAATGTAGCCCGGATGCAGCGCGGCGAAATCCGGGTTACGGATCCCACGACGCTGTCTCAATAGTCCCACTTCACCTTGGCGCCGACGCTGGAGGCGCCGGTCTGCTTGACCTTGCTTTCCACCGAGATGTGCGGCGTCACCTCGACCTCGACGGAGACCGCGCCGGAGCCGACCGCCGCGCCCTGCTGCACCCCGACCAGGACGCCTTCGGACACGTAGGTACCGGCGCTGACCGCGGTGGAGCCGTCGTCGGCGGTCTCCACCCGCAGCACGTCGACGCCGAGCGAGTTGCGCAGTCGGTCGATCAGGCCCGGCCCGGAGGTGACGCCGGTGAGCTCGCCGATCGCGGCGGCGAGCTGCGCCGCCTCGAGCGCCGAGAGCTGCGCCGCGTTCTTGTTGAAGAACAGCCGCGCGACGATCTCGTCCTGCGGCAACCCCGGCACCGAGGTCAGCGTGAAGTCCGGGTTGGTCGCCGGCCCGGTTACCCGCACCACCACCTCCAGGTCGCTCGCCTGGTGCGTCGCGGTGACGGCGATCTGCGGGTCGGGTTCCGGGCCGCCGGGCAGCACCACCCGGCCCTCGGTAAGCTGGAAGTCCTTGCTCAGGAGACCGAGATTGCCGCGCACGATGGTGAGTTCGCCGGCGATCTCCGGTTCCGCGCTGGTGCCCGTCACCTGCACCTGGCCTTGCCACTCCGAGTCCAGCCCGCGGCCGCGGACGTAGACCCGGCCCGGGAGTTCGACCTGGATGTCGAGGTCAGCTACCAGTGTCGGCTGCGGCGCCCGGTCGGGCTCCGGCGGGGCGGCGGCGTCGACCACGTCCAGCTCCGCGACCTGAAGCGGTAGCCGATCCGGGATGAGCACCTCCACGATCTCGGTGCGGAACCGGCCGGTGACCTGGCCGCGCGTGCCCGCTACCGTGACCTCCGCCTCGCCGCCGAGGCTGGCGACGATATCGTCGCGGCGCAGCAGCGTGAAGTTGGCGAGCGTGCCGCGCAGCAGCGCCTGCAACTGATCGTTGTCGGGAAGCTGCACGTTGCCCTCGGCGTTGAGCGATCCGCCGCTGCCGTCGTCGCCGCTGAACTGCTCCAGCACCACCTTGTCGCCGGCCAGGACGACCCGGATGTCGAGATTGGAAACGATGGTGCCAGCTTCCAGACTCTCGTAACGGCCCTGGCTCAGGCCCGCCGCGCCAGCCAGCCGCGGCGCCGCCAGAGTCCCGGAGACACTGGCCTTGAGCGAACCCTGACCGGTCAGCAGGTGTGTCGGCAGCGGCATGAAAGGCCAGATCTCGCCGATCTCGCCCTGCCAGGCGACGTCGCCGGCGATCGGCAGATCCGGCGCCAGGGCGACGAGCTGCCCGCCGCCGATGGCCAGCGGCAGGTTGCCGGCAAAGATCAGCGGCGTCGTGCTCACCCCGCCGATCTCGCCTTTCAGGCGCATCCGGCCGCCGTCGAGCGTGCCCTGGATATCGGCCGCGGCCGGGCCGGCATCGGGCAGGTCGGCCAGCCCGACATCGGCGGCGGTCAGGCGCAGGCTACCGCGCTGCGCGGCGCCGACGCCGGAGACCTGGATCGCGCCATCGATGCGACCGGCCAGGCCCGCCTGGCGACGCAACTTCGACAGGTCCAGGTCGCTCATGCGCAGGTCGATGGCGACGGCGTCGCGGCCGATGCTGGCATCGCCGGCCAGCCGCGCCGGCCCGACCCGCAGGTCCAACCCCTGCACCGCCAGCGCACCCGGCGCCTGCTGCAGCTTGAGGGGCTGGTTCAGCGCCAGCGACTCGCCCAGCGCCTCGCCCTCGAAGCTGGCGACGGTCGCGGCCAGACCGGTCTCGTTCGCCGCCACTTCGGCGCGCGCGTTCAGCGCCAGCCGGCCGCGCACGTCGCCTTCGACGGCAACCGTGACCGACATGCGTGCCGCCGCGCCGGCGGCGTCGACCGCGATGCTGTCGAGCCGGTCGGCGCCGAGCGCGGCATTGGCAACCCGCAAAGCCAACGCCTCCACGGTCCGTTGCTCGACGTCGGCGTTGGTGACTTGCAACGTCATCGCCGCGACCGCGACCTCCTGGCCATCGAGCTCGAGCTTGAGGTCGTCGATGCGCGCGTCGATGCTGGCCCCCTGCCGGCCGGCGAGGTCGGCGAGCTGGATGTCGGCCCGCGCCCGCCCGCTGCCCATGAGGCCGGCGAAGGCCAGGAATGGTTTCAATGCCGCCGCCTCGGCGGTCAAGGCACCGGCGACGGCCGTGCCGGCCAGCGGCAGCCGCAAGTCGCCTGCGATGCGGCCGGCGTCGGCGACCGTGACGTCGATGTCGGCGAGGCGCAGATGATCGGCGGCCATCGTCAGCGTCGTGCGCGCCGATACCGCCCCGAACGTCGTCTGTGCACTGGCATCAATGTCGCCGCGCGGCGCGGCGGGCAGGCCGGTGAGACGATAGTCGACTGTCGCCGCCGGCACCGCGAGGGTCTCGACCGCGATATCGGACAGGATGACACGGCCGTTGGCGGCCAGGTTGTCGAGTGCACCCGCGGCCGTGCCCTCGACACGCGCGCCACCGGTCACCGCGGCGAACGGCGCCAGGCTCGGCACGTCGACCCGGTATCCGGCGCGCAGGCGCGAGAAATTCTCGTCCAGCCCGCCGGTGGCACTGGCGCTGACCGTCGACGTGGCGACCGTCAGCCGCTCCAGGTCGAGCACGCCGTCGAGGCCGCCACTGAGGCGCGCCGCCAGCGTCGCGCCGCCACTGAGCGCGGCGGCGAGCGCCGGGTCGGGCGAGGTGGCATCGATACGCCCGTCCACGTCGGCCGCGAAGTACTCGCCGAAAGCGCCGGCCAGCGCCGCGATCTGGAACCGAGCCTGGCCGTCCAGCGGCGCCAACGGCGACAGGTCGGGCACGGTGACGACAAGGTCGGCGGCGATGTCGCCGGTGGCCAGCGCCAGGTCGCCGCTACCCGCCACCTCGGCCAGCGCCGTCGTCACGGCGAAGGCGTCGAGACGCACCTGCTGCCCAGCCATGTCCGCCCGTGTCTTCAGCGACCAGTCGATGCCACCGGCGAGATAGGCGGGCGGCGCCCCCGGAACCGTCAGCGCACCGACGCGGCCGGCGCCGGCGATGTCGAATGGACCGGCGAGCGGACCGGCGAGTTCGATCTCGGCGGTCACGTCGCCGGCGGCGATGTCGCCCTGGCGCACGTCCGGCGCCGTCACCCGCACCGTCGCGGCGAACGTGTCCAGGCCGCCGCGGGCACTGAGCGCCACGTCGAGACCGGGCGCCCACACGCCCGCGGCGAGCGGCGCCAGGGCCTCGGCATCGGTGATCGTGAAACCGGCCGCGACCTCACCCTCGCCTGGGTCGACCGCATAGCGGCCGGTCGCCCGCGCGCGCCACGCCGCACCCGCCGCCTCGAACGAGCCCAGTTGCGCCACCTCGGCGTCGGGATCCCAGGCAGCGGCCAGTGTCACCGACATGGCGCCGTTGAGCAGCGCCCACGGCGGCTCGACGAAGTCGCGCTCGGCGGTCCCGGTGCCGTCGACGGTAAGCGCGAATCCGCGTAACCGGAGCTTGGCGTCGGCGCGGTACAGGCCCGGCAGCGCCAGCGTCGCCTGGCCGCGCCAGTCATCGAGACTTCCTTCCCCGACCAGCCCGGCATCGAGCGTCGGCAGGTCGGGCAGTTCCAGCAACCGTGCCAGCAGGCCGCCGGCCGGCTCGTGCGCCTGCACCGACAACGACAGGTGCCGGTCGTCGCCGCGCAGGGTTGCGCGCGCCGCCACCGTGCCGGCGACACCGTCGAGGCGTGTGACGTCGAGGCGGGCGGCGACTGTCTGCGGCGGCGTGCCCGCGATCTCGCCATCGACAGCGAACACCGCCGCCTGCCCCAGCACGGCTTCGCCCAGCTCGATCCGCGCCAGCATCAGCTTGCGCACCGCCACGTCGAGCGGCAGATCCGGCAGCGCCGCCGGCGTGTCGGCGGCGGTCGCGGCCGTCGGTGCTGGCGGCCGCGATACCGCGATCCGGTCGACCGCGACGCTTTCGATCGCCAGCGTGCCGCCGAGCAGCGCCCAGGGCGACCAGTCGACACGGACATCGTCCAGCCGCAGCCAGGCGCCGTCGGCGTCGGCGACGCTCACCGTGTCGAGCACGAAGCTGCCGAGCAGGTCGCCGTCCAGCCGGCCCAGCCGCACCTCGGCCTCGCCCGGCGTGCTGGCCGCCCGCTCGATCGCGCGCGCGATTGCCTGGCGCCCGGCATCGCTGCCGAGCACCGCAAGCGCCAGGCCGACCGGCACCAGCAGCAGCAACAGCATCGCGCCCGCCAGCCACCACGGCCAGCGGCGGCGGCGCCTCGCCCGGCGCGGCGGCCCCAGGCCGGGCGGCTCCGGGCTAGAAAGCCCCGAGCTAGAAGGCCCCGAACTAGAAGGACTGTCCGAGCGAGACATAGAACTGGAACTCGTCGTCGAAGTCGCGCTTGTTCAATGGCACCGCGATGTCGGCACGCAGCGGACCGATCGCGGTGTAGTAGCGCAGGCCGAGACCGGCGGCCCACTGCAGCTCCTCCTCCAGGGTCGGATACTCGCTCTCCGCGACCGTGCCGGCATCGACGAACGGCACGATACCGATGGTGTCGGTCAGCCTGATACGCAGCTCGCCGGAGAATTCCAGCAGCGAGCGGCCGCCGGTCGGATCATTGTCGCTGTCCAGCGGTCCCACGGACTGGAACTCGTAGCCGCGTATCGAACCGCCGCCGCCGGCATAGAAACGCTTGTCGGCCGGGATATCGGCGACCGGCTCGCCGACCAGCGAACCGACGCGGGCACGGCCGGCCAGCACGAAGCGCCCGTCCGGATCGATCCCGTAATAGGCCGAGCCGCCGAGCGTCGCCGAAACGAAGTTCACGAACCGGGTGCCGGCGCCGGCATAGGGCGTGAGCGAGACACTCAGCCGGCTGCCGCGCGTCGGGTTCAGGCGGTCGTCGGTGTCGTCGCGGTTCACGCTGAGCGGCAGGCCGACGAGGAAGAACTGCTGCGGCTCCGGATCGGTTTCGTCTTCGATCTCCTGCAATTCCAGCGAGATGCCGGCGCGGGTCGTCCAGTAGTCGCCGAGCGACCACTGCAGCGCCGTGGTCAGGGTGGCGGCGCGCTCGTCATAGGCGTCCAGCATCCGGTTCTCCAGGCTGAAGTCGGAGAACAGCGTGTAGCGACCGTCGCCGACACTGGCGTCGGTGTAGTTCGCCTCCGCGACCTGTTCGTTCAGCGCCGCCGACAGGCTGAGCCGCAGCTTCTCGCCCTCGCCGAACAGGTTGCGGTGCTCCCAGAACACGTTGGCGCCGGGGCCGATGTCGGTGGAATAGCTGACGCCGGCGCCGATCGAGCGACGATCGGCCTCGCGCAGCGAAACCGCGACATCGACCGTACCGTCCGGATTGACCTGCCCGGCCGGGCTCACCGCCGCCGACCCGAATAGCGGATCGGCGCTCAGCTTGCGCCGCGCCTGTTGCACCAGCCTCTCGTCGTAGCGTTCACCGGTGCGCCACGGGATCTGGCGGCGCACATGCGCCAGCTCGACCAGCTCCAGCCCATCGACAACGACCTTGCCGAAGCGCGCCCGAGGCCCCGGGTCGATGTCCACCGCGACCTTCAGGGTGCGGCTGTCACGGTACAGCAGCGCCTCGTGACCGAGCCGCTTGGCCAGCGGAAAGCCATTCTGCCTCAGGTGCGCGACCACCTGGCTCTCCGCGCTCAGGATCGCCGCCGCCTGCGCCGGCGTGCCGGTCGCCAGGCCGACCTTGCTCAGCAGCGGCATCTGTTCGGCGGCCAGCGGCGGCCCGCCCTTGAACCGCGCGGTGAACCCGGCCAGTGCATAAACCGGGCCGGGCGCCACCAGCAGGCTCACCGTCGCCGGCTGGGCCTGGGCGTCGAGCGCCACTTCGACCTTACCGTCATAGTAACCCTGGCTGCGCAGCGTCTTGGTCAGGCGCTCCACGTCGCCATTGGCCCGCACCCGCAGCCGCGCCACCGAGCCCGGCGGCCGATCCTTCAGTTCGACAAGCTGAGAGGACTGCTCAAGCAGGTCCTGCAGCTCGTCGTCGTCCGCCCCGACGATCGTGACGGAATACGCGATCTCCTGCTGCGCCGCGGCCACGCCAGGCATCAGCACCAATAGCAGGACCAGCCACCGGCCAAGGCTAGTCAGCTTGCGCCGCAACGGCCGGGATACTCTTCCAGTAAGAACACATACCTACGCATAACATGGGCCGATCGCCGCCGGCAGCCACCCTGACGCTCACGCCGGATGGTCGTCGTCGGCATCGTCCAGCTCCTCGCCCAGGCCCGGGTCGATGGTCGAGACGGTCTGCGCGGCGACGGCGGCTTCCGCGAAGGTCGCGCGTTCGGCCTCCGACACCGCCGCGCGGCTGCGCATGCGGATCACCGCGAAGCCGGCGAGCAGCAGGTAGGCGAGGCCGGAGAAGCCGAACAAGGCCTCCGGCCCCCACGCCTGCATCGCCGAGGAAGCGACGAACGGACCGATGGTGGCCCCACCGGCGAAGATCAGCAGCAGCGCGCTGGCGGTCTCGACGTAATCCTCGCGGTCGACATAGTCGTTGGTGTGCGCCACCGACAAGCCGTAGAGCGGGAAGGCGAACAAACCGTAGCCGGCCGCCAGCAGGTACAGCCACAGGCCGGTGCCGATACCGAACAGCACCAGCAGGCCACTTGCGGCAGTCGCCCCCAGCGCGCAGCCGACGATCACCAGGCGCCGGTCCATGCGATCCGACAGGAACCCGATCGGCCACTGGCTGATCGCGCCGGCCATCGCCGCCAGGCTGATGAACAACGCCACCCGCAGCGTACTGTCGTCGCCATCGGCCTGGGCGAAGACCGGACCCAGCGCCCAGAAGGCGCCATTGCCGGCGCCCACCGCCAGACAGCCGACGAAGCCGACCGGCGAAATGCGAAACAGCCGGCGCACCCGCACCTGCACCCGTTGCAACGGCGCCGGCTGCGCCTGGGTGGTCAGCGACAACGGCACCGTGGCCAGCGACACCAGCGCCGAGGCCAAAGCGAAGAGCGCGAAACTGGCCGGCGAATCCAGGGTCAGCAGGAACTGCCCGGCGGTCATCATCGACAAGTTGATGATGATGTAGGTCGAGAACACCCGGCCGCGGGTTTCGTTGGTCGACGTCTCGTTGAGCCAGCTTTCCACGATCATGAACAGGGCGGAGAAGCAGAAACCGGTCACCGCCCGGCCGATCCACCAGACCACCGGCTCGACCAGAACCGCATGTGCCAGTGCGGTGCACGACGCGATCGCCACCAGCGCCGCGTAGGCGCGGATATGCCCGGCCCGGCGCACCACGAACGGCCCGATCAGGCATCCGGCGACGAAGCCGGCATAGTAGGCCGAGCCCATCACGCCGATCGACAGCGGGCTGAAGCTCTCGATCTGCGCACGCAACGGCAGCAACGTGCCCTGTAAGCCATTGCCGGCAAACAGGATTGCGACGCTAACGAGAAGGGCGGCCACGGGGGCGAGCGCGGCGAGCATGTCGGATTTCCTAAGCCGCCACTGCGGCCGTCGCGGCGCAACTTAGTTCGCCGACCAAGGCCCCGCAATCACGGATACGACGCCTGCTGTCATCGCGACGTCATGCATCCTTCACGAGACTGTCGCCGCGAGCCGGTAAGACCTCCGAGAACGACAACGACGACCGGCAACGGGTGAACGGCAACGGATGCACGTCAGAAACCTCAGCAAACAGTTCGGCAAGACCCTGGCGGTCGACAACGTATCTTTCGCGCTCGACCAGCCGCAGATGGTGGGCGTGATCGGCCGCTCCGGCGCCGGCAAATCGACCCTGCTGCGGATGATCAACCGCCTGACCCCGGCCAGCGGCGGCGAGGTCGTCATCGACGGCCGCGACGTGCTGGCGCTGCGGGGGGCCGCGATGCGCCGCTGGCAACGCGACTGCGCGATGATCTTCCAGCAGTTCAACCTGGTACCGCGGCTCGACGTGGTGACCAACGTGATGCTCGGCCGGCTGAACGGCCAGAACCTGGCCCGGAGCCTGTTCGCGATGTTCGCCGCCGAGGAAATCGAGGCGGCGCTGGCCGCGCTCGACCGGCTCGGCATCGCCGACCAGGCCCTGCAGCGCGCCGAGACCCTCTCCGGCGGCCAGCAGCAGCGCGTCGCCATCGCGCGCGCCCTGATGCAGCAGCCGAAGATGATCCTGGCCGACGAGCCGATCGCCTCGCTCGACCCGGTCAGCGCCGAGGTGGTGATGGATTCGCTGCGCCAGATTCACGAGCGCGACGGCCTGACCGTGCTGTGCAACCTGCACACGCTGGACACCGCGCGCAGCTATTGCGACCGGGTGATCGGCATGCTGCGGGGCCGCATCGTGTTCGATGGCCCGGCCCACGAACTCACGGCCCAGACCGTCCGCGACATCTACGGCACCGACCAACTCGACGAGTCGCTGACGTCGACCTCGATCGCCGTGCGCCCGGCGGGCGCCGGTGCACGGCTGGCGCCGGTGCCAGCCGGATAGCGGCCCGGCCGTCGCCGCGCCGCCACCAGTAGAACAAGGGAGAGCCAGATGAAATTCACCACCCTGCTCGCCAGCGTGGCCGTGGCCGCGTTCGCGGCGACGTCGGCGCTGGCCGACGACACGATGATCAAGGAGTTCCGCATCGGCCTGCTCGGCGGCGAGAACGCGTCCGACCGCCTGCGCTCCAACGAGTGCCTGCGCGAGAAGACCGAGGCGCTGCTCGGCGTGCCGACCAAGCTGTTCGCGCCGGCCGACTACAACGGCGTCATCGAGGGCCTGCTCGGCGGCACGCTGGACATGGCTTGGCTCGGCGCCTCGGGCTACGCCAAGGTCTACTTGACCAACCCGGACGCGGTCGAGCCGGTGCTGGTGAAGGTGAATGTCGACGGCTCCTACGGCTACTACTCGGTCGGCATCGCCCGCATCGACAAGAACGTTGAGTCGCTCGACGACATGAAGGGCAAGAAGTTCGGCTTCGGCGATCCGAACTCGACCTCGGGCTACCTGATCCCGTCGATCGAGATCCCGAAGGCCGGCTACGACATGGAGAACGGCAAGTATTTCGGCGAGGTGGTGTTCACCGGCGGTCACGAGCAGACCATCGTCGCGGTGGTCAACGGCGACATCGACGCCGGCGTGACCTGGACCGACGGCCTGGGCGCCTGGGAAGACGGCTTCAACTCCGGGGCGCTGCGCAAGGCGGCCGACGCCGGCCTGGTCGACATGACCGAGCTGCGCGAGATCTGGCGCTCCAAGGTGATCCCGGAAGGCCCGATCGTGCTGGCCAAGAAGCTGCCCGAGAAGGTCAAGCTGCAGGTGGTCGGCCTGATGGCGTCGATGGCGTCGATGGACCCGGAATGCGCCTACGGCGCGATGGCCGGCGAGATCAAGGGCATCGCCCCGATCGACCACAAGGCCTACGAGGCGATTATCGAGGCGCGTCGCCTGAAGTCGGCGAAGAAGAGCTGATCCGGCCTTCGCCACAGCAACGGCGGGGCGGCCGCGTGCCGCCCCGCCGTTCCCATTTGTGAACGTCCCACTCGCGAGCCTCCAGGCGATGTCGACCGCCGACCTGCATACCCACATCGTCGCTATGGAAAAGCGCCGCCGGCTCTACACGGTGGCGACGCTGGTCGTCCTGGCGACACTGATGACGCTGGGCTACAACCAGGCCAGCTCGATGAACTCCGGCGGCTTCTTTTCCGGGCTCGCGCGGTTCTTCGAGTATCCCGGCGAGATCGTGGTCGAGGCCTGGCAGGCCGGGCTGGTCGACTTCGCCGGGCTGATGTGGCGCTTCCTGCCGGCGCTGATCGAGACCCTGAACATCGCCGCCGTGGCCACCATCCTGGCCGGCCTGGCCGCCATGGGACTGGGCTTCCTGGCGACCCGCGACCTCAGCCTGTGGCCGCCGCTGCTGCCGGTCGTGCGGCGGACCATGGACGTGATGCGCGCCTTTCCGGAACTGATCATCGCGCTGTTCCTGATTTTCGTGCTCGGCTCCAGCCCGGTGCCGGCGATGCTGGCGATCGCCTTCCACACCACCGGCGCACTGGGCAAGCAGTTCTCCGAAGTGAACGACAATATCGACCGCAAGCCACTGGACGGGCTGCGCGCGGTCGGCGGCGGCTGGATGCAGACGATGAAGTTCGCGGTCCTGCCCCAGGTGCTGCCGAACTATTTGAGCTATTTCCTGCTGCGCTTCGAGATCAACGTGCGCGCCTCGGCGATCCTCGGATTCGTCGGCGCCGGCGGCATCGGCGCCGAGCTGCGCCGCACCATCGGCTGGGGCAAGGGCGCCGGCGACGAGACCGCGGCCCTGTTCGTGCTGCTGCTGGTCTCGATCTTCCTG
Organism: Alphaproteobacteria bacterium; assembly: GCA_040223615.1. Taxonomy (GTDB): domain Bacteria; phylum Pseudomonadota; class Alphaproteobacteria; genus JAVKFY01. Next base: position 62,666 of record JAVKFY010000047.1, read on the forward strand.
ATCGACCAGACCTCGTCCTACTTGCGCCGCCGCCTGGTCGACGGCGCGCCGGCACAGTGATGACCGCCGCCACGCCAAGCGCCGACCGTACCGCCGTCACGGCATCGGTGCGCAAGCAGTCGCGGCTGCATGTCATCGTCTTCTTCGCCACCCTGGCCTATCTCGCCTATGCCTGGGTCGACTTCGACGTCAACGGCCTGATCGCCAAGTCGCGGCCGGAGCGCGCGGTGCTGCTGGCCACCGACGCCGTCGCGCACAAGGTGCATGTCACCGCCGACCTGCGCCGCGGCGGCCTGGTGACCGCCATCGAGGGCGAACGCACCGCCACCTACGACGAGCCGCCACCCTGGGTGACGATGCACGACGAGGATCGCGCCACCACCGACCTCGGCGACGGCTACAGCGTCGACATCGACGGCGCCAACCAGCGGATGCGCTTCACCGTACCCGGCTACGGCACCGTCGAGGTCGCAGTGATCAAACGCCGGATCGTCACCACGCTGCCGCACAACGCGCCGCCGCCGCCGTGGATGCGGGTCACCGACCGCAAGTTCGACGCCCGCCCGACGCTTGCCCGGCGCGTCCAGGTCTCGGTCGCCAAGATCGAGGTGCACCGCTACTTCCTCGGTTGGGAAAATTTCTTCTTCCCCTTCAACTCCGACCTGCAAGACCTGTCCGCCGGCCAGCTGATCGGCCTGATGCTCGACGACCGGCGACTGCACGAGGACGCCTCGAACGCGGCCTACGTGTTCGAAACCTTCTGGGACAATCCGGACTGGCAGCACGGCGCGGTCTTCGTCGCCCTGCTCGAAACCGTGATGATGGCGTTGCTCGGCACGCTGACGGCGGCCTTTGTCGGCCTGCCGCTGGCCCTGCTGGCGGCATCCAATTTCACCCCGGCGATGACGCTGCGGTTCTTCGTGCGGCGGCTGTTTGACCTGCTGCGCGGCATCGACATGCTGATCTGGTCGCTGATCTTCATCCGCGCCTTCGGCCTGGGGCCGCTCACCGGCGCGCTGGCCATCGCCTTCACCGACACCGGCACGCTGGGCAAGCTGTTCTCCGAGGCGCTGGAGAATATCGACAGGCGCCAGGTTGAGGGCGTCGCCGCCACCGGCGCCGGCCGTCTTCAGCGCTATCGCTTCGGCGTGATCCCGCAGATCCTGCCGATCTTCCTGTCGCAGGTGCTCTACTACCTGGAATCCAACACCCGCTCAGCCACGGTGATCGGCGCGCTCGGCGCCGGCGGTATCGGCCTGATGCTGGTCGAGACCATGCGTACCGCGCGCGACTGGGAAAACACCTTCTACATCATCATCCTGACGATCGGCGTGGTGATCGCCATGGACGCGCTGTCCAGCGCGCTGCGCCGCCGCCTGATCCACGGTCGGGACGACCACGCCCGGTCGCGCTAGCGGCCGTCCGTGCCAGCTCCCAAGGATGCCAGGAGGCTCACGGCTCCCGACGCCCACACGCGAAAGCGCCCCGTCGCCAGCGGCAACAGGGCGCCCATTTCTGGAGGGTTCGCCGTTCGGCTAGATGTCGTTGCCGGCGCCGCCGTCGAACACCTTCACGTGCGGGCCGCCGCCGGGACCGGCGCCGGTTACGATTCCGGACTTGCGGTCGCCACTTGCGACGCGCTGGCCGTTCGGATCGATCGAGAAGCCGCCGTGCGCCTGCTCCAGGGCTTCGTCGGCCAGGGTCTCGGGACGCTTCTCGGTGTTCGGCTTGCTTGTCTTGTTCATGATGAAATCGCCTCGTTGAAAATCGTTTCGGTTACGGAATCAGCGGACGTGCGGGCCGCCACCCGGGCCGGCGGCCGTAATGATCTCCGGGGTCGCGTCGTTGTTGACATCGCCGGTCGCGACCCGGACGCCGCCGGTAAAGTTCGCGTCGTAGGCGAAGAAGCCGTTGGCGAGGGAACCGCCCCGTACCTGCTCCAGGGTCTCGTCGTTCAGGATCTCGGTCTTGGACGTCTTATCGGTGGTCATGGTTATCTCCTCTAATAAATGCTGCGTTAACCATGAGATGGGGGGCGAAAAGACGCTGATCAACTGACCGCCGTCACACCCCCGGATTTTCCCGTTCAGGCGGCCTTTTCGTCTTCAGCCGCCCATTTCCGCAGCTGCGGCATCACCTCGGCCGCGTAGAGCCGCATTGATTTCTCCGCTTCTTCGAGCGGCAGGCCGGCATAACGGAAGCAGCCGGTGATGTTGAACGGGCCCAGCGCCTCGCGCCGCTTGGCGTACTTCTCCAGGATCTGCTCCGGCGTGCCCCAGCACTGCACCCCGAGATAGCGCTCGTACATGCCCTCGAAGCCCAGCTTCTTGATGGTGTCGACCTGGCTGCCGTAGTGCTCGTAGCCCTTCATGGTCTTGTAGTGGTCCGAGGCGATCTCGTAGTGGTGCAGCACGCTGGCGAGGTAGCCGCCGACATGCTCGCGCGCCAGTTCCTCCGCCCGACCGGCGTCGGCATGGCACATGGTGAAGTCGCAGATCATCGGCGCCGGCGGCTCGCTGCCATGCGCTTCGCGCCAGCTCTGCCGGTACAGGTCGATCGACTGGTACTGCTGGTCGTAGGGCTTCTCGGAGAACAGCACCATGCGCACGCCGAGCTTGCCGGCCTGCACCGCCGAGTCCGGCGACATCGCCACCGACGAGGCCCGGCCCTTGAACGAGCGCGACGGCTTCGGGCGGATCGCGGCGCGGGCTTGCGGATAGAACTTGCCGTCGCCTTCGACGAAGCCGGTCTCCAGCGCGTCCAGGATCATCGGCGCCGCCTCGTCGAACCGCTCCCGGCTCTCGTCCATCGGAATGCCCATCGGCTCGTATTCCTTGCGGCTCAGGCCGCGCCCCATGCCGAAGATCACCCGCCCGCCGGTCAGCGAGTCGAGGAAGGCGATGCGCTCGGCGACGCGCAGCGGCGTGTGCCACGGCAGGATCACTGCGCCGGTGGCCAGCTTGATCCGTTTGGTCCGCGCGCCGATGTAGGCCAGGAACTCGGTATTGTCGGGACAGAACGAATAGTCCTCGAAGTGGTGCTCGACCGGCCACAGCGCGTCGAAGCCGAGCTCGTCGGCCAGCACCGACAGATGGATCTCCTCGTCCACCACCTGCTGGTCGGAGAAGCCCTCCGGGTAGCCATAGCTTTGAAAGATCACCTGCACGCCGATTTCCATGGCGCTCGCTCCCTCGATCCACTTGTTCTTCGTTGCCGGGAATTATGGTGGCGAGGCGGCGCGGAGCCAAGGCTGTTATTCAAACGATGAGCCCTGACAGTAGGAAACTTCGAGCGGCTGTGTCTTGAGGGAGGGGTAGCGATAATGCTGACAGCGATGCTTGTAGCGAACTGCGGAGGCAGGACGCTTCAGGGTGCACTGCACTCGATGCCGAAGTGTATGTATTGGACTTCGGGGGATCAGGGATTGCACATATCTTGTAGATTGATGACAATCGCTGGATTCGAGCTATTTGGAGCTCTCGGAACTTCCGGACAGAGAGAGAACTTGACGAAAGCACAAAGGATTCGCGATCCGGTTTATAACCTTGTTCCATTCGGAACTGGTCTTCTGGAGCGCACGCTTTGGGACGTTATCCAAACGGGTCCTTTTCAGCGTCTGCGCCGTATTCGCCAGCTTGGTTTCTCGGAGTTCGTCTTTTCTGGGGCGACCCATACGCGGTTTGCGCACTCAATCGGTGTTTTTCATACCGCGCGGCAGTTGATGGGGATTATTGAACGCCATACGGGAGAAGATTTCAGGCCTCGACAAGCCGAGTGTGCACTGGCCGCCGCATTAGTGCACGACATTGGTCACGGCATGTTTAGTCATAGTTTCGAGGAGATAGGTCGGAGTCTAAATCTTCCTCTTGCTCGGCATGAGGCTGTTAGCGAAATCTTGATTCGGGATAGCGAGGTATCCGACGTCTTTCGAGGATTCGACAAAAACTTTGCAGAAGACGTTGCCGACATCATCAAACGAAAGGAGCCGTTAACACTCTACGATTCCGTTGTGTCGAGCCAGTTTGATGCCGACCGATTGGATTATATGCAGCGAGATCGCCTTATGACCGGAGTGCAGAGTAGTGGGATCGATGTGGTTTGGCTGTTAGCTAACTTGGAAGTCGGGAGTGTTCCAGTCACTGCAGACGATGAAACAACTCCTCGCACGGTGGACACTCTCGTCCTAGGGCCGAAAGCCTTTCATGCTGCGGAAAGTTATGTACTCTCTTTATTGCAGCTCTATCCGAACGTGTATTTACATAAGACGACGCGGGGAGCAGAGAAGATATTTACATGCCTTATGATTAGGCTTTTCGATCTGGTGCGCCGACGGCATGGTGGTAAAGTCGGGCTTCCTAAGAACCATCCGATTAGACGCTTTGCTGACGAACCAACTTCGCTTCGTTACGTCTTGGACCTTGATGATTTTGTGTTCTGGGGTGCTCTTCCGATGATGGCGGACGCACGTGACCCACTCATCGCAGCTTGTGCCGAGCAACTGCATAGGCGCAGGTTGCCAAAATGTATAGATGTCCGGCGCCATCTCGATGAGGCAGACCCGCTTCGTCCAGGCATGAGTCCGAGTGACCTCCAAGCTCGCCGAGCTAGAATTAGTCTAGCGTGCAAAGAGGTTGCGAAAGAAATAAGAGAAAAAGCTAGATTAAAAAAACCTTCGGAACCACAAATTCTGGTAGATGAGGCAAGGCGCTCCCCCTATAAGAGGTATCAAGAGTCGAGATCGCTGCTTAACCAGATACTGATAAAGCATGGAGAAGGGCATTTCGAGGACATGGCCGATCTATCCGCTGTTGTTGCCAGCGCCGAGACGTTTGAAACCTGTCGAGCCTACTACAACGCGGATGACACCGACGGCCGAGATATGCTAGAGAACATAGTGAGAACAAAAAGCGGAGAGATCAATGGCTAGGTACGACCTCCATGAGAAGGCCGCTGTCCTAGTAAGGGATGCGGGAGGGAAACTGGTTGGCCGGACGCGGCTACAGAAAGTTGCCTTCCTAACTCAACTCGCTGGATTCCCTAGTGAATTTTCGTTCGAGTATCGACACTATGGCCCCTATAGCGAAGACTTGGCGGAAGCCATGGAGATTGCAGCGGGACTGCGCCTAGTGGCAGAAGAAGAACAGAAGGCCGCATGGGGCGGACGCTACTCCATCTACCGGACCGATTCACCTCTTGCCCAAGGTGCATCATCACATGACCAAGAAGCCTTCATCCACGCTGCCGCAAGTGTAGGGGCGATCGAATTGGAACTCGCCGCAACCGCCGCCTACCTGTACGCACGCGAAGGAATCGGCAGAATCACCGATGGAGATCCTTGGGAAGAGACGCGGCGTCGCAAGCCGGAGAAGGCTGCCGATGGTCGTTTGGCGAAGGCGAAACGAGCATATGGAAGGCTTCGAGCGCTTCAGACTCCAATGCCCCTTCCTGCTATCCTTTAGGCTGCTCCCACGCTACCCGCGCGCCGGCTTCTGGTCCTGGACCATGTCGCGGAGTTTGTACTTCTGGATCTTGCCGGACGCGGTGCGCGGCATCTCGTCGATCACCACGAGCTGTTCCGGCATGTACTGCCGCGCCATCTGCTGCTCGGCCAGGTAGTTCGCCATCTCGTCGAAGGCCATGCCGTTGCCGGGCTTCAGCGTGACCACGGCGCAGCCGCGCTCGCCCAGCCGTTCGTCCGGCATCGCCACCACGGCGGCGTCGGCCACGGCGGGGTGGCGGTACAGCAGCTCCTCGACCTCGGTGACCGGTACATTCTCGCCGCCGCGGATGATGATGTCCTTGGAGCGGCCGACGATGCGGATGTAGCCGTCGGCGTCCATCCGCGCCCGGTCGCCGGTATCGAACCAGCCCTCAGGATCGGTGCCCCAGGCCTCCGGCCGCTTGGCGTAGCCGACGAACTGGCCCATGCCGCGCACCTGCAGGTCGCCTTCGGTGTCCGGCGGGACCGGCTTGCCGTTCTCGTCGATCACGCGGACCTCGAAGCCGGGCATGGCGGCGCCGTCGGTGTCGAAGATCTTCTCCGGCGCATCGCCGCGCCGGGTCACGGTGACGATGCCGTTCTCGCTCATGCCCCAGATCGCGTGCACCGAGCATTTCAGGTTTTCCGTCGCGCGCTGCACCAGCACGCGCGGGATCGGCGCGCCGCCGGAGATGAACGTTTCAAGCGAGGAGATGTCATGGTGCGCCAGTGCCGGCGTGTTGGTCAGGTCGGCCAGGAACGGCGTCGCACCCATGGTGAAGGTGACGCCCTCGCGCTCGATCAGCATCGCCGCCTCGGCCGGGTCCCAGACATCCTGGAACACCACCCGACCACCGAGCACGATCGGCATCAGCTGGCCGTACAGAAACCCGGTCTGGTGCGCCAGCGGCGACGACATCAGGATCACCGTGTCGCGGTCCAGGCCGATCTCCCGCGCCGTCGTCTGCAGGTTCGAGATCATGGTGTTGGAGGTGTGCATCACGCCCTTCGGCTGGCCCGTCGTGCCGGAGGTGTAGAGCAGCTCGATGACGTCGTTCGGACCCGGCCGGCGCTGCGCGAACAGCCCGCCGTCGTCGGCCGGATTGTCGAGCAGCGCGGTTTCGAAATCGTCGCCCACCACCCAGACGTGATCCAGCATCGGCAACTGCGCCTGTAGCGCGCGGGCCATCGCCGGGTGATCGAATCGCCGGAAGGTGCGCGGCACCACGATGGCCTTGGCCTCGGCGAAACCGAGCATGAATTCCAGCTCGCGCTCGCGGAAGATCGGCATCAGCGGATTGGACACCGCACCGATCCGCAGGCAGGCCATGTGCATCGCCGCGAACTGCCACCAGTTCGGCAACTGCCAGGCGACCACGTCGTCCTTCTCGATCCCGGCCTTGGCCAGACCCACGGCGATGCGCCGCGAGCGGTCGTCGAGCTCGGCATAAGTCAACCGCGTGGTCTCTTGCGTGATCGAGTTGCGGTCGGTGATCACCGTCCGGTCCGGCTGGCTCGCCACCCACTGGTCGAGGAAATCGAGCATCAGCTTGTCGGGCCACAGGCCGGTCACGCGCATCGCTTCGATACGTTCGTCGGACAGCATCACGGCGCGGTCGGTCATCGGAGAATCCTCAACGGATCGAGCGCCCGCCGTCGACCGAGATCGACTGGCCGGTGACGAAGCTGGCGCCGGGGCCGGCGAGGAAGGCGATCACCGCGGCGACCTCCTCCGGCTGGCCCATGCGCCCCATCGGGTGCTTGGCGATCGAGGTCGCCCGCGCCGCCGCCTCGTCGGCGCGCGAGCGCAGCATGCCGGCCACCATCTGGGTCTCGATGGTCCCGGGGCAGACCGCATTGACCCGGATATTCTCGGCTGCGTGGTCGACCGCCAGGGTGCGGGTCAGCGCCGCGACGCCGCCCTTGGTCGAGCCGTAGGCGGCGTGCAGCGGCCCGCCGGTCAACGCGTCGATCGAGGCCAGGTTGACGATGGCGCCGCCGCCGCGCGCCCGCAGCGCCGGGATCGCCGCCTTGCAGCCCAGGAACGTGCCTTTCAGGTTCACGTCGAACATCAGGTCCCAGTCGGCCTCGCTGGTGTCCTCCGCCAATCCCTCGATCAGCACGCCGGCGCTGTTCACCAGGGCGTCGAGGCCGCCATGCTGGGTCTGGCACCGTGCCACCGCCTTGGCCCAGGCGTCGGCGTCGCGCACGTCGAGCACGATCTGGTCATAGCGCGCGTCGCGGTCGCGTTCCTGCTCGGAGAACAGGCCGGCCACCACTTCCGCGCCGTCGCCGTGCATCGCCTGCGCGGTGGCCCGGCCGATGCCGGTGCCGCCACCGGTGATCAGCGCCACCCTGCCGTCCAGTACGCCCATGGTCGTCTCCCTCGATTTTGCCCACATCATAGCGCTACGATTGCCGGCGGGGGGAATGCGATGCGCCCAATTGCGATAACCGGTTTCGGCGTGGTCTCCGCGCTGGGCCACGACGCACGCGGATTTCACGACGCGCTGGTCGCCGGACGGACGGCGATCGTGCCGGCGCCATGGGCTGCACGGCTTGACGGCCGCAAGGCCTGGTGGGGCCTGGTCGGCGATTTCGATCCGGCCGACTGGATGGACGCCAAGGTCGCCGAGGGCAGCGACCTGTTCGCCCAGTTCGCACTCGCCGCCACCGCCCAGGCGGTGCGTCACGCCGGCCTCGACGACATGGATCCGCTGCGCACCGCCATCGTGCACGGCACCTCGATCGGCGGCGTGCGCGCGGTGATGAAGGCGCAGCACGCGCTCGATACCGCGGGGCCGCAGGCGATCCCGCGCAAGACCATGATCCAGGTCTGGCCAAACATGGCCGCCGCACAGATCGCCATGCGCTACCGCCTGCACGGGCCCAGCATCACCGTCACCACCGCCTGTGCCTCGGCGCTGGACGCGATCGGCACGGCGGCGCGGCTGATCGACGAGGGGCATGCCGACGTGGCCCTGGCCGGCGCGACCGAGGGCGGCATCTCCGCCCCCGGCGGCGGCACCGAAGGCGACTTCGTGCCGGTGATGTTCTACACCTCCACGCTCTACGGCATGGACGCGGCCTCCGACGACCCGAACCGCGCCATGCTGCCGTTCGACGTGAAGCGAGCCGGCATCGTGGTCGGCGAGGGCGCCGCCATGCTAGTGCTGGAGCGCCCCGAACACGCCAGGGCGCGCGGCGCGCCGATCCTGGGCTACCTGCGCGGCTACGGCAACTGCGCCGACGCCCACCATCCCTCCTCACCCGACCCGTCCGGCCAATGGGAAGCGCACGCCATGCGCCTGGCACTCAAGGACGCCGACGTGGCGCCGGACGACGTCCAGGCGCTGATCGCGCACGCCACCGGCACGCCAAAAGGGGATACCGCGGAAATCAACGCCATCAACGCCGTGCATGGCGGGCGCGGCCTGCCGGTCGCCTCGGTCAAGGGCCACATCGGCCACCCCGGCGCGCCCGGCGGCGCGATGGGCATCATGACCCTGCTGCAGGGCATGGATGACGGCCATTTTCTGATGACCGCCAACACCGACCAGCCGGACCCGGCCTGCGACTTCGAGGTGGTGACCGGCCAGGCCAAGCCGCTCGACTATGGCTGTGCCCAGGTCAACGCCTTCGGCTTCGGCGGCCAGAACGCTTCCGTCGTGGTCAGCCGGGACTGAGCCGATGCGCCTGACCCTGGCCGATACCGTCGCGGTCCGCGCCCGGTCGCAACCCGGCCACGAGGCGATCCGGGTGCTCGGCGGCACGCGCCTGACCTATGCCGAGTGCTGGCGCCGCGTGGTTGGCCTGGCCGAGGTGTTACGCGACGCGCCGGCCGGGCCGCATGGCGCCATGGTCGGCCTGCTGCTGCCGAACGGGGCCGACGCGGTGCTGGCCTTCCTGGCCTGTCAGATGGCCGGCGTCGCGGCGGTACCGATCAACAGCCGCCTGGCGCCACCGGAGATCAGGTTCATCCTGGAGGACAGCGGCGCCGCGATCCTGCTCACCGCCGACCCATTCCTGGCCACCGGCGTGCCCGACGGCGTCCGCGTCATCGATGCCGCCACGGTCTCGACGCCGGCGTCCGTGCCGCGCGCGATCGTCGGCGAGAACGGCAGTGGCGCCGCGACTGGCGTGGTCGGGTACACCTCGGGCACGACCGGTTTCCCGAAGGGCGCGCTGTGGAGCAACGACCATTGGCTAACCCATTTGATGCGCTGGGGTTGGGAGTTCGGACTCACTGCCGAGCAGGTCTTGCTGGTGCCCGGTCCGCTGTTCCATTTGAGCTATGCCGGCCTGTCGCTGGCCGCCCTGGCGATCGGCGCGCGGGTCGACATCATGCCGGCATTCGAGCCCGGACCGGCCCTGGACGAGCTTTCCGAGCGCGCCACCTTCGCTTTCCTGGTGCCGGCGATGACCGGCATGTTGCTGGAGGAATGGCGCCGACGCGGGGAACCGGAGGTCGCGGCGTTCCGTTTCATGATCAGTTCCGGCGCGCCCGGACCGCTGTCGATGACCAAGGAAACGATGCGCATGTTGCCCAATGCCCGGGTCACCGAGGCCTATGGCTGGACTGAGGGTGGTTGGGTGACGTTCGAGGTCAAGCGCGCCGAGACGCTGCTCGCGCACTCCGTCGGCTGGCCCACCTTCGGCAACGACGTTCAGGTCTTCGCCGAAGATGGCACGCCCGCGCCCGTCGGCGAGCCGGGTGAAGTCGGCGTCAGGGCATTGACTCATTTCGATGGCTATCTCGGCCGGCCTGACGCCACCGAAGCGGCCTGGCGCCATGGCTATGTGATGAGCGGCGACATCGGCATCTGGCAGCCGGACGGCCGCCTCTGTATCGTCGACCGCAAGAAGGACATGATCATCTCGGGCGGCGAGAACGTGTACACGGCGGAAGTCGAACGCATCCTGCACGAGCATCCCCTGGTGCTCGAAGCCGCCGTCGTCGGCCTGCCGGATGCGCGCTGGGGCGAACGGGTGGCCGCCATGGTGGTGCCGCGCGGCGAGCTGGACCCGGACGACCTCGCCGGTTTCTGCCGCAACCGCCTGGCCGGCTACAAAGTGCCGCGCCAGATCGAGTTGCGCGACGAGCTGCCGCGCAACTCGATGGGCAAGGTGCAGAAGTTCCGCATCGTGAAGCTGCTGTCGGAACCGGCGTCGTGACGCTGGGCCAGGACGTGGCGCCACCGCCACTGCGGCCGGCAGCGGAATGCCCGGCCCCACCTGCGCAGAGCCTTCTGGCCTGGTGGCAGGCGCTGCCGCGCAGCGGACGCTGGCCCGACTGGGCCGCCATCGACAAGCGCGACCTGAAGCCATGGATGGGCTGGATCGTGCTGTACGACGTGATCGACGGCGGCAGCGACCATCGCTACCGCCTGGTCGGCTCGCACATCGCCGAACGTTCCGGCCTCGACCTCACCGGCAAGTTGGTTTCCGAAGCGTCCTACACCACCAGGCACGATCAGTTCCTGATCCAGCTCGATAGGTTGCGACAGGCCGGCGAGCCGGCCTGGATCAACGCGGTGACGTCGACCGCGCGCGGCTATTCCGCCGTGCACGACCGCCTGTGCCTGCCCTTCGCCAACGGCGGCACGAACCTGGCGATTTGGCTGTTCTACGTCTGCGGCGACGAGATCCTGGTCGACCCCTACCGCCGCGGTTAGCGCCGCCGGCAGAGAATCTCGACCGGAATCACGCGGCCTTCCTCGACGTTGCGCGCGGTGTTGCGCTGCATCTGGCGCATGCGATCGCCCATCAAGGTGACGGTGGATAGCTTCGGCGGCCCCTCGCGCTGGATCCGCTCGCGCATCTGCGCGAAGCCGCGTTTGCTGTCCTCGCTGGTGTCGCGGAATTCCAGAACCTCCAGCCCGGCCGCACCCAGCACCGCCAGCGTCTCCTCCGGCGTATTCAGGAAGCTGGTATCGGGCGTCTCCGCCCATGGCACCGGATAGTGCGGCGCCCCGCCCGGGCCCAGGCACAGGTTGGACAGCGCCAGCCGTCCGCCGGGCTTCAGCACCCGCGTCGCCTCGGCATGGAAGCCGGCCTTGTCGGCGATGTTCATCACCACGTTCTGCGAGTAGGCGAAATCGAAGCCGGCATCGTCGAACGGCAGCGCCAGGGCGCTGGCCTGACGGATCTCGACCTGGTCCGACAGGCCGCAGGCGCCGGTCAGCGCCACCCCGGCATCGCAGAAGGCCGGCGTCAGGTCGATGCCAGTAATCCGGCAGCCGTAGGTCCAGGCCAGCCAGCGCGCCGGGCCGCCGATGCCGCAGCCGATGTCGAGGCCATGCTCCTCGGCCTTCGGTTGCAGCAACTCGCCGATCTCGCGCGTCGCCTCGATCCCGCGACCGTGGAACTGGTCCAGCGGCGCCAGGTCGGCCGGTGTCGGGCTGTCGGCATCGCCGCCGGCCGCACGCAGCGCCGCCAGGATCCGGCCCGCAATGTCGTCGCTGGCATAGTGTTCGGCTACGGCCTTCTCGTCGCTCATGGTTCGTCGCTCACGCGCTGATGGATCACCAGCGCATGATGCGGCAAGCGAACGGCGAACTCTACTCGATGATCTGCCAGTCGCCGTCGGGCTGCTGGCAGGCGGTGCCCCAGGCCTGCTGCTGCCGGCCGGCGACGGTGACGGTGTGCTGGTACTCGCGACAGTAGCGGCCGGACTGGTCGCGACCGTCGCGGGTCACCACGACCGAGCCGCCGGCGCCGCCGTCGTCCCAGGTGATGGTGCGGCCGATCGGCGCCGTGGTGGCGTAGACCTGGGTCCGGTGGTGCGCCTGGCGCTGTGATTGGTTCAGGATCGCGAACAGCCCGACGGTGGCCAGCCCGAGTCCGAACAGCACGAACGCATCGTCGTGGCCGCGATGACCGCGATAGTGCCGGTGCGCTGGCCGATGGGCGTAGCCGCGATGACGCGGCCGGTGATCGTAGTGCCGGTTGTCGTGGCGGTGTTTGCCGTAGCGCCGGCCATTGTCGCGCCGGGCATCGTAGTGCCGCCGATGGCCAGGCCGCACGATCACCACGCCACGCCGCTTGTAGCCGTGGCCGCGATGTTTCTGGTAGCCGCCATCGTGGTTTCGGTCGTAGCCGCCGTGGTGCCGGCCATGGCCGCGCCCGTCGGCCAGCGCTGTCGCCGGCACCTGCGCCACGGCGAACATCGCCGCCACTGCCAGTGCCAGCAGGCGTCCGGTCCTGCCTTGCATCATCGCGCGCTCCCTCACTGCCGGCTCGCGCCGGTATCGAGGCTATCTACGGACCAGCGATGGAATTCCGTCACCGGCGACGGTGGCAAAGTCGTGTCGCGCTAGACCAGCAGCCGTGGAATCGCGGTCGTCCAGTGGCGCGTGGCGATCTCGTCGTCGCCCTCGAAGGCGCTGAGCTCGCCGGAAAACTGGAACATCTCCGCCGTCGACGTCAGCCGCGTGCTCAACGTCACCCGCACCCGCCACCCGTCGTCGCGGCGCAGCAGCACGCGTTGCGAGAATTCCGCCTGCGCCGACAGTGGGTCGGTCTCGATGATCCGGAACCGCTTCAGGTGACTGAAGCCGACATCGAGGTCGACGGCGTCGATCCGCGCCAACGTGGCGCCATCGAGTTCGCCGCCGTCGCTCTGCAGCGAGTAGACCATCTCGTTGCTCGCCAGGTCGATCTCGACCTTGCGCCGGAACTGTCGCGCGGTCAGGCCGCGCACCGCGCCGCCCGGCGCCGACGCCGGCGTCTCGAACGGCGCCAGGTGCTGGTCTTCGGATCGCGCCGGCCGCACCGGTAGCGCCAGCGTCGAGCCGCCGGTGCGAAAGGTCAGCGTCGCCTTCTCCGGCGCCGGCCACGCGATCGGCCAATAGGTGGTCGACAGCGCCAGCCGCACGCGATGCCCGGCGGGCAGGCGGTGCGCCATGTCGTTCAGCGCCAGCCGCACCCGGTACCACGTGCCCGGCGCCAGCGGCTTCGGCTCGCCGTGGCCATCGCGATGCGTCAGGTTCAGCAGGCCATAGCTGAGCCGCAGCGAGGCGCCGTCGGCCGCTACCTCGCATAGCCGCGCCACCAGCATCGCCACCGGGCGATCGGACTTCAGGTCGAGCTCGACCACCGGCGCGCCGAGCAGTTCCAGGGGCTCGCTCAGCGGATCGCTGTCGAACACCAGCGAGCCGCCGTCGTCGGGGCGCTGGTCGCGCGGCATGTCGCCGTCGGCGCCGAATCCGCACCACTCGCCGGCGCGCATGCCGATGCCCTGCGGCGAGGCCACCGACAGTTCCACCGGCGGGCGCGGCTCGGCATCGAGATGTTCCGCGTTCAGATGAAACACGAGCGGCTCGGGCGTCGGCCAGGCCGGCTCGGCGACCCAGCGGCCGGGCCAGGTCTCGTGCTGCGGTGCCGGCGCGACGCTGTCCTGCAACCAGACCCTGACCGCCGGCTCGTCCATGATCCCGTTCTCGTGGCCCTTCAGCCAGCGATCCCACCAGCGCTTCGCCTCCTGCAGGAAGCCGATCGCCGGGCCCGGCCGGCCGTCCTGCGGATAGTTATGCGCCCACGGCCCGATCAGCGCCTTCTTCGGTCCCGTCAGGTTGGCCATCAGGCGCGGGATCGCGTTGGTATAGCCATCGGCCCAGCCGCCGACGGCGTAGACCGGTATCTCGATCGCGCCGTAATCCTCGCAGACCGAACCGCGGCGCCAGTAGGCGTCGCGCGCCTGGTGCTGCATCCAGACCGCGGGGAAGGGCCGTACCGCATCGAGCCGCGCCCGCCACATGTCGCGCCAGCGGTCCTCGCCCACCACACGTGGGTCCGGCGGCAACGCGGAATAGAGCGTCAGGAAGGTGCCCCACTGGATGTTCTCGTTCAGCAGGCAACCGCCCATGTAGTGCGCGTCGTCGGCATAGCGGTCGTCGCTGGAACACAGCGTGATGATTGCCTTCAAGGCCGGCGGCCGGCGCGCCGCGACCTGCAGCGCGTTGAAGCCGCCCCACGAGATGCCCATCATGCCGACGCCGCCATCGCACCACGGCTGGGCCGCGATCCAGGCGATCACGCGGTCGGCGTCGGCCAGTTCCTGCTCGCTGTACTCGTCCTCCAGGATGCCTTCCGAATCGCCGCTGCCGCGCACGTCGACGCGGACCGACGCATAGCCGTGCCCGGCGAACCAACGGTGCATCGGTTCGTCGCGCGCGCGCATGAAGTCGCGCTTGCGATAGGGCAGGTATTCCAGCAGCGCCGGCACCGGCCTGGCATCGGCGTCGCGCGGCAGGAACAGCCGCGCGCTCAGCCTCGTGCCGTCCGGCATCTCGATCCAGACGTGCTCGACCTCCTCGATACGTTCGAGAATCGACTCGTCGATGTTCACGTTGTCTTGCGCCGCCGGCGCGGTTCGACCAGTTGCTGGGCCGACCAGAAGCTGAGCGCCAGCGTCTCACGCACCTGACGGCCGATATCGAGATCGTGCGTGTTGACGATGGCGAGGCGAAATCCGCCCGGCGGCATCGAATGCGACGCCGGCGGCCGATCCTCGTGGAAGGTGATCTGGATGCTGCTCACACCCGGCGTGGCGCGCAGCTCGGTGACCAGTTCCGCCGGCGGGTGCCGGTACTGAACGTTGTGGGCCCCGAACAGCACCACCGAGTGGCCGTCGCGGCGGTCGCTGTCGTCGAAATCCCAGACGCCGTCGCCGTAGAGCCGGATCGCCGCCTCGACCCAGCCGGCCCCGTACAGGTCCGGCCACTGGTCGGCGAAACGCAGATGCGCCTCGATGATCCGCGCGCCGATGGTCTCGATGTTCATCATGCCGGTGTAGCCGGCCAGGTTCTCGCGGATCCACGGGCCCGCATAGTCCTCGATCTCCGGCCGGCCGGCGGCCAGTACGGTCCAGTAGTCGAACATCCCCTCGCCCAGCGCCGCGCCAATCGTGTGGCGCCACCAGGCCGGCTCGCCGTCGACCACGGCGATGTCGGAGGAAACGTGCTCGCCTTCCAGCAGCGGCATCCAGTAATGCCCCGGCCGTTGCGCGTGCTTGTATTCCTTCAGCGTGCGGATCACCCGGCTGCCGGCGCCCATGCCGCGCATGTTGTAGATCGGCTTGGAAAACACCGGAAACGACGGCGGTTCCAGACCGTGCGGACCGCAGACGAAGCCCTGCCGGTCGGCGACCTCCATCTTGTTGTAGATCCACTTGTGGCGCGGGTACCACAGCCAGGCGTCGCCATCCTCGGTCGGCACCTTGACGTCGTCCGGACAGGGGATGCCGTCGAAATACTGCATCCGCCAGGGGTCGGTCTCGTACACCGGCATGGTTGGTCCTCCTGTGATGAAGCTAGCAGGGTTGGGCGCGCCGCGCCTGCTGAGTCGCAACGCGGGAGGAAGGGAAATGACCATGCCGGTATGGTTGCAGGTGGCGCTGAACGGGCCATGCTAGGCTCGGCCGACGCAAGCGAGGACAGCCCGCAATGATCGACTTCTACTACTGGCCGACGCCGAACGGATGGAAAGTGGCAATCCACCTGGAGGAACTCGGCGCCGACTACAAGATGATCCCGGTCAATATCGGCAAGGGCGACCAGTTCGCGCCCGAGTTCCTGAAGATCAGCCCGAACAACCGGATGCCGGCGATCGTCGACCACGCGGTCGAGGGCGAACCGGTCACCGTGTTCGAGTCCGGCGCCATCCATTTTTATCTGGCGGAGAAGACCGGGCGCTTCATGCCGCCGGGCCCGCTGGGCCGCAAGCAGGCGCTGGAATGGCTCTTCTGGCAGGCCGCCAATCAGGGCCCGATGGCCGGCCAGCTCAGCCACTTCGTGAACTACGCGCCGGGCGAGCACCCCTACAGCCACCAGCGCTACGCCAACGAGTACGACCGCTGCCTCGGCGTGCTCGAACGCCAGCTCGACGGGCGCGACTTCATCCTCGACGACTACTCCATCGTCGACATGATCTGCTGGCCCTGGGTGCTGATCGCCAAGCCGCTGGGCGCCTCGCTCGACGCCTTCCCCAACGTCGCGGCCTGGCGCAACCGGATCAAGGAGCGCCCGGCAGTGCAGCGCGCCGTCGACCTCGGCAAGGACCTGCGCCGCCAGGGCTCGCCCAGCGAGGAAGAGAGAAAAAACCTGTTCGGGCAGACCGCGGCGTCGACGCAGGCGCGTAGCTGACATGACCGGCGGCGGACGCAAGGTCCTGGTCGCCGGCGCCACCGGCGTGGTGGGGCTGGCGGCGCTGGAGCATTTCGCGGAAGCGGGCGACTGCGACGTGGTGGCGTTGTCGCGCCGGCCGCCGCGCCGCGCCCATGGCGCCCGGCATCTTTCCCTCGACCTGATGGATGCCGAAGCCTGCCAGGCCGCGGCGATCGACTGGGACGACGTCACCCATCTGGTCTACGCCGCGCTTTACGAACGGCCGCAGCTCTACGACGGCTGGCTCGACCCGCTTCAGATCGAGACCAACGCGGCGATGTTCGCCAACCTGATGAACGCGCTGCTGCCGGTCGCGCGCGAATTGCGCCACGTGACCTTGCTGCAAGGCACGAAAGCCTACGGTACCCATGTGCGCCGCATGCCGGTGCCCGCGCGCGAGAACCGCGACGAGTTCGAACACCCGAACTTCTACTGGGCGCAGCAGGACCTGCTGCTGGCGCGCGCGGCCGCCGCGACCTGGTCGTGGACCATCCTGCGCCCGGTGCTGATCTTCGGCGAGGCGGCGGGCGGGCCGATGGACCTGATCCCGCCGCTCGGGGTCTACGGCGCGCTGCTGGCCGAGACCGGCCAGCCGCTGCACTTCCCCGGTGGCGCGCCGCGCGTCGGCGAGGCGGTGGATGCCGACCTGCTGGCCCGGGTGATCGGCTGGGCCGGGCGGAGCCCGAACGCCGCGAACCAGGTCTTCAACGTCACCAACGGCGACGTGTTCACCTGGCCGGCGGTGTGGCCCGCCGTCGCCGATGCGCTCGGCATGGCGCCGGGCCAGGACCTCCCCTATTCGATGGCCGAGAACATGCCGGGCCGCGCCGGCGAATGGCGCAGCCTCGCCGAGCGACACGACCTGGCCGAACCGGACCTCGACAAGCTTGTCGGCATCGCCTTCCAGTATGCCGACATCTGCCTCGGCTACGGCCGCGACCGCCCGGCGACCCCGGCGCATTCCTCGACCATCAAGCTGCGCCAGGCCGGCTTCCACGAGTGCATCGACACCGAGGTGATGCTCGCCAAGTGGTTCCGCCGCGCCCAGGCCCACAAGCTGCTGCCGCCACGCTGAAGCACCCGCCGGGAGCGCCGCGTTCCTGGCACCGTCGTCATGCTCCGGCTTGTCCTACGGGTGTCCGGTTAAGCTCTGGCGGGACCAACAACACGCGTCATGCCAGCGCAGGCTGGCATCCAGGCAACGTTGATATGGGCACGCGGAGCCGCGGGGAACGCGGAGCTGCTCGGATCGGCGCTCCGCGACTCCCTTGCCGAGCAAGGCGACCTAAAGGTCGCCTTGGCGGGTTCCGCGAACCCGCATCGGCAAGCTCCGCGTGAAACCGCCACAGCGGCCGGTCTGGATTCCTGCCTTCGCAGGAATGACGAGGTTCCTATGGTAGTCCGTCCACTCCAGCCGCGGGACCGCGCAACCGATTGTTATCAAAAGGATGCGTCTGAACGCCGCGCGAAGCCTGAACCGGACACCCGTGGGCTTGTCCGAGGCATCCACGTCCAGTAGCTGGATCAGGCGGTTGCGGTTCTTCTGTCCGGTCCCGCCGCCACCACGATGCCGAGCGTCGCGATATTCCAGGCGAAGGTCCGCAGCCACCGCACGCCCGCCGCGTGGAGCGGCAGGTCGTCGTCGCGCGCGCCGACGGCGTAGGTATTGCCGACCTGCGCCTTGTAGCTGAACGCTGCCGCGCCGACGTGCACCAGGCCCCAGAATGCCGCGCCCAGCAGCAGCCAGAGTTCGGCGCTCATCACCCGTTCAGATCGACAGGTCTTCCAGGTTGTAGTCCTTGATGTCGGCCCGCGCCGCCTCGTCCCAGCGATAGGTCAGGCCGGCCTCGGCGTGCGGCCTGTGGACAAAGGGCGTCTCGTCGGGGAAACGCTGCCGCCGTGCGTCGATGGCATAGCCGATCAGGCGGCTGCGCCGTTCGATGCGCGCCGCGTCGTAGACCGCTGCCGCGTTGTGCACGCCGCCGGCCTCCACCCCGAGCACCGAGCGCCGCCGGTGGAACCCCATGTTCACCGTCACCCGCCAGTGCTCCGAAGTGTTGGCGAACGAGCCGTGCAGGGTCTGGCGGTTGGTCATCGCCACGTCGCCCGGCGCGCAGATCAGCGGCACGGCGCCGAGCAGCCGCTCGCTGCCCGCCTCCGCCACCAGCTTGCGGATATCGAGCTTGCCGGCCTTGTGCGAGCCCGGCACGACCCAGACGCCATTCGCCGCCGTGCAGCCGTAGACCTGGCCCATGAAGTTGAAGCCGTGGCTGCCCTGGTCCCAGTCCGGGCTGTCCCAGTGCGTCAGGCCGTCCTGGTGCCACGCCACCGAGGCGCCCAGGCCCGGTTCCTTGAAGAACAGCGCCTCGTTGAACGGCGTGAAGTCGTCGCCGTTGACCGCCGCCGCGACGCGCAGCAGGTCCGGGTGGCCATAGGCACGCAGGCACGCATCGGAGAACTGCAACGACCCCAGCATCAGGTAGACGATTTCGTCGGGCGCGTCGGCCGCCGCCTGCGGCTCGTGCATCTTCACCGGGTGCCGGCCGCCGGCGAAATCGGTGCCGCCGGCCGGATCGCCCAGCGGCTTCGACCAGAAGATCGTCGGTGCCTGGTTGTCCGCGGTCAGCGCCGGCCGGCCATGCTTGTCGACGTCGGCGCCGGGGCTTACCGGCAGCCGGTCGAAGATGCTGGCGACGTCGGCCTTCAGGTCGTCCAGTTCCTCCGGCCGCAGCACGCCCTCGAACACATAGAAGCCGCAGCGCCAGTACGCCTCCAGGATGTCCGGGTGCAGCGCACCGTCATCGGTGAACCGGATCGGCCCGCGGTTGCCCAGGCCCATGGCGCGCCACTCGCCCTCGGCCAGATAGGCCTGCATCGCGGCTTCCTCAGGGCCGTAGGTGGTGGCTGTGACCGGCTTGTTCATCGCGGGCATCCTCCTCGCGCCAGCCTACGTCCGCGCGCGGCGCCGGACAATTGGGTTGTCCGGCGGCAAAGCCTCAAGACGCCACCGCGCGTTCGATATCGGCCAGGACGATCTTCTTCATCTCGAACATCGCCCGCATCGCCGCTTCGGCCACCTTGCGGTCGGCGCCGGTGACCAGTTCGAGCAGCCGTCGCGGCGCGACCTGCCAGGCCAGACCGTAGCGGTCCTTGAGCCAGCCGCACGGCGCCTCCTCGCCGCCCTCGGTGAGCCGGGCCCAGAACCTGTCGATCTCGGCCTGCGTCTCGCATTCGACCAGCAGCGAGACCGATAGATTGAACGGATCGTTCGGCCCGCCGTTCAGGGCATAGAACCGCTGGCCCGCGAGTTCGAAGGTGACCAGCATGACGGCCCCTTCCTGGTCGGGATTCGCGGCGGTGTAGTGGGCTACGTCGACGATGCGGTTGTCCTCGAACACCGAGACATAGAAGCGCGCGGCCTCCTCGGCCTGGTCCTGGAAGGACAGGAACGGGGAGATCTTCTGCCTGATCGTCGCCATCGGCGGTCTCCTGCCTCAGAGCTCGACGATCGGGGTGAAGCCGCCGTAGATCAGTCGCTTGCCGTCGAATGGCATGTCGTCGCCCATCTTCAGGCGTGGGTCGGCCATGACCTTCTTGTTGCCCGCGTCGCGGACCTCGCGCGAGGGCCAGACGATCCACGAGAACACCACGGTCTCGTCAGCTTTGCAGTTCACCGCCATCGGGAACGAGGTGACCTCGCCGTCGGGCACGTCATCGCCCCAGCACTCGATGAAAGCGACCGCGCCGTGTTCCTTGAACACGACGCCGGCATCGGCCGCCATCTTGCAGTAGGCCTCGCGGTTCGCCGTCGGCACCGCGAGCACGAATCCATCGACATAGGTCATTGCGCGTCTCCTGTATTGGGCAGGGGCCGAGGACTGGCGACCCTCTCGCCTATTGATTGATCTCGGGCTCGAGGAGGCTCGTGAGCTTCTGCAGGGATTGCTGCCAGCCGAGGTAGCAGGCTTCCGCCGGAATCATCTCCGGCACGCCCTCCTGAACGATGCTGAGCTCGGTTCCGACCGACACTGCCTTCAACGTCACCGTGATCGTCATCTCGCCCGGCAGGTTGGGGTCGTCAAAGACGTCGGTGTAGACCAGCTTCTCGTCGGGCACGACCTCGAGATAGGCGCCACCGAAGGCATGGCTCTCGCCGGTGGTGAAGTTGCGGAACGAGGCGCGGTGCGTGCCGCCGACCGTGGCGTTCAGCTCATGAACGGTGCAGACGAAGCCGAAGGGCGGCACCCAGCTGGCCAGCGCATCCGGCTCGACGAAGGCGCGATAGACCTTGTCCGGCTTGGCGGTGAGCACGTGGTGCAGGCGAATGGTGTGCGGCATGTGGGCGTTCTTTCCTGTTGGGGATCAGTTCGCTTGCTCGGTCGTGTCCGGCCGAAGAAGCTGTTGCAGATAGCGGTGCAGATGGTCGACGCAGCCGGCCGCGACGGCCGGATCGCCGGTCGCCTTGGCCAGCACGAAGGCGCCCTGGAGCACCGCCTGGGTGTAGAGCGCCAGGCCGCGCGCACCGCCCTCGATCTCGACGCCGGTTGCCGCCATCGCCGCGGCGATGTCACGCTCAACCTGCCCGGCGTGATTGAGGATGCTGTCGGCGCAAGCCTGCCGGATCGGCGGATGGGTGTCGTAGACTTCCTGCGCCATGGTGCCGACCAGACAGGTGAAGCCGGCGATGGCGCCGGTCAGCAGCGACTTGCGGAACTCGACATAGGCCAGCACCCGGTCGACCGGATCGGCGATCTGCTGGTAGGGCGCCGCCGCGAAAACCGCGTCCGTGGTCTCCGACCAATAGGCCGCGGCATCGACCCCGAGATCTTCCTTCGACTGGAAATGGTGGAAGAAGGCGCCCTTGGTCACGCCGGCGCGCTGGCACAGCTCTTCGACCGTGGCGGCGATGTAGCCCTTCGCCCGGATCACGTCGACGGCCGCCTGCAGCAACTTTTCCCGCGCTTCGCCTCGACCTTTCGGCATTCGACCCTCGCTACAAACCGACTGGTTGGTATGTAGCGAGAAAGTTTCGGTCCGTCAAGCCGGTTGCTCGACTTCAGTCCGCCTTGCCGAAGACCTCGTCGTCGTGCTCGCCGAGCCGCGCCGGCGGCCGCGTGGCGCCGGCCGGTGTACTGGCGAAGTCGATCGGGAAGCCGATCTCGGTGTAGGTGCCGTCGCTGGGGTGTTCGTAGCGCCGCAGCAGGCCCTGCGCCCACAGGTACGGGTCGGCGAACAGGTCGGTCAGCGTGTTCATCGGCGCGTTCGGGATGTCGGCCTGGTCCAGCCGGCGTTGCCACTCGGCGGTGCTGCGCTCGGAGATCGCGGCCGCGACAATGCCGCCGAGCTCGCGCACATTCTGGTTGCGCCCGACCATGGTGGCGAAGCGCGGATCGTCGGCCAGGTCGTCGCGCGCCAGCACGCGGAACAGCCGCCGGAACTGCGCGTCGGTCACCGCCAGCAGGGAGATGTAGCCGTCCTTGGTCGGATACGGGCGACGGTTCGGCGAGAACATGCGCGGGAAGCCGGCGTCGGCCGGCTCGCCGGAAAATGCCATCTCCCACATATGGTCGGCGAGGTTGAACGAGACCATGGTCTCCAGCATCGGCAGGTGCACGACCTGCCCTTCGCCGCTGCGCTCGCGATGCACCAGCGCGGCGTTCACCGCCATCGCCAGGTACACGCCGCAGAGTTTGTCGGCCATCGCGTAGGGCATGTAGCGCGGCTCGCCGTTGGCCTGCCCGATCAGGCCGGCGATGCCGCTTTCGCCCTGGATCACGTCATCGAAGGCCGGCCGGTCGCGTTTCGGCCCATCCTTGGCATAGCCGGTGGCGTAGGCATAGACGATGGCGGGGTTGCGCGCCCGCACCGCGTCCGGCCCGATGCCGAGCCGCGCCGCGGCGGCCGCGCGCATATTGTGCACGAACACGTCCGCGCCATCGACCAGCGCCATCAGCTTTTCAAGCTGGTCCGGCTGCTTCAGGTCCAGCACCACCGAGCGCTTCGACCGGTTGAACGAGACGAAATGCGTCGCCATGCCAGGCGATCGGCGCGGCCCCATCTCGCGCATCGGGTCGCCCGCCGGCGGCTCGACCTTGACCACGTCGGCGCCCATGTCGCCCATCAACTGCGTCGCCATCGGCCCCAGCACGTTGATCGTCAGGTCGATCACCCGGATCCCGGCCAGCGGGCCTGTGGTCTCGGTCATGGCGTCTTCACTCACGGCAGTGGATTTTCAATCATCGTGCACAGACGGCACAGTACGGGGATACCGGCGCGTCCAACGTTTTTCCGGTTGTATTCTCCAGAATTACCGCCATCTTTTCATCAAATCTCTTTTTTGATATCATTTCTTAGTTTTGCTATCGAAATCGTCGGAGATATTCTCCGGCCATCGTGGGAGTTCAGGGATGGATCGCATCGCCACGACCGTGCGGGTTGAGTCGGAACTGAAGCAAATCATCGAACGGATCGGGAAGGTCCGGGGCATGACCTTCAACCGCATCGCCAACATCGCGTTGAAGGATTTCGTCGCTCGCGAGGCGGCAACGGTGGAGGGCGAGCTGTCGGCTCTGCTGGATGACCTTCGCGCCTACCGCGAACGCGACCCGGATTTCGAACAAGCCATCAATGCCGCGGTGAAGGCCGAGCTGGCGGTCGAAGACGATCCCGCCGAAGGCAGTGTGATAACCGACGCCGCCGAGGAGCAGGTTCCGGCGCTGACAAGGAAAGTTCGCGCGATCCTGGATGCCTGACTGGGACTCGGACAGCCCGGAGCTCGACGGAAATCTACGCGACGTTGTCGTCCATGCGCGGCGGTCGGCGACGCGACGGGAGCGCCCGACAGTTGCCATGATGCGCGACTGGCACGCCGCGATCATGCGTGATCTTGCGATCCCGGATCCCGCCTATGTCGGGCGATTTCGAGGCGAACCGGGCGTAGAGCACATTCGGGTAGGCGTCCTTGGCGTCGAAGCCACGCCGCCGGGTCAGGTGGCCGCCGAACTGGCCGATTTCGAGCGACGGCTGCGGCGCGTAATCGTGCAACTCGACAGCGAAATTCCCGCAGGCAGCGATCTGACCGTCGACAACCTGCGGGCGGTGATCGAGGTCTGCGCCTGGGCCCACGGCGAGTGGGTGCGCATACACCCCTTCGTCAACGGCAATGGCCGGTCCGGCCGGCTGTGGATCGCCTACATCGCGATGCGTTACGGCCTGCCGATCTTCGTGCGCATGCGGCCGCGCCGCGACGACGACTATGGCGCGGCGGCGGCGCGGGCCATGCGAGGTGACTGGCAAGCGCTCGTCCCGTTTCTGCGGCGCCAGCTCGCCGCGACGTTGCGTGCGGCAAACTGAGCTAGCCCCACGCGGCGACGTCGAGCCAGGTGCTCTGATAGGTCGCGCCCTCGCCCATGTCGGTGAAGCGGTCCGGGCACAGCATGTTGACGGTGCCGGACACCGCCTCCGCGTCCGGGCGCTGGCCGGGGACCAGGATCACGCCCGGCTGCACCTCGTCGCTGACCCGTAGCTTCAGGCCGACCGCGCCGCGATCGTTGAACAGCTTCACTGCCTGCCCGTCGTCGAGGCCGCGCGACTTGGCGTCTTCCGGGTGCAGCACGCAGTGCGGTTCGCCCTCGCGGCCGCGCAGGAATTCGACGCCGGCATAGGCGGTGTGCGCCTGGAAATAGCCCGGCGCGGTCAGCAGCCGCAGCGGCCAGCGCGCCGCCTCGGCCTCATCCTCCGGGTCCGGCTCCCAGTCGGGCAGCGGCGACACGCCCTGGGCCGCGAGCTGCTCGGAATAGATCTCCAGCTTGCCCGACGGCGTCGCGAAGGGTTGCGCCGCTGGCGCCGGCATGCGCAGCGGCGGGCCGCCGACCACCCGTTCCGCGTCGTAATCGCTGCCCTTCAGCATCGCCGCGGCGATCTCCGGCTCCTTCATCGAGAACACCGCGTCGGTCAGGCCCATGCGCCGCGCCAGCTCCTGCGCCACGCGCACGTTCGAGCGGGCCTCGCCGACCGGCGCGATCGCCTGGTTCGAGTACTGCATCCAGTAGGTGCCGTAGGCGCGTTGCAGGTCCTCGGTCTCCAGGTAGGTGGTCGCCGGCAGCACGATATCGGCGTAGCGCGCCGTCGCGCTCATGAACGGGTCGTGCACCACGGTGAACAGGTCCTCGCGCGCCAGGCCGCGGCGCACCTTCTCCACCTCCGGACACGTCACCGCCGGGTTGTTGGCGGCGATGAACACCGAACGCAGCGGCGGATCGCGCATTTCCAGCAACGCCTCGCCGAGCCTGAGCTGGTTGACCATGCGGGCGCTGGCCGGGCCGGACGGCTTGCGCACGAAGTCATAGTCGATGTGGCACGAGCTGGCGGTCAGCAGCAGCGCGCCGCCGCCCTCGCGGCCGTAGGCCCCGGTCAGCGCCGGCAGCACCGTCACCGCGCGCAGCGCCTGGCCGCCCCGCGCCAGCCGCGTCATGCCCTCGCCGAGGCGGATGAACGAGGTCTTTGCCGCGCCGTACATCGCCGCCAGCTTCTCGACATCGGTGGCCGCCAGGCCGGTGATCTCGGCCACGCGGTCCGGCGCGAAGCGCGGCAGCACGTCATTTTCAAGCCTGTCGAAGCCGACCGTGTTGGCCTCGACATAGGCGCGATCGACCAGCCCGTCGCGCACCAGGATGTGCATCAGCCCCAGCGCCAGCGCCGCGTCGGTGCCGATCGCGATCGGCAGGTGCCAGTCCGCGTTCTCCGCCGTGCGGCTGCGGCGCGGGTCGATGACGACAATCTTCACGCCGCGCTTGCGCGCCTGTTCGGCACGCGCCCAGAAGTGCACGTTGGTCGCCATCAGGTCGGCGCCCCAGGCAACGATCAGGTCGGACTTGTCGACCGACTCCGGATCGGCGCCACCGACCGGCCCGACGGTCACGTCCCAGGCGGTCTCGCAGCAGGTATCGCACACTGTCCCGGCCTGCAGCCGGCTGGTGCCCAGCGCATGGAACAGGCCGCCGACCAGGCCGCGATTGATCAGCCCCTGGTGCGCGCTGTAGGCATAGCCGAGGATCGCCTCGGGTCCGGACTCGGCGATGATCGCCCGCCAGCGGCTGGCGATCTCGTCCAGCGCCTCGTCCCACGTGATCGGCTCGAATCTTGCCTCGCCCTTCGCGCCGACACGGCGCAGCGGCGTGGTCAGGCGGGCCGGCGAATGCACCAGATCGGCGTCGCGGTTGACCTTGGTGCAGGCGAAGCCGGCGGTATAGGGCTGGTCCGGGTCGCCGGAGACCTTCACCACCCGGCCGTTCTCGACCTGGGCCAGCAACGAGCACATGTCCGGGCAATCGTGCCCGCAGACCACGCGTACGGTATTCATGTCTCAATCTCCCCGCTCGTCGACACCATGCCTGCGCCAGCGGGGATCGTACAGCCCAGGCCGTGAAATGCGACGGCCATTAACCTCGCCGTGAAACCGGCCAATTGGTCCGGTCCACCGTTGCTGGCTGAACGGCGGATGGCAGCGCGGACCTAGCGCCCCTGGGCGCCGGCGGCCCGGCCATCGCGTGCCAGCAGCAGGCTGATGCTGGCATCGCCGTTGCGTTCCTGCGCCAGATCGGCAGCGGTCAGGCCCTGCTGGTTCACCAGCCTGGGGTCACCGCCCTCGCGCAGGATCAGGTCGACCATGTCCACCCGCCCGTCCCAGACCGCGTACATCAGCGCGGTCCACTCATTGACGGTGCGCCGGTTCGGATCGGCGCCGGCCGCAAGCAGCCGCGACGCGGCCACCCGGTGGCCATTGATCGCCGCCACCAGGAACGGCGACTGTCCGTCGTCGGTCGGCAGGTCCGGCTGTGCCCCGGCCTCCAGCAGCCGTTGCACCAGGCCCGCGTCGCCTTGCCACGCCGCATAGGTCAGCGCGGTCCAGCCGGAGGTCGTGGCGGCGCGGTTCGGGTCGGCACCGGCATCGAGCAGCAGCTCGATCGAGGCGTGCCGGCGCGACTGCGCGGCCAGCGTCAGCGGCGTGTGGCCGTCGGCGTAATGTCCGCGAGTGCTCGCCCCGTCCGCCAACGCCCGGCGCAGCGCGGTGGGGTCGCGGATCAGCGACCGGGGCAGCATCGCCGGCCCATCCGCCACCACCGGCCGGCGTGGCACCGGTCGGGCGCCGGGCTCACCGCGGGCCGCGCGCCACGCCAGCAGCTTGCGCACGCCGGGATCCGTCGGCGCCAGTTCGCGCGCCCGTTCGGCATAACGCCCAGCCTGGCGCCACTTGCCACGGTCCTGTGCCGACCATGCCAGCGAGACATAGGTCTTCGCGATGGTCTCGATGCCGGCCAGCGCGCCCGGGTGGTGCGGTGCCCGCGACAGCAGGTGCAAGTAAGTGTCGAGGGCGTTGTCGGTCGCCGGCGTGGTCAGCTTTAGGGCCTTCACCTGGGCCGCCCCGCGCGCGAGCAGCGCGGCGATCACGTCGGTCTCGTTCGCCGCCGGCCTGGCCACGTCGGCGAAGGCCAGCGTCCGGGCTTGCCGTCGGAACGGCCGGGCGGCGCCGATCGCATCCGGCTCCATCGCCTCGCTGTCGCCGGCCAGCCGCAGCGGTGCGGGCCGGGAAGGCGGTCGCTCCGCAAAGCTCCAGCCAACCGCCCGCCGGTGATGCGGCCTCGCAGCCACGACCGGGTCGGGCTCGCGTGCCGCCACGTCACCCGCGAGCACCAGCGGCGCCGGCGCGGCGCGACGCGCGAAGACCGCCGCCGCCGCGCGCGGATCGGGTTCGCGGATGCCCGTGTCGCCGGCCAGCACGACCGGTTGCACCATCGCGCGCCGCTCGAACGGCGATGTCGCCGCCACCGGGTCGGGTTCGCGTGCCGCCGTGTCACCCGCCAGCTGCGGCGATTGCACCGGTGTCGGTTCGGCCGCGGGTTGCGGTCCGCCGGCCGCGGGCGCCAGCGCCGCAATGAAGGCGACGTCAGCCGGCTTGGTGCGCTCCGGCGCGACATACGTCGCGAATGCACCAATGCCGATCGCGGCCGCCAGCGCGAGGCAGGCACCGGCCGCCATGCGCAAGTCGATTCCGCCAAGCCGCTGCGGCCGGGCCAACGGCATTGGCGCCGGCACCGGCAAATGGCTGGTCGGCGCGGCGGTCTCGGGCGGTTCGGTGGCGGCCAACGCGGCCGTGGAGCCCTTCGCCAGCTCCATGCCCGCCGCCGCCTCGGCCACGATCGCGGCATCGATCCGCTCGTTGTCCGTCAGCGAGGCCAGGAACAGCGCGGTCGAGCACAGGCGATTGATCTGACGCGGTATGCCCTCGCTGACCGCGGCGATCGCGTTGACCGCCGACGCCTCGAATATCTCGTTCCGGCGGCCGCCCGCCATCGCCAGCTTTTCGTCGATGAAGGCGCCGACGTCCGCCGGCGGCAGCGGTTCCAGCGTCAGCACCACGATATCGTCCTCGGCCATCTCCGCCGGGCAGGCACGGCGGAGCCGATCGGCGAATCCCGGTTGCCCGGCCAGCACCATCCGGCGTTCGCTCGCCGCCGGCCGGGCCAGCAGCCGGCCCAACGCCTCGGCCCCGAAGTCGGCGGCGTCGTCGACGAGAAGCACCGCCGCCTCGTCCCGCCGGGCCTCGTCGATCAGGTCGTCGGCTTCGCGCCAGCGGTTGGCATGGCGCAGCACGGTGGCGGTGCCGTCAGCCGCGAGCTGTCCGGCCAGCAGCCGCAAAAGCGCGCTCTTGCCCAGCCCCGGCGCGCCCAGCAGCACGATGACCCGCCGGCGCGCCGCGAGCGCCGCGCGCACCTTGCCGAAAATGTCGGCAAAGTTCCCCTGCCCGGTGGCGATGCTGGCACTGGAAGCCTTGAATGGATCGTCGTCCAGCTGGAAGCCATCTGTGTACATGTCACGCCCCCATGCGGTTCCGGCGTGCCGCGCCGCAGCTCCGCCGCACGATGACCGTTAACCATATATAAAGGCTTGGGTCCGGTATGGGTTCCATCGCCATGGGCAATGCCAGGGCAACGAAAGGACCGGAAAAGTGGAGCGGGCGATGAGATTCGAACTCACGACCCCAACCTTGGCAAGGTTGTGCTCTACCCCTGAGCTACGCCCGCATCCGTGGGTACACGCCGAGGCCTGAAGGGCCGGGCGCAAGCCGGGGGAATATACGAAAATTCGCGGTCGGCGCAAGCGGGTTCCCTCCAGCGCGCAAAGCCGCTATGCGAGGGCCATGCCCGCGACCCCGGAAGACCTGTTCCGCCGCCTCGACGAACTCGGCATCGCCACCACGACAGTGGAGCATCCGCCGCTGTTCACCGTGGAGGACAGCAAGGCCTTGCGCGGCCAGCTTCCCGGCGGCCACTGCAAAAGCCTGTACCTGCGCGACAAGAAGAAGCGCAACTACCTGGTGGTGGCGCTGGAAGACCAGGCGGTCGACCTGGGCACGCTGCCGGACAGGATCGGCGCCGGCCGGCTCAGCTTCGGCAGTGCCGACCGTCTGATGGAGTTTCTCGGCGTGATCCCGGGCTCGGTGACGCCCTTCGCCCTGATCAACGACCCCGAACAGCGAGTGAACGTGGTCTTGCACAAGGCGATGCTCGAACACGACCCGCTGAACTACCACCCGCTGGTCAACACCATGACCACCGCGATCCGTCCCGACGACCTGCTGAAGTTCATCCGTGCCGGCGGTCACGAGCCAACGATCGTCGACCTATGAGCCCCTTGCACCGGTCGGGCCAACCGCCTTTATTATCAAGGCAGCCGCGGGCCGGCCGCAGCACCGCGATTTGAGCGCCGGCGGCAGCGCCGCGACTGGAACGAAGGACATCCCGACATGGAACCGATCATCGGCGAGAATCTCGGCGCGCCGGAGGGCACGATCAAGGACAGTTCGGAGGCGACATTCGCCGAGGACGTGATCGCCGCCAGCCAGGAGGTGCCGGTCATCGTCGACTTCTGGGCGCCGTGGTGCGGCCCGTGCAAGACGCTCGGCCCGATGATCGAGAAGGTGGTCCGCGAGGCCGCCGGCCAGGTCAAGCTGGTGAAGATCAACGTCGACGAGAACCAGTCCATCGCCCAGCAGCTGCGCATCCAGTCGATCCCGGCGGTCTACGCCTTCGACAAGGGCCAGCCGGTCGACGGCTTCGTCGGCGCCCTGCCCGAGAGCCAGATTCGCAGCTTCGTGCAGCGCCTGACCGGCGATGTCGGCCCCTCGCCGATGGAACAGGCCCTGGAAGCGGCCAAGGCGGCAATGGACGCCGGCGACATTGACCGCGCGGCCGGTTATTTCGCCCAGATCCTGCGCGCGGAACCGCAGAACCCCGGCGCGCTGGGCGGCCTGGCACAGTGCTACCTCGCCAACGGAGACATCGAGCAGGCCAAGCAGATCCTCGAACAGGCCGACCCGTCGATCGCCGGCAAGCCGGAGATCGCCGGCGCGCGGGCGGCCATCGAGCTGGCCGAGCAGTCCGGCGAGGCCGGCGACCTCGGCGCGCTGGAACAGGCGGTGGCCGCCGATCCGACCGACCAGCAGGCCCGCTTCGACCTGGCCAACGCCTATGTCGCCGCCAACCGCCGCGAGGAGGCCGCCGACACCCTGGTCGAGTGCATTCGCCTCGACCGCACCTGGGACGACGAGGCCGCGCGCAAGCAGCTGTTGAAACTGTTCGAGGCTTGGGGCCCGATGGACGAGGTCACCGTCGCGGCGCGCCGCAAGCTGAGCGCGATCCTGTTCAGCTAGATCGTTCGATGTTCAGTCCGTACCAGCCCGCTCTCCCGCCCGGCCACGCACGAGGATACTGGCGTTGGCTGGCCGGGCGGGGGCGCGGGCTGATGCGGGCGCCGCGTAAGCCGGAAACGCTCTAGCTCATGCCGTCGGATGTCTCTTCCGTTGACGACCTGCCGCGCACCATCCCGGTGTTTCCGCTGCCCGGCGTGCTGTTGCTGCCGGGCACGCGGCTGCCGCTCAACATCTTCGAGCCGCGCTATCTCGACATGATCACCGACGCCATGGCCGGCCATCGCCTGATCGGCATGGTGCAACCCTCCGGTCCGGGCCGCGACCCGATGACACCGCCGATCTACGACGTCGGCGGCGCCGGGCGCATCACCGCCTATCAGGAATCCGACGACGGCCGCTTCCTGATCACTCTCACCGGCGTCAGCCGCTTTCGCATCGATCAGGAACTGCCGGCGACGACGAAATATCGCCAAGTGCTGGCCGACTGGCAGACTTTCGCCACCGACCTCTCCGAGACCGCCGACGACGACGCCATCGACCGTGCCCGCCTGTTGCTGGCGTTGCGCGCCTATCTCGAAGTGCTGAACACCCAGGCCGACTGGGACGCCATCGGCAAGGCGCCGGCCGCGACCCTGGTCGACCACCTGGCGGTGATCTGCCCGCTGCAGCCGAACGAGAAGCAGGCGCTGCTGGAGAGCACCGACGTGATCGAGCGCGCCCGCGTGCTGACGGCGCTGCTGGAGATGGCCGCGCTGCAACGTGGCGCCGGCACCGGCGACGACGATGACGATGACGGCGGCGCCCCGCCCGCCAGGCACTAGAGGCATCAGGCCATGAGCGACACGGACAGCAATGCAGACGGCGGCGTCGACCCGAAACTGCTGGAAATGCTGGTCTGCCCGCTGACCAAGACAACGCTGCGCTATGATCGCGAGCGCCAGGAGCTGATCTCCGACGCGGCGCGGCTGGCCTACCCGATCCGCGACGGCATCCCGATCATGCTGGTCGATGAGGCACGCAGCCTGGACGAGAACGGCTGATGGCGCCGGCCCGCAATCCCTGGCCCACCGAACTGCGCCTGAAACGCGCCGAAAAGGTGCTGGAGGTCAGTTTCGACGACGGCAAGCAGTTTTTCCTGCCGGCCGAATTGCTACGGGTGGAGAGCCCGTCGGCCGAGGTTCAGGGCCACGGCGGCGGCAAGACGATCCCGGCCGGCCGCCGCCACGTCGGCATCATCGACCTGGAAATGGTCGGCAACTACGCGGTGCGGCTGAAATTCGACGACCTGCACGACACCGGCCTCTACACCTGGAGCTACCTGCGCGAACTCGGCGAGACCCAGGCCGAGGTCTGGCAAAAATATCTCGACGGGCTGGAAGCCCAGGGTTTGAGCCGCGACCCGTAAGCG
The DNA here is from genome assembly GCA_040223615.1 of Alphaproteobacteria bacterium. Lineage (GTDB taxonomy): Bacteria > Pseudomonadota > Alphaproteobacteria > JAVKFY01. Next base: position 94,429 of record JAVKFY010000047.1, read on the forward strand.
CGCAGCAGCACGCTCACATTGACAAGCCAGCCCTCGACGCAATGCGTCGCGCCTGTCGGGCGCGGCGATGCGCGTCGCCGCTACGCGCCTCAGCTCGTCGGCGGCGTGCCGTCGCCGTCGGGGGCGGCGCCGCCGTTGCCGGCCTGGGCCTGCTGCTTCTCCGCCTGCTGGCGGTACAGCGCGGCGAAGTCGATCGGCTCCAGCAGCAGCGGCGGAAAGCCGCCGTCGCGCGTCGCATCGGAAATCACCCGGCGGGCGAACGGGAACAGCAGCCGCGGGCATTCGATCAGACAGACCAGCCGCGTGGTGTTCTCGTCGACATTGTGCAGCGTGAACAGGCCCGCGTAGACCAGCTCGACCATGAACGCGACCTGATCGTCGCGCTTGGCCTCGCCGTTGATCTTCAGCTCGATCTCGTAGCGGCCGTCGCCGAAATTGCGCGCGCCGACGTCGACCGAGACCTGGATCTGCGGCGGCCCGGACTGCTGCGCCAGGCTCTGCGGCGCGTTCGGGTTCTCGAACGACAGGTCCTTCAGGTACTGCGCGTTGATCTGGATGCGCGGCGCGTTCGGATCGGTGCCGGGCTGAGCCGGCTGGGCGCCGGGCGCTTGCGGATTGTCGGACATGTCGGCCTCTCAAACTCGGCGCCAGGATGTGCATCGCCGATGGCGCGCACGGCTGGCTGGAGCGTTTCATGTTGAGTCTGCACCGGCCCACTCCCCCACCCGGCCACCCACAAGGATACTGGCGATGGGTAGCCGGGTGGGGGAGTGGGCCGGTGCCGGTCCCGCGTGAGCGGAAATCGCTCTAGCACGCAGCGACGCCGACTTACAAGCCGTCGCGCGGCGGCAGCCGGTCGGGATCCGGCTCGACCACGGTGTATTCGCCGTCGATGGTGCCGTCGTCGCGGGACCGGCGCACGTGGATCGGCCGGAAAAAGCGGCCCAGCAGCTTGCGCAGGCCGAGCCGCACCGGTGGCAGGAACAGCAGCCCACCGACCGCGTCGGTGACGAACCCCGGCGTCAGCAGCAGGGCGCCGGCGATCAGCAGGCAGGCGCCGTCGAACACTTCCGCCAGCGGCATCTCGCCGCGCTCCAGCGCCGAGCGGGCCCGCATCAGCGTGATCATGCCCTGCAGCCGCAGCATGAAAGTGCCCGCGACCGCCGTGGCGATGACGATGGCGAGCGTCGGCCACAGGCCGATCCGGTCGCCGACCTGGATGAAAACGGCGATTTCGACGAGCGGCACGCCGATGAATAAACAAAGCAATATCAAGGCTGGCATTGTTCCGATCCTTCCACGTCTCTATGTAAGGAGTCGAACCGCCCGTCGCCGGTTCCGGTCGTCGGCGGGTTACTGGACTTTGCGTAACCGCGATTCTAAGCTGCGGATGGCCGCGGCGGAGACCCAGTTTCGCGGCAATTTGTGCTGGCGAGCCAATATGGGCGACGGCCTACAGTTCTTGGACATCATCTTCTTCGCCATGGTTGCAGGGTTTATCTTCCTGCGCCTGCGGAGCGTTCTCGGTCGTCGTACCGGCAACGAGCGCCAGCGCCCGAGCCCGGTCACCCGGCCGGAATCGAAGGACGACAATGTCGTTTCGATCCCGAACCGGCCGAACGCGCCGCCGCCGCCGCCGGGGATGAGCCAGAAGCTGACCGGCGATGCCGAGGTCGACGAGGGCCTGCGCGCGATCATCGGCGCCGACCCGTCCTACCGCTACGACGAGTTCGTGCAAGGCGCCCGCGCCGCCTACGAGATGATCGTCGCCGCCTTCGCCGAGGGCGACCGCGACACCCTGAAAATGCTGCTGTCCGAAGAGGTGTACGGCAATTTCGTTGCCGCCATCGACGACCGCGAGAGCCGCAATCAGACCATGCAGACCTCGATCACCGCGGTCCGCGCCACCGAGGTGATCGGCGCCGCGCTGGTCGACCGCACCGCCGAAATCACCGTCAAGTTCGTTTCCGAGATGGTCAGCGCCACCAAGGACGCCGAGGGCAACATCGTCGGCGAGGCGCCGCGCGAGCGCGAGGTCACCGACATCTGGACCTTCGCCCACGACACCAGCTCGTCCGACCCGAACTGGGTCCTGATCGAGACCCGCAGCGAGCATTGAGCCGCACGCCCGCCGCACCGTCGCCACGATTGCCCTTCACTCTCGCGCCGTGCGGCATGCGATTCTCCATACATCATCCCAGGCGACCGCAGGTAGACCCGGGATCAACCACCCAGGACGGGCTTTGCGCCACACAGGTGACGCCGGGTCGAAGCCAGGCATGATGGTCTCGCAGAATCCATGATCCGCCGTCGCCAGGCGCCATTGACGATCACGCTGGCGCTGCTGGTCGCGGTGCTGGCGGCCGGCCTCGCCTGGTGGTGGACCCGGCCGCTGCCGCCGGCGCCGGCGGCACCCATCGCCAGCCTCAAGGTGGTCGATTTCGGCGACCTGCCGGGCTGGGCCGACGATGACCACGCCAAGGCGCTGGCCGCCTTCAGGGTCTCCTGTACGCGCCTGGTCAGGCTCGGCGCCGACCGCAAGCTCGGCCGTGCCGGGCTGGCCGGACAGGCGAAAGGCTGGCACGAGGCGTGCCAGGCCGCCGAGACGGCGAGCGACGCCCGTGACTTCTTCGAGAGCCAGTTCCGGCCCGTGGCGGTCATCCCCACGACCGGCAAGGGCCTGTTCACCGGCTACTACGAGCCGTTGCTGCGCGGCAGCCGCACCGCCGACGCGACCTACCGCGTGCCGCTGCACAAGCGGCCCGACGACATGATCACCGCCGATCTCGGCAAGTTCCGCGACGAGCTCAAGGGCAAGCGCGTCACCGGCCGGGTCAAGGGCGGCGAACTGGTACCCTACTACAGCCGGGCGGAAATCGGCGACGGCGCGCTCGACGGGCGCGGCCTGGAGCTGGTCTGGGTGGACGACCCGGTCGATGCCTTCTTTCTCCAGATTCAAGGCTCCGGCGTGGTCGCGCTGCCCGACGGCACCACCATGCGGGTCGGCTATGCGGCCCAGAACGGCCATCCCTATTTCGCCATCGGCCGCGAGCTGATCCGCCGCAACGCGGTGCCGCGCGAGAGGATGTCGATGCAGGCGATCCGCGCCTGGCTCGCCGCCAACCCGGACGAGGGCGACAAGGTGATGCGGATGAACCCGTCCTACGTGTTTTTTCGCGAGAACACCGCCGCCGGCGCCATCGGCGCGCAGGGCGTGGTGCTGACCCCGGACCGGTCGCTGGCCGTCGACCGTCGCATCTACCCGATGGGCGTGCCGATCTGGCTCGACACCAAGCTGCCCGATGACCAGCCGCTGCGACGCCTGATGCTGGCGCAGGACACCGGCGGCGCCATCCGCGGACCGGTGCGCGGCGACGTGTTTTTCGGCGCCGGCGACGCGGCCGGCGCGCTGGCCGGACGGATGAAACAGGCCGGCGACTGGTACCTGCTGCTGCCGAAGACCGTCGATCCGCCGGCACTCCTGTATTGACGAGGCCGCCCGGCTTCGGCCTTATCGGGCCCATGTCCGAGTCCGCGCCCCATACCGCCCCCAATGTCGCGCTGCTGGTAACCTGCCTGGTCGACCTGTTCCGCCCGTCGATCGGCTTCGCCGCCGTGAAGCTGATGCAGGACGCCGGCTGTCGCGTCCACGTGCCGAAGCAGACCTGCTGCGGCCAGCCGGCCTACAATGCCGGCGCCCGCGCCGAGGCCAGGGCGATCGCGCGCCAGGTGATCGAGGCCTTCGAGCCGTACGACTATGTCGTGGCGCCGTCCGGTTCCTGCGGCGGCATGCTGTCGCAACAATATCCCGAGCTGTTCCGCGACGATCCGGCCTGGGCCCGGCGCGCCCGGCGGCTGGCGATGAAGAGCTTCGAGCTGATCTCCTTCCTCACCGACGTGCTGAAGGTCGAGACCGTGAACGCCGAGTGCGCCGCAACCGCGACCTATCACGACAGCTGCGCCGGCTTGCGCGAGCTCAACGTGAAGCAACAGCCGCGCAAGCTGCTCGACAGCGTGTCGGGGCTGCAGCTCACCGAGATGACCGACCCGGAGGCCTGTTGCGGCTTCGGCGGCACCTTCTGCGTGAAATACGCCGACATCTCCGTCGACATCGTCGACCGCAAGCTGACCGAGGTCGAGCAGACCGGCGCCGGCCTGCTGCTCGCCGGCGACCTCGGCTGCCTGCTGAACATGGCCGGCCGGCTGGCGCGCCAAGGCAGCAAGGTCGAGGTCCGCCACGTCGCCGAGGTGCTCGCCGACATGACCGACGACACCCCGCCCATTGCCGGCAACCTGGCCGGCGAGACGCCCGGCGGAAAGGGCGCCTGACATGCGGTTCATGAACGCACCGGCCTTCAAGGACAACGCCAAGGAGGCGATGGCCGACCCGAACCTGCGCGAAGCCATGGGCATGCTGCGCGTCGGCTTTACCGCGCGGCGCAAAGAGGCCACCGACGGGCTGGCCGAGTTCGACGACTACCGGGCCCGCGCGCGCGAGATCAAGGACCACACGCTGGCCAACCTCGACACCTACCTGGAGCTGTTCGAGGAGAACTGCACGGCGGCGGGCGGCAAGGTGCACTGGGCGCCGACCGCCGACGACGCCCGCGCCGC
>JAVKFY010000048.1:0-14974 GCA_040223615.1 Alphaproteobacteria bacterium
TCGTCGATCCAGTCCTCAAGGAACTCAGGAAACAGCGTCGCCTGGGCCCGATCCGCGCCTTCGACAAACCGCTTCATGCAAACTCCCGGCAAATCACCCAGGAATCATAACCACGACGGACTTTCCACACAGCAAGGGTCAGCAGCGGAAACAAGCGTTGTGTGATGCAACGGCGGTGCTGCCCCCAACAACGGACGTGACGAGCCGATAAGCAGACATCAGTCGAGGTAGGGTAGGGCCAGGCACGATTTTGGCGCTGGCCTTCAAGGCTTTTGGGGTGAGCGCCAGCTGGCATTTCGGCTGGTCGAGCCAAGGCTCAAATATGGGCGATCCAGCGCGAGTGTGGTTGCCGGTGGTTGCGTGCCCCCGCAACCAACTCTAATTGCGCAAGCCCGTCACGAGAGATCGTGCCGGGCTTCTTGCTGTTCTGGCACAGGCCGAGGATGGCCGCGAGCCGGCCCTTCAGGGCGACACGCAGCTCGCCGTCGACCGGCACCAGGCGGACTATACTGATTTATGGACGAGATTCAGGATCTCACGTCATCGGGCGGAAATTTGCCGCTTGTCCGCAGCATCGTTTATGCAAGGGAAATGCATGCTCGATGAAAACGGGAGATCGCATGACAGCGGCAGCCGCGACACCATAGCCGCGGGTTGGACCAGCTCTCTGGGAGCGGAACGTGTGACCAGGCGGAAATGCTGCCCCCGAACGCAAGGTAGCCCGGACGGAAGGCAGAATGTCGCTCCTGGGTCGGTCGTGGCGGCGGCAATTAGCCGAACAGGTCGTCACAAGGCGTCGACGCGAGGGTCTTGCCTAGCCAGTCGACTGTCGCGCCAAGTTCAGCGCGAACCGCTCGTAAGCGCCAGAGGTCGGCAAGACATGGCCGGTTTCGCGACAAGAAGCCGATCGGACGGCGAGCACAGGTGACGATTCAGCATGACTTCAGGTCAGCCATCGCCAGGAATACTTCTGGCGTGATCTCGATGATTCTGAGACCGATGGCCCCGTCGTCCTTGGCCCAAACGACCTGCGCAACGAATGCGCCTTTCGGCCAGTCGGGGCCGCCCTTGACCTGACCATGCAAGTGCGTTCCGCGCGGGTAGCGTTGCGGCGTGGCGCGCAGGCGGAACCCGCCCAGTGACCAATCGACGGGAACGATCTCTTCGTCGTCGATGACCAGGGTCATCTGGCGGCTGTCACGGCGGCGATAGGCACGGCCATCGGCATCCCAGCCGCCTGGCTTTCGATGCCGGGTGAACAATCCGAACCACGACATCACGTCACGCGCCGCTCGATATCGGCGATGCTACTTGCGCGTCGCAACGTAGATACCGTCCCAGTCTGCCCCTGGCGGATCGCTCTCGAAGCTCGCGATGCGCCGAGCGTAGATGTCATAGAGATCCTCCAGGCGATCGTTCAAGTCTCGACAGGCTTCCAGGTGTCTTGAGGCCGCCGTCCAGTCCTGCGCGCGGAACGCAGCGAGCATCGCGTCATGGTGGCGTTCAAGCGTCTGGAACGCCTTGGACTGCAATACCGATCGATCGCCGACCAAGGCGAAGATCCGCTCGGGCCGCTGCTTGCCTTTCACGCGCACGAGATCCAATTCAAGTGTCGCGAACTCGGGGGCGACGGCCCGGGTCTGCTCGCTGATGATGATGCCGACGCCATACTCCTTGGTCTGCCCCTCCAGCCGGGCGGCAAGGTTTACCGCATCACCAAGCACCGAGTAGTCGAACCGCTGCTCCGAGCCCATGTTGCCGACGACGCAATCGCCGGTGTTGATGCCGATGCCGATGTCGAGCGTGACCGGAATTGTCGCTGCATGACTGGGTTGCCAGTTGCGGGCGTCGTGCTCGATACGGCTGACCTGCCGCATCGACAGATGCTGCGCGACGCGAGCGGCTTCGTTCTCTGCATCCCGGAAGCCCTGCCAGGCCGCGAGCGATAGCCATAACAATGCCTGCTCGTCATCTCGCTCCACCCCTTCACCTCGCGCCAACCGCATGCCGTAGTGCCGCTGCGCCCGGGCATGTCCTTGCTGAGCGGCCGCATGAAACCATGTGGCTGCGGCGGCGGGGTCTGCCTCGACCCCGTGCCCGTCGCGAAGCACCTTTGCCAGGCTGTATTGCGCATTGGCGTAGCCGCCCTCCGCCTCCGCTCGATAAATCTCCAGCGCCTTGCGGTCGTCGCGAGGCAGGCCGATACCGAGGCTGTACCGCTTCGCCATTTCGTAGGCCTCGACATCGGCCCGATGCGAAGACACACGCTCGTCGCTCTCGTCACGCAGTGCTTCATTCAGGTGAGCGAGTTCATCGATCATGTCGAGCGCAGCCTGGCAGGCCTTAGCCGGGTGCCCGTCGACGACGACCGGCGCATTCCAGATCGCCATCACACAGTCGCCGATGTACTTATCTATGGTTCCCTGGTTGCGCATGATCGCGTCGGTCATCGGCGTCAGGAAACGGTTGATCAGGCTGGTCAGCGCGATCGGGTCGTCGCCGAGACGCTCGGAGATCGACGTGAAGCCGCGTACATCGCAGAACAGGATTGTCATCTCCTTGCGCTCGCCACCGAGCCGCAGCATCGTCGGCTGGTCCGCCAGTTGATTGAGGAGAGCGGGCGACACATAGCGGCTGAAGGCGTTCTTGATGCGACGGCGGTCCATCTCGTTGCGTCCGTAGATCACAGCGGCCGACGTCAAGAACATGACGCCGGTAACCAACGCCGGCTGCACCGGGTCCAGCAGGAATCGATGCGCTGCGAACAGGTACCAGGACAACGAGATCGCACCGACGACAGCGACTCCACCGATCGTCGCGGCCGCGCGCATGCCGGTGCGCGGCATCGCGAGAACGAGCAACAGGCCGAGCCCGACAAGGAAGAGCGTCTCCGCGCCTATGGCCCATTGTGGCCGTGAGAGATGATGTTCGAGCAGGAGTTGCTCGAGCGCCTGACCGTGTATCTCGACGGCCGGTACGGCCGGCTCCAGGGGGGTCCTCTGCACGTCGCTGATACCGGCTGCGGTGGCGCCGACCAGAATCAGACGTCCCTCGATCTCCGACCGATCGATCTCGTTTGCGAGCACGCGCCAGGCCGGCAGATGCGTCGACGGATCGAAGTGGCGAAAGTGCAGTCGGATGCGGCCCGTGGCGTCCGTCGGCACGACATAGGAACCGATCCTGAGAGACTCAAGCGCAGCGGCGTCCTCGCCCGTGACCTTGATGATGTTGGTACGCGCCCCCTGCGCCACACGCAGCAGTTCCGCCGAAAGCGACGGCAACAGCAGGTCGTCCATGCGGAAGACCAAGGGTACTTGCCGCACGACGCCATCGACGTTCGGAATGAGGTTTGCTGCGCCAGTGGCCGCGGCCGCCATTTCAAACGCTTCCAGACTCGGAACACTTCCCGCGAAGTCGGGTATCGCCGGGCGAGGGTCGCCCCCAACTTCGGCAAAGCGCACTTTCACGGCTGGCCGGCGCGAACTCGGTTCGGTGTTAAGGAGGAAGACCGTGATCGCGCCGGCTTGCCCGATGACATCGGCAAAGATCTGGTCGTTGTCCGGCAACTTGTCGATCTTGCCACGCAGCTCGCCATACTCCTCATTCGCTGGGAGTAGATCGAGGATTTCCGATGGCGACGTTCGGTCACCCTCCGCGAACAGGATGTCGAAGGCCACAACCTCGGCGCCTGCATTGGCGAGATTGGCCAGCATCTCGGCCATGAAAATGCGCGGCCAAGGCCACTGTCCGACCCGCGCCAGACTTTCCTCGTCGATGGCGACGACACGCACCGGGGCGTCCACTGCCTGACGCGGCGCGATTTGCTGGTAGAGATCGAACACCGTCAGGCGTCCGATCTGCAACGGTATCGGATCGACGTACCGCAGCAGCAGCGTCACCACCAGCACAGCGAGCGGTATCAGATACTGAAGGTTGCGCTTGACCCAGTACAACCGCGACCTCCGGATCGTGGCCCGCCACCCACGTTCGCAACGGTCGGCAGCGGCGCGCAGCTGCTACCCGTCGCGTGGCGACGGCACGACGCTCTGAGCGCCTAGTCCTTGTCGCCCATGACAATGCCACCGACACGGTACGGGTTGCCACTGTCTTCCGACAATTGGAACTGCCCGATGATGGCGCCTGACGGATCGGCACCGCCGCGCATGAACGAGGTATTCACCGTGCCGGTGCGACCCATCCCGGTCAGCGTACCTGTCGCGTCACGCCCATTCGCGCTGGCAATGGTGGCGGCGTAGTTGGCACTGTCCAACCCGTTGATATTGAGCGATCCCGTGCGCAGCCCGAAGTTCCAGCTTGTCGTCATGTCACCGAAGGCGACGTACCGATCGCCGTCGTTGTTGACGTTGGCGATGGCGGTGCCGGTGAACGATGCCGTCCCCGTGGTCTGGATCTCAGACGGGTTCGGCAGATTCCCAACGACCCACGGTGCAATCGCAAACACATGGCGCTGACCGCTGACGACGTTCAATTCCCGCACCTCGCCAGCCCAGAAGCCCCAGGTCAGGAACTCGCAGCTACAGATCGTGACGCCCTGGGCTATGGCAGCACTTCGATCGACATAGAAGTAGCTGGTCACCAGCGACAGACGTGCGCGGGCATCGGTAACGTCGTTAAAGGAAGCGCCATCGCCTGGGACGCCGTTGTTTCCGGAGTTGTTGGCGCGACGCATGACGAAAATGTCGTCATCGATGAAGGCGCTGCGGCTGGCGAACCCACCCGAGGGATGGCGTCCGAAATAGAGGTCAACCGCATCGGCCGTGGCCGTCACGTCGGCGATCTGGAAGATGGCCCTGACATCGTTGCTCTCGGCGGTCTTCACGATCGAGTTGTCGGTCGGCGCGCCGCTGGTGAAAACATAGCTGCCAAAGCCGCTGTTGCTGTCGGGTCGGAAGTCGGCGATTCCCGCCGTGTAGCCATTCAGGGTCTCGCTGGTGCGGCTGCTTCCCACGCCCGCGGCGACATCCGTCCGGCTGGCGTAGGTTTGCGTGTACTGCAGCGTGCTGTCCACGTTCGCTTCGCCACCGAAGTTGCCGACGAAGTTTTGCGAAGGCACCCTTACAAGCGCGCCGTTCGGCCCAACGTTGTCGTAGAAGTCCGAGTCCATGACGAAGAACTCGGCGCCGTTGCCTCCGGTGCCGAAGAAGGCGTTGCCGTTGCTGTCCTGCGCAACCGCGTTGCCATCGCCAATCTCGATCGGCACCTCATCGGACGCGCGGCGGAAATACGCGCGGGCAAATCCACTGTGGGTGAGCGTATTCGTGCTCCGGTCGCGGAAGAATGAAGCGACAGAATGCTGTACCAGCGTCTGCTGCGTGAGAGGGTCGCCGCCAGTCTGGCTGATGATGACGTTCCCCCAGCCGGAACGACTGCCGCCCCCGGTAAACCAGTGGAGAGGGCGGATCGCGCTGGGTGTCAGATCGCCGCCCAGGCCCGGGCGCAGGAACGGCACCTGCTGATCGTAAGGAAATCCAGGCGTGAGCGTATATGCACGCGCACCCTGGGGTGAGCCCACGGCCGGCACGCCACCGAAAACGCCCCCGTTGGTGAAGCTGTAATAGAAGAAGTCCTGATCGGCCGACACGAAGGCTGTGCCACTCACCGCGCCAAAGGGCGTGGTTGTGCCGGCGGCAGCAAAAGCGCCTGACTGGAAGGGCAGGGTGACGGTCCGTGGCGCGGCGCCATCGAGCTGGATGTTGATGTTGCCGCCGCCGACTGTCGCGCCGATGAAGGCACGGTAGCGGGCGGGATCGTTGTCGCCAGTGGTGTTGCCGCTTAACCCCGGTTCGTTGATGACCGGGTCACCACTGACGTACAGGCCGGAGTAGCGCAACGCGGTATTGACGCTCGTCGTGGGTGTCTCGCGCTGCCCTTGTACGATGCCGGCAAGCAGGTAGTCGGGGTCGTCAGCATCCGTCACGGTAACCTGGCCGCCGATCTCGTCAGAAGCGCCGCTACCGCCGACGAAGAACGAGCCGTTGTAAAGACCGGTCCGACCGTTGCCTTGCAGGACGCCACTGAAGTCCCGGTTGTTTGCGCCGACGAGGTTCGCGAAGAACGTCGTGCCATCGAGATTCTCGATCGACAACGTCCCTGTCCGGCTGGCGAAGTTCCAGGTCTGCAGCGCATTCGCGAAGGCGACGTACTGGTCGCCGCTGTTCGCGACCTCGGCGAAGACCCAGGCGTCGAAACTGGCGACACCCGTTGATGGAAGCGCGCCGAGGTCCGGCAGGACACCGGCGATCCAGGGTGAAAGATGCAGGCGCCGGCGCGTGAACTCACCTGACGGCGGACGGATATCGCCGAGCATGAAGCCCCAGACGGTGTCGTCGCAGTCACAGATGTCCACCCCTGCCGGCACCGCGCTGCGATCCACCCACGCGAAGTCGGTGGTCATCGCAACACGCGCCCGGGCGACCGAACCGTTCACCCGGGAATCCCGAGCCGAGCTGTCCCGCAAGGCGAAGGCCTGATCGTCGATGAATGCCGATCGCGCCCGATTGGAGCCGGTGAGCTGCCCGAACTCGAGCAGCATGCTGTCCGACGTCGCGAAGATCGCCTCGCGGAGGTCAAGCGTTCCTGTTACGCGGTTGGTGTCTGCATCGGTCTGGATCACCACATTCCCGGACTGGGCGGCGGTGTTCTGATCGCTCAGCGGTCCCGCTCGGAAGACCCGTGGCGCGATGATCGGATTGCCCTGCTGGAAGCCTGTCCGATCCTCATAGATACCCGCCGAGTAGCCCTGCAATGTTCGTGACGAGCGTTGCTGGAATCGCAACGCCGGGTTATCGGTACGAACATTGAACTGTGAGGTGAAGTACTCGTTGGACGCCGCCGTGTTCGCAAAGGGCTGCGCGAAGGCCGCAGCATCCTCGCGCACGCTGCCGTTGTAGAGATCGGAATCCAGTCCAAAGAAGGCCGTGCCGCCCTGCGAGGCATCGCCGAAGAAGCCGTTGCCTTCGGCGTCGAACATGAGCGTCGCGCCACTACCGACGCGCAGCGTGAACTGGTCGCCTGCGGTCCGCACGGATCCGCGGGCGAAACCGCCAATGGTCAGGAAGCCGTCGCTGTCGGTGAAGATGTTCTCGGTCGACGCGATGGCAAATGAGCGCTGACTGCTGCCGCTGCCTTCGATCCCCACCTGCGCCCAAAGCGAGACGCTGGTTGCCTCGTCGCTCGGGTTGTCTGGCCGCAGGGCCCAGAAGCGATTGTTCAGCTCCGACTGCGGCACCGCGAAGGCCGACGTGAACTGGCCAGGCATGAACGGGATCTGACTGTCGCCCGGAAAACCTGGATAGACATCCCAGGCTCGGAACCGTGTGCCGGTGGAAGTGCTCGGCGCCCCACCCGCGAACGCCAGCGGAAGGTTCGGCGACGTGACTTCTTGCAGTACAAAGAAGAAGTAATCGAGATTTGGCGACACGAGCCCGTTGCCCGTCACCGCCCCGAACGGCGATGTCGCGCCATCTGCGGCCGTTATCGAGAACAGATCCCCGGTTGCCTGAACCGGGAGGTTCATCATCCCGCCGCTATCGAAGGTCGCAACGAGGCGCCCGTCGGCTATCGTGGTGTTTCCCTTGAAGTTGAAATTGCGCGCCGCGACGCGATCCGTGAACAAGGTGTCGAAATCGAAGTTCACGAACGGCACCTGGCTTACCAGCCGACCTCCGTAGTCCAGCGGATCCATGGCAACTGGGGTGGAATTTCCTGGATCGGTATTCTCTGTCTGGCTCGCTTCCTCGCCGGCCGAGTTCAGGTCGTCGTTCGAATTCAGGTTGGTGGCGGTGGCGACCGGAGTCGCCCCGTCGTCCGTCCCCTGGACGCCAGGCGCCTGCTGCACGTTCTGCGGTGTCTCGCTGGAGTTCAGCGTGGTGATCTGGCTGCCACCGATATCGTTGTCGATGTCGGTACCTACCGTGACCTGCTCGCCGTCGTCGCTGCTGGACAGTTCCAGCGCCTGCACGGTGTCCTCAAGGCTGCCAGGATCGATGGACTGAACGTCCGGCTGCTGCCCAGGCACCAGCGTGACCTCGAAGTTCGGCTGCACTGTGGTGACAACACCATCGTTCCCGGTCACTTCCATGCTTTCGCCGAACAGCATCTTGGCGTTAATGATCACGCCGGTCGTACTGTCCGTGGTCGCCTCGTAGGGGGTCAGCCTGAGCAGGGCGACACCGCCGCGGACTGCAACACGTCCCGATGCGGTCTTGAAGACGATCGGTTGCTTCTTGCTGATCCGGCCACCGACGAGGCGAAACACGCCCTTGGACGCGGACATGACCAGGGAGCCTTCGCGCTTGTCCGGGTCGTATACGAAAGTGTCGAGCACGATATCGGAATCGGGACCGAGCGTGAGTGCGCTGCCGTCGAGGAAGATGATCTGTGTCCGACCCGACGGGCCCGTCACGATGGCCTCGTCTTGAAACAGGTCGAGACCAGCCTGAAGAACACGCAAGTCGGCGTTGGGCGGCGTGCCCGTCGCCTGCGGATTAACCGCCGCGGCGACGCCAACTTCGGCGGCAGCATGCGCGCTTGCAAGCGAAAGCGCGACAGCCAGCGCACTCGCCAGAATTCCCCGTTCGATGCCCCCCATGGCGCCTTTCCGCTTTCGTTAATATTGCCGGGCGTACGCGATAGTACGACTTACTTTATCACCGTAAGTGTCTCGTAGCCGATCAAATAGACATAAGATTGGCTATACTCCGAAAACAGACGGATTGACCCTACGCCTCCCAAGACGACCTCAGAACCGGTACGACGCGCCGATCCAGGCCGAGGTGTTGTTGAAGTTGAAGTTGCGGAAGTTGGAATCCACCATCGTCCGCTGCAGCGTGCCGATCAGGGCCCAGTTCTCGCTCACCGGAACGCTGGTCAGGATGCTCCAGCGCCACTCCTGGTCGGACCGGTTCCTCACCGGGTCCACCGCCGGATCTATGCACCGCCAACGATCGCTCGGACGATGATGCAGGCTTGATAGCCCGGATCATCGCTGAACCTTGGCCTGCCCACATAGGCAACGCGTCGATCTTCCCGGTGAACGTGCGGTTGGCGGTAATCCCTTAGCGCGACACCAACTCTTCCATCCATTTGCGCAACTTGTAGGCCGTCGTCGTCGTGTCCACCTCGACGTCCATGAAGGTGATCGGCGCGCCATCGGCGATCGTGTTCTTCAGCTTGACGTCATGCGCCAGGCCAAGCGGCAGGTAGCCGGCTTCCAGCGACGCCTTGCCCGGACGCAGGCCGCCGGTCACCGTGTAGCCGCCTTCGCCGTCGAGAACTTCGCCCGCCGCCAGGTCGCGCTTGGCGATCGCGACGACGTCGCCGTTGAACGTCGTTGCGGCGCCCGTCGGTTCGCCGCGCAGGCCGACCGTGGCAACCGAGATCGGCAACTCCAGGCCGATCAGGTGCCATCGTTTGTAGAGCGACGTGTAGCGGCCGCTCGGGTCGGTCTTCACCGTGTATTCGTGGAAGCAGTTGCGGACGTACTCGGTGTCGCCCTCGAACACGACCCAGACGCCCTGTCGGATGTCGTAGGCGACAGGTTCGCCCTCGCGCGTCAGCGACGATGCCACCTCGACCATGCCTTCATGGTCGAGGTCGCCGCCTGCGGCCTTGGGGCGCATGATGGTTGCCAGGTCCTCCGCGCCGCCGACGGGGAACTGCAGTCCGTCGGCCGGCACGTCGAGGCCGGTGACGTTGGCGATCGCCGCCGACTCGATGGCCGGCTTCGATCCGTCCAGGAACGAGTTGAACATCTTCGGGTTCAGCCGCCCCCGCTCGGCCTGCTCGCGGGTGACGCCCCAGTGGTCCCAAACGGTCTCGGGCGTCGACTTGCGGAACGCCGGCAGCCACTTGTGACCGCGACCGGCGGCGACGACGTTGAACCCGCACGTGCGCGCCCAGTCGACGAGATCGCAGGTCAGGGCCGGCTGGTCGCCATAGGCCATCGAGTAGATGACTTCGGCCTGGGTCGCCTTGGTTGCCAGTGCGTAGCCGCAGAAGGCATCGGCCTCGACGGTGACGTTGATGACGTTCTTGCCGTTGCGGAAGGCCTCCAGGATGTGGTCGATCGCCGCGACCGGCGAGCCGGTGCACTCGATGACGATATCGATGCGGGGGTGGGCGACAAGGCTGCGCCAGTCGTCGCTGACATGGGTCCCACCCGTTTGCGCCGCGCTGTCGAGCGAGGCGGCGGCGAACCGCTCCGGCGACCAGCCGACGAACGCCATGTTCGACCTGGCGTTGTCCGGTGACAGGTCCGCCACGCCGACCAGGTGGATTCCTTCGAGCTTCAGTACCTGCGACAAGAACATCGAGCCGAACTTGCCGGCGCCGATCATGCCCACCCGGATGGGATCGCCTTGCGCGGCACGCATCTTCAGCTTCGAGTACAGGTTCAAGGGTACATCCTCCGTGTACGGTTCCGCCGGCGACCACGCCATCGGTCGCGGCTGGAGTGTGTTCAGGATAAGTCGTGGCTTCTGCCGGCTCTACAGGTGGGTCAACCGGTACTTGGTCAGGATGCCGACAAGCATCGCTTGTCCCCGTTCGCGCTGTACATGGTGTTCCAAGACGGCGGCTTCGACGTCCCCGGCGACGATGAGCTTCACCAGCTTCTTGTGCCGGCGCGCCGACTTCGCCAGTTGATCGCGATCGAGCAGACGCAACGCCACGAAGTGGGCGCGCTGGGCGAGATCTCGATGCAGCAAACCAACATCGCGGAGCCGACGGTTGGGGTTGAGGGCTAGCAGGGTTCGATGGAAAGCTTCGTCCGCCAGAATCCATGCCTCGCGGTCATCGATCTTCGCCGCGACGGTCATTCGCTCGCACCCGTCGGAGAGCTGGTCCAGGTCGCGGCTCGATGGCCTGGCCAGCGTCAGAATCCGTACGGCTTCGATCTCGATGGCGGAAATGACCTGGTAAATCTCGGTGATGTCGTCGGCGGAGAGGGTGACGATCCGGACGCCGCGTTTCGGGACGATGCGGACGATGCCTTCGGTCTGCAAACGCAGAAGCGCCTCGCGGACCGGCGTTCGCCCGAGCGCCAGCAGATCGGCGAGTGTTTTCGCATCGACGTGATCGGCTGGATCGATCTCGCCGGATACGATCATGTCCTTCAGACGAGCGTATGCCGCGTCGGTTTGCGAGCCTCTGCGAGGTTCGGCCGACGCATCTTCGAGCGACCTCCCGGCGTCGCCATTTGGAAGCGGCTGGATCACGCAGCCTGCACCTTGTCATGTGGCCGTATTGTTGACCGAGAGAAACATATCGTGAAATATATTTCAAGATTGGCATGGCAGGACGCAGTACCTTGAGCGACGAAGACAGGCCGAGCGGGGTACCGCTTGAGAGTTACGAGATCGCGGTGGTGCCAGGCGATGGCATCGGGCCGGAGGTGGCTAGCGCGACGGTTGACGTTCTGCGCCATGCGCTCGGCAACACGGTCGCGGTCAGATTCACCGATCACGAAGCAGGTGCGGGGTGCTATCTGAGGACCGGAACTGCCTTCCCGGACGCAACGAAACAAGCCTGCCGGACGGCACATGCGGTGCTGCATGGCGCTGCCGGTCTGCCAGACGTGCTGTACCCGGACGGCACCGAGGCCGGCCAGGACTTCTCGATGCAGATCCGTGCATCGCTCGATCTCTATGCCAACATCCGGCCCGTCAAGCTCATGGCAGGTGCGCCGCGCCGGCTTGCGGGCGTCGAGCCGGGCCAGATCGATTTCACGATCGTTCGTGAGAACACCGAGGGGCTCTACGCCTCGCGCGAGGGTGGCAACATCCTGCGCGACGAACTGGCCACCGATACGCTGGTCATCACGCGCAGGGGCACCGAGCGGATCGTCCGCCGTGCGGCGCAAATCGCGCGCGACGGCAAGGGGGCGCCGGCCGACGGCGTAAAGCGGGTCACGATCGTCGACAAGGCGAACGTGCTGCGCAGTTACGCCTACTTCCGCAAGGTCGCCGACGAGGTTCTCGCCGAGTATCCCGGGATCGAGGTAGAACACATCATCGTGGACGCCATGACCGTGCACCTGCTCGAACGGCCGCAGCATTTCGACGTCATCGTCTGCGAGAACATCTTCGGCGACATCCTCTCCGACCTGGGCGCGGCCATGATGGGCGGCCTGGGACTGGCGCCGTCGGGCGAGACCGGCGACAACCACGGCATGTTCCAGGGCTCGCACGGCTCGGCGCCGGGCATTGCCGGTCAGGGCCTGGCCAATCCTGTGGCCTGTATTCTTTCCGGCGCCAGGATGCTCGATTGGCTCGGTACGCGTCACGGTGACGAGCGGCTGCGGCAAGCGGCGCGCCGCGTAGAGGCGGCAACCGAGGCCGTGCTGGCGGCCGGACGCGACGTGACACCCGACGTCGGCGGGAATGCGTCCACGTCCGGATGCGCGGCCGCGATCTGCGCCGCACTCGGTTGACGTGGCATTCAGGCATGGCATGACGATGGACGAGTTGGCGAACACACGCCGCGTTGCGATCTGAGGATCGACTACACCCGGGGCGGGATCCTTCGGTCATACGAGGACAGCTTGGCCCTGCACGAACACTGCCTGTTTAAGCTCGGCATACACCTGGGCGAGATGTGGTACTTCGCCGAGACCGCCGAGTGGCTGGAAGCGAATGGCCGGTACCGCTTTTTCTTGACGGCGCCACCGCTGCATCTGCCGGGCGCTGTCGGTTCGCCGGCGAATGGCATAGGGACACTGTGACCGCCCGGGCGATCGAGGTTCAGCTCCCGCTGATGTCCTTCAGATAGCCGAAGAACGCGCATTTGTCCGGAGCCGTAATTGGTCATAAAATTCCCACCGTAGAACGGCCAACCGAGCCGTCGCATGTGCAGTAGCGGGGTGGGCTGTGGCGACAACGATCGATCTCGCCAATCTGGGCAACGCCGGTGTCCGTATCCTGGGAGGTGCGGCGGGCGACAGTGCCGGCATCTCGGTTGCTGGCGGCAGCGACGTCAACGGCGACGGCTTTCTCGATATTATGATCGGTGCCACGGGGGCTGGCGGCAGCTACACCGGTGCTGCCTACGTGGTCTTCGGCAGCGCTGGCGGCTTTGCCAGCGACATCGACCTGGGAGCACTTGGTACCGGTGGCGTGACAATCAACGGCGTTGCCAATGCGCTCACCGGCGGCGCCGTGGCGATGCCCGGCGATGTCAACAATGACGGCATCGCGGATATCGTGGTTGGCAACCGCGGCGCCATCGGCGGCGGTGCTGGCGAAACCCAGCAAGCCTTCGTCATATTCGGTGGCAACGGGCTGCCGACCGTGCTGACTATCGACAGCCTCGGGGCGAATGGCCTGACCCTTCAAGGACCCGACGGCAGCGATTCCGGCTCTGCGCTGGCTGGTGCCGGCGACGTCGACAATGACGGCATTCCCGACGTCCTGGTCGGCGCCCCCCGCGGCGGCGGCGAAGCATTCCTGGTCTATGGCGACGGCGCGCTCGGTGCCGATGTCACGCTCTCTGCCGGGCCAGGTTTCACCGGCGGCGGTGGCGGCTTTGGCGCCGTCGTGGCCGGCGGCGGCGATGTCAACGGCGACGGCATCGATGACTTCATCATCGGTGAGCCGAATATCGGCGCCGGCAACGGCGTCGCGACAGTGGTTTTCGGCAACGCGACGCGTACCGGTGTCGACACACCGATCAACCCCATCGGCGCCAGTGGCTTCCGGCTGACTACCGACGAGGTGGGCGCGCGGCTGGGCTCCCATGTTGCAATTCTTCGCGATGTGAACGGCGACGACATCGACGATATGGCCACTGTCGGCGCCCGGGCCGACTCAGCGACCCAGGCCGAGGCGGGAGTCATCCATGTAATCTACGGCAGCGCCGCGTTAGGGGCCGACATCGACGTAGCAAACCTCGGAAATACGGGTTTCAAGATTTCCGGCGTACTCGACGGGCGCGTCGCACCGGCCGGCGATTTCAACGGCGACGGCATCGACGACATCCTGATCGGTGACTTGTTCCGGAACAAGGCCTGGGTCGTCTTCGGCAGCAATGATCGCTTGGACAACGATTTTGTGCTGTCGACGCTGGCAGACGACGAAGGTGTCGAGATCACTGGCGAGCTCGGCGAACCTTTCGAGGCCAGCGGCGCCGGCTTCGTCGACCTACTTGGCACTTCGATTTCGGGCCTCGGCGACGTCAACGGTGACGGTTTCGACGACATCCTGCTCGGCGCGCCGAACGCCGACGCGGCCGGCGACAATGCCGGTGCCGCCTACATCATCTTCGGCTTCTCCAACGCGCCGCAGACCCTGGCCGGCGGTGGCGATGCCGACACGCTGACCGGCGGCGGCGGCAACGACACCATCAGTGGCGGCGGCGGGCACGACCTGCTGATCGCCGGCGGCGGCGACGACCAGATCACCGGCGACGACGGCGACGACCGGGCTTACGGCCAGTCCGGCAACGACTTGCTGTTCGGCGGCGCCGGCAACGACAGCCTGTTCGGCAACCTGGGCGACGACGAGATCACCGGCGGCGCCAGCAACGACATGATCCGCGCCCATGTCGGCGGCGACGTGGTGATGGGCGATGCCGGCAACGACAACCTGTTCGGCGGCGGCGGCGACGACACCATGACCGGCGGCGCCGGCAACGACACGCTGGGCGGCAACTCCGGCGCCGACATGGTCAGCGGCAACGACGGCAACGACACGGTGCGCGGCCAGGCCGGCAACGACACGCTGAACGGCAACGACGGCGACGACATCGTGATCGGCATGCAGGGCTTCGACATGCTGTTCGGCGGCACCGGCAACGACACGCTGATCGGCGGCGAGGCCAACGACACGCTGACCGGCGGCGCCGGCGTCGACGCCTTCGTGTTCGCGGCGACGCAGGGCGCCGACGTGATCGCCGACTTCGAGGACGGCACCGACGTGATCAGCCTGGTCGGCGTGGCCAACTTCGCCGCGCTGACCAT
>JAVKFY010000049.1:0-59286 GCA_040223615.1 Alphaproteobacteria bacterium
TCGTCGATCCAGTCCTCAAGGAACTCAGGAAACAGCGTCGCCTGGGCCCGATCCGCGCCTTCGACAAACCGCTTCATGCAAACTCCCGGCAAATCACCCAGGAATCATAACCACGACGGACTTTCCACACAGCAAGGGTCATCCCGGGTCGCGCTGCGCTTGCCCGGGATGACGGATTCTCCCATAGCGCAGCCGGTCGTCGTTGGTGGCGCGGTGATCGCCGGCGAACGCATGGGGCAGACGCTGCGGCAGACTGTCCATGGTCGCCTCCGGCAGATTTGCGTAATCTTGGCGCCAGCGGCGCCCTCGCGCCAGGAGACGCTCATGGACGTGAACCCCATCGGCCCCGGCTTCGGCGCCGAGCTGACCGGTATCTCGATGCGCGACGTGGTGTGCAGCGACGATGCCTACCGCGAAGTCCGCGCCGCCTTCGAGGAACACTCGGTGATCGTGTTCCGCGACCAGGACATCACCGATGACGTGCAACTCGCCTACTCGCGCTGCTTCGGGCCGATGGAACTGGGCAAGGTCGGCTCGCTCGGCGCCGGCAACTTCTATTCGCGCATCACCAACCAGGACAACGAGGGCCACATGGCCGAGGAGGGCGGCCGCCTGCGCCAGGTGATCGCCGCTAACCAGCTCTGGCACACCGACAGCTCGTTCCTGTCCTGGCCGGCCAAGGCCTCGGTGCTGTCGGCGCGGACTGTCCCTGACCGGGGCGGCGAGACCGAGTTCTGCTCCACCCGGCTGGCGTGGGAGCGGTTGTCGCCGGAACGACAGGCCGAGCTTGCGGACCTGGTGGTCGAGCACGCGTATTTCTATTCCCGCGACCGGATCGACCCGAGCCTGATGACGGCGGAACAACGCGCCGCGATGCCGGCGGTGCGCTGGCGCCTGACCTGGCCAAACCCGGCCAACGGCCGCCGTTCGCTCTACATCGCCAGCCACGCCGGCAAGGTGGAGGGCATGGGCGATAACGAGGGCAAGGCGCTGCTCGACGACCTGCGCGGCCACGCCACCGCCGAAGGCCACACCTACCTGCACAAGTGGCGTCCGGGCGACGTGGTGATGTGGGACAACCGCGCCACCATGCACCGCGGCCAGCCCTGGCCCTATGACAGCGTCCGCCTGCTGATCCGCACCACCATCAAGGCCACCGACGCCGACGGTCTGGCGGAAGTGACGCCGCGCTGATGGTCTCCTTGAATGCTAATACTGTATGGTTGAGGCTTTCATGGGAACAAGAGCCACGGCATTGAGAGCAATAAATGACTGAGAACTCGCCGTTCGCCTTTGTGCTAATGCCGTTTGATCACAGTTTCGACGATATCTACAAATTTGGCATAAAGGCGCCCGCAGAAGAGGCGGGGATTTTGGCGCAACGTGTCGACGAGCAGTTATACAAAGAAGGAATGTTAGATCGCATTTACAACCAGATTGAATTAGCAGATATGGTGATCGCTGACATGACCGGCAGAAACCCCAATGTTTTTTACGAAGTCGGCTACGCTCATGCGAAGAATAAGCTTTGCGTTCTCTTGACTTCGGATTCGGATGATATTCCGTTTGACCTGAAGCATAGACGCCACATTGTTTATAGGGGTTCAATTGCAGAGCTCAAATCTCAGATAGTACAGGAGTTAGAATGGGCAAAGAAAGAGATTGATAATATAAAGGGAAAGAATATTCAAGTTACACTAAAACGTTGTACTGGGATACTGAAGAAGTCAAAATATTCAGCTACTGGTGTCGTGGATTTTGAGATTGACCTGAATAATCACTCAAGTGAAGTTTCTTCGGAAATTGAGATGGCGTACTTCTACTCCACCAAAGCATGGCAACTCGATATCAATGGTAAGGGGTGCCCTTCAAGTGCATCCGATATTCCTGGATACGAGACCCGTCATTTTCTTGAAGCGCCAGCTCGAAGATTAAGGCCAGGTGGTTGGGCGCAGTTGCGATTTCGAGCAACAAAGACACTCGCGACGACTTTCGATGGCGACGAGTTAAAGGACGAGTACCCAATTACAGGACGTGCGAATGTTAGGCTAGTCACCTCAGATGGGAATGCAGATTACGAAGTGAATGTGGATGCAGTTGCCGAAGAGTTTCCTTTCTAGCTGATGGGTTCTGGTGCAGTGGAGTTGAGAAAATTGTGAATTTCGGATTGCAGGATCGAATCGCGTTAGTGACGGGCGGCGGGCGCGGCATCGGCCGGACGGTGGCGCTGACGCTGGCCGACCACGGCGCCCATCTCGCGATCTGCGGCCGCACTGCGGCGACGCTGCAGAAGACCGCGGACGACATTAGCGCGAAGGGCGTGACCTGCTGGCCGATCGTCGCCGACGTCACCGACCTGTCGCAGATCGAGCATTTCGTCGCCGAGACCGCGCGCGCGGCCGGCCGCATCGACATCCTGGTCAACAACGCGGTGAGTTCGAAGTCAGCGCCGTTCGACGAACAGAGCGACGACGACTGGCGCCACCACATCGACGTCAAGCTGGTCGCCTACATCCGCATGGTCCGCGCCGTCCTGCCGCACATGCAGGCGCGCAAGTGGGGCCGCATCGTCAATACCGGCGGCATGACCGCGCGCATCGCGGCACCCCTGCGCGTCACCAACGGTATCAACAATGCCGGCGTCGCCAACCTGACCAGCCAGCTCGCCGGCCAGCTCGGCCCGGACGGCATCACCATCAACTGCGTCCACCCCGGCGCCACCATGACCGACCGTCAGCAGATGAACCTGGAGCGCCGCGCCCGCGACGCCGGTATCCCGGTCGACGAGATGCGCTCCCGCGCCATCGCCGAGATCCCGCTCGGCCGCCTGATCGAGCCGGCCGACGTCGCCAACGCCGTGCTGTTCTTCTGCTCCCCGCTCGCCGACATGATCACCGGCCAGGCCATCGCCGTCGACGGCGGTCAGGTCAACGCCATCAACTATTGACCGGCCGATGTCCGACACCCTTCGCGGCCTCGGCTGGGGCCTGCTCGGCGTCGCCGCCTTCAGCCTGACGCTGCCGGCGACCCGCGTCGCCGTGGCCGGGCTCGACGTTGGCTTCGTCGTGGTCGGGCGTTGCCTGGGCGCGGCCTTGCTCGCCGGCGCGATACTGTGGGCGACGCGGCAGCCATGGCCGGCGCGGCGCGACCTGTGGCCGCTGGTCGGCGTGGCGTTGGGACTGGTGCTCGGTTTCCCGCTATTCACCACCTACGCGATGCAGACCGTGCCGTCGTTCCATGGCGCCATCGTCATCGGCCTACTGCCGCTGGCCACGGCGATCGTCGGTGCGATCTTCGGCGGCGAGCGACCGAGCCTGGCCTTCTGGGCCACCGGCGTCGGCGGCAGCGCGGTGATCGTCGCCTTCGTGCTGCACGACACTGCGTTCGAGCCTGGCATCGGCGACCTGGCGCTGGTCGGCTCGGTGATCGCCGGCGGCTTTGGTTACGCCATCGGCGGCCTGCTGGCCCGGCGCATGGCGGCATGGCAGGTGATCTGCTGGGCGCTGGTCCTGTCGCTGCCGGCGCTGCTCCCGGCGGCGCTGTGGACGCTGCGCTGGCCCGAGGCCGCTGTGCCCGCCACATCCTGGCTCGGCTTCGGCTACGTCACCGTGGTCAGCCAGCTCATCGGTTTCTTCGCTTGGTATCGCGGCCTGGCGCTGGGCGGCATCGCCCGCGTCGGCCAACTGCAACTGCTCCAGGTTTTCATGACGCTGGCGGCGTCGGCCGTCCTGCTCGGCGAACAGGTCGGCCCGCACGCCATCGCCTACGCCGCCGCCGTCGTCGCCCTGGTGGCGCTGGGCTCGCGGCTCCGGATCGGCACTAAGCGTCGCTCATGACGTGGACCTTGCGGTCGGCGATCAGGTCCTTGGTCTTGGCGCCGTAGGCCTTCATGTGGTCGGAGGCGGCGTGCGCCTTCAGGTGGTCGACGCTTTCCCATTTCTCGACCACGACGAAGGTGTCGTCGCCGTACTTGGTGGCGAAGCCGATGCCGTCGGCGTCGACGGTGGCGCCGTACTCGATGCAGCCGGCCTCGGCATGCACGGCGGGCACGTTGGCCTTGAAGGCGGACAGGATCTCGCCGCGCTTGCCCGGCTTGGCGGTGATGACGGCGATGACGTGGACTCGGCTCATGGGTTCTCTCCGTTGGGTTCGTTGCATCATACACCGTCACCCCGGGCAACAACCCGGGGTCCATGTCGATGCCGCGCGTGCGGTCTGCATGGACCCCGGCTCAAGGCCGGGGTGACGAAGTTCGTCAGTTGCCCTGTTCCAGCAGGCGCCGGGCGATGACCTGGGCCTGGATTTCCGCGGCGCCCTCGAAGATCGAGAGGATGCGGGCGTCGGCCAGCACGCGGCTGATCGGGAATTCCATGGCGAAGCCATTGCCGCCGTGGATCTGCACCGCGTTGTCGGCCGCCGCCCAGGCGCAGCGCGCGGCCAGCAGCTTGGCCATGCCGGCCTGCAGGTCGCAGCGCCGGCCGCTGTCCTTCTCGCGCGCGGCGAAGTAGGTGAGCTGGCGCGCCGCCATCGCTTCCGTCGCCATCCAGGCGAGCTTGCCCGCGACCCTCGGGAAGTCGGCGATCGGGCGCGAAAACTGGCGCCGCTCGGTGGCGTATCCCAGGCCCAGCTCCAGGGCGGACTGGGCCACGCCGACGGCGCGCGCGGCGGTCTGGATGCGCGCGCTCTCGAAGGTCGCCATCAGCTGCTTGAACCCGCCGCCCTCCTCGCCGCCGAGCAGGTTCGCCGCCGGCACCTCGAAACCATCGAAGGCCAGCTCGTATTCCTTCATGCCGCGATAGCCGATCACCGGCAGTTCGCCGCCGCTCATGCCGGCGGCCGGGAAGGCGTCGCCGTCGACGCCGCGCGGCTTCGGCGCCAGCAACATCGACAGGCCGCGATAGCCTGGCCCGCCGGTGCGCACCAGCAAGGTCATCAGGTCGGCGCGCGCCGCATGCGTGATCCAGGTCTTGTTGCCGAAGACCTTGTAGACGTCGCCCTCGCGCGTGGCGCGGGTGGTCAGGTTGGCCAGGTCGGAACCGATATTCGGCTCGGTGAACACGGCGGTCGGCAGGATCTCGCCCGCGGCGATCTTCGGCAGCCAGTATTGCTTCTGATCCTCGGTGCCGCCGGTCAGGATCAGCTCGGCGGCGATCTCCGAGCGGGTGCCCAGCGAGCCGACGCCAATATAGCCGCGCGACAGTTCCTCGGAGACCACGCACATCGCGGTCTTGCCCATGCCGTGGCCGCCGTAAGTCTCCGGGATGGTGAGCCCGAAGACGCCCATCGCCGACATCTCGTCGACCAGCGGCATCGGGATCAGCTCGTCCTTCAGGTGCCACTGGTGGCCCGGCTCGCGCACCTTCTCGTCGGAGAAGCGATGGAACTGCTCGCGCACCATGGTCATGGTCTCGTCCAGCCCGAGCCGGCCGAACTGGCCGTCGCGCAGGTGCCCGGCGATCGCCATGCGGGCATCGCGCCCGGCACCGCGCCGGATCAGGGCGCGCACCGGCGCGGTCTGAAACCGGTCCAGGTCGTCGTCCTCCAGGCCCCAGTCATGCGGCCGGGCGATCTCCACCTGGCTCATCGCGATGCCGCCGGCGAGCTCGCCGAGATAACCGCCGTAGGTCGCCTGCACCAGAAGCTGTTCCAGCTCGCCGAGCTCGCCGTCGGCGTCCAGACGTTCGGCCCAGCCGCGCATCTGCCGCATCGCCTCGACATAGGTCGCGGCCCAGGCGTAGGCGTGCGCCGCGAACTGCTCCTCGTCGAGCCGCTTCGGGTCGAGCTTGCCGCCGCTCGACAGCGCCGGCCCGAGCCGCGCCCGGGCGCGCGCCAGCAGCGCCTCGGCATCGCCCAACGCCGCCGCGGTCAGACCCAGCAGGTCGTCCAGCAACGGGCTCTCCGCCGCGGTTTGCTCGGCCGTGATCGACATCACTTTCTCTCCAACGCGATTTGGCGTACGTTAGCGGCATGTGGGTCCACGGCAAACCCGTCGCGGCGACGCGAATTATGTGCTCGGTCAGCCTTGCTGGCCGGCGCGTATGCGTTCGCCCCGAATTCTCGACGGAGTTTGCCCACAATGTCCGCTGCCACACCTGAACCCCTGAATGCCGCGCCCGAACCGGCGCTGGCCCACCAGTTCACCGTCACCGCGCACCTGGAGCCCTCGGTCCTGAGCCGGGTGGTCGAATTGTTCGTGCTGCGCGACCTGATCCCGCATGACGTGCGGTGCCGTCAGGTCGGCAACGAGGCGTTGCGCATCGACGTCGCGGTCCGCGGCCTGGCGCCCGACAAGGCGGAACACGTGGCAGCGCGAATCCGCCAGTTTCCGGCCGTTTTGAGCGTGCTGCTGCGGTCCTGACCGTCGGGCGCGTTATTGCCACAGGCGGTCTGTGATCGCCGTCACCACGGGTGCGGCCTGGCCTTTCCATATGGGTTAAGTGGGCGTTAACCAGGAGTTTGGGCAATGAACAGGTTGCAGCGATACGAGGCGCGGATGTCGATGGCGCTGGTCGATTGCGAGCTGCGTGACCTGGACCGGCGTATCCGTCGGCTGAAACGTGACATGGAGCGCCTGCTTTCGCCGGCGCGCGGCTCAACCGGCGCGCGTCGCCGGCATGCGTTCCAGATCGCCCAGGTTGTCGAATAGCCGCCGCAGCAGGCTCTTCAGGGTTTCGACCTCCTCGGCGCTGAATCCGGCCGTCGCCAAGCTTTCGAACGCCAACGCCACCGGCACCAGCTTTTCGGTTGCGGCGCGGCCCTCATGCGTGCGGCTGACCAGCACCTTGCGGTAGTCGCCGGCGAAACGCCGCCGGTGCACCAGCCGCTGGTTCTCCATCGTCCGCAGGATGCGGCTCAGGGTCGAGACCTCGATCGTCGCCCATTCGGCGATCTCGCCGACCGGCCGGGGCTCGCGGTGGTGCAGGACCGCCAGCACCCGCCACATCTGCAGGCTCAGCCCTTCGTCGCGCGCCACCTGGCCGAAGTCGTCGGCGATCCGGCTGCCGGCCCGGTTCAGCAGGTAGGGGACGTAGTCGGCGAGGTCGAAAGCTCCGGCCTTGTCGCTCACGATGCCGCCAGCAGCTTGTGGTTGCCCTCGAAGGCCGGCGCCACTTCCGCCATGAAGCGCTGCATCTGCTCTTTGACCATGGCGTGCGGTTTCAGGCCGTAGTTGAAGTAGAGGATGACCTCGGAGATGCCGGCGGCCTCCACGGCCTTCAGGTCCTCGATCACCTTCGCCGCCGGGCCGACCAGGACCGATTTCGAGGTCAGGTTCTCCGGCTTCATGTTGCGCAGGATCTCGACGATCTCGACGAAGTACTTGTAGGTCGGCGGCGCGTTCTTCGGATCGCCCGGGAAGGCCGCGACCAGGGCGTCCTGGAAGTAGCGCACCAGGGCCTCGCGGGCATAGGCGTCTTCTTCCGGCGTGTCGGCGATGTGTACGAAGTAGGAGCACATCGCGCGCCGCGCCGGCCGCTTGTGCGTGCTCTCGCAGGTCTCGCGGAAAACCCGGACCGCATCGGCCAGGCTGCCGTAGACCATCGCGGCGGCGAACGGCGCGTAGATGATGTTCCAGTCGTTGGCCGCGGCCAGTTCCATCGACGGCCGCGAGAAACAGGCCACGTAGGGCCGCAGCGGTTGCTGCTGCGGGCGCGGGCGCACCTCGACATTCTCGAAATTGTAGTAGCGGCCCTTGTGCGACCATTTGCCGGCTTCGGTCCAGGCGCGCCAGACGATTTCCATGCCTTCCGCGAACAGCGCCGCCGAGTTCGCGAAGTCGGCCTCGAACGGCCCATACTCCAGCCGGTCGTAGCCGCGCCCGGCGGCGAAGTCGACCCGCCCGTCCGACAGCAGGTCCAGCGTTGCCCAGTCCTCGGCGACTTGCAGCGGATGGTGCACCGGCAGCAGCACGACGGCGGGCGCCAGCCGGATGCGCCGCGTCGCGCCGGCGACCTGCGCCAGCATCATGTGCGGGCTGGCGTTCACGCCCAGCAGGTTGAAGTGGTGCTCGCCGACCCAGGCGGAGTTCAGCCCCACCGTCTCGGCCCACAGGCACTGCTCATAGATCTCGCGCACGAACTGCTCCGCGGTCCGCTTGTTGTTGGGGTAGCGGTTGTCGGAGAGCGTGAAATACCCGAAGTCCATGGCGGTCCTCCCGTTATTTGCATTTGCATTAATTGCAAATGCAAATAACGGCGTCAATCCAGATCGGCGAACGGATTGACGATGCGGATGCCGCGGATGGTTGCGCCATGCGCCATGTCTTCGGTGAGCAGCGTCTTGCAGTTGCTGGCCAGCGCCGCATGCAAGATCAACCCATCCCAGATCGAGAGTTGGTGCAGGCGATGGAGGTCGATTGCGGAAAGTATTGCCAGCGGTTCGAGCAGAAACACTGGAAACTGGGAAAAGAATTCAACCTTGCCGCGGGCAATGTCCGAGGCTAGGTCGAGTTTTCTGGTAACGGCCGCATAGTACTCCTGCAGCACCTGTGTCGATATCACTGCGGTACCGTTGCGTCGGCACTGCCGAACGAGTTCAACGGCCCGAGCTTGCTTGTCCGGATATCGTCTATCGTCGGTGTAGACCAGAATGTTTGTGTCAAAGAATACGCGACCGCGCGCAAGCCATTGCGACTGCGGGCCTTCCCTCAGGCTCATTTGTCGCGGAATACCTTGCGGTCGTAGATCTCGTCCCGGTTGAACTTCCAACCCCGCGAATTTCCATTGCCCGCGTCGGTGAGGCGATCGAACTCCGCAATTTCCGCCTCGATGTCGGCTTCGCCGGCCATCTGCTCCAGATGTTCGCGGATCACCTGGTTCAAGCTCTTGCCCATGGCCTTGGCGACGCGCCGTGCGCGTTCCACCGTTTGCGCGTCGACAGATAGTGTGATGTTCATGGCTTTTCACGGAAACTGTGCGCACATAATATGTGTGACCAAGGCCTGTGGTCAATGTGGCATCGGCGAATCCCCGACATGACGCGACTTGCCGGGCTTGGTAGGTTGCGAATCGGTACGTCCCTGGAGGCGCCATGAGCAGCTCCGCCGACCCGCCCGGCGGCACCGTCAAGCGCCAGCGCCGGCGTTTTCACCTTGATGAGTACCAGTGGCTCGCCGGGCTGCTGGTCTGTCACATGGTGTTCGCGGCGGTGTGGGCCCTGTTCTGGTTCGGCGCGTTGCAGCCGCTCGACCTGCTTGCCTATGACGCCGGCGTGCGCGCGCGGTCGGACATGGCGGCGCGCGATGACCGCATCGTCGCCATCGGTTTCGACGAGGCCGACATCCAGCGCTACGGCTATCCGCTGTCGGACCGGGTGCTGGCTGACCTCTTGGCCAAGCTGGCCGACGGCGGCGCGGCGGCGATTGGCGTCGACATCTACCGCGACCTGCCGGTCCCGCCCGGCACCGAGGCGCTGAACGATCTCGTCGCCGGGAACCCGACCATTACCTGGGTCTATCTGCTGGGCACCGGCGACCGTCTGGCGGTGCGGGCCCAGCCGACCGCGCTTGCGCAGGGCCAGGTCGGGTTCGCCGACCTGCCGCTCGACCCCGACGACACGCTGCGCCGCGCCCTGCTGTTCGCCGCCACCGAGGCGATGGACGGCTACTCGCTGTCCTTCGGCGTCGTCGCCACCTACCTGGCCCAGAACGGCCACGATATCGTCGAGGCGGAAAGCCTGCCCGGCGCCATGCAGCTGGGCGATGCGGTATTCGCGCCGCTGCGGCCACGCGACGGCGCCTATGCCGGGGTCGACGCCGGCGGCTACCAGATGCTGCTCGATTTCGCCGTCGGCCGCCGGCCCTTCGACACCTACACCGTGGCCGACGTGCTCGACGGCAAGGTGCCGGCGGAGGCTTTCGCCGGTCGTATCGTCTTCGTCGGGGCCATGGCCGCCAGTGTGAAGGACGATTTCGTCACGCCGCTGTCCACCGACACCGAGCCGGAGCGGCGCATGTACGGCGTGCTCGGCCACGCCCAGGTCGCCAGCCAGATCCTGCGCGCCGGACTGGATGGCGCCGAATTGCCGCACTTCGCCGACGAGCGACTGGAAATTTTCTGGCTCTGGCTGTGCGCCATCGTCGGCGGCGTCGCGGCCTACTACGCGCGCTCGCTGCAAGTGTTCCTGCCGGCGCTGATCGCCGGCTTCGGCGTGCAGATCGGGCTCTGGCTGTGGGCGCTGCTGCACATGATGTGGTTGCCGGTGGCGCCGGGCGCGATCGCCTATGTCGCCAGCGCGGCGCTGTTTTCCGCCTATCTGGCGAATGCGGAACGGATCAAGCGCCGGCTGCTGGCCCGCATGTTCAACAGCCACGTGTCGGAGCGCGTGGCCAAGGAACTGTGGCGCAACCGCGACGCCTTCCAGGACCACGGCAAGCCGCTGCCGCAACGCCTCACCGCGACGGTGATGTTCACCGACATCAACGGCTTCACGCCGGTCTCCGAGCGGCTGTCGGCCGAAGAGCTGATGGACTGGCTGAACGACTACATGGGCCGCATGGCCGACCTGGTGCTGGAACGCCGCGGCATCATCGACAAGTTCATCGGTGACGCGGTGATGGCGGTGTTCGGCGTGCCGGTGCCGCATGACAGCGAGGCCGAGATCGCCGCCGACGCCCAGGCGGGGCTCGACTGTGCCTTCGCCATGGAACGGGTATTGCGGCAGATGAACCGCGAGCTGACCAAGCGCGGCCTGCCGGAGATCAAGATCTCCATCGGCCTCTATACCGGCGAGCTGATCGCCGGCTCGCTGGGCTCTACCGCGCGGATGGAATACACCGTGATCGGCGATACCGTGAACACCGCCGCCCGACTGGAGGCCTATGCCTCGAAGGAGGTGAAGACGCCGCCCGGCTGGGACAGCCCCTGCCGCATCGTCATCGGCGCCGCCACCTGGGACCTGCTGGCCGGCAAGTACCAGGGCGTCGAGGTCGGCGAGATCAAGCTCAAGGGCAAGGACACCCTGATCAAGGCCTACCTGATGACCGGCCGCGGCGAGGCGGAAGAGACCCGCGCGGCGGCGGAGTAGCGGCGGTCGATCGCCTGGTCCCGCCGATGTCCACCGTCATCGGCGGTCGAACGCGACGCTCCGGTACCTCAAGATGCCGCTTCAGTCGGCCGCGGCACGCAAGGCCGGGATGACCTGGCTCGCGAAACGCGCCTGTGCCTGTTCGGCTTCGTCGCCGAAATGGTCGGCGCGCGGGCCGATGATGAACATGCGCTCGATGCCGAGACGACGCAGCGCAACGAGCTTGGCAATGCAGTCCTCGGCCGGTCCCACAACCGCAAAGCGCTGGATGAAGCTCAATGGCAGAGCCTGCGCATGCTCGGCATCGCTTCGCCCGTGACGCGCCTTGTCGTAGTTGCCGAGCCGGTCGTAGACAGCACCGTCGCCTTCCTTGACGTGCTCGCGAGATGCGCCGGGCATGCTGGTGAAGTGCGCGAATATCCCCACACCTGGCCGCACGAGCTCGGCCGCCTGCGCCACGTCGTCGTGAACGCAGACGTTCAGGTAGACGCCGAGCGATGGCATCCTGCCTTCGGTGCCGACGGCTTGGCGGACCTGTTCGATTCCCCACGCGATCCGGTCGGCGTCGGCGCCCAATGAGAAGCTGACGCGCTCGGCGTGCCGTGCGGCGATGCCGATCACCTTGGGGCCGGTCGCGCCGACATCGACCGGCACTTTCGCCACCTCGTCGCGAGGCAGCCAATGCAGTTTGCTCTCGTGGCCGCCGGTCTCGAGCGAGCCGCCGCGCAGATAGGTCTGCACGTCGGCGACATAGCGCTCGAATGCGGCGGGCGAGACCGGCTTCTGCCCGATGTTGAACAGGGACGAGTCGCCGCGCCCGATCCCCAACATCGCGCGGCCGCCCGACACTACCTGGATGCTCGCGATCGCGCCCGCCGTCACCGCGGCATGCCGGGTCAGCGGGTTGGTCACGCCGGGACCGAGCAGGAGCTTGGATGTGGCACGGGCGGCGAGGGTCATCGCCACATAGGTGTCGGCCGACAGGTTCTGGGAATCGGTCAACGTGAGGCCGTCGAAGCCCAGCGTCTCGCAACGCCGCGCCTGCGCTTCGATATCGGCGAGTGACGGTCGGCCGAAGTGCCAGAATTCAAGGGGCTTGAGGTTCATTCGGTGAGCTGCCTTCCGTTCAGATAGCGCCAGGCGGACCGGTTACCGGCCGCCACGTCCGGACCCTACCCGGCCTTCTCCGGCTCAGGCGTAGTACGGATTCTCGCCGCTGTCGTGGTCGGAGACGTCGACGATGCGCTCGATGACCGGGACCGCGTTCTTGATCTCGATCTCCACGCCCTGGCGCAGGGTCACGTCGGCGGCGCCGCAGCCCTGGCAGCCGCCGCCCATGCGGATGTAGGCGGTGTCCTGGCGCACGTCGAGCAGCTCGATATAGCCGCCGTGCGAGGCCACGCCGGGGTTGATCCGTTCGTCCAGCAGCTTCTGGATCGCCTCGGCTTCCGGGCTGTCGAGCTGCGGCTCGCCGGGCGGCAGCATCGAGACCGACTGTGGCGGCGCGGTGTCGGACTCGTAGGCGACCGCTTCCACCTCCGGCACGTAGTGCTTCACGATGTTGGCAATGGCCTGCTTGCGGCCGGCGGCGTTGCCCGGACCGGTGAGGTCGAACAGCGCCAGGTGATCGCGAAAG
This sequence comes from Alphaproteobacteria bacterium, assembly GCA_040223615.1. Classification (GTDB taxonomy): domain Bacteria; phylum Pseudomonadota; class Alphaproteobacteria; genus JAVKFY01. The sequence goes on from JAVKFY010000049.1 coordinate 12,659, forward strand.
CCGATCAGCTCGATGGACGCGCCATAGCCTTCGATGGCCGGACGGATACGGTCGTCGAGAATCTTCTCGATCCGGTTCACCGCGTCCTCGTCGCCGGCCTCCCAGCCGGACTCGATCGGCGCTTCGTAGGCGTCGGTGACGCTGGGCCGGCCGCTCATGAAGTGTTCCATGATCGCGCCCAGCACCGGCGGCTTCAGATGCTGCCAGGCGAATTCCTCGATCTTGGCGATCTCCAGCGCGTCGGCCTCCAGCGTGACCGCCGCCACGCCCTCGACGCCGAGCAGCAGCCGGGCCAGCGGCGAATCCGTGGCCGCGTCGCCGGCGACATAGTGCCGGGTCGGCTGGTCTTCGGGTAGCACCTCGCGGCCGGGCAAAAAGCGCAGCCGGGCCGGATCGCCAGTGGTCTCGGTCTGGATGAACATGTCGGTTCCTAGAACCCTATGGTGGCCCCGCCGTTAATGCCGAGGCGCTGACCGGTAATATAGGAAGCCGCGGGCGAGAGCAAAAAGCACACCGGCTTGGCGACCTCGTCCGGCCCGGAAAACCGCTGCATCGGGATCTGCGACATGTAGCGGTCGCGGAACTTTTCGCCGCGGATGGTCTCGGTCATGTCGGTCTCGACCAGGCCGAAGCAGACCGAGTTCACCCGGATGCCGAACCGGCCCCACTCGCGCGCCGCGCTCATCGAGATGCCGAGCACGCCGGATTTCGCCGCGCCGTAGTTGATCTGGCCGACGGTGCCGCGCGTGCCGGCGTCCGACGACACGTTGACGATGGCGCCGGGTTCCTGCTCGCCGCCCTTGGCCCGCTCGATCAGGTGCCGGCCGACTGCCTGGTTGCACAGGAAAACGCCGGTCAGGTTGACGTCGATCACCTCCTGCCACTGTTTCAGCGACATCTTGTCGATCATCGCCGCGCGTACGATGCCGGCATTTGCCACCAGCCCGTCGACCTGGCCGAAGTCGCTGATCACCTGGGCGACCATGTCCTGCACGTAGCCTGGATCGGCGACCGAGCCCTCATAGGCCTTGGCGTTGGCGCCGATCTTCGCCGCCGCGTCCTTGACGCCCGGCTGCAGGTCGACCATCGCCACCTTGGCGCCGAGGTCGGCGGCCAGGCGCGAGACCGCCTCGCCAATGCCTTGCGCGGCGCCGGTGACGATGACGGTGCGCCCCTCCAGGCTCATCGGATTGACCATGGCTCGTCTCCTATTCGAATTGCTTGTTCGTCATTGCCGCCAGCATACCGGCCCGGGGGCGGCGACAATAGGCCGGGCACACGGCCGTCGCGCCAACCGCTTGAATCTCAATTATCCACTATGATACATAGATAGTGATGTCTGGAACATCATTATTGCATGGTGGCGGCGGATGATGACCTCGGCGCAGATGCGGGCCGCACGGGCCCTTCTTGCCATCGACCAGCGCCAGCTCGCCGAGCTGTCCGGTGTCTCGCTGCCGACGATCCAGCGCATGGAGGCCAGCGACGGCACCGTGCGCGGCGTCGTCGACACCCTGACCAAGGTGGTGGAGGCTTTCGACCGCGCCGGGGTGGAACTGATCGGTGACAACGCGGTGAGCCAGGGCGGCGGCCGCGGCGTGCGGCTGAAATCGCCGCCAGACCCGAAATGACCGCCAAGCCGAGCTTCGTCGATCTGTTCACGCCGAAGCTGATCACCGTCTTTCGCGAGCGCTACGGTCTGACCGATTTTCGCGCCGACGCGGTCGCCGGTCTCACCGTCGCCATCGTCGCGTTGCCACTGTCGATGGCCATCGCCATCGCGTCGGGGGTGACGCCGGACCGCGGCCTCTACACCGCCATCGTCGGCGGCTTCGTGGTCTCCGCGATGGGCGGCAGCCGGTTCCAGATCGGCGGGCCGGCCGGCGCCTTCATCGTCCTGGTCTCGGCCACGGTGTTGCAGCACGGGGTCGACGGCCTGATCCTGGCGACGCTGCTCTCCGGCCTGATGCTGCTCGTCATCGGCCTGCTGCGGCTCGGCACCTTCATCAGGTACATCCCCTATCCGGTGACGGTGGGGTTCACCGCCGGCATCGCGGTGATCATCCTCGCCAGCCAGGTGAAGGACATGCTGGGGCTGACCTTGGCCAACGAGCCGGGGCCGATCGTCGACAAGGTCGCGGCGCTGGCCCGGGCATTGCCGACCGTGAACGCGGCGGCGGTGATCACCGCCGGGTTCTCCATCGCGCTGATCGTGGCCGTGCGCCGGTTCCGGCCGCACTGGCCGGCCTACCTGATCGCGGTCGGCGCCGCCTCGCTGCTGGTGTTGCTGCTCGACCTGCCGGCGCAAACCATCGGCTCGCGCTTCGGCGGCATCCCGCACGGCCTGCCGATGCCGCATCTGCCGGACCTGTCGCCGGACAAGGTGATGGCGGTGCTGCCCGCGGCGCTGTCCTTCGCGCTGCTCGGCAGCATCGAGAGCCTGCTCTCCGCCGTGGTCGCCGATAGCATGACCGGCCGCCGTCACCGCTCCAACGCGGAGCTTGTGGGCCAGGGCACCGCCAACGTCGCCTCCTCGCTGTTCGGCGGCTTCTGCGTCACCGGCACCATCGCCCGCACCGCGACCAGCGTGCGCTCCGGCGCGCGCAGCCCGCTTGCCGGCATGCTGCACGCCGTGTTCCTGCTGCTGTTCATGGCGGTGGCGGCGCCGCTGGCGAGCTATATCCCGCTTGCCGCGCTGGCCGGCGTGCTGGCCGTGGTGGCGCTGAACATGGCAGAGAAGCATGAGGTGATGACGCTGCTGCGGGCCTCGCGCGGCGACGCGGTGGTGCTGCTGGCGACCTTCGGTTTCGTGGTATTCCGCGACCTGACCGAAGGCATCCTGATCGGCTTCGGTCTTGGCGCGTTGCTGTTCCTGCACCGCATGGCGCAGGCGGTCGAGGTCGAGCACGCCCGTCCGCTGTTGCAGGCCGACCGTGCCGACGACTCAAACGGACAACGCGCGCCCTACGACGCCGACCAGGCCAGCGATCCCGATATCGTCCTGTTCCGCATCTCCGGCGCATTCTTCTTCGGCGCGGCGGCCAGCGTCGGCGCAGCGCTCGACCGCATCGGCGAGCATCCCAAGGCCTACGTGGTCGACGTCTCCGGCGTGCAGGTTCTGGATTCGACGGCCGCGGCGACCGTCGAGGGCTTCGTCCGCAAGGCCCGTCGCCAGGGCGCGGAGGTCTATCTCGTCGGTGCCCGCATGCCGATCCGCCGCATCCTGCTGAACCACGGTGTACGCCGGCCGCTGGTGCACTTCCGCGCCACCCAGGACGAGGCGCTGGCCGCGGCGCGCCGCGAGGTCGCCATCAAGGTTTAGCGTCGGGTTCAGGTATTCGCCGGCCCGCTGGTCGCGACCGGCGCGACGGTTTCTTTGCCCTGGCGGCGGATCTGCGCCTCGCGATGGGCGATGTAGCTGGCGCTGGCGAAGATGATGGCACCACCGACCCAGACCCAGATATCCGGCACCTCGCCATAGGCGAAGAAGCCGATCGCCGCCGCCCACACCAGGGTCAGGAACTTGATCGGCTGCGTGACCGTGACGTCGGCCTCCTTCAGCGCCCGGATCCAGCACAGGTGCGCGCCGGTCGCGACCAGCGCGGTCAGGCACAGCAGGCCCATGTCGGCCCAGCTCGGTGTCTCCCATACCCACAGCGCCGGGACCAGCGCGAAGGCGGTCACGGTCACCGTCTGGTAGGTGACGATGGTCGCGGTGCCTTCGTGCCGCGATAGGTTCTTGGCGATCAGCTCGGAGATCGCGAACAGCGGCGAGGAGATCAGCATGCAGATCACGCCGAGGTCGATCGCGGAGAATCCCGGCCGGATTACCACCAGGGTACCGGCGAAGCCCATCAGCACCGCGCCGATCCGTCGGGCGTGCAGCCGCTCGCCCAGGAACAGCACCGCGCCGACGGTGGCGAACAGCGGCGAGGTGAAGCTGAGCGCGGTGATGTCGGCCAGCGGGATGCGGGTCAGGGCGAAGAACCAGAGCAGCACGCCGGTGGTGTGCAGCGCGCCGCGGATGACGTGCCAGTGCAGCCGCTGGGTGCGCAGCTGTCCGAAGCGGCCGCCGATGAAGTACGGCGCCAGCAGGAAGATCGAGAAGGCGTAGCGCAGGAAACCGGCCTGCAGCGGGTCCATGGTCTCGGTGACGTAGCGCAGCACGCCGGTCATCGCCGAAAAGCCGAGGCCCGACAGGGCCATCCAGGCGATCGCCTTGAGCGCGTTGTTCGGCTGCGGCGCGGCGGTGGTTTCGGCGGAACTCATGCGACCCGGTGTCTGCGGAGGCGGTGTCGTGTACGTCGCACGTTTGCGTGACGTTAGCCAGCGACGCGCGCGCATAGGCGGCATGCGCGCGAAACGGCTATGATCCGCCGGCGCGGCAACAGTCCGGGCCAACGAACGCATCGAGCAGGAGACAGACATGGAGGACGTTGCGGCGGCGCTGGAACAGGCGCGCCTCACTGGCATGGGAATGGCGGTCTGGGCCAAGGTCGTGCCGGACCAGCTCGCGGTCGCGGGCCATGTCGGCAGCCGGACCTTCGCCGAGCTCAACGCCAACGCCAACCGGCTGGCCCGGCTGCTGCGCGCGGCCGGCATCGGCCCCGACGACGGCGTCGCCATGCTGGTCTCCAACCGGGCCGAGTTCTGCGACGTGAACTTCGCCTGCACCCGCATCGGCGTGCGGCTGACGCCGATCAACTGGCACCTTGTCGGCGAGGAGGTCGCATACGTCGTCGATGACTGCGAGGCCAAGGCGTTGATCGCCGACGTGCGCTTTGCCGCCGCCGCGCAGGAGGCCGTGAACCCGAACTTGCGGGTGAAGCTGGCCGTGGGCGGCGCGATCGACGGCTTCGACGACTACGACGCGGCGCTCGCGGCGCACGCCGCCAGCGACATCGACGACCCGGCGATCGGCAACCACATGCTCTACACGTCGGGCACCACCGGCCGGCCGAAGGGCGTGTTCCGCTCGCGCCAGCCGGCGGTCAACCCACTGACCGCGGTGATGCAGGCCACAGCCGCCTTCCGCCCGGGCGAGGACCTGGCGCTGTGCACCGGGCCCGGCTATCACGCGGCCCCGCTGGCGCTGAACATCCTGTTCCCGCTGGCCAGCGGCGTCGGCGTCGTGCTGATGGACCGCTGGGACGCCGAACAGACGCTGCGTCTGGTCGAGCAGCACAAGATCACCCACACGCATCTGGTGCCGACCATGTTCCACCGCCTGCTGCAGCTGCCCGACGAGGTGCGCCGGCGCTACGACGCCAGCTCGCTGCGCTGGCTGCTGCACGGCGCCGCGCCGTGTCCGCCGGAACTGAAGCGCGGCGTGATCGACTGGCTCGGGCCGGTGCTCTACGAGTACTACGCCGCGACCGAGGGCGGCGGTGTGTTCTCCACGTCGGACGACTGGCTGAAGAAGCCCGGGACCGTCGGCCGCGCCGTGGAGGGCGTGGTGATGGAGATTCACGACGAGAACCACAGGCCGCTGCCCGCCAACCAGGTCGGCACGGTCTACTTCCAGGCGCCGGAGACCGGCCGTTTCGAGTATTTCAAGGCGGCGGAGAAAACCGCGTCGGCCTACCACCAAGACTTCTACACCATGGGCGACCACGGCTATGTCGACGAGGACGGCTACCTGTTTCTGACCGGTCGCAGCGCCGAACAAATCATCTCCGGCGGCGTGAACATTTACCCGGCGGAAATAGATGCGGTGCTAGTCAATCATCCTGCGGTTTACGACGTCGCCACAATCGGCGTGCCGAACCAGGAATGGGGCGAGGAGGTCAAGGCGGTCGTCCAGTTGCGCGAGGGCCACAAAGCCTCGCCGGACATGGCCGAAACGCTGATCGCGCACTGCGGCGAACATCTCGCCCGCTACAAGGTGCCGCGCAGCGTCGACTTCGTCGCCGATCTGCCGCGCATGGCATCGGGCAAGGTGCAGCGCGGCGTGATCCGCAAGCCTTACTGGGAAGGCCAGAAAACCGCGATCTAGCGCCGGCCCGTTTCGCCGGCCCCGTGGGAGTTGGCCGGTGAAGCTGCAAGATCTTCTGAGTTGCGTTGCGATCCTGGCGTTGGTCGCCGGCCCGGTGCAGGCGAAGAGCCGCGTCGGCGTTTCCGCCGCCGTGCTGCCCAACGCCACCGGCACGCCGCCCGACGACGAGATGCGGGTGCTGCAGATCGGCATCGACATGTTCGCCAACGAGCGCGTCGAGACCGGCCCGCGCGGCAAGGCGCAGCTCCTGTTTCTCGACGGCACGGCGCTGTCGGTCGGCCCGAACTCCGACCTGCGGCTGGATGAATTCGTCTACGACCCCGACGCCAAGGCCGGCAAGCTGGCGCTGTCCGCGACCAAGGGCGTGTTCCGCATCGTCGGCGGCCGCATCTCCAAGAAGTCCCCGATCACCCTGAAGACGCCGAGCGCCACCATCGGCATCCGTGGCGGCATCGCCATGGTCGCCGTGGCCCCGAACAAGGTGCAGGCCAGCTTCCTGTTCGGCCACGAGCTCACGGTCACCACGCCGGACGGCGTCAGCCAGGTCGACCGGCCCGGCACCCAGGTCAGCGTCGAGACAGGCAAGCCGGTGCAGGTCGCGCCGGCCTCGGCCGGCGTGCTGAGCGACACGCTGAACGACCTCGAAGGCACCGCGGCGCAGCAGCCGGCGGATGCGCCGGCGGTGCAGGACGGCGACATCGCCGGCTCGCAGCTCGGCAGTCTCGGGTCCGCCGTGCCGCCGCAGCAGCGGCCGGAGTCCCCGCCCAGCGACCAGGCCGGTCCGGTCGGCGACGCCGCGGAACCGGGCGAGCCCGGTCCGGTGGCCTTGCTTGGCGGCGGTGGCGGCCAGTCGGCACCGACTGACATTCTCCTGGGCGGCGACTTCGGCGGCCTGGCCGACGCCTCTCAGGACAGTGCCACCGACGATCTGGTCGAGATGACGCCGGGCGGACTGGTGCCGACCGTGCCGCTGGCAAACCCGGTGCCGACGGCGACCGCCGAAACGTTGCTCGGTGGCCGATATGTCAGCGACTCTCCCTTTGTCGAGGCCAGTTTCGACGCCGACACCCTCGGCGCCAATCTCGACGGCCAGCGCAACCTGACCTTCGCCGACGGCCAGATTTTCGGCGGCTGGTTCACCGCAACCGTAGGCGGCCAAATGCTCGCCTTGCCGGTACCGGGCAGCGGTGCCTTCAGCTTCGGCGCGACCGGCACCGCGACGCCCTTCGGCCAGGTCGCCGGCACCGGCTTCGCCAGCGCCGATGGCCGCTTTGCCTATTTCGACCTGCGCGAGGTCGGTGCCGGCAACAACCCGGCCAGCCTGTTCGCCGGCGCCGTGCCGGCGAGCCCGGACAGCGACCGCTTCCGCGCCTTCGCCAAGGTCGCGGGCTTTCCCGGCGCCGGCGCCGTGCCCTACCTGCCGGACAGCTTCGGCGGCGAGTTCGCCGACGCGACCTTCGCCCCCGGTTTCTGGGCCCAGCGCGACCCGGCGACGCAGCCCTCGGCCCAGGCCAGCAGCGTGGCCGGCTGGGGCGCGGTGGTGATCCAGGGCCAGGGCGCCAACCAGCGCTCGGCCGGCCTGGCCACGGTGCAGTCGCTGGTCGACGAGTCCGGCACCGGCAAGAAGGTGCTGGCCGGTTTCCAGGACGGCTCGGTCCGGCTCGCCGGCGCGGCGGTGCCGGAACGTGTCGCCGGCGGCGCCTCGTCACTGGTCGATGCGGCGGGCAACGCCTTCTTCGGCCCCGACGGCAAGCTCGCCTTCCACGCCGACGGCCCCGACCTGTTCAACAATGCCGGTGTCCGCCGCAATGCCGTCGCGGCGGTATCTCAGTTCGACGCCGAAGGCAGCATCGAGCCGTTCTATCGCACCACCTACAACGTGCGCGTCGCGCTGCCGAACGGCGTCGGCGCCACCCGGACGGCGCGCACGCTGAACGGCTACAGTGCCGGCATCGCGACCTCGCTCGACGTGGTGCAAGGCGTCGACCAGATTGACGGTGAGATCATCGCCGTGCGCCCGCCGGGCGCGGTCGGCGACAACGACCAGGCGCTGAGTCTGGCGATCGTCACCATGCCCGACCGCAACCGGGTCACGGTCGACATGACGGTCTCGCCGCGCGACCTGGCCGACGACAGGCTCGACCTGTTCTTCGGCAACGGCACCGGCGCGGTGCGCAGTGCCTTCATCGACGATAATATCTTCGTGCTGCGCGAGTCGAACCTGGCCTCGCGCCAGGCCGAGTACACCTCATTGGGTGTGTCCGATACGGTGAAGGCCAGCGGTGCCTTCATGACCGATGCGTTCTTCGCCGATCGTTCCGCCGTGCCGGCCGCGGTGAGCTTTTGTGCCTGCGCCGCCACCGAGTGGGGCTTCTGGTTCGGCGATGCCAGCGACGACATGCCGCTGGCGGCGGACCTGGCGCGGGTCCGCGCGCATCTGGTGCCTTGGGTCGCCGGCGTGCTGCCGAGCCTGGCCAGCGTCGGTCAGCAGACCGGCACCGCGCAGTATGCCGGCCACGCCGTCGGCGCGGTGCTGAACCAGAGCGACAGCTACATCGCCTTCGCCAACTTCACCATGAACTGGAATTTCGGCAGCGATCGCGGCACGCTGAAGCTGCCGAACCTGGACGGTCGCAGCTACGTTGCCAACATGACCACCCGCAACGGCCGCGACCTGGCCGGCGGCCTGGTCGGCACCGACGGGCCCTATGCCGGCGACGTGATCGGCTCGTTCTTCATGGGCGGCAACGCGGCTGCCGAGTTCGGCGCCCAGTTCGCGGTGCAGCGCACCGACGGCACCGAGTACGAGGTCGCCGGCATTCTGCAGGGCAAGCGTGGCGCACTGCCGGCCGGCGAAAGCGCGGCCGAGCTTCGCCTCGGCGGCCTGTTCGTGACCGGCGATCCGGTGGTCGGCGAGAGCGGCGGCCAGACCGCCGAAGGCGTGCGCGACAGCAACGTCTACCGCCCGTTCCGCAATGGACTGGGCAATGGTGGCGTGCTTTCCGCCAGCGCCGGCGGCGCCGCGATCCGCCTGCCGATCCAGGACGGCAGCTTCAGTTTCGCGGCCAGTGCCGCCGGTGGCACGCAAAGCCCGGCCGGTCCGGTCTCCGGCAATGCCACGGTCAGCCTGGCCGGCGGCTTCGCCTACTACAACCTGGTCACAAGTGCCGCGCAGGGGGCGCCGGCGGCGGTGTTCTTCGGCGTGCCGGCGGTCGGCTCGGCGCCGTTCCTCACAGCCTACAACCTGACCTCCGGATTCCCCGACAATGCGTCCGTGCCATTCTTCGCCACCGGCCTGGGCAGCACCATCCCCAACGCTGTCCGCCGGCCGATGTACCTGGTGCAGGGCCCGCCGCAGATCGGCTTCGAGGCGCCGTCGACGCGGGCCGGCTGGGGCCTGGTGACCGTCTCCGGCAGCGGTTCGAGCCAGGAATCGGCGATGGTCGGCGCCGTGCAGGCGGCGTTCCGGGACGCCACGACCGAGCAGATGGTGCTGGCCGGCGCGGCCTCCGGTTTCGCCCGCAAGTCGGTGTTCAACAGCCCGATCTTCACCCGCTCCGGCGTCTCGGTGGTGCCGGACGCGAACGGCGTCTGGGCCTTCGGCCGCGGTGCCGTCGGGCCGGAATTCTTCGTGCTCGGCACCGACCGTTACCAGCGCATGCAAGACGAAGGCACGCGCACGCCGAGCCAGATCGTCTCCAACGTTTTCGACAGCCCGGTCTCGGGCCGCAACTATCAGCAGCAGGTGGCCAGCCGGGTTGGCGTGCCGGGCGGCGTCGGCCAGCAGCGCAGCGTGCGCAGCCTGCGCGGCTATGCCGCCGGCCTCGCCACCAAGGAGGACCCGGCCGGCAGCTTCCAGACCATCGCCATGGTCAACCGCGAGCAGAAACCAGCCAACGTGGTGCTTGATACCAATCCCGACGGCAACCGCGCAGCGATGCGTCTGGACCTGGCCGACGTCACCGCCGGCTCGCTGTCGCTGGAGCTTTACTTCGGCACCCCGGCCGGCAGCCTGGAAATCGACCGCAGCGCCTTCATCGACGACCGCATCATCGTCATGCGCGACTCCGCCGGCGGCGAGCCGCTACCCGGCAACCAGACCGTGCCGGGCGAGGGCGGGCGGATCAATCTGGCAACCCAGGCCAAGGTCGATGGCGTCGCGCTGACCGATTACTGGTACGCCGACCGCCAGGCAGTGCCGGCAAACGTGACCTTGTGCGGCTGCGACTTTCTGACCTGGGGGTTCTGGGGCGCCGACGTGTCGCCGCTGAACAACCCGCTGGCGCCGAGCTACCGCTTCGCGCTGGCCGGGTTCGTCACCGGCGACCTGCCGACGCTGGGCGAGATTCCGGCCGCGGGCACGGCGACCTATGACGGCCACGCGGTCGCCAACGTCCGCAACGGCTCCGGCCAGGAGTACGTCGCATTCGGCAACTACCAGCAGACCTGGGACTTCGCCAGCCGGGCCGGCGCGACGACGATCTCCAACCTCGACGGTGGCAACTACACCGCCGCGTCGACCAGCCCCAACGGCCGCGACCTGAACGGATCGCTGGGCGGGACGGCGGGGCGTATCGGCAGCTACCAGGCCTCGTTCTTCCGCAACGGCGGCGACGCCGTCGGCGGCATCGCCGGCGACTTCGAAATCTCCGGCACCGGCTATCGCGCCGTCGGCATCGTGCTGGGCGACCGCCAGTAGCTCAAGCCGCGTCGATCAGCTCAGCCAGGAGCTCGATGCCGGGTTCGATGCGCTCCTCCGGAATCGACGAGAAGCCGAGGCGGAAGCAGTTGCGCGGGCAGGGCTGGCCGATGAAGTGCACCTCGCCGGGTTCGATCAGCACGCCGCGCTTGAGCGCCTCGGTCGCCAGTTCGCTGGCGTCCAGGCCGGCCGGACCCTCGACCCAGTAGCTGGAGCCGCCGAAGGCCGGGGTGCGCGCCGTCCTGGGCAGATGCCGTGCCAGCGCCCGGCCCAGCACTTCCCAGCGCCGCCGGTAGATGCGGTGCAGCCGGGCCAGCAGGCTGTCATAGTGGCCGCCGGCAAGGAACAGCGCCAGGCAGCGCTGGTTGTTGGCCGGTGGGTGCCGGTACATCAGCCGGCGCAGCTGTCGCGCCTCGTCGATCAGCGGCGCTGGCCCGACCAGGTAGCCGAGCCGCAATCCGGGCGCGAGGTACTTGGAAAGACTGCCGACGTAGAGCACGCGGCCGGCACCATCGAGCGATTTCAGCGCCGGCGTCGGCTCGCCGACATAGTTCATCTCGCCTTCGTAGTCGTCCTCGATGATCGCCACGTCGCGCGCCGCCGCCAGCCGCAGCAGCGATTGCCGGCGCGCCATCGACAGCGTCACCGTGGTTGGCGACTGGTGGCTCGGCGTGACGTAGAGGTAGTCGGCCGCCGCCGGCACCGCGTCCAGCACCAGCCCGCCGGGATCGACCGGCACCGGCGCCAGCCGTGCGCCGCGCAGCCCGAAGATGTTGCGTGCGTCGACATAGCCCGGTTCTTCCATGGCCACCGTGGTCTTCGCGGTCATCAGCAGCGAGGCCAGCAGCCACAGCGCGTTCTGCGCGCCCATGGTGATCAGGATCTCGTCCGGCCGCGCCAGCACGCCACGCCGCGGCAGCACCCGCGCCCTGAGCTGCTCGATCAGCAGCGGGTCGTCGGCGGTGATGTGGTCGGCCGACCATTCGTCGACCGCCGAACGCGCCAGCGCCTGCCGCGAACAGTCGCGCCACGCCGCCAGCGGGAACAGCGACGGGTCGACCTGACCGTAGATGAAGTTGTACGGCACCGTGCGCCAGTCGGCCGGCTTGGCGATGTTGCGCTGGTCCGAAGGGTGCCGCGCCAGCCGCCGGTTCCAGTCGATCTCCGGCTCGGCTGGCAGTGGCGCGGGCCGCGCCGCCGGCGCCACCTGGTCGGCGACGAAGTAGCCGGAGCGTTCGCGGCTGACCAGGAAACCCTGCTCGACCAGGCGCTGGTAGGTCAGCACCACGGTGTTGCGCGCGATGCCGAGCTGGCTCGCCAGCCGCCGCGACGATGGGATCGGCGAGCCCGACGGCAACTGGCCGTCCAGCACCGCGGCGACGATCTGGTTCTGCAACTGCGCCTGCAGGCTGGCCCCGTCGGCCGGCTCAAGATGAAACAGGAAGTCGCGCATGAGCGAAATCGTCCCACGGCTCGCCGACCGCTTCAATGCCGGCTAGATTGCGCCGCAGGTCGCCCCTGTCCGCGACCATCTGGCCGAGACCGGGGAAGCCACCGCATGAGCCTCGACAACAAGCAGTTCCGCCGGCACGCGCATGAACTGGTCGACTGGATCGCCGATTATCTCGACAACGTCGCCGACTATCCCGCCAAGGCGCAGGTCAAGCCGGGCGAGATCGCCGCCAGGCTGCCCGAGGCGCCGCCGGAGACGGCCGAGCCGATGGACGCGATCCTGGCCGACTTCCGCCGCGACATCCTGCCCGGCATGACGCACTGGCAGCATCCCAGCTTCTTCGCCTACTTCCCGGCCAACAACAGCTACGAGTCGATCCTGGGCGAGCTGCTGGGCGCGGCGATGGGCGCGCAGGGCATGATCTGGGAGACCTCGCCGGCGGTCACCGAGCTTGAAACCCGGGTCATGCAGTGGCTGGCGCAACTGCTCGGCCTGGGCGAGGGCTGGTCCGGCGTGATCCAGGACAGCGCCTCCTCGGCCACACTGTGCGCGCTGCTCACCGCGCGCGAACGCGCTACCGGCTATGCGGTCAACGAGGCGGGGCTGCAGGCGCAAGACCGGCCGCTCACCGTCTACTGCTCCGCCGAGACCCATTCCTCGATCGAGAAGGGCGCCAAGATCGCCGGCTTCGGCCGCGCCAACCTGCGCCAGATCGCCGCCGACGACAGCTACGCCATGCGCATCGAACTGCTGCGCGAGGCGATCGACGCCGACATCGCCGCCGGGGCCAGGCCGGCCATCGTCATCGCCACCCTGGGCACCACCGGCGCCGGCGGCTTCGACGACCTGCGCGCCATCGGCGAGATATGCCGGACGCACGACATCTTCCTGCACGTCGACGCCGCCTGGGCCGGCAGCGCGTGCGTGCTCCCCGATCAACGCTGGATGCTGGACGGGATCGAGTTCGCCGACAGCTTCGTGTTCAACCCGCACAAGTGGCTGTTCACCAATTTCGACTGCACCGCCTACTTCGTGCGCGAGCCCGACGCGCTGATCGGGACGCTCACCATCATGCGCGACTACCTGGCGCACCGCGAGATGGGCCAGGCGATCGACTACCGCGACTGGCAAGTGCCGCTGGGCCGGCGCTTCCGCGCGCTGAAGCTCTGGTTCGTGCTGCGCGGCTTCGGTGCCGAGGGCCTGCGCCAGCGCATCGGCGACCACATCCGTTGGGCACAAGACCTCGCGAAACAGATCAAGGCCTCGGAAGATTTCGTGCTGGAAGGGCCGAACCGCCTGGCCCTGATAGGCCTGCGCCATGCCCCGCCCGGCACCGACCTGGAAACCCAGAACGACCTCAACCGCCGCCTCGCCGAGGCCCTGAACGACGACGGCCGCCTCTACCTCACCCCCGGCAACTTCAAGGGCCGCGCCGGCCTCCGCCTCTCCATCGGCCAGACCAACACCACGGCGGACGACGTGCAGCGGGCATGGTCGCTGATCCAGGAGATGGCGCGGGCGTTGAAATGAGATCGCCGGGTCAAGCCCACGGCTGTCCGGTTAAGCTCTGGCGGGACCAACAACACGCGTCATGCCAGCGCAGGCTGGCATCCAGGCAACGTTGATATGGGCACGCGGAGCCGCGGAGAACGCGGAGTTGCTGGGATCGGCGCTCCGCGACTCCCTTGCCGAGCAAGGCGACCTCAAGGTCGCCTTGGCGGGTTCCGCGAACCCGCCTCGGCAAGCTCCGCGTGAGACCGCCACAGCGGCCGGTCTGGATTCCTGCCTTCGCAGGAATGACGAGGTTCCTTTGGAAGGGCCGTCCACTCTAACCGTGGGACGGCGCAACCGATTGTTCTCCAAACGCTTCTGATCGTCGCGCGACGCCTTAACCGGACACCCGTGGGTCAAGCCCAGCGATGACGGGTTCTCAAAGCTATCAATGGGTTTATCATGCCCGGACTTGATCCACGGCTGTCCGGTTAAGCTTGCGGTGATTGTCCGTTTCCCGATGCTGCTCAGGCGCTTGCGTCGCTTCGGGCGGCACCGGACAGAAAAACCGCAACCGGTTGGTCCAGCTTCTGGACGTGGATGCCCCGGACAAGCCGGGGCATGACGATGCTACTGATAGACACAAGAAATTCGTCATGGCCCGGCTTGTCCGGGCCATCCACGTCCCTGAGCCTGCAAGAACGTCGAGGATTGGGCGCAGGTCCGAGCGGGCTTAACCGGACACCCGTGGACTTGATCCGGGCATCCCTGACAAGCGCCCTTAGAACTGCACCCGCCCGGTGATCGCGCCGTCGACGACCAGGTTGGCGCCGGTGACGAAGCCGGCGCGCGAGCTGGCCAGGAAGGCGACGGCGGCGGCGATCTCCTCCGGCGTGCCCATGCGGCCCATCGGGTTGCGCTTGATCATGAAGGCGAAGCGGTCCGGGTCCTCGCGCTTGCACGTGCCCCACACGCCGTCGTCGAAATAGATCGTGCCCGGCGAGACCGTGTTCGCCCGCACGCCCTTGGGCGCCAGGTTGGTGGCCAGCAGCGCCATGTAGGTGATCACCGCCGACTTCATCGGGTTGTAGGCGTTGACCGGCGCGCTGGCCGACACGCCGCTGACCGACGAGATCGCGATCATCGAGCCGGACTCGGACCGCAGCACGTGCGGTTGCGCGGCCTCCATGGTGTTGACCGTGGCCATCACGTCGGTCTCGAAGCCGGCGCGCCAGGCCTCCACGTCGTTGCGGCTGGCCAGTGCGCTGACATTGGCGACCACGATGTCGAGCCCGCCGAGGTCGCTTGCGGCCTTGTCGACCCAGACCTTGAGCGCCTCGGGCTCGGCGACGTCGACCACGCTGCCCAGCACCTTCACGCCATGCCGGCCGAGGTCGGCGGCGGTCTCGGTCACCTGGTCGGCGTTGCGCGCGCAGAAGGCGACGTCGCAGCCCTCCGCCGCCAGCTCGTCGACGATGGCCCGCCCGATGCCGCGGGTGCCGCCGGTGACCAGCGCCTTCTTGCCCTTCAGGTGCAGGTCCATCAGAACTGCACCCGGCCGGTCAGCGCGCCGTCGACCATGATGTTGGCGCCGGTGATGAAGCTGGCGCACGGGCTGGCGACGAAGGCGACGGCGTTGGCGACTTCCTGCGGCGTGCCCATGCGGCCCAGCGGGTTCGCCGCCAGCGAGCGCTTGAACACCTCCGGCTGCTCGCGCTCGCGCTGGCCCCACACGCCGTCCTCGAAGTAGATCATCCCCGGCGACACGGTGTTCGAGCGCACGCCCTTCGGCGCCAGGTTGGTCGCCTGCAGCGCCATGTAGGTGATGATCGCCGACTTGATCGGGTTGTAGGCCCGCATCGGCCCGTTCGCCGACACGCCGGCGGCCGAGGAGATCGCCACCAGCGCCCCGGCCTTGGACTTCAGGACGTGCGGCAGCGCCGCGTCGATGGTGTTGACGGTGCCCATGATGTCGATGTCGAAGCTGGCCTTCCAGGTCTCCGGCTTGTTGTCCTGGGCCAACGCCGAGACGTTGGCGACGACGATATCGAGACCGCCGAGCTCGGCCGCCGACTGCGCCACCCAATCGGCCAGCGCGGTTGAGTCGGCGACATCGATGCCGGCGCCGGTGGCCTTCACGCCGAGCTTGCCGATCGCCTTCACCGCGTCGTCGACCTGGCCGGCGTCGCGGGCGCAGAAGGCGACGTCGCAGCCTTCCCGGGCCAGGGTCTCGACGATGGCGCGGCCGATGCCGCGGGTGCCGCCGGTGACCAGCGCCTTCTTGCCCTTGAGTTGCAGGTCCATGGTTACTTGCCCTTCCACTGCGGCGGCCGCTTCTCGGCGAACGCCTTCGGTCCCTCGACGAAATCCTCGCTCTCGCGCATCGCCTTCACCGCCGGGTACATGGTGGCGTAGGCCTCGCGCAACGTCGGCTGGTCGAAGCCGGCATAGACCGCCTGCTTCGACGCGCGGATCGACATCGGCGAGCATTCCATGATCAGCCCGGCCCAGCGCCTGGCCGCATCCATCAGGTCGGCGTGCGGCACCACCTCGTTGACGAAGCCGAGTTCCAGGCCTTCCGCCGCCGGCACCCGCCGGCCGGTCAGGATCATGCCCATCGCCTGCTTCATCGGGATCATGCGCGGCAACCGGTGCACGCCGCCGGCCAGCGCGGCCAGGCCGACACGCGGCTCCGGCAGCGCGAACAGCGCCTGCTCCGAGGCGACGATCAGGTCGCAGGCCAGCGCGATCTCGAAACCGCCGCCCATGGCGATGCCGTTGACCGCCGCGATCAGCGGCTTGTCCAGGTTCCAGCGCGAGGTCAGGCCGGCGAAGCCGCTGTCCGGCCGCGTCACCTTGTTGCCGGCGGCCTGGAACTTCAGGTCGTTGCCGGCGGAGAAGGCGCGGTCTCCGGCGCCGGTGACGATCGCGACCCACAGGTCCGGGTCGGCGGCGAAATTGTTGAACACCTCGTCCAGCTCGTAGTGCGCCGGCGGATGCAGGGCGTTCATCACCTCCGGCCGGTTCAGCGTCACGGTCAGCAACGGGCCGTCGCGTTCGACGCGACAGAATTCATAGTTCGCCATCAAGGCCTCCCAAATTCGCTTGTCGAGGAGAGCCTAGCGGAAGTCGGCCGGGCTTGGGTATGGGCTCAGGAGCCGGAGACGACGGTGGTGTTCTGTGCCACCTGGCGCCGGTTCTCGCGAAGACCGAGATAGGTGGTCGAGGCGACGATCACCCCGGCGCCGATCCAGGTCCACAACGACGGCCATTCGTGGAAGATCAGCAGGCCCAGCGCCGAGGCCCAGACCAGGCGCAGGAAGTCCAGCGGCAGCACCGCCGTGGCGTCGGCCTGGCGGAACGCCTGTGCGATCGCCCACTGCCCCAGCGTGCCGACCACGCCGATGCCGACCAGCCAGCCGGCCTGGCTCCAGGTCGGCGTCTGCCAGAAGAACAGCGCCGGGATCAGCGACAGCGGCGTCACCAGCAGCAAGCCGATGGCGGTGATCGTGAGCGACGACTCGTCGCGCCCCAATTCCTTGATCGCGGTCAGCGTGCTGGCCCAGGCCAGCGACGAGATCAGCACCAGCACGGCGCCGAAGGTGATCGTCTCGATGCCGGGCCGCAGGATGATCACCGTGCCGGCGAAGCCGACCAGCAGGGCGATGATACGGGCCCGCCCGACCTTCTCGCCGAGCAGCACGATGGCCAGCAGCGCGGTGAACAGCGGCGCGGTGAAGTTCAGCGCCGTCACCAGGGCCAGCGGCGCCAGCGACAGGGCCGTGTACAGCGTCAGCATCGCCACCAGGGTGGAGGCGGCGCGGATCACGTGCAGCCCCGGCCGGCCGGTCTTCAGCACCGCCATGCCGCCGCGCAACAGCAGCGGCGACAGCATCAGCACCCCGACCAGGTTGCGGAAGAAGGCGATCTCGACCGGATGCAGTTCGGTCGCGAGGCCGCGGATCATCGCTGCCATGACCGCCGCGCACAGCGTTGCGAACACCATCAGCGCGACCGCCGGCAGCACTTTCGGCAAAGGCTGCTCGCCCTCGGTCGTGGACGAATCGGTCTCGGTCACCAGCGATACCCTGCGCGTCATCAGCGGCCGGGCCGTCGCTCTGGCCACGCCCACATTGCCTACGACTGCCCAATGTCGCCGCGACCGCAATAGCTGCAGGCGACCCCCTTATTAGTCGGCGCGCAGATTATTCATCTCTGGCGCGCGACGCCACCCTTGTTTGCGCTCATGTCGACCGGCTTGCGGCTTGCCGCTGCGATCGCCGGATCATAGTCTGCCCGACAACCACAAAGGCATGTCAGGGCGATGAATTTCGACTTTTCCGACGACCAGAAATTGTTGCGCGATGTGGCGCGGCGGTTCCTGCAGGAACGCGCCGGCGCGCGCGAGGTGCGCCGCGTGCTGGAGGGCGAGATGCCGTTCCATCGCGAGCTCTGGCAGGGACTGGCGGAGATGGGCTGGCTCGGCACCGCCGTTCCGGAGGAATATGGCGGTGCCGGCCAGGGGTACCTGGAGTTGTGCGTGCTGGCCGAAGAGCTCGGCCGCACGGTGGCGCCGACGCCGTTCTCGTCGACCGTGTACTTCGGTATCGAGGCACTGCTGCTGGCCGGCGGCGCGGAACAGAAGCAGCGCCTGCTGCCGCCGCTGGCCACCGGCGAGACCATCGCCACCCTGGCGCTGGCCGAGAGCACCAGGGCGCCGACCGAGGCGAACCTGGAGACCATCGTCGCCGACGGCCTCATTCGGGGCCGGAAGACCGCGGTGCCGGACGGCGACGTCGCCGATCTGGCGGTGGTCGCGGCGCGCGACGGCGGCGACGGGCCGGTCGGGCTTTACCTGGTCGACCTGAACCAGGCCGAGATCGAGCGGCGCGCGCTGAAGACCGTCGATCCGACCCGCAGCCACGGCGAGATCGTGTTCAAGGGCGCCGCCGCCGAGCCCCTGGGCGACGGCAAGGACGGCTGGGCGACGCTGACCCGCCTGCTCGACCGGGCCGCGATCCTGTTCGCCTTCGAGCAGGTCGGCGGCGGCCAGGCGGCACTGGAAATGGCCCGCGAATACGCCATGCAGCGCCACGCCTTCGGCCGCCCGATCGCCTCCTTCCAGGCGGTCAAGCATAAGCTTGCGGACATGTATGTCGGCGTCGAGCTGGCCCGCAGCCACGCCTATTACGGCGCCTGGGCGCTGTCGACCGACGCCGCCGAACTGCCGCTGGCCGCCGCCGCGGCCCGGGTCAGCGCCGCCGACGGCTTCTACAACGCGGCCAAGGAGAATATCCAGGTACACGGCGGCATGGGGTTCACCTGGGAATTCGACTGCCACCTCTACTACCGCCGCGCCAAGTTGCTGAGCCTGAACCTGGGCAGCCAGCGGCGCTGGAAGGACCGCCTCGTGTCGCAACTTGAGGGCCGCAATGCGGCGTGATGCCGTCGCTGCGAATCGGCCCGAAATGGTTGCCTTTCGCCGGCGTCGCCGGTATACCCGCGCCCTGAGTTTCCAACCTGCCGCCGCAGCGCGAATGGCCCGGTTTTCCGGCCGGGGTTCGCGCACGATGCGCGGCGAGGAGCCGATGAGATGACCAACACGCACGAACTGCCCTTCACCAAGCGCGAAGGGACCGGCACCGGACCCGCTCGCGCCGTCCGTCGCGCTGGCCTGGTGCCGGGCATCGTCTATGGCGGCGATGGCGATCCGATGTCGATTTCGGTCGAGGGCCGGGCGCTGGTCCGGGCGATCGAGCAAGGCGGCTTCATGAACTCGCTGTTCGAGCTGCAGAACGACGCCGGCAACGAAAAGGTGCTGCCGCGCGACGTGCAGTTCGACGTGGTGACCGACCGGCCGCTGCATGTCGACTTCCTGCGGGTGAGCGACCGCACCATCGTGACCATCGAGGTGCCGGTGGTGTTCCTCAACGAGGAGGAGTGCCCAGGGCTGAAGCGCGGTGGCGTGCTCAACGTCGTGCGCTACACGATCGAGGTGAACTGCCGCGCCAACGCGATGCCGGAACACCTCGAAATCGATCTGCTGGAAGCCGACATCGGCGACAGCCTGCACATCTCGGCGGTGCCGCTGCCCGAGGGCGTGACGCCGACGATCACCGACCGCGACTTCACCATCGCCACCATTGCCGCGCCGACGGTTCAGGAAGAGTCGGAGGACGAGGACGAAGAGGGCCTCGAGGCGGCTGGCGAAGGCGAGGATGGCGAGGGCGCCGAAGGCGGTGACGGCGAGGAGGCGGGCGAGTCCGCGGAGGACTAGCCCGGCCCCGACGTGCTGCTGCTGGTCGGCCTGGGCAATCCGGGACCGGAACATGCCCGCCAGCGCCACAATGTCGGCTTCATGGCGCTTGAACGCATCATCGACCGCCAGCGTTTGGGCGTCACCCGCGTGCGCTTCCAGGGTCAGGTGAACGAGGGCGCGCTGGCCGGCGAGAAGGTGCTGGGTCTGCGCCCGATGACTTACATGAACGAGTCGGGCCGCGCCGTCGCCGAGGCGATGCGCTTCTACAAGCTCACCCCCGACGACGTGGTGGTGATCCACGACGAGCTCGACCTGGCGCCCGGCAAGCTTCGGGTGAAGCAGGGCGGCGGCGCCGCCGGCAACAACGGTATCCGTTCCGTCATGCGCCACATCGGGCCGGACTTTCGCCGGGTCCGCATCGGCGTCGGGCATCCTGGCCACAAGGACGCGGTGCTGCGCCACGTGCTGCACGATTTTTCCAAGGTCGAGCTGCAATGGCTGGAGCCGCTGCTCGATGCCATCGCCGAGGCGGCGCCGCTGCTGGCCCAGGGCGACGATCCTGGCTTTGCCACCCGCGTCGCCCTGCTGCGCGACCCGCCGGACAATTTCGGCCGCGGCAAGCGCGCCGACGCCTGACCTTTTCGAGGACTGAGACCATGGGTTTCCGATGCGGCATCGTCGGCCTGCCGAATGTCGGCAAGTCGACGCTGTTCAACGCGCTGACCAACACCGCTGCCGCGGCGGCGGAGAACTATCCGTTCTGCACCATCGAGCCGAATGTCGGCCAGGTGCCGGTGCCGGACCCGCGCCTCGACGCCATCGCCGGGCTGGCCAAGTCGGCCCGCGTGGTGCCGACCACGTTGAGCTTCGTCGACATCGCCGGCCTGGTGCGCGGCGCCTCGAAGGGCGAGGGCCTGGGCAACAAGTTCCTGGCCCACATCC
This sequence comes from Alphaproteobacteria bacterium, assembly GCA_040223615.1. GTDB lineage: Bacteria > Pseudomonadota > Alphaproteobacteria > JAVKFY01. The sequence continues at coordinate 33,498 of JAVKFY010000049.1, forward strand.
GCGAGGTCGACGCGGTGATCCACGTGCTGCGCTGTTTCGAGGATGACGACGTCACGCACGTCGACGGCCGGATCGACCCCGTCTCCGACGCGGAGACGGTCGAGACCGAGCTGATGCTGGCCGACCTGGAGACCCTGGCGCGGCGCGCCGACACGCTGGGCAAGCGCGCCCGCGGGGCGGCCGACAAGGAGGCCCGTGCCCAGCTCGCGGCGGTCGAGGCGGCGCAGGCGGCGCTGTCGGAAGGCATCCCGCTGCGCGCCGCGAAGATCGAGGGCATGCCCGACGATCTGCACCTGCTGACGCTGAAGCCGGTGCTCTACGTCTGCAACGTGGCCGAGGCCGAGGCCGCGACCGGCAATGCCCACACCCGGGCGGTCGAGGCGATGGCGGCCAAGCAGGGCGCCGGCGCGGTGGTGATCTCCGCCCGCATCGAGGCCGAGGTCGCGCAACTCGGCGACCCGGAAGAACAGCGGATGTTCCTGGCCGACCTGGGCCTGGAGGAGACCGGGCTGGCGCGCGTGATCCGCGCCGGCTACGACCTGCTCGGCCTGCTGACCTTCTTCACCGCCGGACCGAAGGAGTCGCGCGCCTGGACGGTATCCGCGGGCGCGCGGGCGCCGGAAGCGGCGGGCGAGATTCACACCGACTTCCAGCGCGGCTTCATCTGCGCCGAGACCATCGCTTACGACGACTACGTCAAGGCGGGCAGCGAGCAGGCCGCAAAGGAAACCGGCAAGATGCGCCAGGAAGGCAAGGACTACGCCGTCCACGACGGCGACGTGATCCTGTTCCGCTTCAACGTATGAGCGCCCCTGAAGATGCCCGGAAGAGATTGGGGTGATCGTCCTTTTCCCATGACCGCTCAGGCGGTTGCACCATTTCGGGCGGCACCAATCGGAGCAATGGCGACGGACTGGTGCGGTAGTTGGACGTGGATGCCCCGAACAAGTCGGGGCATGACGATTTTGGTTGGAGATCAGTAAGATCCGTCATGGCCCGGCATGTCCGGGCCATCCACGTCCGTGACCTTGCAAAGACGACGAGCTGGGCACAGGTCAGGAAGCGCTTAAGCGGATATCATTTGGTGATGCCCGGGCATGACGCGTTGCTTGCTCCGCCCGGCCCTCATTGATTCAGCCGCCGTAGAATACGGTGTCGCCGAGGTCCTTCAACCACAGGATGGCCTCGTCGGCGCGGCCCTCGGGCTGCTTGGCAACCTTGGCCTCGGTAACCTGGCCGAGCACGATGTGGTGGTCGCCGTGCTCGATGATGTCGGTCACCTCGCATTCCACGTGCGCGATCGCGTCGTCCAGCACCGGGTGGCCGTTGGCGCCGGCGTGATAGGCCTGCCCGGAGAGCATGCCGGCTTCCTTGACCGTCGGCTTGAAGAACGCGAACGCGGCACCCTGGCCGCTCTTGCCGAGCATGTTCAGGTTGAAGGCCTTGGTCTTCTGGATCAGCGCGTAAGCACCGGAGTCGGCCTTCACGCCGACCGCGACCAGCGGCGGCTCGAACGAGGTCTGCGTCACCCAGTTCACTGTCGCGGCGGTCGCGTCGTCACCCTGCTCGGCGGTCAGTACGTAGATGCCGTAGGGGATCATCCGCAGCGCGGTTTTCTTGGCGTTGGCGTCCATGGCGAGTCCCTCCTGTTCGTGACTTTGGCTGCGCCTAGGCGAGTACCTCGGCGACTTTGCCGTCCTTGCCGACCAGCACCTGGCTGACGCCATAGCCGGCCTCGGCCGGGATGGTCAGCGTGCGGCCGCGCTCGTGCGGGCTGAGCGTCGGCTGCACCCGGACAACGGTCCAGGTGCGCGCTGCTTCCAGCACGGCCGCTACGGAGTCAAACGTTGCCAGGCGGCGAAGGTTCATCATTGTCGGAAAAACGATGGTGCGGCGCCCGCCCTGGGCGTCCTCGACCGCCTCGGCCGGCCGGATCCAGACCGACTCGGTCGACTCCTCGCCGTCATGCACCGCGTGCTGGTCGGCCGGCGCCGCACCGATGAAGAAATGCGTGTCGAAGATTTTCGGCTGCGTGGTCGGCGTCACCCAATGAGCGTAGTGCGCGAGTTGACCGGCGCGCAGCTCCAGGTCCTCCGCCGCGCACAACTCGTGCATCGAAATCTCGTCATTCAGGACCGCCTTGAGATACTTCTCGCGCAGCGGCGCCACCTCGGCCTCGCTCAGCAGTTCATCGACGCCGCGCTTGGACGCGTAGAGCACGCCGCATTCCTCGAACGCCTCGCGGATCGCCGCGACGCGGAAGCGCAGTGCCTCGTCGTCGAGATGGTCGGTGCGCCTGGTGTGCCGGCGCACGCGGCTGTCGCCGTCGCCGGGATCGAGCTTGCCGCCGGGGAACACCAGCGCGTTGGAGAAGCTGTCGATCGCATGGTGTCGCAGCACCATGAACACCTCCAGCCCGTCGGCGCCGTCGCGCACCAGCAGGACGGTGGCGGCCTCGACCTGAACCTGGCCTTCCGGGCGAGCGCTCATGCGGCTTTCCTGGCGCGTTCCGCCGCCGTCGGCAGCTTTTTCAGCTCCGGCATCACCTCTTCGGCGAACAGGCTCATGTTGCGCTTCGCCTCTTCGTGCGACATGCCGGCGTAGGAGAAGACGCCGACGAAGCTGTCGGCGCCGGTACGGTCGGAGACGTCGACGATCTTCTCCACGCACATCTCCGGCGTGCCCCAGACCTGCAGGTCGAGGAAGAAGTCGATCGCGCCATCGGCGCCATACTGCTGAATCTTCTCCGACATCTTGCCGTAATATTCGTAGCCCTTGGTGGTCTTCAGGTGGTCGCCGGCGAACTGGTAGTGGTCCAGCACGGTCTGCCAGTAGCCGCCGATATACTCGCGCGCCTTCGCGTAGGCGCGGTCCTTGTCCTCGTCGCAGAACACCCAGCCGGCCGAGACCGGCGGCGGCGCATCGTGGCCGTTCACCTCCCGGAACACACTGCGGTAGGCGTCGAGTTCCTTTTCGACCTCCTTCCACGGCTTCTGCGGGATGATCAGGATGCCGACGCCGAGCTTGGCCATGATCTGCGAGCTCTCCGGCGACACGGCGGCGGCGTAGGTGCGGTCGCGGAAGCTCTTGAACGGTTCCGGCCGGATCGCCGCCTTGGGCTGCTGGATGAACTGGCCGTCATACTCGCACCAGCCGCGCTCCAGGCCCTCCAGCAGCATCTCGGCGCATTCCACGAACCGCTCGCGGCTCTCGCCCATCGGGGTGCGGAAGCCCTCGAACTCGACCTTGCCGGCGCCGCGCCCGAGACCCAGGATCACCCGGCCGCTGGAAATATTGTCCAGCATCGAGATCTGCTCCGCCGCGCGCATCGGGTCATGCCACGGCAGCACGATGACCATCGATCCCAGCTTCGCGGTCTTCGTCCGTCCGGCCATGTAGGTCAGGAACTGATAGACATCCGGGCACATGGTGTAGTCGGTGAAGTGGTGCTCGACCGACCACACGGACTCGAAGCCCAGCGGCTCGATCATGTCGGCGAGCGCCAGGTCCTCCTGGTAGACCTGCAGGTCGGGCCGCTCGTGGCCCGGGTTCTGAAAGATGATCGCGCTGCCGACATGCATGGCGCTGTCCTCGTATCGCTGTTTTGTAAGCTTGCTTACTTTCAAGCATGGCACATCGCCCCGACGGTCGGAAGCGATTCATGACGTTGACGTAAACGTAACCTGCTTGGAGCGGTCGGGCTCGGCGCGGTATGCTCCGCCGGCCATTTTCGGGAGTGAGACGCAATGAACGCGATGCCGGCGGAAAAGCTCGATCCGGGCTGCATGGAGGAGTTGGCGGCGCTGCTCGGCGACCGCTTCACCACCAGTCAGGCGGTGCGCGATCATCATGGCCAGGGCGAGGCCTATCACACGCCGGCCTCGCCGCTGGCCGTCGCCTTTCCGCACTCGACCGAGGAAGTGCAGGCGGTGGTGAAAATCTGCGCCGCGCACAAGATGCCGGTCATTCCCTACGGTGCCGGCACCAGCCTGGAGGGCCAGACCCTGGCCACCCACGGCGGCATTACACTGGACATGACGCAGATGGACAACATCCTGCGCGTCTCGGCCGAGGACCTCGACTGCACCGTGCAGCCGGGCGTGACCCGCGAGCAGCTCAACACCGACCTGCGCGACACCGGCCTGTTCTTCCCGATCGACCCCGGCGCCAACGCGTCGATCGGCGGCATGACCGGCACCCGCGCGTCCGGCACCAACGCGGTGCGCTACGGCACCATGCGCGAGAACGTGCTCGGCCTGACGGTGGTGCTGGCCAACGGCGAGGTGATCAAGACCGGCGGGCGGGCGCTCAAGTCGTCGGCCGGCTACGACCTGACCCGGGTGTTCGTCGGTTCCGAAGGCTCGCTGGGCGTGATCACCGAGATCACGCTGCGCCTCTACGGCATCCCCGAGGCGATCAGCTCCGCGGTCTGCGCCTTCCCGGGCCTGGAGGAGGCGGTCAACACCTGCATCCTGACGATCCAGACCGGCGTGCCGGTGGCGCGCATCGAGCTGGTCGACGACATCACCATCCAGGCGATGATCAACTATTCCAAGTTGGAGGGCTTCGAGCCGAAGACCTACCTGTTCTTCGAGTTCCACGGCTCCGAGGCGTCGGTCAAGGAGCAGGCCGAGACGGTGGAGATGTACGCCAAGGAGTATGGCGGCTCGGACTTCCGCTGGACCGCCAAGGCGGAGGAACGCAACAAGATGTGGAAGGCGCGCCACGACGTGCACTTCGCCAACAAGGCGATGCGCCCGTCGAACCAGCAGGGCATGGCGACCGACGTCTGCGTGCCGATCAGCCGGCTGGCCGAGTGTATCATGGAGACCAAGCGCGACATGGAGGCTAGCGGCCGGCGCGCCGGATTCGTCGGCCATGTCGGCGACGGCAATTTCCACACCGGCGTCGCCGCCGACTACAGCGATCCGGACGAGCGCGCCGCCGCCTTCGCTTTCCACGAGCGGCTGGTGAAGCGGGCGCTGGCGATGGGCGGCACCTGCACCGGCGAGCACGGCATCGGTTCGGGCAAGATGAAGTACATGGAGATGGAGCACGGCGCCGGCGCGGTCGAGGCGATGCGGGCGCTGAAACGCACCTTCGATCCCGACAACATTATGAACCCGGGCAAGGTGGTCGAAATATGAGCCTCGGGCGTGCGCCGACGCCGGTCGCCGCGCTGCTCCTGGCGCTGTTGGTGCTGATCGGTCTCGGCGGCGGCGCCGAGGCACAGTCGGCCTACCTCGCCGGCGTCTACGACAGCGCTGGCACCAACCCCGACGGCAGCACCTACCAGGGTGTCGTCGTCATCGAGCATCATGCCGGCTTGCTGTCGCTGGAATGGGATATCAACGGCCAGGTGTTCTTCGGGGTCGGCAAGGTCAGTCGCCGCCAACTCATCGTCAACTGGGGCCAGCAGTCGCCGGTGATCTACGATCTCGACGTGGGCGGCGACGTCCTGCGCGGCACCTGGGCCAGTGGCCAGGGCTCCGAAGTGCTCACCCGGCGGTGACCGGCGCCGCGACCCGCCAACCGCTGCGCACCGCGCGCCTGGAACTGCGGCCGGTCGGGCCGGAACACGAAGCCGACTTCGTCGCTTTCTACGGCGATCCCGAGGTCATGGCGATCCGCAGGTACGGCGTCATGGCGCCGGATGTCGCCGCCGCGCAACACGCGAAGTTGATGGCGCACTGGGCCAAGCATGGCTTCGGCATGTACGCGGTGCTCGTTGACGGCGTCTTCGCCGGCGAGTGCGGCTTGCGCTGGCGCGACGACAGGCCCGAGGTTGAGGTCAGCTACGGCCTGCTGCCCGCCTTCCGCGGCAAGGGCTATGCCACCGAGGCGGCGCGCGCGGTCATGGCGTTCGGCTTCGAGACCCTGAAGCGGCAGCAGATCGTCGCCTACTCGCGCTCCGACAACCTGGTCTCGCACCGCGTGCTGGAGAAGCTGGGCATGACCTTCCGCGCCTTCCACCCACGAGGGCAGGGGGGCATTGAGTCGCAAGAGGGCGTTGTTTCCTACGTGAAGGACGCACCCTAGGGATTCCGACGAACCGGCCGGTGCTCTACTATCGCGCCGGGTTGAGGAGACGCGCATGAAGATTACCAAGATCGAGAGCCTGCACTGCGACGCCGGTTGGCGGGACCTGTCGTTCCTGAAGATCACCACCGACCGCGCCGGTCTGGTCGGCTGGTCGGAGTACAACGAGAGCTATGGCAGCGCCGGGCTGTCGGCGGTGATCGCCGGTATGGCCGAGTTGCTGATCGGCAGGGATCCGCGCGAGGTCGGCGCGATCTCCGCCTTCCTCTACGCCGGCACGCGCCAGGCCCATGGCGGCCTGATCCAGCAGGGCATCGCCGCGATCGAGAACGCGCTGATGGACATCAAGGCCAAGGACCTTGGCGTGCCGGTCTATGACCTGCTCGGCGGCAAGGTGCGCGACCGGCTGCAACTCTATTGGTCGCACTGCGGCTCCTACCGCTTCAACCACGCCGCAACCATCGGCAAGCCGCCGCTGCGCAACCTCGACGACCTGCGCACGCTGGGCGACGAGGTCGCCTCGCAGGGCTTTCACGGGCTGAAGACCAACATCTTCCGCTTCGACGTCGACGAGCCCTACATGCATCAGCCCGGCTTCAACCGTGGCCCCGGCGGCCCGGAGTTGAACTGGGACGGCAAGCTGAACCGGATGCTGCGCTCGCAGTTGCACGCGCTGCGCGAGGGCGCCGGCGTCGACATGGACATCCACCTCGACCTGAACTTCAACTTCAAGACCGAGGGCTACCGCCAGGTCTGCAACGCGCTGGACAATCTCGACCTCACCTGGATCGAGATCGACATCTACGACCCGGCGGCGCTGGCGCTGATCCGGGCCGGCTGCAACACGCCGATCGCCTCGCTGGAATCGATCTTCGGCGTGCGCGGCTTCCGGCCCTACCTGGAGCACCAGTCGGTCGACGTTGCCATCGTCGACGTGCCCTGGAACGGCATCCTGAGCTCGCGCCACATCGCCGCGATGTGCGACGCCTACGAGGTGAACTGCGCGCCGCACAATTTCTACGGCCACCTGTCGACCTTGATGAGCGCCCACTTCTGCGCCGCGCTGCCGAACTTCCGGGTGATGGAGATAGATATTGACGACGTGCCCTGGAAGGACGACCTGGTCACCGTCCCGCCGGTGATCGAGCAGGGCCACCTGGTGGTGCCGACGACGCCCGGCTGGGGTGCCGAGGTCAACGAGGCGGCGCTGAAGAAGCACAAGCCGAAGCGGATCAAGAAGCGCTAGGCAGTCCGGGTTCGATCCGCACCGAGCCTGTCACCGGCACCCACCTCACCCCAACTCCCTTTCCCGCCTGAAGGGCGGAGAGGGACATCTGCCGGCATCGACGCCTCGCCCCCTCTCCGCGCTCAGGGGGGAGAGGGTAGGTAAGCGTCAATCGTAAGCGTCGGCCCCGTCAGGCAGGTCGCAGCCGTTCGCCAAGGAAGTCGAGCGTCTTCGCCAGCGCCACCGGGCTCTGGTGGTCGGTCAGCGTGGCGTGCTTGGCGCCGTCCAGTTCCATGCCGTCGAAGCCGCCGCCATACTCGGCGCGCAGGCGCGCGAACTTCGCCGGCCGGCACAGCACGTCGTGGCTGTAGCGGAAACCGATCACGTGGCCCGGCCCGCGCGCCGCCACCGCCGCCTTCGAGGCCGCCAGTTCCGCGTCCGACATCGACAGCGCCGCCGGCCCGAATACCGGCAGCGACGGCTGCGCCGCCACCGGCGCGACGATGCCCGGCTCGGTCACCAGCGCCAGCACGAAGTTGCCGGTCAGACACATGCCGATCAGGCCGATACCGTCGCCGCCGGTCTCCTCGTGTGTCGCCCGGCATAGCGCCCGCAGCCAAGCGGTCAGCGGATGTGTCGCGTGACGCGCGAACAGGTTGATCTCGTTGGCGATGCAGATACGCACGAAATTGCCCGGCAGGTCGAACCGTCCCGGCTTGCCGAACAGCAGCGGCACCACGACGCGGTAGCCTGCCTCGACCAGCCGATCGAGAAAGCGCAGGCATGCCGGCGTCAGGCCCGGCAACTCGTGCATGACCACCACCGCCGGCCCCTGGCCGCGGCGATAGACCCAGTGTTCGATGCCGTCATGGGCGAAGCGCGTCGGCGGCTCGTAGCCGTCGAGATCCGGCGGGGGCGTTGTCATCCCCGGATGATAAGCCCCTCCGGCGACGAGGCGTAGTGGGTCAGCGTGCGGTCGGCATTGCGCAGCCGCCAAGACAGCATGGCCTGCGCGTAGTCCAGGATGGTGCCGGCCAGGCTCGGGTCCTCGGCGCGGTTGACCAGCTCGCCGGGGTCGTCCTCCAGGTCGAAGAACAGCGGTGGCAGGGCGTCGAAGTGCACGTACTTGTAGCGTTCGTCGCGGATCACCGCGAGCGAGCACTGGTCCATGGTGAGGCCCAGCGGTGCCTCCGGCTTGGAGTAGAACACGTCGCGGAAGTCGTATTCCCAGTGCACATGGCGGCGCCAGTCGGCCGGTGCCTCGCCGTGGCAGAACGGCAGCACCGAGCGCCCGTCGCATTGCCGCGGGATGGTGCCGCCGAGCCAGTCCAGGATCGTCGGCATGGTGTCGATGGTCTCGGTGAACCGGTCGACGATGCTCCCGCGCGTCGCGTCGGCGGCGCCGCCGGGATCGCGCACGATCAGCGGGATGCGATAGCTTCCGTCGAAATAGCCCATCTTGCCCAGCAGGTGGTGGTCGCCGAGCTGCTCGCCGTGGTCGCAGGTGAACACGATCAGCGTGTTGTCCCACTGCCCGGTCTCGTTGAGATAGTCGAGGACACGGCCGAGCTGGGTGTCGATCTCGCTCATCAGGCCGTAGTAGCTGGCCCGCATCTGCAGCACCTCGGCCTCGTCCATGTCGCGCGCGAACGAGCCGCCGTCGCGAAAGAAGCCGGACTGGTGCACGTGGTCGAGGTAGTAGCGCAGCATCGGATGCTGCTCGGCCTCCGCCTCGGCGCTGGCGGCGCGCACCGGCGCCGTCATCTGCTCGGGCGCGTACATCTCGTTGTACGGCGCCGGCGCGATGAACGGCGGATGCGGGCGGTAGTAGCCCAGGTGCAGGAACCAAGGCCGCCCGGCCTTGGACCGCAGGTAGGTCAGGGCCCGCTCGGTGAAGAAGGCGGTGTCCGACAAGTCGGCCGGGATGCGCGAGGGGCGCGACGTGGCACCGGCCTCGCTGCCCGGCTCGATGCCTTCCGGCAGCCAGATATTCTCGCGCGGCTCGGGCAGCTCGAAACCGTGGCTGGCGACCCAGCCGAAATAGGCGTCCATCGACGGCTCGAACACGCCGACCGGACGCCAGCCGTCCATGATGTCGCCCAGCACCCGGAAGCGCGGGTCGTTGGGCGACGTGGTGCGGGGGTCCGGCGTGGTCGTGGTGTAGCCGACCAGGGCCGGATCGTAGCCCAGCTTGCGAACCTCCTTGGCGACGTTGGTGAAGCGCGCGTCCAGCGGAATCGTGTTCTGCACCGCCCGGTGCGTCATCTGGTACAGGCCGGTCAGCAGCGAGGCGCGCCCCGGCCCGCACGGCACGGTCTGCGTGTAGTGGTTGCGGAAGGTGACGCCGGCCTCGCACAGCCGGTCGATATTCGGCGTGCGCAGCACCGCATCGCCCAGCTTCGCCAGGATGTCGCCGCGCCACTGGTCGACGACAATGAGCAGCACGTTGCGGAATGTGGTCATATCGCCCCCTCGGTCGTCCGCCGACTCGGAATCGGCACCGCCCGATGGTCGAGGCGAATTGCGGCGGCTTCAAGTCACCACGGCGGAGCGCGCGCCATCGCCGAGGCAAACTCGCGATGTGCTTTCAGACTAGCGACGCGCGAACGCGCGCATCAGTCGCGCCCGGCTGTTCACCCCCGCCCCGGGTTCGAACGCCCGCCTGCATGTGCAGGACAGGCCCGCACGCCGCCCGTCAGCTCGGGCACGCGGCACCGGCCTCGATCCAGGCCTTTGTCAATTCGCCGAAAACCTCTTGTGATCCCGGTGCGGGGGTGCGGCCCTCCCCCGGGTGCCACGCCCAGCCGACAAGCCCATCTTCCGCGTTGTGCTCGTGGATCTCGGCCAGGCTGCGGCCGCCGTTGCGCTCCGGGTCCTTCAGCTGCTCGCAGATCTCGCCGACGCTCAGGCCGACCCAACCCATCGAGACGGGCGGCAGATGCCACGGGCTGTGTCCGGGGATCGAACCCTTCGCGCCGGTGAAGTCGAAATTTTCGGCATTGTGGCAGCTTGTGCAGTGCAGTCCCGGAGGGCCGAAATTCGCTGCGCCGCGCACGACGGGCGGCACATGCGGGCGCATGTCGTCACCCTGGAAGGGCCTGTCGCCAACCGGATGGCAGTTCATGCAGCGGGGATGGGTGATGACCTTCGCCATCTCTTCGAACAGTGCCTCCGCGCGATCGGTGGCGTTCTTGATCGAGGCAAAGCTCTCCGGCCCCTTCAGATCTGTCGCCATAGCCACCTTTGGCTGCTCCGCCAGGGCCGAGGACGTCGACAGGACGGTCGCGAGGATAATCAGTAGTGTGCGCATGTCGGTCAGGCCTCAAGAGCAGCGAGAATGTCGGCGGGGCGCATCGGGAGGGCGCGGAGCCGCTTGCCGATGGCGTGGAAGACCGCATTGCCAATCGCGGGCCCTGTTCCCACGACCCCAGGTTCGCCCAGGCCGACGGGCATGTGATCGTTGATGACGAAGTCGATTTCGAGCGCCGGGACCTGGTGCATCCGGAGCGGCGTATACGTATCGAAGTTTCGATCGCGCGGCAGGCCGCTTTCGATCAACGTACCTTCGTGAACCGCCATGGAGACGCCCCAGAGGATGGCGCCCTCCATCTGTGCCAGGGCGCCGTCAGGGTGGGCCAGCGTGCCCGCGTCGACGGCGGCCCAGATCTTCTGGACGTCAAGCTCTCCAGTTTTCCGATCGACCTTCACCTGCGCGACCGTTCCGATCCAGGTGGGCATGCCGCGCTCTTGTCCGAACGCGCCGGACACGCCCATGCCGACGTCCTTCGGAAGATCGTCTCGATCGCGCCAGCCCGACATCTCGACCACCCGCTCCAGCACCGCCCGGAGCCGCGCCGCCCCGCCGACGGCGTGCGGCGCCGAGCCGGCGTTGCGGCCCTGAGCGTCGAGCAGAGCAATCCGATATGCCGCCGGATCCCGGCCCAGCGCGTGGGCGACCTCGTCGATATGCGTCTCCACCGCCCAGTGTGTGTAGCCTGAGGAGACCGAGCGCAAATTGCCTGGCAGGAACGTCTTCTGCACGAGCTCGTTATTGATCGTCCGCACGCGCATCGTCTCGGCGGCATACCAATGGTCGGCGCCATTGATCGAGAAGGGATCGATCTTGCCGCCATCAACGCCTTCGGCGAGGAAGTTCGGCGCGATCGGCGCCGTCGACCAGCCCGCCGCGCAGGCGTGATCGTAGGCGCGCAAGGCGCCGTCTTCGCCCGTGACCGACCGAACGCGATGCACCGTGGGAGACCGCGGACAGTCAAACTCGGCGTCATCTCCTCGCGCCAGGACCAGCTTGACGGGTCGGTCGAGCGCTTTGGCGGCCAGCGCGGCTGGCACGAAAAAGTCGCAATAGAGGCGTCGACCGAAGCCGCCGCCGAGATACGATGTCTCGAACACAACCTTCGACGGGTCGACGCCCAGCGCCTTTGCGACCAGCGGGAGTGTTAAGGACTGCCATTGATTGCCGCCATGGAAGCGCCACACGTCGCCGTCGCGCCAAGCGATCGCGTTGACGGGTTCAAGTTGCATGTGGAGCACGGTGTTGGTCGTATAGAGGCCCTGATGCACGGTCTCGGCCGTCGAGAGAACTTCCCCCGGCTCCCCTTCGCGCATGAAAATCGAGCCCAGGCTCTCATCCTCGACCACCCGCTCGCCTTCGGCGATCAGATCGGCCTCGGAGACATGCTGGCCTTGGCCGCCCTCCCAGGTGACCTTCATGAGCTCGGCGGCGCGCGAAGCGGCAAACCATGTCTCGCCGATCGCCAGAACCCACCCCTGCGCCGTACCGGTGGGGTCGTCGATGACGACATGGTTGAGGTAGCAGGGCACCTTCTCGCGTGCGGCTTGGTCCTGCACGTCGACCACGACGCAGCCAAACCGAACCGGCGGCATTACCGGGCGCGCGTAGACCATGCCGTCGACGGTGCGGTCGATACCGTAGGTCGCCGAACCGTCGACTTTCGCAGGGATGTCGCGCGCCTTGGTATCCTTGTTCAAGAGCCGCCGCTCCGAGGCGGGCTTCAACTCAATCTGTTCGAGAGCGTCTTTCGAGAACTGTCGCTCGACGAGGCCGCGCGACACGATGTCAGCGTAGGACATCGACCGTGCCCCGGCGATCACGTGGCTGTCCCGCGCGACGCAGTCCGCCGGGGCGACGCCCATCGCCCGCGCGCCCGATTCAATCAGTGCGATGCGGCCGGCCGCGCCGGCGCGGCTGAAGGCGAAGAAGTTGTGGTTCACCGACCACGAGCCGCCGGTGACCATGTATCCCCATTTCGGATCGGTATCGACATGGACGAAGGTCACGTCGTCCCAGTCGGCCTCGAGCTCTTCGGCGACGATGCGCGCGAGCGCGGTGCCGACATGCTGACCCATCTCGACCATGTGAATATGAACGGTGATCTTGCCGTCGTCGGCGATCGTGTACCAGACGGTGGGCTGGTAGCCCTCACCAAGCGAACGTTCAACCGGGACGCGCGCGCCGGCGGATCCGCTTGTCATTCCCGTCGCGATGCCTGACGCGGTTGCGATGAGGAACCACCGCCGCGACATGGAGGACGTGGTGACGGCATCCATCAGTTCGCCTCCTGCTTGGCGGCGGCAAGCTTGATTGCCTTGCGGATACGGACGTACGCCATGCAGCGGCACAGATTGCCGGCCATGCCATCGGAGATTTGCTGGTCGGTGGGGTCGGGCGCTTCGAGCAGAAGCATGGCCGCCTGCATGATCTGGCCGGACTGGCAGTACCCGCATTGCGGCGCCTGAGCCTCGATCCATGCTCGCTGGAGCGGATGCAGATCGCTGTCGGGCACGTCGGCCGCGGCCGCCAGCCCTTCGATCGTCGTCACGTCTGAATCTTCGAGGGAGGAGATCGGAGTCACGCAGGACCGGCGCGCCTGGCCGTCGACATGCACCGTGCACGCCCCGCACTGCGCGATCCCGCACCCGAACTTTGTCCCCGTCAGACCAATCTCGTCGCGCAGGACCCAGAGCAAGGGCGTGTCGTCCGGAACGTCGACCTCCACCCGTCGACCGTTGACCACGAATCGAGCCATCTTTTCGTCTCCGCGCGCTGTAAATGGGACCTGCCAGCGGGCCGTCGAGAAGGTTTCAGGCGTGTCCGGTCTTGGGCCGGCTCGGCACCGATTGCGGGCAAGCGTCGCGGACGTAACCCCGGTCTACCGAATTGGTTCCGGCAGGTGCGAGGCGCCACGACTTCGGCGCGGCCCGCCGCTGGTCACCTCAGACGCGCCGATGGCTGCGACGCGACGGCAGTGTCGCACGTGACAGCGGACGATTCAGTCGGGCCTTCACTTGGCCTGCGGCGCCACGTCCTCGATGAAGCGCGCCATCCGTTCGAGCGCGCGGTCCAATGGGGGCGTGCGGAAGTCGAAGATCAATTCCTCGACGCCCAGTGCCTCGTAGGTGCGGATGTCCGCCGCGATTTCTCCCGCCTCGCCGGCGAACATCGCGCGGTCCTGCCCGGCGGGCACTTGCCCTGGATCGTAGGCGGGCGCCTTCATCGAGATCGTCAGTGCGCCGAAGTCGCGGCTCTCCGCGTCGCACAACCGCTTCAGTTCGTCGAGCTTGGCCCGGAATTCGGCCGGCGGCAGGGGCGAGGCGGCGGTCGCGCCGACCGGGTGCCAGCCGTCGCCATGTTTCGCCGTCCGCCGTAGCGCGGCCTTGGAATGGCCGCCGATCCAGATCGGCGGGTGCGGCTTCTGCACCGGATGCGGCTGGCAGTGCAGCGCCTGGAACGAATAGAACTCGCCGTCGTGCGAGACCGGATCCTGGGTCCAGCACTTCTTGAAGATTTCCAGGTACTCGTCGCTGGCCCGGCCGCGCTTGTCGAAGTCGGGCGCGCCCAGCGCCTCGAACTCCTCGCGCAGCCAACCGACGCCGACGCCGACCGTGACCCGGCCCTTCGACAGCACGTCGATGCTGGCCAGGATCTTCGCCGTCACCAGCGGGTTGCGGTGCGGCAGGATCATCACCGATGTGACCAGCCGCAGCTTCTCGGTGATGGCGGCGACGTAGGCCATCAAGGTGAGCTGTTCCAGCGCGTCGCCCTGGCCGGGGAAGCTGCCGTCGACGGTATAGGGATAGGGGCTGTCGAACTCGACCGGAAACACGATGTGGTCGGCGATCACCACGGTGTCGAAGCCCAGTGCCTCGGCCTCGCGCACCAGCCGGCTGAGCGCGTCGGGCTCGCCCATGGGGCCGCGTGTCGGCAAGTAGAATCCAAAGCGCATCGCGCCGCTCCCCATATTCGTTGATCGCGTTGGTCGGTCGCGCTCAACTGTTGGGGATCGGCCGGCCGATGACAAGCGGCGCTAGCTGTCGCGCGGCGGCGGCGTCCTGAATTGCGGTGTCACGTCGGCATTGCGCCGGTCCGGACCGTCGAACGGCCGCTGCTTCTTGCGCCGCTCGGGGCCGAAGTACAGCGCCGATTCAACGAACACACGGTTCTTTTCCACCATGTGGACGAAGGTCTTGTAGACCCCGTCAAGCGCCACCGGCTTGCGCAGCGTATAGTCGGCGCCCGAGTCGCGCGCCTGCTGCACCAGGCGGCGATCGGCGTGACCGGTCAGCACGATCAACGGCACGAACTGGATCGGTCCCTTGGAACTGCGGATCAGCTTCACGAACTCCAGCCCGTTCAGCGGGTCCATCGCCGAATCCGTGAAGATCACGTCGGGGTACCAGTTCATCAGGTCGGCGAAGGCGTCGGCCGCGTCGGTGAAGCCGTGCACCTCCTTGATCCGCATGCTGTTCAGCACCGCCTTGACGATGTGCAGCATGTACTGGTTGTCGTCGACAACCATGACCGCGAGATTGGAGAAATCGAAGTTGCGCGCCATCAGACGTTACACGGACCGGAGCTGTCGCGACCCCGCGATGCCGCTTCGACTATAGGTCGCGACACTTACCAATTGGTTGCGCGGCAACATACCGGTCACAGATTGGCCTTGGCGAATACCGGCGCCAGGGCGTCGTCGATGGCCGGCGCGGTGTCCTTGATGTAGGTCAGCAGCGCGATCTCGTTGTCGTCGAGCTTGCCGTCGGCCAGCAGCCGTTCGGCCAGCCATGCGGCTTCCGCCCGGTCGACCGCGGCGCGCGACATCGGTGCTGGAGGCGTGCTGGCGCCGGGCGGTGGCGGCGGCGTTTTCGGGTCGTCGGCGCGCAGCGCCTGTCCGATCCGATCCTTCAGGCCGCGCGACATCGCTGTCATGAACCCGCCTGTGCCGCGGCGCTCGTCGAGCCACCGTTCACGGCGCTCGGCTTCGTCGCGGTCGCGGATCGCCGGGGCGCCGTCGAGATACATCAGGTGGTGACCCAGCGCTTCGACGTAGAGCTTCTGCCAGCCGGCGGCGTTCTTCTTGCCGGCGGTGGCGCGGTTCAACTCGAACAGCAGTTCCGCCTCGCGCCGGCTGATGGTCAGGCTGCCGTCGCCGCCGGCGCCGAACACCACCGCGCGGATCACGTCCAGGTCGGCCTCGTCGATGATCCCCGGCCGGCGCCGCTTGGGCCCGAACAACACCGTGCCGCCGCCCAGCACGGTCTGTTTCACCCCGTCCAGCGCGAGCTCGACCAGCGCCGGCTGCGCCACCTGCACCCGGTGCAGGATATTGACCAGCAAGGCGAATTCGGTGGCGTCATCGATTTTGCCGTCGTGGTCGACCAGCTCGACCAGGAAACCGACGTCGGCGTCGGAGACGTAGCCGACCGGCTCCTGATGCCACACGAAGTAATCGGTCAGCGCCTCGACGAAGAAGTCATACCAGGCTGGGTCGTGGCCGGCCGTGCCCTGCTCGTTCAGGTGGAACAGCAATCGCACCTCGTCGGGTCCGACCACGCCATCGGCGAATACCTCGCGGCGCAGGCGCAGCACCTCGTCGGCGTCGATGCCGTGGCCGAGGATCTCGTCGGCCAGCTTCAGTTTTTCCGGGCTCAGATCATTGCGATGTATCACGGGCGTTCGTCCTGGTTCTGGATCGAGCCACCCTAGCCACGGATGGTAAACGTTCGCTTAGCCTCGTATTTGTCTCCCCTTGACCCTCCCGTAACCGGAGGGTCCATATGTGCTGCATGTCGAACCATACCGATCACGCCAGCTGCCGCGGCCAGCACGGTCACGCGCAGCCTCAAGCGGTCGCCGAGCCGGGCGCTGGCCACTGCCACGCGCGCGGCCACGACCATCATCGTCAAGCGGCGCCCGCCGGCGGGGTCGCGACCGGGACTTACATCTGCCCGATGCACCCCGAGGTGCGGCAGGAGGGTCCCGGTACCTGCCCGAAATGCGGCATGGCATTGGAACCGGAGCGGGTCAGCGCCGAGGCCGGGCCGAATGCCGAACTGATCGACATGACCCGCCGGCTGTGGATTGCGGCCGTGTTCGCGGTGCCGCTTTTCCTGCTGGCGATGGGCGAGATGCTGCCGGGCCTGCATGGACTGATCCCGCCGCAGGTTTCCGGCTGGGTGCAGTTCGCACTCGCCGCGCCGGCGGTGTTCTGGGCCGGCTGGCCGCTGCTGCAGCGCGGCTGGTCTTCGCTTCTGTCCCTGAATTTCAACATGTTCACGCTGATCGCGATCGGCGTGATCGCGGCCTTCGGCTTCTCCACCGTGGTCCTGCTTGTGCCGGAATGGGTGCCGACGGGCGGGCTCTACTTCGAGGCCGCCGGCGTCATCACGGCGCTCGTGCTGCTCGGGCAGGTGCTGGAGCTGCGGGCACGCGAGAAGACCGGGGATGCCATCCGTGCGCTGCTCGACCTGGCGCCGAAGACCGCGCTGCGCCTGGGAGACACCGACGAGGAGGTTCCGCTGGACGAGGTCCGGATCGGCGACCGGTTGCGGGTACGGCCCGGCGAGGCGGTGCCCGTGGACGGCACGATCGAGGACGGCCAGGCCCACGTCGACGAGTCGATGGTCACCGGCGAAGCGATGCCGGTCGCCAAGGGGCCGGGCGATTCCGTGATTGGCGGTACCCTGAACGGCACGGGCGGCGGCTTCGTGATGCGGGCGGAGAAGGTCGGCGACGACACCCTGCTGGCCCGCATCGTCGATCTCGTGGCGCAGGCCCAGCGCAGCCGGGCGCCGATCCAGCGCCTCGCCGACCAGGTCGCCTCCGTCTTCGTGCCGACGGTGATCGTCGTCGCCGTCCTGGCCTTTTTCGGTTGGCTGATCTGGGGGCCGGGGATCAGCCAGGCCTTGGTCGCCGCCGTCTCGGTGCTGATCATCGCCTGTCCCTGTGCGCTGGGTCTGGCGACGCCGATGTCGATCATGGTCGGCACCGGGCGCGGCGCCCGCGCCGGCGTCCTGGTCCGCGACGCCGCCACGCTGGAGAGCTTCGCCAACATCGACACCCTGGTCGTCGACAAGACCGGCACGCTGACCGAGGGCAAGCCGAAGCTCGCCTGCGTCGAAGCGATCGGCATGGACGAGGACGACCTGCTGCGCCTGGTCGCCAGCCTGGAGCGCGGATCCGAACACCCGCTGGCCGCCGCGCTGGTCGCCGCCGCCCGCGAGCGCGATCTGGCACTCGCCGACGCCAGCGACTTCGAGGTCACGCCCGGCCACGGCGTCGCCGGCACGGTCGACGGCCGCCGCGTTGCCATCGGCAACGCCGCGCATCTGGAGAGCCTCGGCGTCGACGGCAACGGCCAGAGCGAGGCCGCCAGCAAACGCCGCGATGCCGGCGAGACGGTGATGCTGGTGGCGGTCGACGGCCGCGCCGCCGGCCTGCTCGCGGTCGCGGACCCGATCAAGCAGACCACGCCCGCCGCGTTGCGGGGCCTGGCGGCGGCCGGCATCGATGTGGTGATGCTGACCGGCGACGCCGAAGCCACCGCGCAGGCCGTCGCCGGCAAGCTCGGCATCGAGCAGGTCTTCGCCGGCGTCACCCCGGACGGCAAGCAGCGCATCGTCGCCGACCTGCAGGCCAAGGGCCGCAAGGTGGCGATGGCCGGCGACGGCATCAACGACGCGCCGGCGCTGGCCCAGGCCGACGTCGGCGTCGCCATGGGCACCGGCGCCGATGTCGCCATCGAGAGCGCCGGCGTCACGCTGGTGAAGGGCGACCTCACCGGCGTGCTGCGCGCGCGGCGGCTGAGCCAGGCGGTGGTGCGCAACATCCGCCAGAACCTGCTCTTCGCCTTCGGCTACAATGCGCTGGGCGTGCCGATCGCGGCCGGCGTGCTGTTCCCGCTGACCGGCTGGCTGCTGAGCCCGATGCTGGCGGCCGCGGCGATGAGCCTGAGTTCGGTCTCGGTGATCGGCAACGCGCTGCGGCTGGGCACGTTGAGCTTGGACGAGGAATGAGCCGATGAATGTGGGCGAGGCGGCGAAGCGCGCGCAGCTTCCGGTCAAGACGCTGCACTACTACGAGGAGATCGGCCTGATCCGGCCGGAGCGGCGCGCCAACGGCTACCGGGATTACGACGACACGGCGCTCAGCAAGCTGCAGTTCGTGCAACGCGCCCGCTCGCTGGGATTCTCGGTCGCCGAGGTTCGCACCCTGCTGTCGCTCTACGAGGACCGCCACCGCGCGTCGGCCGACGTGAAGGCGCTGGCCGAGGGCCACCTGGACGAGATTGACCGCAAGATCGAGGAGCTGCGCGGCCTGCGCGCCACGCTGTCGCACCTGGTCGATGCCTGCCACGGCGACGACCGCCCCGACTGCCCGATCCTCGACGACCTCGCCGGACAGGGGTAGCCAGCAACGAAACGAGGCACGCGCGAAAACTCGTGCATGCCTCTGTCGGGGCGAACTTTAGGCAACAAGAAACAGACTGGCAACTCTCTGCGTATGGCAATAGATCAATGCCCCTTCGCCCATGAGCGGGGACAGCGATGATTGCCTGCGGTTTGGATTTCGGGACGTCGAATTCGGCGATTGGCGTCGCGCGCGACAACACAGCCACACTCGCGCCGGTCGAGGCCGACAGCACCCTGATCCCGAGCGCGATCTTCTTTGACGACGAGAGCGAAGGCCGGGTGCTGTTCGGCAACGAGGCCATTTCCGCCTATGTCGGGCAGACCGAAGGCCGGCTGATGCGGGCGCTGAAGTCGATCCTGGGCTCGCCGCTGATCGACGAGGCGACCGTCGTCGGCAATCGCAAGCTGCCGCTCACAACAGTCGTCGAGATTTTCCTGCGGCATCTGAAAGGCAGGGCGGAAGCGTTCGCCGGACAGGAGATCACTGCCGTCGTGCATGGCCGGCCGGTGCGCTTCGACGACGACGACAGGGCCGACGCGCGGGCCCAGCAAGTGCTCGAAGCCATCGCCAGGCGGGCGGGCTTTCGCGACATCGCCTTCGTGTATGAGCCCATCGCCGCCGTGCGCCATTACGAACGAACGGTGCGTCGCGAGGAACTGGTCCTGGTCGCCGACATCGGCGGCGGCACCAGCGACTTCTCCGTCGTTCGCGTCGGCCCGGAGCGCCGCGACAGCGCGGATCGCGACGAGGACGTGCTCGCGAATGCCGGTGTGCGCGTGGGCGGCACCGACTTCGACACCGCGCTCAGCCGCGCCGCGGTGATGCCGCTGCTCGGCCTTGGCACGCATCTGATCGACAAGAACCTGCCGATGCCGAACGCGCGCTACATCGAGCTCGCGACCTGGGCCACGATCAACTTCGCCTATACCCAGAAGAAGGAAGGCGAGCTGACCGAGCTCGTCGCGCAGGCGCGCGAGCCGGAGAAGGTGAGGCGTCTGCTGCGGGTGGTGCGGAAACGGCTCGGCCATCGCCTGGCGTTCGCGGTCGAGGACGCCAAGATTGAACTGAGCACCAGGGATGGCGCGATGCTGTCGCTGGCGTTCCTCGAAGCGAGCCTCGCGGCAACGACGACCCGCGCCGATTTCGACGCGGCGATCGAAGCCAGGACCGATCGGCTATCGCGGACGGCCGCTGACTGCATCGCGGCGGCGGGCCTGGGCCCAGCGGCAATCGACACGGTCCTGCTCACCGGCGGGTCGTGCCGGGTGCCGGCGGTCCGCGCCGCGATTGGCCGGGCGGCGCCAACGGCCCGGCTGGCCGTCGGTGCCGATGACCTGCTGTCCGTCGCGATGGGCCTGACGCAGGTCGCGGCGGACATGACCTGAGCCCCGGACGCTGTCAGGCTGGGCGACGTTCGTTCTGACCTCGCGGGAGCACCCCATGGCCACCAAGAAGATCTCCTTCGGCTACGGCATGCGCGGGCAGTATCCGGCCGGCGACGACATGCAGGTGCGGGTCGCGGAGATGCTGGAGCAGGGCCGGCTGGCGCGCGAGCTGGGCTATGACTCCATCGCCAAGAGCCAGCACTATTCGTCCTCGCCGTTCCAGGAGATCCAGCAGCTCCCGTTCCTGGCGCGGCTGTCGGCCGAGGTGCCGGGCATGACGCTGGTCACCGGCATCACGCTGCTGCCGCTGTTCAAGCCGCTCGACATTGCCGAGCAGATCGCCGCGCTCGACGTGTTCACCGGGGGGCATGTGATCTTCGGCGCCGGCCTCGGCTACCGCGACGTCGAGTTCAAGGCCTTTGGCGTGCCGCGCAAGCAAGCCGCCAAGCGCCTGGAGGAGAACCTGATCGCGATCCAGCGGCTGTGGACGGAGGACGAGGTAAGCATGGTCGGCTCGCACTTCGAGCTCGATCGCGCGGTGTGCTCGGTGAAGCCGGTGCAGAAGCCGCGCCCGCCGATCTGGATCGGCGCCAATGCCGACGTCGCCATCGAGCGCGCCGCGCGCATGGCCGACGCCTGGATGATCAACCCGCACAACCGCATCGACACCATCGAGCGCCAGCTCGACGTCTACAAGCGCGCGCTCGACAAGGTCGGCAAGCCGTTCCCCGACGTCCTGCCCTACAGCCGCGAGATCTTCGTCGCCAACAGCCGCGAGGAGGCGATCCGGCAGGCGCGGCCGTATCTGGAGGAGAAGTACAAGACCTATCACGCCTGGGGCCAGTCCGACGCCATGCCGGAGGGCGACAATGACCTCGGCCAGGCCTACGAGGACCTGCTGCAGGACCGTTTCGTGATGGGCTCGCCGGACGAGGTGGCCGAGACCCTGGCCGGCTTCGTCCGCCGCCTCGGCATCACCTACATCCGCACCTCGGTGCAATGGGTCGGCATGCCGCAGTCGATGGTCCTGGACCAGATGCACCGCCTTGCCGAGGAGGTCTTCCCGAAGGTGCGCCAGGCGGTCTAGAGCCATGTCCGGGGTCGCAACAGGCTTAACGCGAGAAACGCCGCCAGCGCGCCGCCGGCCCACAGGAAGGTGGCCTGGAACGCGGCCAGGAAGCTGGCATCTGGCACCAGGCCGTCGGCCGTGTAGCCGCCGCGTAGCAGTTCGAAAGTCAGCGTCAGGATGGTGACGCCGCTGACGATGCCGATGGTGCGGGTGAGCGTGGTCAGGCTGCCGGCGACGCCGCGGTCGGCGCGTGGCAGCTGGCCGATCACCACGTCCATGTAGGCGACCTGGAAGAATCCCAGTCCGACGCCGGAGACCAGCAGGCCGACCAGCATCAGCCACAGCGGCGTGTCGGCCTGCCACAAGCCGATGATGATGGTGCCGACGGCAACCAGCGCGGCGCCGGCGAAGCCGACCCGGCCGCTGCCGAGCGCAGGCGCCAGGCGGCCGCCGAGCGGTGCCGCCACTACCGCGCCACCGTAGCCGGCCGCCAGTACGATGCCGGCCCAGGTCACTGGCAGGCCGGTCAGCCGGTCCAGGTAGTAGGGCACCAGCAGCAACACCGCGAAGTTCACCAGGTAGACGGCGATGCTGGCCAGGTTCACCAGGCAGAATTCCGGCGAGCGGAACGGCGTCAGCTTGATCAGCGGCGCCGGGCTGCGCCGCTCCTGCCAGACGAAGGCGGCAAAGCCGATCACGGCGAGCGCGCCGAGCCATAGGCCGCCGCCGGCCCGCGCCATGTTCAGCGCCAGCAGCATCGCCACCAGGCTGGCCACCACCAGCACCGCGCCCAGCGCGTCGAACCGCCCGCTGGCCGGCGGCGGCGCCGCCTTCGGCACGAAGCCCATCAGCGCCAGCGCGAGTGCTGCGATCGGCACCCGGAACCAGTACACGCCCTGCCAGCCGAGATGCTCGACCAGCACGCCGCCGACCGTGGGCCCCACCGCGCTGGCGATGGCGTACATCATGGTATAGGCGCCAAGCACCCGGGCGCGCCGATCCTCGTCGAAGCCGGCCGTCGCCAGGGCCGGCCCGCAACTCAGCACCAGCGCCGTTCCCAGACCCTGCAGCCCGCGGAAGAACAGCAGCCAGCCGAAGCTGGGCGCCAGCGCGCACAGTGCCAGCGCGCCGATCGACAGCACCAGCCCGGCGACGAAGATGCGGCGGTAGCCGAACATGTCGCCGAGCTTGCCGAACACCAGCATCAGGCTGGCATAGGTCAGCACGTAGCAGATCACCACCCACTGGATCATCGCCATGGGCTCGCCGAAATCGGCGGTGATGCGCGGGAAAGCGACGTTGACGGCGGTGTCGAGCGGGCCGACCGAGCTGCCGAGCCCGATGGTCAGCAGGCCGGCGGTGCGCCGTGTCTCGGGGCTCAACGCTCCTGCAACGCCAGCCGCGCGCCGAACAGCGCGAACGCCGCGGCGAAGGAGCGTTGCATCCAGCGCGTCGCCCTGGGCGAGCCGGCCAGTCGCGCGCCGACCGCCGTGGCGCTGACGCCGTAGCCGACGAACACCACGAAGGTCATCGCCATGAACACCGCGGCCAGCACCAGCATGTCCTGGGTCGCGTGCGCACTGCCCAGCGGCACGAATTGCGGCAGGAAGGACAGGAAGAATACCGACAGCTTCGGGTTCAGGATGTTGATCAGGAAGCCGCGCACGATGGTCCTGCCGGCGGCCATCGGCTCCGGCCGCGACAGGTTGAAGGCGCCGGTGTCGCGCCAGATGCTCCACGCCAGGTACAGCAGATAGATCACGCCGGCGAACTTCACCGCCTGGAACGCGACGGCAGAGGCGTGCAGCAGCGCCGCCAGTCCCAGCACGGAGGCGGCGATGTGCGGCACGATACCGAGCGTGCAGCCGAACGCGGCGGCGACGCTCTGCCAGGCGCCCCGGAACATCCCCACCGACAGCGTGTAGATGACGCCGGTACCCGGCAGCAGCACGACGATCAGCGAGGTCAGCAGGAAGTCCCAGGTCATGGCGTGTCTCTCGGCGTTGGTTTGCCATATCTTGCCGGTGATCATGACCGGGCACCAGCCAACCTTCGAGCGCGAGGCCGACTACATCGTCGTCGGCGCCGGCTCGGCCGGCTCGGTGCTGGCCGACCGGCTCAGCGCTGACGGCAAGTACGACGTGCTGGTGCTGGAATATGGCGGCCGCGACAACTCGGTGTTCATCCAGATGCCGACCGCGCTGTCGATCCCGATGAACAGCCTGCGCTTCGACTGGGGCCTGCACAGCGAACCCGAGCCGGGCCTCGGCGGGCGGCGCATCCACCACGCGCGCGGCAAGGTGATCGGCGGCTCGTCGTCGATCAACGGCATGGTCTATGTGCGCGGCCATGCCGCCGACTTCGACGAATGGGCCGCGTTGGGTGCCGATGGCTGGGCCTACGCCGACGTGCTGCCCTATTTCCGCCGCGCGGAGAGCTCTGCTTTTGGCGCCGACGACTATCGCGGCGGCGACGGACCGCTGGCCACCAGCAACGGCAACCGGATGGCCAACCCGCTCTATCGCGCCTTCATCGAGGCCGGCCGGCAGGCGGGCTACGGCGTCAGCGACGACGTCAACGGCTACCGCCAGGAAGGCTTCGGGCGGATGGACATGACGGTGCGCGGGGGCGTGCGCTGGTCGACCGCCAACGCCTATCTCAAGCCCGCCCTGCAACGCCCGAACCTGGCGCTGGAGATGCACGCACTGACCACGCGCGTCCTGTTCGAGGGCCGCCGCGCCGTCGGCGTCGAGGTGCGCCAGGACGGGCGCACCTGGCGCGCCCGCGCCCGGCGCGAGGTCATCGTCGCGGCCAGCAGCTTCAATTCGCCCAAGCTGCTGATGCTGTCGGGTATCGGCCCGGCCGCGCACCTGAAAGCACACGGCATCGACGTGCGGCACGACCTGCCCGGCGTCGGCATCAACCTGCAGGACCACCTGGAGGTATGGGTGCAGCAGGCCTGCACCCAGGCGATCACGCTCAACGGCTGGCTCAATCCACTGGGCAAGGCCTGGATCGGCGCGCGCTGGCTGCTGACCAGGCGAGGCCTTGGCGCCTCGAACCACTTCGAATCCAACGGCTACATCCGCAGCCGCGCCGGCCTGCGCGCACCCGACCTGCAGTATCACTTCCTGGCCGGCGCCATCGCCTATGACGGCTCCAGCGCGGTGAAGGGGCACGGCTACCAGGTCCACCTCGGCGCCAACAAGCCGGCCAGCCGCGGCCACGTCCGCTTGCGAACGACCGACCCGGCGGCACCGCCCGAAATCGTCTTCAACTACCTGAGCGAAGCTGTCGACCGCGACGCCTTTCGCAGCGGCGTGCGGCTGACCCGCGAGATCCTGGCGCAAGCGGCCTTCGATCCCTATCGCGGGCCCGAAATCATGCCCGGCGATGCCGTCCAAAGCGACGACGAGATCGACGCCTGGGTCGCCGCCACCGCCGCCACCGCCTACCACCCCGCCGGCACCTGCCGCATGGGCACCGACGACGCCGCCGTAGTCGACCCACAGTGCCAGGTGCGCGGGCTGGAGGCGTTGCGGGTGGTGGACTCCTCGGTGATGCCGACGCTGACCAATGGCAACATCAACGCGCCGACGATCATGATCGGCGAGAAGGCGGCCGATCACATTCTTGGCCGCGACCCTTTGCCGCCGGCCAACGCGCCGACCTTCTACGCCGACGACTGGGAGACGAAGCAGCGCATCGGTGCGGTTGAGAACAAGGAGTGAATGATCGTTCATTTCTAGATGGCCTGCCGCCGCACCGAGCTGGTGAACTCGACCAGGCCGCTGCCGTCGCTTGCCTTCCTGATCTGAACGGCGAAGAGTCGTCGCGAGGGAGAAACGCCAATGACCGCATCACCGGAACTGCAGCGCGAGATGCTGCGCAAGATGCAGACCATCCGCCGCTTCGACGAGCGCGCCTCGACCGACTTCCGCGCTGGCGACATCTACGGCGTGGTGCATTCCTATATCGGCGAGGAGGCGGTCGCTGTCGGCGTCTGCGCGGCGCTGACCGATGCGGACAAGATCGTCTCGACCCATCGCGGCCAC
The DNA here is from genome assembly GCA_040223615.1 of Alphaproteobacteria bacterium. Lineage (GTDB taxonomy): Bacteria > Pseudomonadota > Alphaproteobacteria > JAVKFY01. The sequence continues at coordinate 58,999 of JAVKFY010000049.1, forward strand.
GGCCACTGCATCGCCAAGGGCGCCGACCTCAACCGCATGATGGCTGAGCTCTACGGCCGTGAGGCCGGCTATTGCAAGGGCAAGGGCGGCTCGATGCACATCGCCGACTTCTCCATCGGCATGCTCGGCGCCAACGGCATCGTCGCCGGCGGCCTGTCCATCGCCACCGGCGCCGGCCTGGCCGCGCAACTCGACGGCGAGAGCCGCGTGGCGGTGGCGGTCTTGGGCGGTGGGGGCCCGCACCCCGGGCCGGTCCACCAGGAGGTCAACAAAGCCCCCGCCGGGGCG
>JAVKFY010000050.1:0-12755 GCA_040223615.1 Alphaproteobacteria bacterium
CGGCGCGCCGGAATTGCTGCTGTCCGGCGCGCCAAGCCTGTTCCTCGCCGACGCCAACGGCGTGATCACCGGCACCGCGCAGGCCGACGTGATGATCGCCAGCTTCTTCGCCGACCGGATCAATGGGCTGGACGGCAACGACTCGCTCGACGGCGGCGCCGACAACGACACCATAGACGGCGGCGACGGCGACGACTCGCTCTGGGGCCGCACCGGCGACGACTCGCTGGCCGGCGGCAACGGCGGCGACCGGATATTCGGCGAGGACGGCAACGACCTGATCGCCGGCGGCGCCGGCGCCGACGACCTGCAGGGCATGGCCGGCAACGACCGCATGTGGGGCCAGGATGACGCCGACACGCTGACCGGCGGCGCCGGCAACGACCAGGTCTTTGGCAATCGCGGCGACGACACCGTCAGCGGCGGCAGCGGCGACGACACCCTGAAGGCTCAGCCCGGCAACGACACCCTGGACGGCAACGCCGGCAACGACATGGTGTTCGGCGGCGCCAACGACGACATCATCCGCGGCAGCGACGGCGACGACACGCTGAACGGCAATTCCGGCTTCGACAGCGTCTTCGGCGGCGCCGGCAACGACGTGGTGCGCGGCCAGGGCGGGCGCGACTCGCTGAACGGCGACGACGGCAACGACCTGCTGCTCGGCATGGCCGGCTTCGACACCTTGAATGGCGGCGCCGGCAACGACACGCTGATCGGCGCCCAGGCCGACGACACGCTGACCGGCGGTACCGGTGCCGACATCTTCGTCTTCGCCGCCGACCATGGCAGCGACCGGATCGCCGACTTCCAGGACGGCACCGACAAGATGAACCTGGTTGGCGTCGACTTCGGCGACCTCAACATCGTCGGCAAGAGCGGCGGCGCCGAGATCACCGGGCTGGCCGGCACGACGATTTTCGTCGCCGGCATGACTCCGGGCCAGATCGACGCCAGCGACTTCATTTTCACCTGAGATGACCCGCCTCGCCGCCCTGGTGCTATGGCTCTGCGTCGTTGCGACGCCGGCGGCGGCCGGCGCGATTGCGGACGCCTACAAACGCTACAAGTCGTTGCTCGACGCCGGCCGCTACGTCGAGGCCGAGGCGCCGGCGCTGGAAGCGATCGCCCTGGCGCGCCAGCAACGCGGCGCCGAGCATCGCGACACCGCGATCCTGATGAACAATCTGGGGCTGCTCTACCGCCGCATGGGCCGCCTCGCCGACGCTGAGACACAGCTCACCGGCGCGATGGCGATCCGCCGCCGCACGTTGGGCGACAGCCACGGCGACGTGGCGCAGTCGGCCAACAATGTCGGCCTGCTTTACCTCGACCTTGGCCGCTACGGCGAGGCCGAACCGCTGCTGCAGGAGGCGCTGGCGATCCGCACCCGGCTCTACGGGTCCGACGACCCCCGGCTCGCCTCCACCTTGCAGAATCTCGGCCTGTTGCACTGGCGCCTGGCTCGCTTCGGCGAGGCGGAGACGACGCTGCGCCGCGCGGTCGAGTTGCGCCGCCGCGACGGCAACGATTTTCGGCTCGGCGCCACCTTGAACGACCTCGGCCTGCTGCTGGTCGATGTCGGCCGCATGAACGAGGCCCGCGCCGTCTACAACGAGGCGTTGGCGGCCAAGCGCCGCGCTGGCGGCGACAGCCATCCATCGCTGGCCAGCACGCTGACCAACATCGGCCGGCTGGAGCGCACAGCCGGCAATTTCGACGCCGCCGATGCCGCGCTGCGCCGCTCGCTCGACCTCAAGCAAAGCACCGGCGACGACGACCGGCCGACCGTCGCGACCACCTTGCTGGAGATCGGCCGGCTGGCCAGCGAGCGCGGCGACTATGGCGAGGCGGAGGATCGCATCCGTCAGGCCGTCGCCATCCGCGAGCGTGAGCTCGGCGCCGGCAACGCCCAGACCGGCGAGGCGCTGGCCGATCTCGGTCTGATGTTTCGCCAGCAGGGCCGGTTCGAGGCCGCCGAGCCGCTTTACCGTCAGGCCCTGGCGGTGCAGGAAACAGCCCTTGGCCCGGACCACCTGCAGGTCGCCATCGCGCTCAACAACCTGGGCGAGCTGCTGCGCCTGACCGACCGCGCGCCCGAGGCGGTCGAGCCGCTGCAACGCGCCGCCGCGATCATGCGCCGGACCTTCGCCCACCCGACGCCACGCCTGGCCGAGGTGTTGGAGAATCTCGGCGCCGCGCTGACCGACACCGGCGCCCTCGACGACGCCGACAGCGCGCTGGCCCAGACGCTGGATATCCGCGAGGCACAGCTCGGCCCGGACCATCCGGAAATCGCCATGACGCTGCTGCCGTACGGGCGCCTGGCGCTGCGCCAGCAGCAGCCGGCGGCAGCCGCCGACCGCTACCGCCGTGCCGCCACGATTTTTGCCGCCGCGTTGGGCGAGGCGCACCCGTCGACCGCGAAGGCGCTGTTCGGGCTGGCCCGCGCGCAAGCCGCCGCCGGCGACCGGGCCGGCGCGCTCAATACCGCACGGCGCGGCCTGAAGGCCACGCGTACCCGGCTGGCGCGGGCCAGCGACAAGCGCGACAGCGGCTGGACCGCCGAACAACGCACCCGGCGCGAGGACCTGCTGTTCCTGAGCGAGCTTCTGGTCGGGCGTAGCGATGCCGGCCTCGACGAGCTTACCCAGACACTGCAACTGGCCGGCCTGTCGCGGGCAGCACGTGCCCTGGCCCGGATGGCGGCCCGCTTCGCCACCGGCACGGATGCACTGGCCGAAACCGTGCGTCAGCGCCAGGACCTGGTGCAGCGACTGACCGTCGCCGATGAAACACTGCTGCTGCTGTCGGCGCGGCCTGGCGGTGCCGGCGGCGAGGCGGCGGCGTTGCGCAACGAGGTCGCGGACCTGCGCGGACGCATCGACGCACTCGATCAACGCCTGGCGCAGGATTTCCCGCGCTACGCCCAGCTCACCAATCCGCCGCCGCTCTCGCTGGCCGATGCGCGTGCGCTGCTGAAGCCCGGCGAGGCCATGCTGGTGCTGTCGACCGGCGAGCGCGCCACGGTCGGCCTCGCCATCGGCACCAGGTCGGCGGCGGGCTACGTGGCGCCGATCGGCGCCCGCGATCTGGCCGATGCGGTCTACGAGCTGCGTGCGGGCGTCGACCTCGGCGGCATCGCCTCGCTCAACGATCTGCCGCGTTTCGATACGCGCCTGGCCGCCGACCTCTACCGCGACCTGCTGCAGCCGGCCGAGAATGTGCTGAAGGATGTGCGCCACCTGTTCGTGATCAGCGACGGCCCGCTCGCCAACCTGCCGCTGGGCGTGCTGGTGACCGAGCCGCAAGCGACCCCGCCCTTCGACTTCAAGGACTATCTGGCGGTGCCGTGGCTGGCGAAGCGCTACGCGGTATCGGTGCTGCCTTCGCTCGGCGCGCTGCGGGCGTTGCGGGTGTTCGCCGCCCGCACCGCCGCATCCAGCCCGTTCCTAGGGTACGGCGAGCCACAGCTGGAGGGCGTGCCCGGACAATCCCGCGCCGCGCTGCGCAACATCGTTCGCGCCGGCAGCGTCAGCGTACGCGACCTTCGCCAGCTGTCGCCGCTGCCGGACACGGCGCGCGAAATCCAGGCGCTGGCACAGACGCTGGGCGCGCCGGCCGATGCCGTCCGCCTGGGGCCGAAGGCGACCGAGTCGGACCTGCGCGGACAGGCACTGGATCGCTATCGGGTGCTCACCTTCGCCACGCATGGCCTGTTGCCCGACGACCTGTCGGGATTGAGCGAGTCGGCGCTGGTGCTGTCGCCGCCAACCGCGCCGCGCCCGGGCGACGACGGCCTGCTCACCGCCAGCGAGATCAGCGCCCTGACGCTAAACGCCGACTGGGTGGTGCTGTCGGCGTGCAACACCGGTGCGGCGCCGACCACGGGCGGCGGCGGCGTCGCCAGCCTGGCCGAAGCCTTTTTCTATGCCGGCGCCCGCACCCTGCTGGTCTCGCACTGGTCGGTTGAATCGAAGAGCACGGTGGCACTCACCACCGGGCTGTTCAAACAGTTGGCCGAAGGCAGGCTCGGCAAGGCCGAGGCCTTCGCGCAAGCCATGGAGCGGCTGCGTACCGACAAGACCCAGCCGGCCTACGCCCACCCTGCCTTCTGGGCGCCGTTCGTGGTGGTCGGCGACGGCGGCTAGAGCGTTCCCCGCTTGCGCGGAACCGCGCCGGGCGGCGCCGACTAAGCTTGAATTGCTCTAGTCGGCCGCGTCCTCAAGCGCGCGCTTGGTGTCGCTGGCGGCCTCGTCGACCGCCTCGCCGAGCTTCTCGGCCGGACCATCATTCGCATCGTCACAAGCCGCCAGGCCCAACGACAGGCCGCCCAGGAAAAGCGCCGTGACTAACATCTTCGCAAACGACATCGAACCGTCTCCTACAGGAACTGTTGCGGTTGCAACGCGCCATTCCGGCAGGCGTTCCGTCGCTGCGAAACCGGAACCTTCGGCACCCGACGACGTTGCCAGGAAACACACCCCGGCACGCAAGGAGCATCCGATGAGCACATCGAAGAACCAGGGCGAGGGCAACCGCGAGGCGGCCCGGCGCTACAATCAGGACGCCCGCGAGCATGCGGCCAAAACCGACACCGAAGCCGAGGCGAAGCAGGCTCGACGCGACCTTTGCGGTCCCGAAAAGGACGCGCTGAAGAAGGCCGAGAAGGCCGGCAAGGCCAAAGCCAAGGAATTCGACCCCAACGTGAAGCGCGACTGACCATGCTGGCGACTGCATTGTCAGACCCGCTGGACGACCGCGCGACCCACCTCGCGCGGATGACGCGCTTCGCCGACGCCCTGGACAGCAAGTTCCGGATCCCGGGGACGCCGTTCCGGTTCGGTTGGGATTCGGTGCTCGGCCTGTTGCCAGGCGTCGGCGACGCGGCGTCCGCGACGATGGCGTTCGGCCTGGTCGCCTATGCCGCCAGTCTCGGGATTCGCTTCAGCCTCGTGGCGCGGATGGCTTTCAACGTGGCCGTCGACCTCGTCGTCGGCAGCATTCCCCTGGTCGGCGACATCTTCGACTTCGCCTTCAAGGCGAACCGCCGCAACGTGGCGCTACTGCGCCGCGAGTGGCGTATGGACGACGCCTAGATCGCGCGGCGCAGGACCTGCCCCGTGGCGACCTCCGTCGCCAGCGCGTCGTCGACCACCTGGCCGCCATTGACGAAGACGTGAACGATGCCCTCCGGGTACTGGTTCGGGTCGTCGAAGGTGCCCTTGTCGATCACCTTACCGGCGTCGAACAGCACCAGGTCGGCAAAGCAGCCTTCGCGGATGTAGCCGCGGTCCGCCAGCCCGAACTTGTCGGCGCAGAAGCCGGTCATCCGGTGCACCGCTTCCTCGACCGGCATCAACGACAGGTCGCGCGCGTAGTGTCCCAGTACCCGGGCGAAGGTGTTGTAGAGCCGGGGGTGCGGCTTGCCGTCCAGCGTCGGGATGCCGTCGGAGCCGATCATCGTCGAGGGGTGGCGCAGCACGGTCTGCACGTCGTCCTCGGTCATCATGTGCAGGATCACGCTGGCGCCCTCGGCCTGCTTGGCGACGTGCTCCGCCGCCGCGCGCGGCTGCATGTCGAGCATCTTGGCGAGCTGTTCGACCGACTTGCCCTCCCACTCGGGATGGCCCGGCGCCGAGGCGATCACCAGGTCTGCCGGTCGTGCCTCGGAAATGCCGCCATCGCCGCCGACATTGCCCTGCAGCGCCCCGTTCTGCAGCACCGAGCGCAACATGGTGCTGCCCGCAGTGTAGGGATACTGGTCGGCGTGCACGCTCTCGCCACGTTCCTGCGCGCTCTCAATCAGCTTCAGCGAGTCCTTCACCAGGCCCCAGGCGCTGCGGCCCGATGCCTTGTGATGCGAGATCTGCACCGGCACCCCGGCGCGCTCGCCGATCTCGATCGCTTCCTGCACCGACGCCAGCAGCCCTTTGCCCTCGTCGCGCATGTGCGTGGCGTAGAGCGCGCCGGTGCCGCGCATCTCGGCCGCCACCTCGGCGATTTCGTCGGTCTTGGCGTAGCGCCCGGGCTCGTAGATCAGGCCGGTCGACAGGCCGACCACGCCGGCCGACAGGGCCTCGCGCATCAGCCCCTTCATCTCTTCCATCTCGTCGTCGGTCGGCGCCCGGCTGTCGCGCCCCATGACCGACATGCGGATCGTCCCGTGCCCGGCCAGCACCGCGATGTTGGCACCCAGCGGCCGGGTCGCCAGGGTCTCCATATAGCCGGCGTAACCTTCCCAGGGCTCCAGGTCGCCCTTGTCGGTCAGCGCCCCGAGCAGATCCGCCGCGGCCTTGTAGGGCGCCGCGCCAAAACCGCAATTGCCGACCACGCAGGTGGTCACGCCGCCGCGGGTCTTGAATGACATCGAGGGATGGGTCAGCGCCGCGAAGTCGTCGTGGGTATGCACGTCGATGAAGCCGGGCGCCAGGGCCAGTCCAGCGGCATCGATCTCCTTTGCCGCCTCGGCATCGCCGGCATCGCCGACCAGCACGATGCGTTCGCCTTCGACTGCGACGTCGGCACGCGTCGGCGCGGCGCCGGAGCCGTCATAGACGTCCGCGTTGCGGATCAGCAAATCGTAGCGTTCGGCCATGGCGGCAGTCTCCCGGGGGCAGGTGTCCTGCCCCCGGTTGTAACCGAGAACGCCGCCGAACGTTAGAGGCTCAGAACGCCGCGTCGCGTCCGTCGCCCTTGGCGATCTCCCGCGCGCTCGGGTTTACCGAAGGCCGGAACGGCATCGCGCAGACCTCGGCGTCGACCGGCTGGCCAGGCTGTTCCGCATAGTGGTCCGGCAGCCAGACCTTCAGCGCCGTACCCTCCGCCGCCATCTCCACCGGCACGTGGCCCATGGCGATGTTGCAGCCGAGCTCCGGCGAGTACCACGGCGAGGTGACGTAGCCCACCGGCTCGCCGCCACCCTCGTCGGAGATCAGCCAGAAGTCCGGTGCGTAGTCGTCGATCGGCTTGCCGCCCAGGCGCATCCCGACCAGCGTGGTCTTGTACGGCGGCTGACCGGCCTCGAGCGCCGCCCGCGCCTTCTCCAGCGCCGCCTTGCCAATGTAGTCGGCGGTTTTCTTGCGCGGCACCTGGTAGCCGAGGTTGCACTGGAAGGGCAGCGTCTCCTGGTCCAAATCCTGCCCCCAGGACAGGATGCCGGCGGCGATCCGGCGGTGATGCGCCGGGGCGATCACCATCAGGCTGTGCGCCTTGCCGGCCTCCAGCACTGCGTTCCACATCGCCTCGGCATGCTGGATCGAGTCGACGAGGTAGATCTCGTAGCCCTTCTCGCCGGAGAAGCCAGTCTGCGAGACCAGCACCTTGCAGCCCCCGACTTCGCCCCACATCAGGCCGTAATAGGGAATGTCGCGCACCGCCTCGCCGACCAGGTCGGCCATCAGCGCTGCCGACTTCGGGCCCTGGATCTGCACCGGCGAGACGTCGATCTCGCCGATCGTCACGTCGAACTGCATGCCGTAGTTGACGCCGCGCAGCCACCACTCGATGTCGCTGTCGGACAACGAGAACCAGAACTCGTCCTCCGCGATGCGCAGCAGGATAGGGTCGTTGAGGATGCCGCCGGCCTCGTTGCACAGGATCACGTACTTGCCGTTCATCGGCGCGATGCGGGTGACGTCGCGGGTAACGACGTGGTTCACGAAGGCTTCCGCCTGCGGCCCCTTGACCCGGATCTGCCGCTCCACCGCGACGTTCCACATGGTCACGTGATTGACCAGCGCGTCGTACTCGACCATCGCGCCGCCATCCTCGGGCCGGACGTAGCCGCGCGGGTGGTAGATGCGGTTATAGACCGTGGCGCGCCAGCAGCCGGCCTGGTGCGACAGGTGCCAGTAGGCCGACTTGCGCACGCGCGTGGAGATCAGCATCTCCGTCGGCGTCGGGCCGGACTGGCGCAGGTTGATCGGCACCAGCCGGTCGGACTGGTCGACCGACATGCACTGGCGCATCTCGTAGCCGGAGGTGGATTGGGGGAGCGTGGTCTGGGGCGTGCCGACGGTGCGATTCATCTCGCTGCTCCTCGCATGGAATTGCCGAACCTGAACCAGGGTGCGCGCCTGACGCCGCCGCCGCCGCTACCGAAGCGACATTCGATGTTCCAGAACCGTCATTTCCTCAGGCGCGCAGACGTTCGTTGCCCGGGTCGAACGGGCTCTCGCCGATCACCGTGACGGGATGCGGCTTGCCGAGGATGTCCATGTCGAACTCGGTGCCCTCGGCGGCGAGCGCCGGCGGCACCATTGCCAGGGCCAGCGACTTGCCGACGCGGAACCCGTAGTTGCCGCCGGTGGCGCGGCCGACCAGTTCGCCGCCGTGGCGGATCGGGTTGTTGCCCAGCGCATCGGCGTCGGTGACGTCGTGGACTTCCAGCGTGACAAGCTGGTTCCCGAAGCCCTCGTCGCGCCAGCGCAGCAGTGCCTCGCGGCCGATGAAGTCGCCCTTGTCGGGGTGCACGAAGCGATCCAGCCCGGACTCGTAGGCGGCGTACTCGATCGACAGCTCGGTGCCGACCATGCGGTAGGACTTCTCGTAGCGCAGCGAGTCCATCGCCCGGATGCCGAACGGCTTCAGCTCCAGGTCCTCTCCAGCCGCGAACAGCGCATCGAAGATGTGGTTCTGGTATTCCAGCGGGTGGTGCAGTTCCCAGCCCAGCTCGCCGACATAGTTCACCCGCATAGCATTGACCGGCGCCTGCCCGACCACGATCGGCTGCGCGGTCAGCCACGGGAAGGCGTTGCCGGACAGGTCGTTCGGGCTGACACGTTGCAACAGGGTTCGCGCCTGCGGTCCGGCCAGCACCAGCACGCCCATCGCGCCGGTGAGATTCTCGAACGTCACCGAGCCGTCGTCCGGCATGTGGCGCCAGATCCAGTCGTGGTCGAGCCGCTGGTACGCGCCGGCCGAGACCAGATAGAAGCTGTCCTCCGCCTCGCGCTGGATGGTGAACTCGGAGTGCACGCCGCCGCGGCTATTCAGCGCGTGACAAAGGCCGATGCGGCCGATCCCGCGCGGCAGCTTGTTGGCGACCAAGCGGTCCAGGAACGCCGCCGCCCCCGGCCCCGAGATACGCGCCTTGGCGAAGGCGGTCATGTCGAGCAGGCCGACTTTCTCGTGCACGTGGCGGCACTCGTTGCCGACATGTTCAAACCAGCGCGAGCGGCGGAACGACCAGTCGTCCTCGGCCGGCGTGCCCTGCGGCGCGAACCAGTTCGGCCGCTCCCAGCCGAACTTCTGCCCGAACACCCCGCCCCTCGACTTCATCCGCTCGTAGCACGGCGCGGTGCGCAGAGGCCGGCCGGCCGCGCGCTCCTCGTCCGGGTAGTGGATGGTGAAGACGTTGGCGTAGGCCTCCTCGTTCTTCGCCTTGAGATAGCCGGCGGTGGCGTAGTCGCCAAAGCGGCGCGGCTCGACGCCCAGCATGTCGATGGTCGGCTCGCCCTCGACGATCCATTCCGCAAGCTGCCAGCCGGCACCACCCGCCGCCGTGATCCCGAACGAGTGGCCCTCGTTGAGCCAGAAGTTCGGCACGCCCCAGGCCGGGCCGACGATCGGTCCGCCATCGGGCGTGTAGGGGATGGCGCCGTTGTAGACCTGCTTCACGCCGACCTCTCCGAACGCCGGCACCCGCTTGATCGCCGCCTCGATGTGTGGCGCCAGGCGGTCCAGGTCGCCCTGGAACAGCTCGTACTCGCTGTTGTCGGCCGGCCCGTCGACATAGCAGGCCGGCGCGCCGACCTCGTAGGGCCCCAGCAGCAGGCCGGCATTCTCCTCGCGCAGGTACCACGAGCCGTCCGACTCGCGCAGCACGCCCAGCTCCGGCAGACCCTGCTCGTGCCGCTTGACGATGTCCGGGTGCGGTTCAGTGACGATGAACTGGTGCTCCACGGGGATCACCGGAACGTCGAGCCCGACCATGGCGCCGGTCTTGCGCGCGAAGCTGCCGGTTGCCGAGACCACATGCTCGCAGCGGATGTCGCCCTTGTCGGTGGCCACGACCCACTCGCCGCCCTCGCGTCGGATACCGGTCACCGCGGTGTGGCGGTAGATCGTGGCGCCGCGCTTGCGCGCGCCGGTCGCCAGCGCCTGGGTCAGGTCGGCCGGCTGGATGTAGCCATCCTCGGGATGACGGATCGCGCCGACCAGCCCGTCGGTCTCGGCCAGCGGCCACAGCTCCTTCACCTCAGCCGGGGTCAGGAAATCGACCTGCACGCCGATAGTCTCCGCCACGCCGGCATATTGGTGATACTCGTCCATGCGGTCGGCATTCATTGCCAGGCGGATGTTGGAGACCTTGCGCAGCCCGACCTCCTGGCCGGTCTCCTCCTGCAAGCGCTGATAGAACGCGACCGAGTATTTGTGCAGCTGGCCGACCGAGTAGCTCATGTTGAACAGCGGCAGCAGTCCGGCGGCATGCCAGGTCGAGCCCGAGGTCAGCTCGCGCCGCTCGACCAGCACCACGTCGCTCCAACCCTTCGCCGCCAGATGGTAGAGCGTCGACACGCCGACCACGCCGCCGCCGATCACCACCACGCGCGCCTGGTCTTTCATCGCCATCTCCCTTGCATTCGCGTCCATTGCAACACCGCCAGCCGGCGCGGAGTTTGCCGCCAGCGACGCCCGCGCCGCCCATAGCGACATCGCGGGCGCGTAACAGCGTTGACGCCGGCGCCGACTCGGCGCCACGATCATTACGGAAAATGCGGCATGGTGCCGCCGTTCCTGGCGAGCGGCGGCCGATGATGGGTGACGCGGGCCATGTTCGGAGTGACGCCGACGGAGCGGCCGCTCAAGCTGCTCTTCCTGCTGGTCCCGAATTTCTCGATGATGGCCTTCACCTCGTCGGTGGAACCGCTGCGCACGGCCAACCGCCTGGCCGGCGAGGAGCTTTACAGCTGGCACACCGCGTCGGTCGACGGCGAGCCGGTCACCGCCAGCAACGGCACGCCACTGGTCCCCTACACCTCAATTGCCAACCTGGCCGATCCGCCCGCGGCCGTGGTCGCCTGCGCCGGTATCGACGTGGAACGGATCGACGACCCGGTGCTGTTCGGCTGGCTGCGCCGCATCGCGCGCCAGGGCTCGGTCATCGGCGGGGTGTGCACCGGTCCGCTGCTGCTGGCCAAGGCCGGCGTGCTCGACGGCTACCGCTGCACCATCCATTGGGAGAACATGGAGGCCTTCGCCGAGGAATTTCCCGAGCTCGACATCACCGCCACCCTGTTCGAGGTCGACCGCAACCGTTTCACCTGCTCCGGCGGCACCGCGCCGCTGGACATGATGCTGTACATGATCACCGAGGATCACGGGCAGGATCTGGCCGTCGCGGTCGCCGAGCAGCTTGTACATTCGATCATTCGCCACCCCGCCGATCCGCAGCGCATGTCGCTGCGCTACCGCACCGGGATCAGCCATCCCAAGCTGCTGGCCGCCATCGCCCACATGGAGGCGTACCTGGAAACCCCGGTCGGGCGCGACGACCTGGCCGATGCCGTCGGCCTGTCGAACCGGCAACTGGAACGCCTGTTCAACAAGTATCTGGGGCTGTCGCCGGCACGCTATTACCTCAACCTGCGCCTGAAACGGGCGCGCCAGCTCCTGTCACACACCTCGATGCCGATCCTGCAGGTCGCGGTGGCGTGCGGCTTCACCTCCGCCTCGCATTTCGCGCGCTGCTACCGCCAGGTCTTCGGCCACGCGCCGCGGCAGGAACGCCCCGCCGGGATTGCCTCGGCTTGAGCCCGCCCTGTATGGGAGGGGCATGAGCGACTTTCAGACCATCGACTACGAGGTCCGCGACCGCGTCGCGGAGATCACCATGCGGCGCGCCCCGGTCAATGCCGTGAACCACGCGCTGATCGACGACATCCTGGCCGCCTATGCCCGGGCCCGCGCCGACGACGGCGTGCGCGCGGTGATCCTGACCAGCGCCTTCGAACGCGCTTTCTCCGCCGGCATGGACCTGGAGATGATCAAGGGTAGCAACGGCCTGACGCTGCGCAACTTTCTCGAGAAGCTCTATCTCGGCGTGCACGACGCGCAATACCGCATGGGCAAGCCGACCATCGCGGCACTGACCGGCCCGGCCCGCGCCGCCGGCGTCACGCTGACCGTGACCTGCGACGTGATCGTCGCCTCGGAAACCGCCAGCCTGGGCTACCCGGAAATCGACGTCGGCGTGATCCCGGCGATGCACTTCGTGCACCTGCCGCGCGTGATCGGCCGCCACAAGGCGTTCGAGCTGCTGTTCTCCGGCAAGCCGGTCAAGGCGGTGGAAGCGGAGCGGCTGGGGCTGGTCAACCACGTCGTGCCGCGAGACCAGGTCATGGCCAAGGCGCGCGAGATCGCCGCCGGCTTCGCCGCCAAGTCGCCGGTGGTGATGCGGCTCGGTCGCGACGCCTACATGCGGGTCAACGATTTCGAATACCGCCGCGCCATCGAGAGCACGGTCGAGACCATGTGCAACATCATCGCCACCGCCGACGCCCAGGAAGGCCTGAACGCCTTCAACGAGAAGCGCAAGCCGGACTGGTAGGGTCGCGTGCGAGAAATGGCCGGACGCGAGCCCGGCCAAGTCGTCACAACCAGTGTCGAGCGCCTAGAGCGTTTCTGACATTGACTGAATCGATGGGGGATTCCCTTCCGGGTTGATTTGTGATTCAAGCTGGGTGCTGGAGTTGGAGGCCAGCTTGGATGGTCCGACCCTATTCGAACGATCTTCGTGAACGTGTGGTGGC
>JAVKFY010000051.1:0-133923 GCA_040223615.1 Alphaproteobacteria bacterium
CTCCGTCTGGCCCAGCACCGGAACATCGACGACATCTCGCACCGCATCGGCACGCTCGTCAGCGGCTTCAAGCCGGACGAATGCGCAAACTATCTCGTCAATGCCGGTTACGCTTCAGTCAAAACATGAAACGCTCTAGCCGCGGTCGCGGATCAGCCGGCCCTGCTCGCGCTTCCAGTCGCGATCCTTGATCGTGGCGCGCTTGTCGTGCTGTTTCTTGCCGCGCGCTATCCCAAGCAAAACCTTGGCATAGCCGCGATTGTTAAAGTAAATTTTTAACGGAACGACGGTGTTGCCGGCGCGCCGGACGGCGGCGGTCAACTTGTCGATCTCGCGCCGGTGCAGCAGCAATTTGCGCGGCCGCAGCGGCTCATGGTTGAACCGGTTGCCGCCCTTGTACTCGCTGATATGCGCGTTGCGCAGCCAGAAAGCGCCGTCTTCCTCCGCGGCATAGGATTCCGCGATATTGGCGCCCCCGGCGCGCAATGATTTCACCTCGGTGCCGGTCAGCATGATGCCGGCCTCGATCTCGTCCTCGATGAAATAGTTGAACCGGGCCTTGCGGTTCTCGACCGCGGCCCGTCCACCGTCCGGCATCGCGCGGCGTCCTAGTTCAGCAGTCCGGCGTGGCGCAGCGCGTCATCGACCTTGGCTTTCGCCCCATCGCTGATCTCCACGATCGGCAGCCGAGTGTCCATGCCGCACAGGCCGAGCTTGTTGGCGGCATACTTCACCGGCCCCGGGCTCGGCTCCACGAACAGCGCCACGTGCAGCGGCAGCAGCCGGTCCTGGTATTCCAGCGCGGTCTGGAAGTCGCCTTCCATGCACGCGGTCTGGAACTCCGAGCACAGCTTCGGCGCCACATTGGCGGACACGGAAATGCAGCCATGACCGCCGGCGACGTTGTAGTGCAGCGCCGTGCCGTCCTCGCCAGAAAGCATATTCCAGCCCTTGCCGATGGCGTGACGCTCCTTGCTCGGGCGGGTCAGATCGCCGGTGGCGTCCTTCACCCCGACGATGCGCGGCAGTTCCGACAGCCGCTTCATCGTGTCGACCTCGATATTCACCACCGCGCGCGGCGGGATGTTGTAGACGATGATCGGGATGTCCGACGCGTCGTGCACCGCCTTGAAGTGCTGGTACAGCCCTTCCTGGTTCGGCCGGTTGTAGTAGCCGGCGACGTGCAGCGTGCCGTCCGCGCCGGCTTCCTGCGCGTGCTGGGTGAAGTCGATCGCCTCGGCGGTGTTGTTGGAGCCGGCGCCGGCGATGATCGGCACCCGGCCCTTGGCCTGGTCGATGACGATCTCGATCACCTGCTTGTGCTCGTCGTGCGACAGCGTCGGCGACTCGCCGGTGGTGCCGACCGGCACGATTCCGTGCGTACCCTGGTCGACATGCCAGTCGACCAGTTTGCGCAGGCCAGACTCGTCGACAGAGCCGTTCTTGAACGGGGTGATCAATGCAACGATCGAGCCCTTGAACATGGCGCGCCTCCCTTGACTGGCCTGGGTTTAGAGTTAAGTCCCCCAACTTAGCATCGCTTCACGGGTTCGGCCACCCGCCGATGCTTAAGTCGGCTTTAACACTGGGTTCGGTTATACTGGGGTCGGTGAAAAGCAACTGGCGGAACCATCGGGACAGCGCCCGCGTGCACCGACATCTCGCAGCACTTGCAACCGTGGCCCTGGCCATGGTGGGGCTGACAACCGCTTCGGCGGCGGTCCCTTTGCTCGATATCAAATCGGGATCATCGCAGTCGCCGGCGCTGACCGGCACGCCGCCGATTCCCCATCATCGCCCGGAACGCAACGGCTATCTCTCCAATGCCGACCACGCGCATCTGGCCGCGCTCCTGCACGATGTGCGACGCGATGCCTGGACCAGCGCCAAGGCGCACGCGCGACGCGCCAAGGAGCCGTTGCTCGCCGACTATGTCGAGTGGCTCTATTACCGCTATGGACCCGGCACGCGCGACCGCACCGGCCTGATCGACTATGTCGCCCAGCATCCGCAATGGCCCGACCAGGACCGCCTGACCGCAGGTATCGAGCTGGCGATGGACCGCAACACGCCGGCGGCCGACGTGCTGGCGTGGTTCGCCAAGCGCGAGCCGCGCTCCGCCGAGGGCCGCCTGCGACTGGCCATCGCCCTGCTCGACAGCGGCCAGCCGGGGCGCGGTGCGGCGCTGCTGCGCGAGACCTGGGTTCGCGACACCCACAACGTCAAGGACCAGCGCATCGTCCTGCGCCGGTTCGGCAAGCTGTTGACCCAGGCCGATCACGTCGCCCGACTCGACAACCTGCTGTGGGACGGACATCGCAATTCCGCCAACCGGCTTTTGCGTCGCGTTCCCGCCGGCATCCGCAAGCTGGCCGAGGCCCGTATCGCCCTGATGGTCAGCGCCGGCAACGTCGACACCCTGATCGGCCGGGTGCCGGCGAAGCTGCGCAATGACCCAGGCCTGGTCTACGAGCGCGCCCGCTGGCGTCGCCGCAAGGGCATGGACGACGGCGCCACTGCGCTGCTGCTGGGCCTGAAGGGCGAACTCGGCCCGCGCCCGGACAAGTGGTGGACCGAGCAACACATCCAGATCCGCAACGCGCTGAACGACGGCCGCGTGAAGATCGCCTACCGGCTCGCCGCCGGCAGCCAGCAGCAGCCCGGCTCCGTCGCGCACGCCGACGCGGCGTTCCTGGCCGGCTGGATCGCGCTGCGCTTCTTGCACCAGGCCGACGCCGCCTACAGCCATTTCGGCGAGCTCTACCACGCCGTGAAGTACCCGATCAGCCAGGCCCGAGCCGCCTACTGGTCGGCCCGCGCGGCCGCCGAGATGCAGCGTTTCGACCTTGCCGAACAATGGCTGCGGGTCGGCGCCGCGCATCCCGCGACCTTCTACGGTCAACTCGCGGTGGAACGGGTGCGCCAGCGCGACCTTCGCTTTCCGCCGCCGCCGCGCCCGAGCCTGGCCGAGCAGCAGGCCTTCGAGGACCATCCGGTAGTCCGGCTGATCCGCATCCTCGACGAGGCCGGCGAGGACGACCGGCTGCGGCCGCTGATCCTCGACCTGCACGAGCGTGCCACCCGGCCGACGGCGCGCTGGATGGTCGGCCAGCTCGCGATCGCCGTCGGCCGCTACGACCTGGCGGTACGCGCCGGCAAGAACGCCACGCGCAAGGGCGACCTGTTCGTCGACGTCGCCTATCCGCGCCTGGGCATCCAGTCCGACGCGGTGGAGGAGGCGCTGGTGCATGCCGTCGGTCGCCAGGAAAGCGAGTTCAATGTCGAGGCGGTGAGCCACGCCGGCGCCCGTGGCTTGATGCAACTCATGCCGGCGACGGCGAAGCATGTCGCCCGCCAGCTCCGCGTGCCTTATCGCAAGGCCGCGTTGACCGGCAATCCGGCCTACAACGCCCGGCTCGGCGCCGCCTATCTGCGCGAGTTGATCGAGGACTACAACGGCTCCTACGTGCTGGCGCTGGCGGCCTACAATGCCGGCCCCGGCCGGGTGCAGCGCTGGATTCGCGACTTCGGCGACCCGCGCCGCAACGACGTCGACGTGATCGACTGGATCGAGCTGATCCCGATCGGCGAGACCCGCAATTACGTGCAGCGGGTGATGGAAAATCTGCAGGTGTACCGCCATTTGATGGCACAGCGTCCGGAACGGTCTATCCTGGCCGACCTGAACAGTCACCTGCGGCCAGGCCAGGCGGTCGGCTGCGACAAATGCTGAGGTCCGCCCCATGCCCGATCCCGTGCCCGGCCGGCTCGCCGACATCGGCGCCTGCGTCTTCGACGCCTACGGTACGCTCTTCGACGTAAACGGCGCCGCGCAAGCCTGCCAGGCCGAGCTCGGCGACAACTGGCAGCCGCTGGCCGAGACCTGGCGCACCCGCCAACTGCAGTACACCTGGCTGCGCGGCCTGATGGACCAGTATGTCGATTTCTGGCAGGTCACCGGCGAGGCGCTGGACTTTGCGCTCGCTAGCCTGAAGATCGACGATGCCGACCTGCGCCAGCGCCTGATGGACCTTTACCTGAAGCTCGACTGCTACCCGGAGGTGCCCGGCGTGCTGAAGACGCTGCAGGCCGCCGGCACGCGCACCGCGATCCTGTCCAACGGCTCGCCGAAGATGCTGGCCGCGGCGGTCGACAATGCCGGCATCGGCGGCGACCTCGACGCGGTGATCTCGGTCGACCAGCTGCGGGTCTTCAAGCCGAAGATGGAGGTCTACCAGCTCGCCGTCGACCAGCTCGGCGTGCCGGCCGGGCAGATCAGCTTCCAGTCGTCGAACGCCTGGGACGCACACGCGGCCTCCGTGTTCGGCTTCAAGGTGGTGTGGTGCAACCGCTTCGGCCAGGCGCGCGAGGGCTTGCCCGGCAGTCCGGACCTCGAAGTGCAGAGCCTCGACGACCTGCCCGCCATCGTCGGCGCCGCCTGATGGACCAGCCTTTCGCGCGCGACCGCTACATCACCGCGCAGGACGGCTTGCGCCTGTTCTATCGCGAGTGGGGCGACCCGCTGCTCCCCGCGACGCCGGTGCTGTGCCTGGCCGGGCTCGTGCGCACATCCGACGACTTCACTGAACTGGCCGAGCATCTGGCCCAGAAACGCCGCGTGCTGGCGCTGGACCTGCGCGGACGCGGCCGGTCCGATTACGATCCAGACCCGGACAACTACGCGCCGCCGACCTACGTGATGGACATCGGTGCGCTGCTGACCGCCGCCAACATCCACAAGGTGGCGGTGATCGGCACTTCGCTGGGCGGCCTGCTGGCCATGGCATTGGCACTGACCCGCCCGGCCTCGCTGGCCGGCGTGGTACTGAACGACATCGGTCCGGAGATCGACCAGCGCGGCGTCGAGCGCATCCGCGGCTATGTCGGCAAGACCCCGCCGCCACAGACCATGGATCAGGCGCGTCAGCAGCTCGCCACCAACTACGGCGTCGCCTTCCCCGACTTCGGCGAGGACGACTGGCGCGCCATGGCGGCGAGCACCTACGAAGCGAAGCCCGACGGCACGCTGTCGCTGAGATACGATCCGGCGATTTCCAAGTCGATCGCCAACGGCCCTGAGATGGACCTGTGGAAGCTGTTCGGCGCCCTGGCCAACGTGCCGGTGCTGTCGATCCGCGGCGGCCTGTCGGACCTGTTGAGCGAGGCGACGGTCGAGCGGATGGCGAAGGAGAAGCCCGACCTGGAGCGGCTCACCGTGCCCAACCGGGGCCACACCCCGACCCTGAACGAACCGATCTGCCGCACGGCCATCGACGCCTTTCTGGACCGCCTCGATGGCGCCCACTGAGCCGGCCATCCATGAGCCGACCTTGGCCGACATCGAGGCCGCCGCGGCTCGCATCGCCGGCCAGGCCGTGCGTACACCGCTGCTGGAGTCGCCTGCGCTGAACCGTCGCGTGGGGGGCCGGGTGCTGGTGAAGGCGGAGATGCTGCAGCGCACCGGCTCGTTCAAGTTCCGCGGCGCCTACAACAAGCTCTCGCAGATCCCGGAAGACATACGTCGCCACGGTGTGATCGCCTTCTCGTCCGGCAACCACGCGCAAGGCGTTGCGGCCGCCGCCCACTTGCTGGGCGCGCCGGCGACCATCGTCATGCCGTCGGACGCGCCGATGGTGAAACGCGAAGGCACGGCGAGCTGGGGCGCCACCATCGTCACCTACGACCGCCGCGACCACGACAAGCGCGAAACAATCGCCGTCGACCTGCTGAACCGTCAGGGCGGCACCCTGATCTCGCCGTTCGACGACCCCGACATCATCGCCGGCCAGGGCACCGTCGGCCTGGAACTTGTGGATCAGGCCGACGTCGAGCCCGACGCCGTCGTCGTGCCGGCCGGCGGCGGCGGCCTCACCGCCGGCGTCGCCACCGCCGTCGCCGCGAAGCTGCCCGGCGTGCCGATCTACACCGCCGAGCCGGAAGGTTACGACGACCACGCCCGGTCCTTCGTCAGCGGCGACCGCGAAGCTGTCGCCGCCGGCGCGGAAAGCTTCTGCGACGCCCTGCTCGCCCCTCGCCCCGGCATCCTGACCTTTGCCATCAACAAGAAACGTTGCCGCGGCGGCCTGGTGGTCAGCGACGCGGAAGTCGCCATGGCCATGGCCGTCGCCTTCCGCGACCTGAAAGTCGTGGTCGAACCCGGCGGCGCGGTGGCGCTGGCCGCCGTCCTCACCGGCCGGATCGCGGCCGAAGGCAAGACCGTCGCCGTGGTCTGCTCCGGCGGCAATGTCGATGCCGGCGGCTTCGCCGAGATCCTGGGCGCCGCACCCGTCAGCGGCTAACCGCCAGGCGCGTACTGGCGCATCCGCGCCAAGCCCTCGTCGAAGGCGATCGGCTCCAGGCCCAGCCGCCGGCGCATCGGCTCGACGTCGAAGTCCTTGTCCTCCAGCAGCCGACGTACCTCCTCGGCCTTGAAACGCGGCAGGCCAGGCACGCGCCGACTTAACGCCGCACCACCGAGAACGACGCTGAAGGGTACCGGCAGGACGACGATCCGATGGCCGAAACTGCGCCCCACGCAGCGCACCATCTCCGCATAGGTCATCGGCGCCGGGCCGGCGATGACCAGCGGGCCCTCGCCGGGATCGGGCAGCAGCGCCGCGCGCGCCACCGCCTCCGCCACATCATCGACATAGACCGGCTGTACCAGCGTCCTGCCGCCGGCCGGCAGCGGCACCACTGGCACGCGCCGGATCCAGGCCAGCAGCCGCTGGATGTTCTTCTCGCCCTGCTCGCCGTAGATCATCGTCGGATGCAGCATCAGGCCGGGCCGGCCGCTCTCGGCCAGCGCCGTCTCCGCCTCGCGCACCATCTCCGCCGCGCGGTCGGGAAAGCGGGTGAACTTGCGGGTCGAGCCGACCGCGACGATGCGGCCCGCACGCGACGGCAGCGCCGTCAGGATCGGCGCCAGCATCCGCGGCCGTGCCGCGTTGATCACCACGTCGACGTCTTGCAGCGCCCCGCGCAGCCCGTCTGCATCGTCCAGGTCGAAGCGGCGGGCATGACGGGCGCTGAGTGCCTCCAGCTTCGCCGGGTCGCGGCCGAAGACAATCGGCTCGGTGCCGCGCGCCCGCAAGCGCAGGACGATCCGCTGGCCGAGCCGACCGGTGGCGCCGATGACCCCGACGTTGCTCATCGGGCGTTACTTCGGGCCGGCGCGCCGCTCCTCGGCCACGACGCCATCGGCGATCATCTGCTCGACCTCGGCCTTGCTGTAGCCGGCCTCGGACAGCACCACGCGGGTGTGCGCGCCAAACAGCGGCGGCTTGGTGCGCGCGCTGCCCGGCGTGCGGGACAGCTTCACCGGCACGCCGGTGCCGCGGTAGCCGTCGATCTCGACCGTCATCTCCGTCGCGGCGGTGTGCGCGTGTTCCATGACCTCCGGGACGGTGAGCACGGCGCCGGCCGGCACGCCCTTCTCCAGCAGCGTCACCGAGATCGCCTCGGCCTCCTTGTCGGCCAGCTTGGCGACGATGATCGCGTTCAGCGCAGCTCGGTTCTCCAGCCGCGCCGCGTTGTCGGCGAAGCGCGCATCGTCGACCAGCTCCGGCGCATCGATCGCCTCCGCCATGAAACGGAACTGCCGGTTGTTGCCGATCGCCATGAAGATTTCGCCCTTGGCGGTCGGGTATTTGTCGTAGGGCGAGATGTTCGGATGGCTGTTGCCGGTCAACTTCGGCGCCTTGCCACTCATGAAGTAGTTGGCCGCGTGCGGATGCATAAGCGCGACGCCAGTGTTGAACAGGCTGGCGTCGACCTTCTGGCCCTTGCCGGACCGGTTGCGCTCCTGCGCAGCGGCCAGGATGCCGATCGCGGCATACAGGCCGGTACCGAGATCGACCAGCGGGATGCCGAGCCGCATCGCGCCGGCCTCGGGCGAGCCGTTGATCGAGATGTTGCCGGCCAGCGCCTGCGCCACCGCGTCATAGCCGGGGAAGCCGCCGAACGGCCCGGCCTTGCCGAAGCCGGTGACGGAGCAATGGATCAGCTTCGGGAACTGCTTGCTGAGAACCTCGTCGTAGCCAAGGCCCCAGCGCTCCATCGAGCCGACCTTGAAATTTTCGATCAGCACGTCGGCGCCTTCCAGCAGTCGCAGCAGCACCGCCTTGCCTTCCGGCTTGGTCAGGTCGAGCGACATCGCCCGCTTGTTACGGTTCACGCCGGCAAAGTAGGCCGACAGGCCGTCCTTGAACGGCGGGCCCCAGTCGCGCACCTCGTCGCCCTGCGGCGGCTCGATCTTGATCACCTCGGCGCCATGGTCGGCCAGTATCTGGGTGCAGTACGGCCCGCCCAGCACGCGGGTCAGGTCGATCACGCGGAAGCCGGCGAGCGCGCCGCCGGAAGTCGTCTCGGTCATGGTCTGATGGTCCTACGCGGCCGCCTCGGCGATCCCGAACACGCGGGCGGCAAACTTGGGATAGGGCTCGGCGATCTGCTGCGCGATCGGGCCGCGCATCAGTGTCAGCCATTCCGCCGACGGCGCCTCGGTTGTCGGCACCTGTTCCGGGACGTCGATCTCAAAGCCGGTATGGTCCAGCACTTCTTCCACGGTGTGGCCCGGATGCACCGACTCCAGCCGAAACCGGCGGCGTTCCTTGTCAAAGCCGAACAGGCATAGGTTGGTCACCAGCGCGTAGGGCCCGCCGGGGCGGTACACACCTTCGTTCGAGGTGCCCGGCGCGGAGATGAAGTCGACCTTGGGCACGAACACGCGCCGCGTGTGCTCGTCGCGGAACAGGATCACGCGCGGCACCAGGAAATACAGATAGGCCGAGCCGAACGAGCCGGACCAGCGCACCTTGGTCTGCGGGTAGTCGCCGATGCCGACCAGGTTCACATTCGCCTGGCCATCGATCTGCCCGCCCGACAGGAAGAATGCGTCCAGGCGGCCCTGCGCGGCGAAGTCAAATAGCTCAACGCCGCCGTCGGTCCACGGGTTCATCTTGCGCGACCCCAATACCGAGACCCGCATCTCGCCGCCCGACAACTCGCGCGCCAGCAACGAGGCCGAGCCCGGAATCGGCGACAGCATGCCGACCGCGACGTGACGCACGCCGGCCAGCAGGCGCGTGATCACGCCGACCAGCAGTTCCTCAGGCTTGTAGTCATCGCTCATCGTTCCCCATTCCCGTCACCCCGGGCGACCGCAGGGAGACCCGGGGTCAACGGCCAGCCACACGCACGGCATATGCTCGTAGATGCCGGGTCTGCGCCCGGCATGACGTCGATAAGTACGCTCATTCGGCGGCCGCCGCGCGTTCCATGACGAAGCGCTCAACATACTCGACGAAGCCTTCCGGGCTGCCGGCCATCTTGGCGTAGAGCGCGAGGTGGTCGTTGTCCGGGCCGTAGCTGCCGCCCAGCGCCAGCGGCCAGGCGCCTTGCCTGGCTTCGGCGACGGCCTCGATGTAGATCGACGGGATCGTCGCCGGCCGCCGCAGCCGGTCGGCCAGCAGGTTGTCGTCGACGATCTCCTCCACCGTCACCAGGCAGCGCATCGCCGCGTGCGCCAGGGTGAAGCAATCGCGCTCGGCACCGACATAGACGTTGCCGTCGCGGTCGGCCATGGCGGCGTGGAACACCGCGATATCGGGCCGGATCGCCGGCACGATGACCAACGGATCGCCCGGCTGCAGCGGGTTGTCGATGACCCTGTACTCGTCGGCCCGGTGCGCCACGAGGTCGGAGCCGATCAGTCCCCGGATCGGCACGAAGGGCTGGCCCTTCACCCCGGCCTGCATGCCGGCGTAGATCGCCGGGCACGTGGAATCCTTCAGCTTGATCGCTCCGGTCTTCACCGCGCGGATGAAGCACGGCGCCAGGCCATGCTCGGAGAGCGTGACCGCGGCGGTCTCCACCGTGTCGACGCAGCCGGCGCCGATCAATATGTCGGACTGGATGCCCGATTGCGGCAGCGCCACGACGTGCAGGTTCTTGACGCCGCGCCGCACCAGCGCACGGGTCAGCGCCATGGCAACGCCGGTGGTGTCCTTCGGGACGCCGAGCCGCGTGCCGTCCGGCACCAGCGCCGCCAGCGCCTCGACATCGGCCACGATTCCGGTTCCACTCATCGCTTGCTCCCGCCTGTGCTCCCGCTCTCATAGCATGCCGGCCGGGCGCCACGAAACCGGCCGCGCGGCATGCTCGCGTTGCGTAAGACACAAACGAGGGAAACGCAGTGCCGCTGCGCTGGATCATGCTGCTGGTGCTGTTCCTGGTCCGCCTGGCGATGGGCTATCAGTTCCAGTCCGTCGCCTCGACTGCCAGCCAGCTCATCGACCGGTTCGGCTTCTCCTATGCCGAGGTCGGCACCCTGATCGGCCTGTTCCTGCTTCCTGGTATCGTCTTCGCCATCCCCAGCGGCCTGCTGACCCGGGCGATGGCGGACAAGAGCCTGCTGCTGGTCGGCGCGGTGGCGATGATCATCGGCGGGCTGATGATGGGTTTCGCGGACAGTCCGGGCATGCTGTATGCCGGCCGCGCGGTGACCGGGGTCGGCGGCACCATCTTCAACGTCGTGCTGACCAAGATGATCACCGACTGGTTCATCGGCAAGGAGATCGTGACCGCGCTGGCGGTGATGCTGACGTCGTGGCCCATCGGCATCGCGCTGGGGCTGCTGAGCCAGGGCTGGCTCGCCGACACCTACGGCTGGGAAGCGGGCATGCACGCCACCGTCGCGGTCGCCGCGCTGGCTTTCGGTCTCACCGCCCTGGTCTATCGCGAGGCGCCGAATGCCGGCGACGGCAACGCGGGCAAGCTGCGCATCGCCCTGCCCCGGCGCCAGTTCGTGCACATGTCCGTCGCCGGCATCGGCTGGACCTGCTTCAACGCCAGCCTGATCGCCTGCGTCAGCTTCGCGCCCGATGTGCTGGTCGCCAACGGCTACACGGCGGAGGGGGCACGCGCCTCGACCAGCCTGTTGATGTGGGTGACGCTGTTCTCGCTGCCGTTCGGCGGCCGGGTGCTGGAGGTGGTCGGCTACGTCACCCCGGCGATGCTGGTCGGCTTCGCGGTCAGCGGCCTGGCGACCCTGGCGATCACCACCGGCATCGCGCCGGAGGCGGCGCTGATCACCGTCGGCATCTTCCTCGGACTGCCGGCCGGCGCCCTGATGTCGCTGTCGGCCGAGGCGGTCAGCCCCGACAATCGCGGGCCCGGCCTCGGCATCTTCTTCACCATCTACTATGCCGGCATGACCGTATTCCCGGCGATCGCCGGCTGGGCCCGCGACCTCACCGGCGACGTCGGCGCGCCGCTTTATCTCGCCGCCGGCTTGATGGTGGTGACGATGGCCGCGATTCTGCTGTTCCGCTTGCTGCAACGGACCTGGCCGATCGAGGCCGCCGCCTCAGCCTGACGCAAGCCGCTGCAGTTCCTCGGCCAGCGCCCTGACCTCGTCGGCCGCGGTCCCCGACGTTGCGGTTTCCAGCACCGTGGCGCCGCGCCCGAAGCTCTCCGCGAAGGCGACCCGGTTGCCGAGCCGGGCCTTGGCCAGCGGCGCGTCGAACTCGGCCAGCGCCGCCTCGATCTCGCCGGTCAGCCGCGCCCGCGCCGGCACCCGGTTCAGCACCATGACCGCGCCGATACGCTCCGCCGTCGCCAGCTCCAGGGTCGCTTGGGTGGCCCACAGGTCGGACGGCGTCGGCTGCACCGGCACCACCACCAGCCCGGCATTCTCCATCGCCGAGCGGGCCTCGCGGTCGGCGTGCGGCGCGGTGTCGACAACGACCAGGTCATGGTCGCGGGCCAGGGCCTTGGCCTCGCGCCGGGCACCCCAGCCGCTGGCAGTGCGAAAGGCCAGGTCGATGCCGTCCTCGCCGAGCCGCGCCTCGCGGCGCTCGAACCACTCGCCTAGGCTGCCCTGCGGATCGACATCGAGCAGCGCGACGCGGCGGCGCGCCTGGGTCCAGGCGACGGCCAGGTGCGCGGCCAGCGTGGTCTTGCCCGAACCGCCCTTCTGTTGCGCGATGGTGATGACGCGACCGGCCATACGACTGCCCTCGTTGCCGTGCTTGTTGTCCGTCCCGCTCACGCAGGCCGGTGCAGGCACGAACAGAGCCTAGCTGCGCGCGATGCGGCGCACCACGAAGAACGGCAGGCTGCCGGCGGAAACCGCGATCATGCCGAAGATCATGCCGACGAGATAACCGCCGGTGAGGTCGTGCCAGAGGCCGCCAAAGGCGCTGCCGATGCCGCCGCCCATGCCCATGCCGATGGTGATGAAGCCGTAGATCCGGCCCATGTAGGGGCCGCGGAAGATGCCGGCGGCGATGGTCGAGATCGCCGGACCGCGGCTGCCAAAGCTGATTCCGAAGAAACCGATGAAGCCGGCCAGCCAGAGCAGGTTCGGACCGTCGTGGAGTTGCGTCAGGCTGGCGATGCCGATCACGGTGAAGGCGTAGCTGACCAGCACCATGCGGCGACGGCCGAAGCGGTCGGCCAGCATCCCGAAGACCACCATCCCGATCGGCGCCAGCAGGCCGATCAGACCGAAGGCGCTGGCCGCCGCCTGCGGCGTGTAGCCGATCTCGATCAGGAAGGCCGGGGTCTGCAGGATCACCGTGTACATGCCGATGCCGGTGAAGCAGAAGGTCCAGTTCAGGCCCCAGAAGGCCCCCATGCGCAGCGCCTGCGCCAGGGTCACGCCGGTGCCGGGTTCGCCGGTGACGGTCGGGCTGGCGCGGTTGCCGAACTCCGGCGCGCCATCGGCCGCCCGCACCCAGGCCAACGCCAGCGGAATCGGCAGCAGCGCCAGCACCCCGATCGACAGCACCACATAGGACTGGCGCCAGCCATAGGCATCGATCAGCGCCTGTGCCGTCGGTGCCATCACCAGCAGGCCGAGCCCACCCGAGGCATAGGCCAGTGCCAGCGCGGTGTTCAGGCGCTTGCTGAACCAGCGGCTCAGCAACGTCGCCAACGGCACCGGCCCGACACAGGCCAGCCCGAGCCCGAACAGCACCCCGGCGCTGATGTAGAAATGCCAGAGCGTCTGGCCCTGGCTGGCGATGTAGGCGGCGCCGGACAGCAGCGCGATGCCGCCGAGGTAGAGCCGCGCCGGTCCGAACCGATCGAACAGAAAACCGCTCAGCGGACCGACGAAGCCGACCACCATGAAGGCCAGCGAGTAGACCCCCGACGCCTCGGTCCGCGCCCAGCCGAACTCGGTCTCCAGCGGCAGCATGAACACCGGATAGGCGTCGATCACCCCGCGGCCGACAAGGTTGGCCACGAAACACAGCACCAGGATCAGGATCGCCGCCGCGGCAGGGTGCCGCACGGCCCACGGTGGGATCGCCATCGTCTCGACGCTAGCCCACGCGAGCGGGCCGGGCTAGCTTGACGCCATGACGCATCGCATCGGCACCGGCGCCGGCTTCTCCGCCGACCGCCTCGACCCAGCCCTGCAACTGCTCAAGCACGGCGAGCTCGACACCATGGTGTTTGAGTGCGTCGGCGAGCGCACGCTGGCCTTCGGGCACCGCGACCGCCAGGCCAACCCGGCGCGCGGCTACAACCCGCTGCTGGAGCGCCGGCTGCGCGCGGTGCTGCCGCTGGCGCGTGAGCATGGCACCCGGCTGGTCACCAACATGGGCGTCGCCAACCCGCGCGCCGCCGCCGAGGCCACGGCGAGGCTCGCGCGCGAGCTTGGCCTCAAGGGGCTGCGCATCGCCGCCGTGCTGGGCGACGAGGTCAGCGACCTGATCGGTCCGGACACCGCCCTGCCCGAGCCCGGTTGCACCGTCGCCGAGATCGGCCGGCCGTACCTGGCCGCCAATGCCTATCTCGGTGCCGACGCGATCCTTCCCGCGCTTCAAGCCGGCGCCGACGTGGTGATCACCGGCCGGGTCGCCGACCCGTCGCTGTTCCTGGCCCCGCTGGCGCACGCGCACGGCTGGGACCTGGGCGACTGGGACCGCATGGCCGCCGGCACCGTGGTCGGCCACCTGCTGGAATGCGCCGCCCAGGTCACTGGCGGCTACTTCGCCGACCCCGGCGTGAAGGACGTGCCGAACCTGGCCTATGTCGGCTTCCCGCTGGCCGAGGTGGAGGCCGATGGCTCGGCGGTGGTGACCAAGCTGGCGGCGGCCGGCGGCCGGGTCGACCTGATGACGGTGAAGGAGCAACTGCTGTACGAGGTCCATGATCCCGCCGCCTACGTCACGCCGGATGTGATCGCAGACTTCACCACGGTACGGCCCGACGATCAGGGCGCGGACCGGGTCCGGCTCGGCGGCGTCCAGGGCCGCGCCCGGCCGGACCAGCTCAAGGTGACGGTCGCCTTCGACGGCGGCCTGCTGGCCGAGGCGGAAATCTCCTATGCCGGAATCGGCGCCGTCGACCGCGCCAGGCTGGCGGGCGAGATCATCGCGGAGCGGATGGCGCACCTGCATGGTCACAATGGCGAGCTGCGCTGCGACCTGATCGGCGTCTCGGCGCTGCACGGTACCGCGCAGGTGCCCTACCCCGCGACCGCGCAGGACGTCCGCCTGCGCTGCGCCTTGCGCGCCGACAGCCGCGAGCAGGCCGAGCTGCTGCTGTGGGAAGTCGAAGCCATGCTGTGTTGCGGGCCGGCCGGCGGTGGCGGCTATCGCGGCCAGATCACCGCCTCGGTGATCACCGAGAGCGCCTTCGTCGACCGCGAGCGGGTCCGCCCGAGCTTCGAGATGATCGAGGTCTGCCGATGAAACGGCCGCTCCGCGACATCGCGCATGCCCGTGCCGGCGACAAGGGCAACCGCTCCTCGGTCTCGGTGTGGGCCTATCAGCCCGAGCACTATGATCTGATCCGCGACCAGCTCACCCCGGAACGCCTGCGGGCCGCGTTCGGCGACCTGCTGCGCGGCCCGATCCAGCGTTACGAGCTGCCGGCGCTGGGCGGGCTCAACTTCGTGATGGACACCGCGCTGGAGGGCGGCGTGAACCGCTCTCTCAATCTCGACGCCCATGGAAAATCATGGAGTTCCATGATCTTATCGCTGGAGGTTAATCTTCCGGATTAGAAGTTCATCATCGTGTTGGGCAGGAACAGCACGATGTCGGGAATCGCGATCAGCAGCGCCACGGTCGCGATGTCCGCCAGGAAGAATGGCCATATGCCGCGGAACACGTCTTCCAGAGGTATATCCGGTCTGACGCCGTTGACGACGAAGCAGTTCAGGCCGATCGGCGGCGTGATCAGGCAGATCTCGACCATCTTCACCACGATGATGCCGAACCAGATCGGGTCGTAGCCGAGCGCGACGACCGCCGGGAACACCACCGGCAGGGTCAGCAGCAGCATGCCGATGGCGTCCATGAACATGCCGAGGATCGCGTAGCCGACCAGGATCATGATGATGATCGCCAGCGGCGGCAGCGGCAGGTCGGTGATCCAGTCGGCGAACGCCTCCGGCAGCCGGGCGAAGCCGAGGAAGCGCACGAAGATCAGGATGCCCCAGATGATCGAGAAGATCATCACCGTGAGCTTGGCTGTCTCCAGCAGCGCCTCCTTCAGGCTCTGCCACTTCATGCCCTTGATCATTGCCATCACGAACACGATGAAGGCGCCGAGCGCGCCGGCCTCGGTCGGCGTCGCCCAGCCGAAATACATCGACCCGAAGATGATCGCGATGACGAGCAGGACCGGGGACGTACCGGGCACCGTGCGCATCCGCACGCCCCAGGAAACACGTGGCGCGGCCGGCCCCAGCTTCGGGTTGAACTTGGCCATGCCGATGATCATCAGCGCGTAGATTATCGCGGAGAACACGCCTGGCACGAAGCCGGCGAGCAGCAGCCGGCCGACCGACTCCTCCACGATGATGGCGTAGATCACCAGGATCGCGCTTGGCGGGATCAGCGAGGCGAGCGTGCCGCCGGCGGCGACGACACCGGCCGCCATGCGCTTTTGATAGCCAGCCTCCAGCATTTCCGGGATCGCGATGCGCGAGAACACGGCGGCGGTCGAGGTGCTGGCACCCGAAACGGCGGCAAAGCCGGCGGTGGCAAACACGGTCGCGACCGCGAGGCCGCCAGGCACCCAGCCGATCCAGGCCCGAGCCGCCTCGAACACCGCCTTGGTGATGCCGGCATGGAAGGCCAGGAAGCCGATCAGGATGAACATCGGCAGGACGGAGAGCGCATACTCCACCGACTTGGAGTGCGGCACGGTGCCCGCCATACCGACGCCGGCATCCCAGCCCAGGATCGCCACCAGGCCCACTGTGCCGACTGTGGCGGCAGCGATGAAAACGCGCACGCCTAGGAACACCAGGAACACCATCGCGCCGGCGCCGATCAGACCAATTTCTAACGGTTCCATGGTCTAATCGTCCCGTGGCGCACGGGCTTCTTTGCCGAGTGCTTCCTCGATTTCATGCTTGGCCTGTTCCTCGACGCGGGCGATCAATGGCACCGCCACGGGCTTGGCGTCGGGTTTGAGCGCCAGCCGGCCGTAGCCGATGAGTTGAATGAGCAAGCGGAGCCAGAGCATCGCGAAGGCGATCGGCACCAGCAGTTTCGACGGCCAGACCGGATACTCAGCGTCGATCGTCGAGTCGCCATACTCGAAGGCGCGCGAGAAGTGGTCGTAGCCAGTGAAGATCAGCACCGTGACGATGAACATCGCGATAAGGATGCCCAGGCCCTCGGTCAACCACAGCGGCCGGCCGCGCAACATGCCCAGAAACAGGTCCATGCGCACATGGCCGCCCAGTTTCTGGCAGTAGGCGACACCGAGAAAGGCGAAGATCGCGATCGCCTGCTCGACCATGTCGACATAGCCGAAGATCGGAAAATTGAAGACCTTGCGGCCGACCACCTGCACCACGCCCAGCAGCATCAGCAGGAAGACAGCCAGCGCCGCGAGCATGTTGAACGCGGTTTCGATCTTGAATAACAGGCTGTCGGCGCGCGAAAGGTTCGGCGCGGCCTCGGCCTCGTCCTGGCTCGTACTCATGTCTTCAAACCGGTGCCGCCGGGCCGAACTCCGGCCCGGCGGCGGGTTCCTGCTACATCATCGCTTTCTTGGCTTCGGCGAAGATGAAGTCCAGCAGTTCCTGGGCCGGAATCTTGTCCTGGTTGTCCGCGACCCACTTGTCCCACACCGGCTTGCCGGCGACCTTCTGGAACTTCGCCAGCTCCTCATCGGAATAGTTGATCGCCTTCAGCCTGGCGTTCAGGACCGGGAAGTTCTTGTCGTCGGCCGCCTTGTAGGCTGCCTTCATGGCCTCGTAGCCGGCCGGCTTGGACTCCTCGAGCAGCGCCTGATACTGCGGCGGCAGGCCTTCCCAAGCATCCTTGTTGATCACCATCGGGCACTCGGAGGTGCCGGGCTTCAGATTGGCGGT
Organism: Alphaproteobacteria bacterium; assembly: GCA_040223615.1. Taxonomy (GTDB): domain Bacteria; phylum Pseudomonadota; class Alphaproteobacteria; genus JAVKFY01. The sequence goes on from JAVKFY010000051.1 coordinate 17,351, forward strand.
GTACCAGGTGGTCACTTCATGGATCTTGTAGGCGAAGTGCGCGTAGGTGAACGGGAAGGCCACCGCGTCGACGGTGCCGCGGTCGATCACCGTGTAGGTCTCCGGCGCCGGCACGGTCATGCGGGTCGCGCCCAGCACCACCATGGCCTCACCGAGGCCGCCGCCAGCGCGCACGCGCTTGCCCTGCCAGTCCTCGATGGTCAGCGGCGGCTCGCCGCGACCGAGCAGCTCATACTGCGGCAACAGCGAGCTCATATATGGCACCGCGTTCCAGCGCGCCATGTCCGCGATAACCGCCGGGTGCTTGTAGAACTTCTCGGCGACCTTCTGGTGCACGTCGGCATTGGCCAGCGGCAGGAACGGCAGCGACCAGACCATGAAGGTCGGATTCTTGCCGGGATGATAGAAATTGCAGAAGGCGGCGATCTGGAACGCGCCCAGCTTGATGCCGTCCAGGTTCTCGCGCGGCTTCGACAGACCGCCGTAGCTGATCGACAGCTTGAAGTTGCCGCCGGTTTTTTCCTCGACGATCTTCGAGATCGTCTCGATACCCGCCGTGAAGGCGCGCGGGTTGCCCCACAGCGACACGTTCCAGTCGAGTTTCGGGCCTTCGACCTCGGCGGCGGACGCGGTCGAGGCGAGCCCCATCGCCATGGCCGAGCCGAGCGCGGCGGCAATGAATTTGTGCAGCTTCATAGGTCAGCCTCCCAGTACTGATTGATTTGTTGGCGCCACCTTGGAGCAGCGCGAAGTGGCACGCAAGATAGCCGTGTGCCGCCGCGGCTTCAATGACATCCGGTATTGGCCAGGGCGGCCGGTCGCGGGCTAAGCTTTGCCAGCGAAACAGAGGAGACCGCGATGGCCGCAGCCGTTCAGACGACCGTCACGAACACCGACGCCGCCCGTTGGCAGGCGCGCGTCGATCTCGCCGCCGCCTATCGGCTGGCGCACCGCTTCGGCTACGCGGAAGGCATCTGCAATCACCTGACCCTGATGCAGCCCGGTAGCGACGACGTCTTCCTGCTGATCCCCTATGGCCTGCACTGGTCGGAGATCCGGGCCAGCACCCTGATCGCCGTGGACTTCAACGGCAACGTGGTGGAGGGCGACGGCATCGCCGAGGACACCGCCTTCTACATCCACGCGCGGCTGCACAAGAACGTGCCCGACGCGGCCTGCGTGCTGCACACGCACCAGCCCTACGCCACCGCGCTGACCATGGTCGAGGAAGGCCGCCTGCAGCCGTCGATCCAGTCGGCGGTGCGCTTCTACGGCCGCATCGCCTATGACGACGACTATGGCGGCCTGGCGCTCGACAATGCCGAGGGCGATCGAATGGCGGACTGCATCGGCAACAAGGAGGTGCTGTTCCTGGCCAACCACGGCGTGATCTGCACCGGACCCAGCGTGTCGTGGTGCTTCGATGCGCTCTATTACCTGGAGCGCGCGGCGCAGGCGCAGGTGATCGCAATGTCGACCGGCAAGCCGCTCAAGGTGCTGTCCGACAACCAGGCCCGCGCCACCAACGAGACCATGATGACGAACGTCGCCGACTCGGCGGCACGGCATTTCGAGGCGCTGAAGCGGATCCTCGATCGCGAGGAACCGGACTACAAGACCTGAGCCAGGGAGCGGACGACGATGGATGTAAAGGCGGCGGTGGCACACAAGGCGGGCGAGCCGCTGACCATCGAGACGGTGCAGCTCGAAGGCCCGAAGGCCGGCGAGGTGCTGGTCGAGATCAAGGCGACCGGCGTCTGCCACACCGACGAGTTCACCCTCTCCGGTGCCGACCCGGAGGGCCTGTTCCCGGCGATCCTGGGCCATGAGGGCGCCGGCGTGGTGGTCGACGTCGGCCCCGGCGTGACCTCGGTGGCCAAGGGCGACCACGTGATCCCGCTTTACACGCCGGAATGCCGGCAGTGCAAAAGCTGCCTGTCCGGCAAGACCAACCTGTGCACCGCGATCCGCGCCACCCAGGGCCAGGGCCTGATGCCCGACGGCACCAGCCGGTTCTCGATGGGCGGCAGCCAGGTGTTCCACTACATGGGCACCTCGACCTTCGCCAACTACACCGTGCTGCCGGAGATCGCGCTGGCCAAGATCCGGCCCGACGCGCCGTTCGACAAGGTCTGCTACATCGGCTGCGGCGTCACCACCGGCATCGGCGCGGTGATCAATACCGCCAAGGTCAAGCCGGGCGACAACGTCGTCGTCTTCGGGCTGGGCGGCATTGGCCTGAACGTGATCCAGGGCGCCCGCCTGGCCGGCGCCAACAAGATCGTCGGCGTCGACATCAACCCGGCGCGCAAGCCGCTGGCCGAGGCCTTCGGCATGACCCATTTCGTCAACCCGAAGGACGTCGAGGGCGATCTGGTCCCTTACATCGTCGACCTCACCGACGGCGGCGCCGACTACAGCTTCGAGTGCATCGGCAACGTCGAGGTGATGCGGCAGGCGCTGGAGTGCTGCCACCGCGGCTGGGGCGAGAGCATCATCATCGGCGTCGCCGGCGCCGGCCAGGAGATCGCCACCCGGCCGTTCCAGCTGGTCACCGGCCGGGTCTGGCGCGGCACCGCCTTTGGCGGCGCCAAGGGCCGCCGCGACGTGCCGCGCATCGTCGACTGGTACATGGACGGCAAGATCAACATCGACGACCTGATCACCCACACCATGCCGCTTGCCGATATCAACAAGGCGTTCGACCTGATGCACGCCGGCGAGAGCATCCGCTCGGTGGTGCTGTACGACTAGAGGCTCCAATCGTCACCCCGGGCGAAGCGCGCAGCGCGTAGACCCGGGGTCCATGTCTAAGGCAAGCTCCGGCATCGACATGGACCCCGGCTCAAGGCCGGGGTGACGGAATGAGTTTGGGAGAAACGCCATGCTGTCGGTGAAACCCCTTCCCGGACCGTTCGGGGCCGAGATCGAGGGGCTCGACCTGCGCCAGCCGCTGGACCGCGACACGATCAAGGAATTGATCGATGCGTTCCACACCCACAAGGTGATTGCGGTTCGAGGCCAGAGGCTCGAGTTCGAGGATTTCGACCGGGTCACCCGCGAGTTCGGCGACCAGAAGCCGCATTTCCTCGACCACCTGCGGCTGCGCGGCCATCCGGCGATCCTGATGCTCTCCAACATGTTCGAGGACGGCAAGCCGCTGGGCGTGTTCGAGGGCGCCGCCTTCTGGCACACCGACGTCGCCTACCAGGACCCGCCGAACAGCTCCACCGTGGTCTACTCGATCAAGAACCCGGACCGCGGCTGCCCGACCAGCTTCGCCGACTGCGTCGCCGCCTATGACGCGCTGTCGGAAACCATGAAGGCGTTCGTCGACGACAAGGTGGTGCTGCACCACTACGGCAACCGCGCCGACATGGACGAGGACTCGCCGACCTCGGCGGAGCGCCTGACGCCGGCGCAGAAGGCCAACGTGACCAACGTCTACATGCCGCTGGTGCGCCGCCACCACGTCACCGGCACGAAGGCGCTCTACGGCTGCGCCGGCAGCTCCTTCGCCATCGTCGGCATGCCCGACGACGAGGCCGCCGACCTGCTCGACGAACTGGCGGCGCACTGCGTGCAGGACCGGTTCACGACGTCATACGACTACGAAGTCGGCGACCTCGCGGCCTGGGACACCTTCCAGACGCTGCACATGGCGACCTTGCAGAAACCGGCCACCGACGACACCGACAGCCGCATCCTGTGGCGCGTCTCGGTCACCGGCAAACCGCCGGTCTACCGCCACTGAGGCGCCGGCGCGTGGATGCCCGGGCCTGACCGGGACATCCACGTGACGACCGGCGTCTATCGCTGCGAGGCCGCCAGCGCCTGATCGAGATCGGCGATGATGTCGTCGATATGCTCGATGCCGATCGACAGCCGGACGTAGCCGTCGGTGACGCCGGTCGCGAGCTGCTCCTCCGGCGTGAGCTGCGAGTGCGTGGTGGTCGCCGGGTGGATCGCCAGGCTGCGCGCGTCGCCGATATTGGCGACGTGGTAGAACATCTGCAGCGCGTCGATGAAGCGGGCGCCAGCTTCCTTGCCACCCTTCACCTCGAACCCGACCAGCGAGCCGCAACCGCCCGACAGGTAGGTCTCGGTACGACGCTGCTGCTCGGGATCGGAATGACTGCCGGCGTAGTAGACCCTGGTCACCGCGTCATGCTCGGCGAGGTACTTGGCAACCGCCGCGCCGTTCCTGCAGTGCTCGGCCATGCGCAACGGCAGGCTCTCCAGCCCCTGGATGAAGTTGAAGGCGTTCATCGGCGCCATCGCCGCGCCGAGGTCGCGCAGCAGCGTGACACGCATCTTCAGGATGTAGGCGATCGGCCCCAGCGGCTTCACCGCCTCGGTCCACACCGCGCCGTGGTAGCTCGGGTCGGGATTGTTGAGCAACGGCTGGCGTTCCGGGAACTTGTCCCACGGGAAGTTGCCGCCATCGATCACGATGCCGCCGATCGAGGTGCCGTGGCCGCCGATATACTTGGTGGTCGAGTACATCACGATGGCCGCGCCGTGGTCGAGCGGCCGGCAGATCAGCGGCGCCGCGGTGTTGTCCATCACCAGCGGGACGCCGAACTCGCGGCCGATATCGGCGACTTCCCTGATCGGGAACACCGCCAGTTTCGGGTTCGGCAGGGTCTCCGCGTAGTAGGCGCGGGTCTTGTCGTCGGTGGCGCGCCGGAAGTTCTCCGGGTCCGTCGGGTCGACGAAGCGGCATTCGATGCCCTGTTGCTTCAACGTGTTGGCGAACAGGTTCCAGGTACCGCCATAGAGGTCGGTCGAGCTGACGATATTGTCGCCGGCCGATGCCAGGTTCTGCACCGAGAATGCCGAAGCAGCCTGGCCCGAACCGACCGCAAGCGCCGCGACACCGCCCTCCAGCGCGGCCATGCGCTGCTCGAAGACATCGTTGGTCGGGTTCATGATCCGCGTGTAGATGTTGCCTAGCTCCTTCAGGGCGAACAGGTTCGCGGCGTGGTTGGCGTCGTTGAACTGAAACGACGTGGTCTGGTAGATCGGCACCGCCACGGCGCCCGTCGCCGGGTCACAGCGATAGCCGGCATGCAAAGCCAACGTCTGCGGGTGCTTGGAATTGCTGGTCATCGAGATCCCTCCCTGCTCGATGCGCGACGCACGGCCGCTGGGAACGCTGGCCCGTTCGCGGGCCGGTTGCATGCATCTTGCGGCAACCAGCCCCACGTTCAACGTTTCAATTGTATCGCGACCCGAATGAGTTCCGGTTCGCCGGGCACGGACTGGGTCTCGAAGCCAAGCCGGCGGCACAGGTCGAGCATGCGCACATTCTCGCGCAGCACGATGCCGAAGACCTCGGCCAGCCCACGTGCCCGGCCGTACTCGACCAGCCGTTGCAGCAATGCCGAGCCCAGCCCCCGGCCCGCCACCGGATCGCCGACGACGATGGCGAACTCGCCGGTCTGGCCGTCGGGATCGGCCGCCAGACGCACCACCGCGACGATGAAGCCGGTCTGGTCCGAGTCCAGCGCGACCAGCGCGATCTCGCGGTCGTAGTCGATCTGAGTCAGCCGCGCCGCCATCCGGTGCGACATGTCCTTCAACGGCGAGAAGAACCGCAGCCGCACGGTTTCCGGCGAGAGCTGACGGAATCCGGCGACGAGGCCCGGCTCGTCCTCGGGCCGAACCGGCCGCACCGCGTAGACCCGGCCGTCGCGGTCGGTGATGGTGCCCTCCCATTCGCGCGGATAGGGCCGGATCGCCAGCCGCTCGGGGTCGGCCGCCGGCGCCAGGCGGACCCGTGCATCGACCGCGAAGATGCCGTCGGCGTCGACCAGCAGCGGGTTGATGTCGACCTCGGCGACGTCGGGGTGGTCGACCACGAGCTGCGACAGCTTCACCAACGCCAGCGCGATCGCGTCCAGGTCGGCCGCCCGCTGGTCGCGATAGCCGCGCAGCAGTCGGTAGATACGTGTCTCCTCGATCATCCGCCGGGCCAGCGCCAAGTTCAGCGGCGGCAGCGCCAGCGCCCGGTCGCGCAACACCTCCACCGCCGTGCCGCCGGCGCCGAACAGCAGCACCGGCCCGAACAGCCGGTCGACGGTGACACCCAGGATCAGCTCGTGCGGCTGGCGCCGGCGCACCATCGGCTCGACCAGGAAGCCATCGATACGCGCGTCGGGCACTTCCCGCTCCAACCGCACCGCGAGCTGGCGGACCGCCGTCGCCACCGTCTGCGCGTCGCCCAGGTTGAGCAGCACGCCGCCGACGTCCGACTTGTGCAGGATGTCGGGTGACAACACCTTGACCACCACCGGAAACCCGATCTCGCCGGCCACGGCGGCGGCCTCGTCGGCATCCCTGGCGATCCGGGGCACCGTCGTCGGGATGCCATAGGCCGCGAACAGCGCCTTGGCCTGGGGCTCGGGCAGCCAGCCTTCGCCGTGCTCGTCGATGAGCCGCGCCGCCGCCTCGACGTCGGGCTGGAAGTCGGCCGGCAGCGACGGCGGCGTCTCCATCAACTCGGCCTGGCCGCGCTGGTAGCGCACCAGGTGCATGAAGGCGCCGACCGCCTCCGAGGGCGTCGCATAGGTCGGCACGTCGGCCTGCTCCAGGCGGTGGCGTGCCTCGTTGGTCTCCGCCGCATCGCCTATCCAGGCCGCCAGCACCGGCTGCATCGGTTTCGCGCGGGCCTGCACCGTCGCGGCCACCGCCTCGGCCGCCTGCAGGCTGGAGCTGATCCCGGTCGGGCAGTTCATCACCAGCACCGCATCGACGCCGTCGTCGTCGAGCACCGCCTCCAGCGCGCCAGCGTATCGAGCGCCATCGGCGTCGCCGATGATGTCGACCGGATTGGCCCGGCTCCAATGTGCCGGCAGCCGCTGGTCCAACGTGGCGACCGTGCCCTCCCCCAGTTCCGCCAACAGGCCGGCCTGCGCGATCAGGTCGTCGGTGGCCAGCACGCCGAAGCCGCCGCCGTTGGTCACGATGGCCAGCCGCTCGCCATCCAGCCGGCGGGTATGCGACAGCAGCGCCGCCGCCCCGAAAAGCTGGTTCAAGGTGGTCACGCGCAGGATGCCGGCGCGGCGGAAGGCGGCATCGTAGATGTCGTCGGCGCCGGCGATCGCGCCGGTATGCGAGGCCGCCGCGCGGGCCGCCTGCGCCGTCCGGCCAGCCTTCATCACGATCACCGGCTTGGCGCGCGCCGCCGCGCGGGCCGCGGACATGAACTTGCGCGCGCTGGTGACCGCCTCGACGTACATGAGGATCACCTTGGTGTCGCGGTCGTTGGCCAGGTGGTTCAGCAGGTCGCCGAAGTCGACGTCGGCCATGTCGCCGACCGACCACATCTGCGAGAACCCGATGCCGCGCGGCGCCGCCCAGTCGACGATGCCGGCCATCACCGCGCCGGACTGGCTCACGAAGCCGATCTCGCCGAGCTTCGGCGTCATGTGCACGAAGCTGGCATTCAAGCCCACCCGAGGCATCAGCAGGCCGACGCAGTTCGGCCCGACGATGCGGGTCAGGTGCGGTTCGGCGCCGTCCAGCAGCGCCTGCCGCCGGGCCTGGGCCTCCTCACCGCCGCCGAAGCCGGCGCTGATCACCACCACGCCGCGCGTGCCCTTCGCCGCCAGTTCAGCGACCAGGCCGGGAATCGGTTCGGCCGGGATGCAGACGACGGCGAGGTCCGGTGCCTCCGGCAGGGCATCGATGGAGCTCAGGCAGTCGATGCCGGCCAGCGTCCCACCCTTCGGGTTGACGAAGCTCAGGCGACCCTTGAATCCGGCCTCGACCAGATTGAGCGCGACCCGGTTGCCGACCGAACCCGGTCGATGGCTGGCGCCGATCAGCGCCACCGAGTGCGGTGCGGAAAAGGCATCGAGATTACGTACGGTCATCGTCAGCCGCTCCGCCTGTTGCAATGCAACATCAGCGGGCAACCATCCCCGGTCAAGAGGTGACAATGCCGCAGTTGCAGGCCGCGCGGCGGATCATACCAGTTGTTCCTGTTGTGTTCTGGTTTCGGCCTTTGCCGTCCTACTGACGCCATAATCTTTGCGCGTGCAGCAGGCGGCGCGACTGTCAGGATTATTTACACATTCGAATTGCTCCAATATCTAATCCATTGAAAAATAAGGAGTTTAATTTTGGTACAGCAATTGCATTATGACCATGTGAGTTCGCTCCTGCCCAGTAAAAAGGGGAAAAGAAATGGCTAATAGACTTAAGACGGGGATTGCACTGGCGGCACTCGCGGCAGCCGCATTTGCTTTGCCCACAACGGCAAGCGCCACGGTGTTCAGTTTCTCCGGAACCCTGAGCCCGTGCGCTGAGGTGCTTCAGTCTCCAATCGGCAATGTTGGCATCGACGGTATTCAGGGCAACGCTGACGACGATCCGTGTGGCGCTCGTAGTGGCGCGCCTGGCTCGGTTCATTCGGGGACGTTTAGCGCGACATACGACGATGTCACCAAGATCTTCGACTACATGTTCTCATACACCGGCCTGACAAATCCGCCGGCAGCCAGCCCGCTTTTTGACGGCGATCCGTTTTCGGACTGGCACCTGCACGTCGGTGGTCCGAACGAGAACGGTCTGATTTTCTTGCCTGGTAACACCCAGAACCCGCCCGCGGCAAATTCCAATCCGTATGTGAACTCGTTCGACGCCACGACGATCGGACTGCCGTTGGCCACGTTTGAATCCGGCCTGCAGAATGGCGATTTCTATATCAACATCCATTCTGACGCGTATCGAAACGGCGAGTTGCGCAGTCAGATCGTGCGTGACGACATCCCGGAGCCGGCCGCGCTTGGCCTGCTCGGCTTGGGCATGATCGGTCTCGTCGCAATGCGGCGGCGGCGGCGCTAAGCCACTCCACCGATATCTAAACGTCAACGGCGGTCCCTCTCGGGGGGCCGCCGTTCTCGTTTGTGCGTCCTCCGCTAGAGCGTCATCCATTTCGATCGAAGCATATCCAGCGTTCCTGAAGAGGCATTCGGTCGGGGCGAAACGGTCGAGCAGGCTGCCGAAGTGGCGCCACATTGCCTCCCGCCGGTTCCGGATCATTGACTGATACAGTGTCGGCAAACTTAACAAACGAGAAGCTGTAATCTGCGGATACTAATATTAGAATCACGAATAACGGCTATAATACAATACCTTATAGAGTTATGTCATTTTGGCGCAATTATTGCGCAGCGAACCTACAGATCACGTCACGCAACGTCGTGATCGACAGGTCCGACCGGCGGCGCAGATCACCGGCGGAACTTGGGAAAGCAGAGCCTGACCTGAGGGCGTCAGTTACTAAGGAAGGACGACAGGAATGATTGCATCCCGTCCCGCGGCGCGCGCGGCATGGCTGTTCGCGCTCGCCGTATCCGCCAGTCTGATGTGGAGTTCCGCGGCGCAGGCGGCGCTGGTCACCGTCGTTGAGATCGTCATGCGCGGCAATACCGTGATCGACGAAGCCAACAACAACACGGGCGGTTTCCCCCGCTGGGTCGAGTTCGACATCCCGGGCTTCGACGATGACCTGCGCGTGCGTGGTCGCGATGGCAACAACGCCGGCAGCACCCAGGGCAACAACGGCGGTGTCCAATGCAACGGTCGCGGCTGCGGCGTGGCGTCCAGCAACAGCGACAGCAGCAACCAGGTCGACAATGTCGGCCGCACCGATGCCCTGGAGTTTTCCATTCCGGACCGCCCCGGCTTCAAGTTCACTTTGGTCGGCATCGAGTTCACGCTCGTCGACGACGATGACGACAGCGCGATGGTGATCGTCGACCAGGGTCACGCCGATAACGGCGACACGCCGGCGGTCACGCTGGACCCGATCGACACCAACGCCGACGACGATGCGACCGTGCCGAGCGTCTGCAATGCCAGGAATCCGGTGTACAAGTGCCGCATTGGCCTGGTGGACGGCCTGGACGCCTTCGACGGCAACGGCACGACGGTCATCAATACCAATACCGGCGCCGGGACCGTCAACCTGGAGGAGTTCGATTACTACCACGAGCTCGACCCGGACCTGTTCTTCGGCGAACTGTTCGCCGTCAGCACGCTGTTCAGCGAGAGCAACGACAGCTGGCGCATCGGCAAGATCTACTGGGAAATCTCCGAAGTACCGGAGCCAGGGACCTTGTCGCTGCTCGCACTGGGCCTGATCGGCCTCGGCGCGGCCGCGCGTCGGCGTCGCGCGACCGCGTAGACCGAAGCCAAATCTGGATTGCGACCGAGGGCGGCCCGGACGGGCCGCCCTCTTTTCGTGCCAGGGGAGAATGGATCGCGTGGTGCGACGGCTGATGGCGCGCGGTCCCGCGTGCGTATTGCACCGCAACATGGCATCAGGTTCCGGCCATGCCGGTTCGCTTAAGGTTCCGGCAAGGGTGTCGGCACGCTTTACAGATCAAGCACGAGTAGCGCCACTCGCCTGCCTTCACGAAATCGATTACTCCAGGAGTTTCCGAGACTTAGCGAATCCGCGGAGAACTGGCGCAATTGTTGCTCGCGATACTGTGATGCTCGTTTAAGCGGCGAAGTTCGCGAGCGAGATTGGGAAAGCAACCGGCCCGGCCACCGAGCCCGAGCCACGCGGAAGGTCACAATCCATGTATTTGTATCGGTCGGTCGCCCCGGTGGCATTGGCGCTTGTCGCCAGCTTGCTGTGGAGCGGCAGGGCGCAGGCGGCGCTGGTCACCGTCCTCGAAGTCGTGACCCGCGGCGGCACCGTCATCGCTTCCGCCACCAACTTCACCGGCGGCGAGCCGCGGTGGGTCGAGTTCGACATCCCGGGTTTCGACGGTGATCTGCGCATGCGCGGTCGCGACAGCAATAACAGCGGCGCCAGCGAGGGCGACGTCAACGCCGGTGGCATACCGTGCAACGCCAACGGTTGCGGCCTCAAGTCCGGCAACGGCGACTCAAGCAACCAAGTCGACAATGACGGTCGCACGGACGCGCTGGAGTTCACCATCCCGAGCCGGCCCGGCTTCCAGTTCAGGCTGGTCGGCATCGAGTTCACGCAGGTCAATAGCGACGACGACAGCGCCATGGTGATCGTCGACCAGGGTAAACACGACGCTGGCGACACGCCGGCCGTCGTGCTGGACCCGATCGACACGTCCAGCGTCTGCGATGACCGCTCCGACGGCAAATGCCGTATCGGCCTGGTCGAGGGTTTGGACGCGTTCGACGGCAGCGGCAGCACCGTCATCAAGACCAACTCCGGCACCGGCACCACCAACCTGGAGGTGTTCGACTACTACCACGAGCTGGACCCGGACCTGTTTTTCGGCGAGTGGTTCGTCGTCAGCAGCCTGTTCGCCGAGAACGACGACAGCTGGCGCATCAAGAAGATCTACTGGGAAATCGCCATCTCCGACGTACCGGCGCCAGGGACCTTGTCGCTGCTCGCACTGGGCCTGATCGGCCTCGGCGGGCCGCGTATCGCCGGCGCACGACCGCGTAGGGCGAAGCCAGATCCGGATTGCGACCGAGGGCGGCCCGTGCGGGCCGCCCTCTCTTCGTGCCACGCGACCAGGGCAGCCAGACCGGCGCCGCTTCTCCCCTGCCCCGTCGCGTGGTGCTAAGGTCTTCGCGGTGTTCAAAGCAAATAACGGGAGGCGACCGGAGATGGCCGGAACCGTGACCATCGAGCTGCTGGACGCGATCCAGGACGGATTCAACCGCCACGACGTCGACGGCATTCTCAGCCACTTCGCCGATGACTGCGAATGGCTGATGGCGCGCGGCCCCGATGCGCCGGAGGGCCGGAGGCTGGTCGGCAAGGCGGCGATCGGCGAGGTGCTGCGGGCGCGCTACGCGGTGATCGGCGACATGCGCTGGGAAGAGATGCGGCACTGGATCATGGGCGACAAGGCGCTCTCGGAGTGGGTCGTCCGCGGCACCGATCCCGAGCGCGGCGCGTTCGAGTATCTCGGCTGCGACCTGTGGGAGTTCCGCGACGGCCAGGTGACCAAGAAGGACACCTACTGGAAGACCATCGAGTAGGAGGCCACTGGCACGCCAGGTTCCCTCTCCGGCCACCGGTGCGGCAACGATAGTCAAATTGAGACACCGTCCGCCGCGGCGCCGGTCGCCGCAGCGACTGTCGGGAATATTTACACCTCCCGCCGGGCCGCCGTGACGCCGGCCGCCATGACCATTTCCGGCTAAACCCTTGGCAATATTGTGACATTCATGGACTGCGGCAAACCGGCCGTCGGATCGGATGTTCCGGTGCTCGAGAATGTGTAAGTCAGACCGACCATTCGAGCTATGCGAATATCAAACTCAATCATGCCGCAAAATAAGGCATTGAAAAGCCAGAAGAAAATCCCGTGTCCGATTTTGGCACTGTTCTTGCTTCTTAACTATGCAGGCTCTCGGTTGAGGTCTCTCGGGATCGCCGCCGCAGTGGCTAAAGAGGGTTAGTCGCCGACGACTCAGGTTGTCGACGGCAAATCAGAATGAAGACCGGATCGGCCACATAAGGCACGACCGGGCAAAGTGGAAAGCATCGAAAGGATCTCAAAGATCATGAGAAGCAAGCTTGGATTCGGCCTGGCGGCCGTAGGCATCTTTGCCTTCGCCGGGTCCGCGCAGGCGGTTGTGCAGGACTACAGCGGCCTCGCGTTCAATGCCATCGACGGCGAGCCGCATACATTCTCGGTCATCGCGGATGAGCCAACCGGCCTGTTGGCTGGCCCGACCCTCGACCAGCCGCTGACGTTCGGGGCCATCGGCCAGGCCAACTACACCGTCACCGTGCCCGGCGCCATCGCCGACGACGGCAGCATGGTCGGTGGCAGCATCGATTTCGCCCCGTCGACCGTGCCGATGACTTTCGGCAGCGGCGCGTTGACCATGGAGATCGTCTCCGGCCATCTCGACATCAAGGCGAATGACGGGCGCTACGACGGGGACTATACGGGCGACCCGACAGTCACCCTCCCGTACGGGTTCGGCACCGCTGATCCCGACTATGAGCTGCACAACGGTACTTTGGACGTGCTGCTGAACGGCGTCGCTATGTCGATGGTCGTCTGCGACGGAGCCTCGCTTCTTTCCAGTTGCGGTTTTCCGCCTGACGATCGGCCCTGGAGCAACTTCCCGTTCGGCGCGCAGCCGTACAATACGCTCAACGTGGGCGACAATCAGGGCGACACCGACCTGGCGATGTTCCTCTACCTGCGCGGCGAGTGCGCCGACGAGGCCTGCCCGTTCTACACCCCGGGTACGCCGGACACCTACGAGCGCAAGGTTTCGGAAACCGTGACCGTGCCGCAGTGCCAGTACTACAGAAACGGTAGTTGGCGTGCGAGCGGCGTCTACAGTGCCGACAACTGCCCGGATGGCGAGACGAGGTTTGGCCGTTTGTACCGTCTCGGCGAGACCCAGAAGACCGTGTATCGCTGGGTGCCGTCTGACACGCCCTGCGGCGACCGGGCCGAGGCGGACTTCAACCAGAACGGCGATGACGGCACGTTCTCGGGTGGCGTCCAGGTGACCACGATGATTGGTACGTATGGCAGCAGCAATTGCCGCACCATCCCCGGCACGCCGGCGGACTCCGACATCTACGTCAAGATCGCTCTGTGGGGCGCTGAGACGGCCGATGCACCGGAGCCGGCGACGCTGTCGCTGCTCGGCCTGGGCCTGGTTGGCCTGGGTGCCGTGGCGCGGCGTCGTCGCAAGGCGGCCTGATCGCTCACACCAACCACTTCCACGACTTTTCAAGGGCGGCCCTCGGGCCGCCCTTTCTTTTTCCGGGGCATCCGCCCGAACGCCCTCGATACGCCGGTCTCGCCAACCTCGGCAGATACCGATGGCAGTCGGCAAGCGACTACGCTCGCGCCAGATGTGATGCCCATCACACAACATGGTGTCGGTAGGCCTGACAGCTAGCCGACGTCTTGTGCGCTGGCGACATGGTTAATATTAGACAAGCGGCTATTGCAAAAGCACATTTCGCCCTGGCCAAAGCCTGGCATCCGCATTGCATCACCGAGGGCAAGCCTTCCGCTTTGCGACACCGGGCGCACGAAACCTGGTCGGACTGCCTTGGCGCAGGGTGACGGAGATCACTCCTGGCAGTCCGCAAGCACAGAGGCGACCAACGGACCGAGAGGGCACAACGGTCCGAGAAGAGAGTACGCATCGAAAGGACGATGACGATGACGAAAACCAAGCTTGGACTGGGCCTCGTGGCGGCCGGCATGCTCGCCGTCGCCGGGTCGGCACAAGCAGCCTCGGTTGACTACCAGGGCCTCGCCTTTAACAGCACCGACGCGGAGCACGACTTTTTCCTCCGTCCGTACTATTTCACCGGCCTGTCGCCGAACGCGACGATGGGGCAGCCGCGCTGGCGCATGGACGGCAACGACCTGTCGAACTACGGCCAGGCGCACTACCACCTCGACTCGCCCGGCGACGTGACCGGTCCCGGCGGCCTGTCGGGCGGCACGCTGACCTTCTCGCCCGGCGACCCGATCAGCATGGTGCCGGACACCGGCGGCACCCCGGGCTCGTTCGACATGTCGATCGTCGGCGGCGTGCTCGACATCGGCGGCTACGCGCCGAACAGCTCGGCGGCCTTCGACCTGCCGTTCGGCCTCGGCGACGACACCCGCCACGACTATTTCCTCGACGGCTACCTGGACATCGCGCTGGGCGGCACCGTCCTCACCTTCAACGTGCTGCCCGAGGGCGACGACTACATCAATCTGTTCTTCGACTATCCGTATAGCGGCCTGAACGTCGGCAACAACGACACCGACCTGAACGCCAGGGACGGCTCGACCGATCTGTCGATGATCCTCTATGCCCGCGCCGATTGCCTCGACGACTCGTGCCCGTTCTTCCGTGAGACGGTCGACACCCGCGTCTACGAGCAGAGCGAATGGGGCGAATGGTACCGCATCGACGGTAGCTGCAGCTGGTGGAAAGACAACTGCAAGCGCAGGTGGAAGAACGGTCGCTGGAAGTATTCCAAGCGCGACAAAGAGTGGGAGACCGTCCGCTACTGCGACAAGTGGCGCTCCAGCTGCCGCGTGACCGGCCAGTACATCGCGGGCAATGACGACGTCTACATCAAGATCGCGCTGTGGGGCGAAAGCACCGACGCGCCGGAGCCGGCGACCCTGTCACTGTTCGCCCTGGGCCTTGCTGGCCTGGGCGCGGCGGCCCGGCGCCGTCGTCACGCGGCCTGATCGAGCGATCCGGCCATTGTACGATCAGGATCAGGGGGCGGCCCGGCCGGGCCGCCCCCTTTTCTGCCGCCGGAATGGCCGGGCGCCTTGACGGCGAAAGACGTTGCAGGCTAAGTCCGACCGGCGTGCCCTGGAGGAGGGATGGCCGAGTGGCCGAAGGCGCTCCCCTGCTAAGGGAGTATGGGTCAAAAGCCCATCGTGGGTTCGAATCCCACTCCCTCCGCCATCACCGCTTGCGGTGCGCGAAAGCTATCTAACACCCTGAAAACCAAGGACGGTTTCGGAGTTCGAAACCCGCCTTCGCGGACATAGACGAGGCGGTCGTCGAAGGTCATTTTCAGCACCGCATGACGCCGTGCCAGATCGCCCTTCTCCCATACCCGCCAAGGGTTTGAGAGAAAGCTCAGGGTGAGTTCGAACATTTCCTCGAAGCTCTTCTTCGGCGCGCCTTCCGTCTCCAGCTTTTCGGCCATCACCAGGCGCTCGCGCTCCAGCTCGTTGATGCGGGCTTCGTAGCGCGCGACGACGGTGCGGCTCGTGGCTTCGACGATGTTGTCGAGCAGCGTCGCGATCTGCTTTTCGATGTCGGCGACGCGGCGGCGAATTTGATCGCGGACCGCGTGCGCCTGCTCGGCTTGCTGGTCCCAGGCACGGCGGAACATGTCGAGCGCCAGCTCGACCAGCGTCGATGCCGGTTGCACATCGGCAAGCAACCCCTCGAACTCGCCTTCGAGCACGTCGCGCCGGATCGACTTCCGCGCGCTTTCGCAGCGCTTGTTGAAGCATGTGTAATAAGCGTGCTTCGCGCCGGTCTTGCTCTTCGACCATGCGGCGGTGAGCGGCTTGCCGCAGTCACCGCACAGCACGAAGCCGCGTAGCGGAAAATCCTCGCACACGTCGGCGCGCGCGGGCAGCTTGCAGCCTTCGGTGAGCCGCGTCTGGATGCGCTCGAACGTCTCCAGCGAGACAAGCGGCTCGTGGCGCGCCTTGCGCAGCGCCACGCCCCACTCGGGCCGCTCCAGGTAACCCGCATAGAGAACACGCGTGAGGATGCGGTTGACGGCTTCGTTCGTCACCGTGCCGAAGCGCGTCTTGGGAAACTCGGGGAAGCCTTCGAAGAAGCGCTTCACTTCGGCCTGGGTCTGAAACCGACCGGCGGCGAAGCCTTCCATCGCTTCGGCGATGATCGACGCCAGCGGCTCGTCGCGCAGCAGCACCTTGCCCTCACCCGACGCCGCTTCGTAGCGGTAGCCAGGCGGACAGGAGAACGTCCAGTAGCCATTGAGCAGCCTTGCGCGCTGGCGGTTGTGAACCTGCTCGGCATTCTTCTGACGCTGGTGCTGCGAGACCGAGGCGAGCAGGTTCTCGACCAGGATGGAATCGGAGTCCTCGCCGAACTCGATGGACGGGCTTTCCAGCCGTCCGCCCGCGTCCTGGATGGCGCTGCGCAGATCGAGGTGAGCCTTGATGTCGCGCGCCAGGCGCGAGATGTCATCGATGATGACGACAGCACCACCCCGGCCCTTGCGCTTCCGCAGATCGGCCAGCAGTTCCAGCATGCCGGGCCGATCGATCAAGCCGCCGGAGACGGCTTCGTCCTTGAACACGGCGACGACGGCGTAACCCTTCATGCGCGCGAATTCGCGGCAGCGGGTTTCCTGCGAGGCGATGCCGTGCCCCTTGGCGACTTGCGCCGCGCTGGATACGCGGCAGTAGATGATCGCCTCGGCTTCTATGACTTCTCCATTCATTCCTGAATCCTTTCCGCCGCCCTGGCAGTGCTCCCGCTCGCGGCCCTCTCGAAATGGTTTTTCTTGCTACGTTTTGATTGTACCGCAGCGCGCGTGGATTCAGGTGAGCGGCGCGAGCGTTTTCCACAGGCGTCTTGTGCGGCCTGTGCCGGATGGACTTCGAAGCCGAGCATCACGAACTCGACAATGATCGACCACATCGCGTCGAGGAATTCGCGCTTCTGGTCTTCGCTTAAGGTCGAGCCTTCGAGGTGCTTGTCGTAGAGCGCATAGTCGATAGTGAGAGACGGAGCCGCGCGGCGGGAGCCCTTGTCATTGTCCGTTGCGTTGCGTCCAGCCATGGCCGCCTCCTTGTCTCTACCGTTTCAACCTATTCCGTGCGCTCCTTTCCTTGTGCGACCAGAACATACCATGAACAACATACTCTAATCTTCCGGCGCATACAAGGAAAAGCTTAGGAACCCATTCCTATTTCCCGTAACCGGGAGGGCGTCACCGCCTGGAATGGGCCCTACTCTTCGAGCTGTCTGGCATCCTGCCCTATGGCGCAAGCCGATGCGGGCGAAAGCACCGCGGATCATGTCACGGAGGCTGAGCGCGTGAAGCGCAAGAGAGTGCAAAACCTGTCGAGCGGCGGTTCTCGTGGCGTGGGGAAAAGGCAGCAGCGCTAAGACGCGCGCAAGATGTGCGGGGTAATACCCCGCCATCTTCTCGGGCCGCTGGCGCGTCCCTCGGCAAGGGGGCGTGCCGCCCCCTGTGCAACCCCCTGCAAAGAGACCAGCAACGCCTCCATCACAGCAGTTTGTTTGGCGGTGGTCAAAACTCACCGAAGTCGTTACATTAGATATACGGTAATACTTTAACGACTGTAAATATTCGTCTCCAAGCAACATGAGACGTTCGAGGTGCGTAATGACGTTCGCATTCTGGCGCAAATGTGATTTTCAGATCCATTCCCCGCGAGACCCAAATTGGACTGGGCCACGACCTCTGGGACTCGGCGATCCACTGGGTACCCCTGGATCAACCGCAACATTGAAAGAGGTCGACCAATCACGCCTACAGTGGGCGTTCGAATTTGTCGATGCATGCATAGCCAAAGGCCTTGAGGTCATTGCGCTCACGGACCATCACGAAATGGTAATGGTGCCGTATGTTCAAAAAGCGATTGCGGAGCGAAAGACAAGTACTCCTAGTCTCGACCTCTGGCTACTTCCGGGAATGGAACTAACCGCCAATGGCGGAAAGCAGTGTCTCATCATTTTTGATGCCGACCTCACCGAAGAAAAGAGAAGACAAGCGCAAGGAAAGCTCGGGATCGAATACTCCGAAGACGATGAGAGGTTGTCGAAGAGTGGAAAGGTATCTCAACTCTCCATTAGTTATGCTGACATCTCCAGAGAACTCGACAATCTTCCTGGTCTACGCGGACACTACATAGTCCTCCCCAACGTTTCCCAAGGAAATAATCACACAGTACTGGTTGATGGCGCACATGGTGACTTTCGCCGGATGACCTACGTTGGCGGTTATCTTGACCAAGGCCAGACAATCAATACCCTTGGAGCTAAGAACAAGAAAAGACTATCCGGAACAGATAAGACTTGGTCGGTAAGGGAAATCTACCCCCTTCCGACTTCCGATAGTCGCAGTTCAGACTTTACAAACGTTGGCTCAAACAATACTTGGATCAAATTGTCGGAGCCTACGGCGGAAGCTATTCGACAGGCATTCTTAGGCCACCAATCTCGGATCAGCATTGCGCAGCCACATCTGCCGGCATTGTTGGTGTCGGAAATATCCATCCAAGGTTCAGCGATACTGAAGGATAGCACGCTTGCCCTTAGCCCAGAGCTGAACTCCGCTATCGGCGGACGGGGCAGCGGCAAGAGTTCAATGTTGGAATACCTATCTTTTGGATTGGGCCGAAGCTGTCACGACGTGCAGCGCGATCATTACTCTGGGACGGATCGTCTCAGCGAGTTAGTGGCAGAAACGCTTATAGCCAAGAATGGACGTATCATACTGAAAGTCTCTCAAGATAATGCCGTATTCCAGATCGAACGCGGACCAGCAAGTGCATACCAACCGAAGGTGACCTATCCAAATGGGGATACTCAGACAGTAACAGTGAAGGAACTCAGATCACTCTTTCCGGCAGTCGTATACAGTCAAGGGGAATTGGCTGAAATCGGGAAGCAGGCTGGAAAGAAGACTCAGCTTGCCGACCTTCTACAATTTGTGAACCCTGAGTACAAACGTGAGGATGATCGACTTGGCCAGGATATTGAGACGGCCAAATCGGCGGTGAAGGTCGCTATCGGGCAGCTGACCTCCCATTGGCGACGCCAGGCGAGCCTGCGCCAAATGAAGACCAATCGTGACTCCTTGCTGCAGCGTGTGCAGGCACTGGAGAAAACGCTCCCCGAGCAATCAGCTGAAGATCAGGCCGCAATTTCTCTATATGAGAAAGCAAGTAACTTTGATTCCAAAGCCCTTCAGGCGACCAAGCATGCAGATCGGGTGTTGAATGACTTACACTCTCTCTCTACAGAGTTGCAAATCGAACGCGATCTGAGTTCTGACCTGGGAACGAGTGAGGCAAGTTCTGTCCGCCAAGCGTACCGGGGATTCTACAATGCATTCAATTCAGGCCTAACGAAGCTTAGGCAAGAGCTGGATGGCAAGCGTAAAGGTCTCACTGACGCTGAAGCAGCCTGGAGTGAGAAGCTGAAGGAGGCACGAGAGGCGCGGGACGCGGCTTTAGAAAAGCTGAGTGAACATAAGACGGCCACTGCTCAAATCATCAAGCTGAAGGAAGAGATCGCCGCAATCACGAACAAGATTGGTGATCTTGAATCGCAGATAGCGGCGGCCGGGGATCCAACTGCCACCCTCCAGTCAGCGGTCGAAAAGCTGAAGACGGCAAATCGCTTGAGGGCTGACCGAACGCAAGAATGGGCCAACGAGATAGAGAAACTTTCTAGCGGAAAGATTAAGGCGGCTGTTGACGCTGACGGTGACATCACAGAGCTTACCGAAGCCTTGGATTTGCTGTCAAAGAAATCAGGCTCTCAAGAGGCGACCCGGATGAAGGGCCTCGAAGAAGCGCTGGCCAGCAGTTCGGCAGCGGACCTAATTGATCGAGTAAGGTCGGAATGCCTCTCTCTTCTCTATTGGCGCCAGATTGGCGCTGCCACAGGGCAGGAGCAGCCAAAGTGCCCCGAGCTCATGAAGATTCTCGGGAATACAGAGAAGATTAGGTCAGCAATGGCAGACCTAATTGATCCATCTCGCGTCGAGGCAATTAGCACATCAGTCGCGAGACCCGAAATCGAACTGTCCTATTGTGACAGAGATCGAGAGATTTCCTTTGAGAAGGCATCAGAGGGCCAAAGGGCAGCGGCTCTACTTTTCATGCTCTTGGAGCAGCCAGGCGGACCACTCATAATTGATCAGCCTGAGGGTGACCTAGACAATAAGATCATCACCGATCTAACAAAGAAGCTTCATCACGCCAAGCAGAATCGCCAACTTGTATTCGCCAGTCACAATGCGAATATTGTCGTGAACGGCTCTTCAGAACTCGTTGCCTACCTTGATACCGATAATGTTGGAGATCGAGAGGTCAGTTGTGCAGGTGCGATTGACAAACCTGAGATTTGCGAAGTTATCACTGCCACCATGGAAGGCGGAGAGAAGGCTTTCAAGGATCGCCAGGAGAAGTACGGCTACTAGTTTCCTGATCGCCAAGCGCTAAGGGGCTTCGCCCCTCGCGCGGGCAAGGCATCCGAACGCATCCCCGCTGCGCGGGGCCCCTCGTTCGGAGCCTCCTTGCCCTTGCTACCCCCACTCTTCGCCAGAGCGGCAGGGTTGCAGGTGCAACCCTGGTTCAATTTCAGGCAGGACGGCGCTATCGCTCCATGGACGGGCCGCGCCGTCGTCTCGGGCGCTCCCGCTCAGGCCGTAGCCGATCTTGGCGTGATGGTTCAGGGCGGAAGGCTGCTTCCGCTTCCGCGCTCAGCTCCATCTGACGGAAGACTTGCGCGTCCTGGGCGAGTTCCCGGCGCACGGCGGCGGATTGTGACCGCTGGCGTGTTCGGGTCGCTATCGCCTCCCGAGCTTCGAAGGCTTGAGCATGGCGCAGACGGTCGCGCTCCACCTGATCGCGCACCTTCGTCATCGCGGCTTCGCGCGCATTGTTCTGCAGGGCCCGCTTGCGCTCGCCGCGTAAGCGATCCCATAGACCCGCCAGGCCGGTTCGCAGGCGGCTTTTCCGCTCCCGCTCTTCGGATTCCTGCCGAAGCCGCGCCGCTTCCTCGAATGCCTTGCGCTCTGCTTCCTGCTTTACCCTTAGGGCGCCGCGCTGGCGTGCCGCCTCTTCCTTCTCACGGGCTTCCTTGCTGGCGACCTCGCGCTGGAACTCTTCCATCGTCGCCTGCATGTCGCGGGCGATCTCACGCTTGGCATCGGCGACTGAAGGCAGCGCCTCCATATCGCCCAGGCGCTCGCGGACGGCGTTGGTTTTGACGCCGACACGCTTGGCGATGTTGTGGACTTCGCCATGGTGATCGACCGCGACATAGCCGCGCTTGTCGCCACGGGCGAGCCAGTAGCCGCGCTCTTGCAGCGCGTTGGCGAAGGCCGCCTTG
Source organism: Alphaproteobacteria bacterium (assembly GCA_040223615.1). Classification (GTDB taxonomy): domain Bacteria; phylum Pseudomonadota; class Alphaproteobacteria; genus JAVKFY01. The sequence goes on from JAVKFY010000051.1 coordinate 38,954, forward strand.
GAGTCCGATATGGCCCAGGCATCCTGGAACGCCGCCTTGATTTCCCTCGGGTCCTCGCCGATCCGCTTGGCCTGTTGCCATTCGGCCAGGGTGAAGTTGCGCGGATCGCGCGCGCCGGTGACCGCCAGGCCCTGCGGCATGGTCCAGCCATGTTCGAGGTAGAGGTCGCGCGCGACTTCCTGGAGTTTCACCTTCGTATGCGGGAGGTGAACCGCCTTCATCTCCTGGACATCGATCCGGCTCCAGACCGCGTGCGCATGACGGCGCAGCTCGCCGTCATCGCCGCGCTTTTCATGGAACACCACGGCGCGGGGCTGGCCGCTCAGACCAAGCTTGGTTTCGGCCTGATCGATGGCCCGCCGGAACTCTTCTTCCGAGACGACCGCGCCCATGGGCGGGTTCAGGCTCAGGGAGTAAAGGAACTGCCTGCACTTGGTGCCGCGGCTGATCGCGTAGGACTCCTGGAATGCCTCTTCCAGGTTGTCGGCAACAAAGCCGCGCAGCTCCGCCACTTCCACCCGCTCGTTGTTCGGCTTCATGAGGTGCTGCGCCAGATCGCGCGCACCGCCGCGCTGATTGCCAACGAGGATCACGGCGCACCGCCTGACCGCAACCCCAGGGCCTTGACCAGCAAGGCCCGCATTTCCGTTACAGCCGCGCAGGCATCCCGCAGGGCAGAGCGATCTTCTTCTGCCAGGTGTACCCGCCCGGCTTCCGCCGCCACGGCCAGCAGGCACAGATGCCGCGCCAGTTCTGACTCGCCGAGCACGCCAAGCACCCGGCCAAGGAGGGCATAGTCGACGGATGGCGAACGCACCGGCTTGCGGCGTTCTTCTTCCGCGCCGAGCAGCCTGGCCCGGATGTATGTCCCCAATGGACGGCGCCCGGCCTTGCGCTCCAAGAGCGCCCGTTCTTCCGGGCTCAGCCGGATAGGAAACGGTGCGGGCCGCTTGCGCTTTGGCTTGGCTTTGGCCGCGAAGCTCTCTGAAGTGGAAAGGCTCATGGCGCGGGCCCTTCCGGGCCTCGCCCCTTTCGCTCCAGCAGCTCGTGCCGGAACGGCTTCAACTGTTCTTCGAAATCAGCTAATGTGCTGAAGAGGGAGTTCAAACACGCTCCCTCCGTCTCCGCCACCTGCCCGCCACCGCACATTTTTGGTCTTTGCCCTGCGTCGCCGGCGCGTACCAATTCGGTTCGCAGTCTGCTAGAATGGCTACAATAAGACTGGGAAACCCAGCAACGAACGGGGGCTGACTCGCCACGATGACGGGACATCACACCGTCGCGTGCCCGGGTTACGGATCAACAGTGAGCGTTTCGAAAGCAGGCTGGGTTGTCCGGCGGCTTCGAAAGTCTCGGGGGAATGTGGCAATGACGGAACGGATGCCGATCAGGAAGAGCTCCCTGACGATCAAGGAGCTGTCCGACGAAGTGCTGGTGCTCGACAGCGAGAGCAAGGAAATTCACTGCCTCAACCAGGATGCGGGGATCATCCTTGAGGCTTGCGACGGCCGGCGATCGGTGGCCGAGGTGTGCGAGACGGTGCGCGGCACGACGTCGCCCGACGACGCCGAGTCGTTGGTCTGGGGCACGCTCGCGGCCTTCGAGTCGAAAGGGCTGCTCGCGCCGGAGGCCGATGCCGGGCGCCGTGCGTTCCTGATGCAATCGGGCATGGCGGCGGCCGCGGCGGCCTTGCTGGTCGAGTCGATGGTCACCCCCGCCGCGGCCGAGACCGCATCGGTCGAGCAGGACACTCGGCGCAGGCGCCGGGCTAACGCGTAACAATGGCGGAGCGCGGCGACGGCGGCGGCGCTGGAACACTCATCACGTTCGCGCGCGACCCGTCGGCCGAGGCGGCCGGGCCGAGTTGCTAGCGTTCCTGGCCGCTTCGCCCCGAGACCACGGCATTGAAGCTCATGCCGATCCGCTTGCCCTCCGCGCGCTGCAGGAGGACCTCGTGCGCGAGCCAGCTCGGGAACATCACCAGCAGTCCGGGCCACGGCATGATCTTGTCGCCACCTGGCGCAGCGCGGGTCGGCTCGGCCATCCGGCGGCTCTCGGTTGGATCGCTGAACTTCAGTTCGCCGCCGGCGCCGCCCGCCGGCACCTGGATATAATAGGTGCCGCTGATGACGGAGTCGGGGTGCAGATGCGGCCCATGCCGTGATCCCCGCGTGTTGACGTTGAACCACAGCCGGTTGAGCTTGATCGACTTGCCGCGCAACGAGAAGCCGAGAGCCCTGGCGTAGGTCACCAGGCTCTCCGCGATGAACGGCAGCAGCGCGGCCACCTCCGGACGTTCGAAAATATCGTCGGTCCGATCCTCGTAGTAGGTCGTGAAGGCATCGCCCAGCGGATCGTAGCTTTCCCTGGACCGCGCCGCGTTCTCGGTGTCCGTCCTCTGGAGTTCCTCGACCAGTTTCGCCAGCTCGGGGTTGGTCTGCGCGGCCTGCGGAAATGACGACAGGAAGATGGTCGAGGCGTAGAGATCGCGCAGCTCGTAGCGGGTGTCGGCATCGAGACGCCTTCGCTCGCTGTCCTGCTTGCCGTTCTCGAGAAAAAGATCGGTCAGGGCTCGTGCATCGGCCGCCAGCTTTCGCCTGGCGCTCAGGCCTTCGAGATACTGGTCGCGCCGCGCCGGAAACGATGTGTTCGATGCCACCGGCCAGAGCTGCCACCAGAAGTTGACGGCGATGCTCCGCTCGATCGACAGCACCTGGTGCGGCCAGTATTGCGGAATGTAGAGCACGTCGCCCGGACCCAGGGTCACGTCGATGATGTCGACGTCGCGCGCCTGCGCAGGGCGTTCGCACGTCTCGTCGAACAGGTCCAGGTCGGCGTATCCCGCGGTGCCGGCGATGCCGAGCGCATGCTGGTCGCGCGAATTCGCCAGCAACACCCGTTTGCGGCCAGCGACGACGCAGAACAGGTTTTCGTACTCGTCCAGGTGCAGGACCGATTTCGCCCCGCCGGCGTTGAACCAGATATTGGTATCGCTCGCGTGCAGCCCCTTGAGCGTGCCGAGATCGCGCAGGCAGGCGGGCAGTTGCACGTCGGCGCGCAACGCGACCGGCAGGTCCTCCACGCAATAGAGATCGTCGTCGCGATAACGGTCCAGGAACTCCCGCAAGGGCATGCGCGAAAGCGGATGGGTCCGGCGCTCTCGCTTGCCATGCTCCACGCTGACGAGAAGGTCGCCCAGTTCGTCGGACAGCCACTCGTCGGTCCAGCGCGTCAGGGCAGGCCAGTCGGCCGCCGCGCCCGGCAGCAGCACGGGCCAGTTGCGCAGCACGTAGCGATCGAAGAACGCGTCGGCGGTAGGGCAAACGTCCAGGCTCTCGATGCCTGTCCTCTCGGGCGGCGCCGCAACGCTGCGTGCGTTCATGGGGCCAGGGCCTCCAGTTTCGCGATCAGAGCATCGGCTGCCGCGCCGGCCTCGGCGCGTTCGCCGCGCACGAACGATGTCGTCTCGGCGAAGCGGGAGATCGTGTCGAACGCCCGCTCGGTCTGGGCGCTCGCGCTCAACGTGTGCGACAGCAGGGCGAGCGCGCCGCTGCCCGGCGTGCAGGGGTCGAGTGCCAGCGTCGCGTCGGCGCGATAGGACAGGATCGCGACCAGCGCGACACGCATGCGCGGCACGTCTTCGCTCCAGCCGACGTCGCGTGCCGGGATGCGCCGGTATTCCCCCGCCTCCAGCCGCAAGGTCAGCGGCCGCGGGTAGGCATGCACGTAGCCGTCGGCATCGATCAGCGCGAGGTCGTCGGAATAGTACTGCGCGCCACGTTCCACCAGCGTGTGGACGAGCGTCGACTTGCCGCAAAAGGACGGCCCCGGCAGCAGCAGGCCGGCGCCGTTCCAGCTCACCGCGCCTGAATGGATGAAGACGAAGTCCGGCGAGAACTCGCCGATGCCTATGTTGGCCCAGCGCACGAACTCGATCACGAGTTCGTCCAGTGTATCAACGTCGGCCAGCCGTTCGCCATTGTGGTGCAGCAGGCAGCGCGCCGAGCCAACGTGGAGCAGGTAGGTCTGGTCGGTGTTCGCGACCTCGCAAGCCTTCCAGCCGGGAATCCAGCGCTCGCGCACCGCTTCGATGGCCGCCAGGCTGTTGCTGTGGACACCGACGCGCACGCCCATCGCATCAAATGCCAGCGCGTAGCGTCGGATGTCGTCGGTTTCCGCTGGGCTGGCATCCGACGTCATGGCTGGTTCCGTGTCGACGTGGCAAACATGTGCGGCGGCGGCTTCGCCATTCCCCGATGTCCTGTACTATCCGCACGCCACCTACTCTTGGGCGTGTTCGCGACAATCATGGACGATGTTAAACGCAGATCTCTTAATGGTCTCGCATCTGATGACCCGGAGCTCCGCGGTGGGTGTCTCCTGACGCTCGGCGGCGTCCGCCCGGTTTGCTCGTGAGTACGGGAGCCGCGAGACCGCGGCAATCAGCGGAACTCGACCTGCTGCTGGCCTGCGCGCGGCCGCTCCAGGACAGCGCCACGCGCGAGCGCATCGAAGCGCTCACGCACGGCGTTCTCGACTGGACCCTGGTCGTGACGCTGGCGCTGCGCCATGAAGTCACCGGCCTGCTGCATTGGCGCCTCGATGGACATGCGAATGCCCAGGTACCGCCGGAGATCCGTCAGGCGCTGAGCGCGAAACACGCCTGGTGGTGCCGGCGCGAAAGCCAGTTGACCGACGAGGCGCTCCGACTTGCCCGGGACCTCGAGCGAGCCGGAATCGAAACCTTGTTCTTCAAGGGGCCGGTACTCGCCGCCACCTTGTACGACCGCCCCGGCCTGCGGCAATTCGGCGACCTTGACTTCCTGATCCACGAACCGGACATCGACCGCACGCTCGACGTGCTGAGCGGCAACGGCTACAGCCCAGCAACACGCCTCTCACCGGCGCGCGAGGCCGCGGTCAGGCGGTATTCCGGGCAGTACAACCTGGTGCGCGACGACGGTCAGGTCGCCGTCGAACCGCACTGGCGCTTCAGCCACGCCATGCTGGCGGTCGCGCTCGATCATGACGCCATCTGGCGGCGCGCCGTCGAACGCATCGTGGACGGCGTGCCGCTGCGCACCGCGAGTGAGGCCGACACGGCCCTGCTGCTCTGCATCCACGGCTGCAAGGAGGAATGGGGGAAGCTGAAGTGGGTCTGTGACCTCGCCTCGATCGCCCACCGGGAGACCGCCATCGACTGGCACGCCCTGCACCGTGACGCCGCCCGGCAGGGCTGCGGCCGGATGCTGCGCCTCGGCTTCGCCCTGGCCGACCGCCTGCTCCAGACGCCCGTGCCGGAAGCGCTGCGGCCAGCGGTCGACGTCGATGGCGCTATCGCGTCACTCGTCGAGTCCGTCGAGCGGTCCCTGACATGTCCGGGGAGCCCGAAGCGCACCAACTTCAAGATCTACGGCTTCAAGCTGCGCATGCGCGAGCGTCTTGGCGACAAGCTCCGCTACGCCGCGCGGACCCTGTTCACGCCGCGTCGCGCGCATTACGAACTCGTCGCCCTGCCCGATGCGCTGCTGTTTCTCTACTACCCGATACGGATCGCGCACGATTGCCTGATGCTGCCGCTCTGGCTGCTCGCCAAGCGGACAGCACGCGCTTTCCGAGCGGGCTGAACGGCCGGGGCGCCCAGATCGTCAGTCGGTGATCGGCTTGTCGCCGCAGCGCGGGTGCGGCCGGCCGCCGTTGGCGACCGCCATGCAGAGCACGATCTCGTCCGGCCGCGGCGCATCGGCGACCATCACGGTCATGGTGTCGAAGTGGTCGAACGACCAGGCCTCGTACTCAGGCGATCCCCGTCCTCGGCACGATGGCCCCGGGCGGTTCAACCGAACAGGAAGTCGTCCGGACTCAACTGGCTGGTTGCCACGCTGCTGACCGTGACCGACAGGCCCTCGCCGCCCACGGCGAGCGTGATCAGCGCCCCTTCCGGGCCGTCCACGATGGCCAGCGCGTCGGCTCCGGCCACGCCCTGGAACAGCAGCACGTCGACGCCCGGCTCGAAGTCCAGGACGGTATCGTCGCCCTGTCCGGCGGCGAACACGAACGTGTCGATGCCTGTCCCGCCGATCAGCAGATCGTTGGCCAGACCGCCGATCAGGGTGTCGGCGCCGTCGCCGCCATCCAGCACATCGACGCCGGCCATGCCGACCAGGAAGTCGTCGCCATTGCCGCCGGCGATCTGGTCCGGACCGCCCTGGCCGCGCAGCGTATCGTTGCCGTCGCCGCCGGCGATGACGTCAGCGCCGGAATTGCCGTTGACGGTATCGTCGCCGTCACCACCGCTCAGGTTGTCGCCATCGCCGCCGCCGTAGAGCAGGTCGTCGCCGGCCTCGCCCCGTACCACGTCGGCGCCGACATGCGCCTTGGCCAGGTCGTCGCCGGCGCCGCCGTCGACGGTGTCGTCGCCGACATTGCCGTACAGCCGGTCATTGCCCGCGCCGCCGTCGAGCCAGTCGTCGCCGAGCATGCCCCAGGCCTGGTCGTCGCCGTCGCCGCCGTTGACAGTATCGTTGCCGGCGCCCGCGGCGATCCGGTCGACGCCCGCCGCGCCGCTCAGCACGTTGTCGCCGGCCCCGCCGATGGTCAGTTCCTCGACCTGCGAGTCGACCAGGGTCAGATCGACGAGATCGGACAGATCGACCGTGCCGTCGCCGAACTGCACCCTCTCGATGTCCGACGCCATCAGGGTGAAGCCGGCCTCGCCGCCGGTGAACTGCATCCGCACCGCCGCGCCGGTGAACACCGAGTGGACCGCGACGCCGTCCTCGACCCGCGAGGCGGATAGCGCGTTGGCCGCGGTGGCGCCGGTCAGCAGCGAAATCTGCACTTCGTCGCTGTCGAAGTCGAACACCGCGGTATCGATGCCGTCGCCGCCGAACAGCGAATCCTGCCCGGTGCCTCCCGCCAGCCAGTCGTCGTCGTCCAGGCCACGGATCAGGTCGTCGCCGGCCAGCCCGATCAACGTGTCCTGGCCGTCGCTGCCGATCAGGGTGTCGTCACCCAGCGTGCCCGACCCGAGCAGCATACCGGACCCGCTGGTCTCCTCGACGATCGCCACGGTGGTGTTGAGATTGACCAGGCGTTCGCCGAAACCGTCGCCATCGGCGTCGATCTGCAGCTGGCTGAACAGGGCGGTAAAGGCGACCCTGACCTCGCCGGCGCCGGCGGCGCTGAAGTCGCTGTCGTTGATGAACGCCAGGCCGAGCGCCGACAGGTCGATGCGGTCGATGCCGAGCCCCTGGAAGTCGGTGATCTGGTCGACGCCGTTGACCGGCACGTCGTCCAGGGTCGCGAAGCGGAAGACATCGGCGCCGTCGCCGCCGGTCAGGGTGTCGCTGCCGGCACCGCCGATCAGGGTGTCATCGCCGGCGCTGCCGGAGAGCGAGTCGTCGCCAACGCCGCCGTCCAGCAGGTCGTCGCCGGTACCGCCTTCCAGCGTATCCCCGCCGGTGCCCCCGTCCAGCGTGTCGTTGCCGGAACCGCCGTCGAGGCGGTCGTCGCCTGCATCGCCGAACAGCGTGTCGTCGCCGATCGCGTCGCTCAGCGTGTCGTCGCCGGCACCGCCCTCCAGCCGGTCGCCCTCGCCGCCGCCGTCGAGCAGGTCGTTGCCGTCGCCGCCACGCAGCGTGTCGATGCCGAGCTCGCCGTTCAGGATGTCGTTGCCGGCATCGCCCGACAGCTCGTCGCCGGCGGCGCCGCCATCCAGCGAGTCGTCGTCGTCACCACCATAGAGCGTGTCGACGCCGGTGCCGCCGACCAGCGTGTCGTTGCCGGAATCGCCATACAGCACGTCGTTACCGGAATCGCCGCCGACGAGGTCGTCGCCGGTGCCGCCGAAGATCTCGTCGCGGCTATCCAGGCCGCGCAGGTCGTCATTGCCGCCCAGCCCGATCAGCGTGTCTTCGTCGTTGCTGCCGATCAGGATCTCCGACGCCGTGGTGCCGGTTGGCCTGAGCTCCAGATAGCGATGGCTGTCGGCGTCGAAATCGTCGAACACGCCATCGTCGACGGCGTCGGCGGCCGCGGCGGCAAAGCTCTGGGCGATCGCCGTGTTGGGCCGGTCGAACAGCTCGAAGCCGGCCACGCTGGTGCTCTTGACGACGATCGTCACCTCGGCGTCGTTGCCGGCGGCGCGGTCCAGGTCGACCTCGACGGTCAGGGTCGGCGACGCGCCCACGAGCGAGCTGAAGCGGACCAGGGCCGCATCGTCGTCGGCGCCGGCCGCGGCATCGCTCGCCAGCCAGTCGCCAAAGCTCATGCTGCCGATGAAGATCGGGGCGACCTGGCCGTCGCGCAGCGCGTCGTCGCGGAACGCCAGCACCAGGCGATCGCCGCCGCCGCTCGGTGAGAAATCGGTGATGGTGATCGCGGCGTCGCTACCGGTGACTTCGTACAGGAAGGTATCGTTGCCACCGCCACCGGTCAGCAGGTCGGTGCCGCCATTCCCGAACAGCATGTCGTCGCCGGCGCCGCCGTCGAGTGCGTCGGCCGCAGCGCCGCCAGACAGCGTGTCGTCGCCGGCATCGCCGAACAGCGAGAAGGCATTGTCCTGGCCGCCGCGGAGCGCGTCATGGCCTTCGCCGCCGAACAGCAGCGACGCGTCGGCGAACGAGCCCGCGCCGGTGAGCGTATCGTTGCCGGTGCCACCGAACAGCCGATCGATGCCGCTGCTGCCATCTAGCGAGTCGTTGCCTTCCTCGCCGTGCAGCAGGTCGTTGTCGTCACCTCCCGCGAGCACGTCATTGCCGGCGCCGCCGAACAAGGTGTCCTCGTCGGCGCCGCCGTCGAGCGTGTCGTTGCCGAGTTCGCCGAACAGCTCGTCGCGCCCGTCGGCACCGAACAGGGAATCGCCATCAACGCCGCCGAACAGGCTGTCGTTGCCGGCACCGCCGCTCAGGGTGTCAACACCGTCGTCGCCGAGCAGCTGGTCGTTACCGTCGCCGCCAGCGACCAGGTCGTCGCCGCTGTCGCCATTGCCGATATCCGCGCCGTCGCCGCCGAACAGGAAGTCCTTGTTGCTGCCGCCATATTGCTCGTCGTCGCCGCCATTGCCCCGGAGCGTGTCGCGGCCGCTATCGCCTCCCTGAAGATTGTCACCTGCATCCCCGATGATCTCCCTGTCGCCATCGCCCGAACGGACCAGGACGAACTGATCGGTGAAGTCCGTGTTCCGGTCGATCGTGAAATCGCCTTCGATACGGATCGTATGGTCGACGATCCCGTCGCCGTCCCTGTCGACCTGGACCTTGGTGAAGCCGTCGAACACCGGCACGGGGAACTCGACGAAGGGCCCGAAGCCGAAACCAAAAAGATCGATAAGGTCGATCCGAATGGTGTCGCCGCTTTCGATGCGGATCGCCGGCCCCGTCTCGCCGCCGAACAGCCCTGTGCCGATGAACGACACACCGTCGATCTGCTCATCCGGGAAAAAGACACCATCCAGGATGATCTTGTCGTCGGCGCCGAAGTCGGTGATCCAATCGACGTCGATGCCTTCCTCGCCGGCTGACAGGAACCGGAACTCGTCCTCGCCGCCGCCGCCGGTCAGCGTGTCGCTGCCGATGCCGCCGAACAGCGTGTCGTTGTCGCCGCCGCCGTCGAGGACATCGTCGCCGGCGCCGCCGAACAGGCTGTCGTTGTCGTCGTCGCCAATGAGCGTGTCGCCGGCCCCTTTGCCTTCGATCCGGTCCTCGCCATCGCCGCCTTGCAGCCGATTGCCGGCCCCGTCGCCGATCAAGGTGTCGTTGAGGGTGCCGCCAATGACGTTCTCGATCCCGACCAGCGTGTCGTTGCCGGCGACACCGGACGCCCGTCCATCGGCGAGGTTGACGGTCACGGAGTCGGTGAAGGCGCTGTAGTCGGCGGTATCGGTGTCGGCGCCGCCGACCAGGCTGTCATCGCCGAGACCGCCATCGAGCGTGTCGTCGCCGGCGCCGCCGTCGAGCGTGTTGTCCAGGGTGTCGCCGGTGATCGCGTCGTCGCCGACGCCACCGACCACCCGCTCCACGCCGACGAGCGTGTCGATGTCGGCGCCATTTACCGCTTGGCCGGTGGCCAGGTTCACCGCCACCGAACCGGCAAGCGTGCTGTAGTCGGCGGTGTCGATGCCGCCGCCGCCGACCAGGCTATCGCTGCCGGCGCCGCCATCGAGGCTGTCGTCGCCGATGCCGCCAAACAGCGTGTCGCCGCCACCGCCGCCGTGCAGCTCGTCCGCGTCATCGCCGCCGAAGATGCTCTCGCCGGCGACGGAGCCGGTGATCACGTCCAGGCCATCGTCGCCTTCGATCCGGGTGACGCCCGCCAGGGTGGCGCCGGAGAAGTCGAGCACGTCGCCGGCGGTGGTGCCGGTGATGGCACCGTTGATCGAGACGTGCTCGACCCCGTTGCCGGCGCCGAAGGCAGAGAGCTCGACGCCGCCGTCGGCGATCAGCGTATCGGTGCCGCTGCCGCCGAAATACTGGTCCAGGCCGCCACCGCCATACAGCTCGTCGTCGTCGGCGCCGCCGTAGAGTTCGTCGTTGTCGGCGCCACCGTAGAGGAAATCGGTGCCGCCGCCGCCGAACAGCACATCGTCGCCGCCGTCGCCGATCAGGTAGTCGGTGCCGTCGCTGCCGGTCAGGCTGTCGTCGCCCGCCGTCGTGGCGATCTGGAGTACGCCGTCGGACTCGCGCAGGCTGAATGTGCCGGTGAGGTTGATCCGGCCGTCGATCGTGCTGTCGCCATCGTTGTCGACCTGCAGCTGCGTGATGGCGCCGTCGTCGAGATAGGCGACACGTATCTGCGGCGTGCCGCCAGCGCCGAAGGCGTCGCTGCCGATGAAGGTCGCGTTGAAATCCGCCAGGTCGATGTTGTCGCCAGCATCGAGATCCTCGATGACATCGGGCTCGTCGGCAACGAAGTGGTCGGCATCGACGAACTTGAAGGTGTCGTCGCCGGCGCCGCCGAACAGGGTGTCGACACCGCTGCCGCCGACCAGGAAATCGTCGCCGACGCCGCCGAAGATCGAGTCGTCGTCGCCCTGGCCGCGCAGGATGTCGTCGCCACCGCCGCCGTAGATGGTGTCGTCGTCGGCGCCACCCTCGACGGTGGCGCCGGTATCGATGGCGACGGTGATGACGTCGGCGCCGCCGACGTCGGTGTCCTCGTCCGGGAACGGGTTGTTGGCGTCGGTGACGGTGTACTCAGCCATGGATCACACGCCGAGCCGGCAACGCGACGCGGCACTCAATCCGCCACAGCCCATTGCCGGGTGGGGCAAATGGCACGCTCCGTTGACCGCGCGGCTACTCATATGATTATCCCCACCGGCGAAACCGGCGTCCCTTGCCACGTCCCGGCGTGCCGAAACGATACACTAAGCTTTACAAAGTGTTAAGCGAGCAAGACTTAGGCCAATTGCTTGAAAGCTGGAGACAACAACGACCGTGGCCTTTCGGGCTCGCGGATGCCCCTGCATCAACGCCCGGCGACGTTGTCAATCCACGATCGGCTTGTCGCCGCAGCGCGGGTGCGGCCGGCCGCCGTCGGCGACCGCCATGCAGAGCACGATTTCGTCCGGCCGCGGCGCATCGGCGACCATCACGGTCATGGTGTCGAAGTGGTCGAACGACCAGGCCTCGTCCTTGTGCCCCAGCGGCAGGTCGATCGGCGTGCCCAGTGCGGCAACCTTGGCGTTCGACGCGATCAGCGCCTTGCCGCCCCCGACCGCGGCCCGCATCGGCTTGCCGAGCTTGGGATGGATCATCGCGCCGCCATGCTCCAGGTCGCCGGCGACACCGACGATGGCGGCCTTGCCGTAGCTCACCGGCGCGCCGCCGAGCAGCGCCACCGCCTCCTCCATCAGCCGTGTCCCGAGCTGTCCGCCCATGTCGAACAGCTCGCCCAGATCCTCCGCGAACCGCCCGATGCAGGGGTTCCGCACCACCGCGAGCTGCGCCACGCGCGTGATCGGCGGGCAGGCCTTGCCGGTGGCGTCGGTTTCGATCCGTTCGCGCACCGTGACGATCTTGCGCAGCTGCATGGCGGTTCTCCTCGCACACCAGGGTTGCGCCCAGCCTAGCAGCAAACCTACGCGCGAACCGCTACGCTGAACGCAACCAATGACGAGGGAGCCCGCCATGGCCTGGCAGTACACGACTATCGAGCGCGACGGCCCGATCGCCATCGTCCGCTTCGACCGCAAGCAGAACCTCAACGCCTTCAATCAGGCGCTGATCCAGGAACTGACGGAAGTGGCCCGCGGCTTCCAGGACGATCTAGAGGTGCACGGCGTCGTGCTGACCGGCGCGCCGCAGGCCTTCTCCGCCGGCGCTGACCTGAAGGATGCAGCCTCCTGGCAGGTCGGCGAACTGACCGACCTGGAACGCCGCCAGCGCTTCCATGCCGGCGTTCGGCTGTGCAAGGCCTGGGAGGAGCTGCCGCAGATCACCGTGGCGGCGATGGAGCGCATGGCCGTCGGCGCCGGCATCGCCATCGGCCTGGCCTGCGACTGGCGCGTGCTCGACCGCGACGGCTTTCTCTACGTTCCGGAAATGAAGATCGGCCTGAACCTGCAGTGGGGCGCCCTGCCCCGGCTGATCACCCTGGTCGGCCCGGCCCGCGCCAAGCGCATCTGCCTGATGTGCGAGCGGATGGATGCGGCCGGCGCGCTCGACTGGGGCCTCGTCGACGAACTGGCCGAAACCGGAAAGACGGTCGACGTGGCCAAGAGCATGCTGCAGGCCGCACTGGCGCACCCGGCGGCCACGGTACGGCTGGTCAAGGAGGCGGTGAACGCCACCGCCAACGCCCTGCACCGCGCCACCAGCTATGCCGACGCCGACCAGAGCCAGCTCACCGCCGCTTTCGCCGGCGCGCGAAGCGCCCGCGACGACTTCAAACGCTGAGGCCGGACCCTACGGCGAGAAGTTGGTGTTCTCGCCGAAGTAGATGCCGCTGGCCTGATACGTTGGCATCGTGCCGTTGTTGATCGAGAACCGGCCGGCGGTGCTCGAAGGCGGACTGCCCGGCCCGAACAGGTCGCCGGAGCCGTTGCCGAAACGGCCGGCAGGCCCGCTCAGGCTGAAGAAATACTCGCCTGGCGTTGCGCCCGCGGGCCCGGTCGGCGACAGGCTGTAGGTCGCGCCATCCAGGTCGATCGTGCCGCCCAGAAGGTTGGCAGACCCGCTATCGATGTCGATGTCGAGGGAAAAGCCGCCGACGGTGGTATAGCGGCTGACCGCTGCTGGATTGACGCTGTCGCCGATCGCGATACCGGCGATGACGGTGCCGTCATAGGTGGCGGTTCCGCTGAGCCCGACAATCTGGCCGGAATTCGCCTGCTCGCCCGCCACCCATTGCGCCAGCGGAATTTCATAGCTGGTGCCCGACGCGTCGGCCAGGAAGGCACTGAAGAAGCCCCAGGTGACGTCGGCGCAGGTGCAGATGGTGACGCCGGCTGGGATCGCGCCGTTGGCGAAGGTGACCTGGTCCTGGGTGACGAAGAAGCCATCCATGCCGCCGGTCGTGCCGTTGATCTGCGAACCGCTGGGATTGTCCAGGGCGACGAAGGTGTTGTTGTCCTGGAACGCGCTGCGGCCGGCCTCGGCCGCGCCGGCACCGCCATAGGCGAGGATGGTATCGACACTGCCGCCGAAACTGAAGCCGCCGGCGACCTGCGATTGCAGCTTCATCGAAACGATCATCCGGTTGGTCGCCAGCGAGCGCGTCACGCTCACGCCGCTCGCCGCGTCGGTGCTTGTGCCCTCGCTGAAGAAGCCACGCACGCCTTCCGGATTGCCGACGCTGTCGTAGTCAAAGGATATGCCGCCGGCGAATCCCTTGGTCGAGCCGCCGGTGCGTGCGCTCGGCCCGGTGCTGGTGCCGGTGAAGGTGGTGAAGGTCGCATCCGTGTTCAGCGCCGGCTGGTTGGCGAAGACCGGATCGGGCAGCACTATGGACCCACGAGAACGGGTGCCGCCACGGCTCAGGACGGTATCCGCACTGTCGACCGCCGCCGATTCCAGCACCATGAAGCGTGGGTTCGCGCCACCGAACACGTCGTTGCCGCCGCCGTCGTCGGTGCTCGCCACCGGTGACAGAATTCGCATCGGCTGGTCGCCGGCGGCCCCGCCGGTCACCACGCCGGCCATCGAGCCGCTCAGGTGGAAGGCTCCGGCAGGGTCGCTGGCCGCGAGGCCGACGATGACGCTGCCGGCCGCCCGCTGCGCGCCACCAGTGCCCGAGATCGTCACCGCGGCACCATGGAAGAAGCGGTGCTCGGCGGCATTGCCACTGCCGAACAGCACGGTCAGCGTCGGGTTCGCCGGCGCCGCCACGCCATCGAGCAACGACTGCGGGATGAACGGCAGCCTGCTGCCGCCCAGCGTGAAGTCGGCGATCAGCTCGTAGGTCGCGCCGTTGAAGGTGGCGTCGTTGAAACTGAAACCGCTGACCGCCTTGCCGGCGAACAGGAACTGGCGCGAGCCGTCGATCTCGTAGAACAGGTAGTCCGCGTTCGGCGCCAGGAAGCCGTTGCCGGTGACCGCGCCCTCCGGCGACGACGCCGGCTGCGATGTGCCGCCGAAGCTGAAACTGGTGCCGGTGGTGCCGGACTGGGTCGGCAGGAACAGGTTGTAGGTGCCCTGCGCCGTGGTCGCCTTGAAACGGTTGCCGCTGATCGTCGAGGTGTTCACCAACGGCCGGTTCGAGGCCGCCGTGATGTCGTCGGTGCCGATATTCGGATCGTTGCCGAGCTTCACCCGGCCGGTGAGGTCATAGCGGCACAGGTCGGCGCAGGTCACCGTCGCGGCATAGGTCGCCGGCGTGGTCGCGCTGCCGTCATTGATCGATACCGTGAACTGCACGGTCTCGCTGTTGCCGGTGGTCACCCGGCCGTCGGCGCCGACGAAGGCGAGCTGGCGGATCGCCGCCTGCGTCTGGCCCGGGCTGCCACTGAACCTGTAAGTCCCGCCGCCGAGATTGGTGAAGCCGGCGCCCGCGACCGACGCGGCCGAGAAGCTGCCCTGGGCGACGTTGCCGATCTGCACCGTCGCCGTCACCGTGGTGGCGACGTCCGGGTCAACCACGGTCAGCCCGGCGAACGGCGTCACACTCTGCACCGGCGCGGTCGTCGCCGCGGCAAGCGCGTTCAACATCGGCGCATCGTTGATCGAGTCGATCACCACCGTCGTGGAGCCGTCGCTGCGGACCGCGTCGCCGTCATTGGCGATCACGGTGAAGGTGGCGGTGGTGCTGCCACCGACCGCGACTTGGTTCTCGCTCGGCGCGAAGCTCAGGCCGCGCAGTGCCGCCTGCGCGGCCGCCGGTGAACCGGTGAAACGGTAGGTGCCGCCGCCCAGATCGACGAAACCGCTGGCGCCGAGCGAGGCGGCGGTGAAGCCGCCGGAAGCGGCATTGGCCACCTGGACCGTCACGGTCACCGTCTCGCCGGGATCCGGGTCGGCGATCGCCACCGACGCGAACGGCATGATCTGCGCCTTGTCGGTCACCGACTGGCCGGCGAGCGCGCCGCTCAGCGTCGGCGCGTCGTTGATTGAGAATGTGGTGATCGTGGTTTGCGTATTGGTGGCGTTGACGAATCCGTCGGTGGCGCTGACCGAGAAGGTGATGTCGCGAGTCTGCCCCGGCGGCGCCTGGTTCGGCGACGGCTGGAACACCAGCAGCCCCAGCGCCGCCTCGGCATCCTCCGGGGTACCGAAGAACACGAGCGAGCCGTCGCCGGAGACACCGAATCCGGCGGCGGCGATCGACTGGGCGGTGAAGCTGCCCAGCGTCGGCTGGATTGACCGGACCGTTACCTGAATCGTGCCGGTCTCGGCGCTCGCCACCAGCATGAAGTCGTCAAACGGCATCACCGACTGGGTGTCGGGAATGGCGTCGCCGATATCCACGACCGTGCCGGCCGTCGGTGGTGGCGGCGGCGCGCCGCCGTCGCCCACGTCCGCCATGTCCGCGAAGCGGTCGTCACGAAAATCGTCGTTCAGCGGTCCTTCGCCGAAGCGGTCGCCGTCCCGGCCCTCCGGCCCCTCGCGCCGCCCTTCGCCGCCTTCGCGTCCGCCCTCGCGTTCGTTGCCGCCGCGCTCGAGCTCGCGCGGTTCGCGGCGCGATCCCAGTTCGCCGAGCTGGCTGCGCCCGACATCGTTGTCGTCGACCGCCTTGTCTCGCTGACCCGGCTGGCGCGGATTGCCCTCCAGGTTGTCGACGTCGTTGGCGAAGGCCCGGGGATCGGCCGGCACCGGAGGAGCTGGCGCCTCGCCGGCATTGACCGAGATCTGAAAGCCGGGCCGGGTCATCACCTGGGTAACGCCACCGGCGCTGACCGTCAGTTCCTCGCCGAACAGGAATTTCGCCGTCGTGAGCGCGCCGACCTTGACGATGGCGATGCCGCCGCGAATGCCGATCGTGGCCGACGGCGTCTTGATGATGACCGGCGTGGTCTTGGAAATACGCCCGCCGACAAAGCGCAGCAGGCCCTTGGACGCCGACACGGCGATCTTGCCGGTCTTGGTGTCCGGGTCATAGACGAACTCGTCCAGCACCAGGTCAGAGCCCGGCCCGACCGTCAGCGCCGAGCCGTCCAGGAACAGCAGATGCGTCTTGCCGACCTCGCCGGTGACGATGCGCTCATCGGCAACGACGTCCGACCCGACCTCCAGCACCCGCGGCGCCGATTCCGGCGCCGTGCCCGTGGCTTGCGGCAACACCGCCGAGGTCACGCCAATCCCGGTCGTTGCCCAGGCGCCCCCAGCAACACTCCATGTCGCCACCACGGTCGCAAGCACCAGCCGCTTCATCACAGCGCCCTTCGTCGAACATTCCGGTTGCGGCGCGTGCGAGGCGCCGCTTCCCGTAATGCCACGACAAAGGTTTAGGTCGTCCTAACCTTGCGTGAGCGCGCTACTGCATCGAGGCGGGGCTGAAGTTGGTATTCTCGCCGAAATACACACCGTATGCCTGGAAGGCAGGCGGACCGCCGCCATCGGTGATGGCGAACTGGCCGGCCGTCGAGCCGGGCGGGCTGCCGGTGCCAAACAGGTCGCCGGAACCGCTGCCGGTCCGTTGCGGTCCGGTGATGGTGAAATTGTACTCGCCAGGCCCGAACCCGCCAGCGCCTGGCGACAACGTGTAGGTCGTGCCGTCCAGCATCAGCGTTCCGCTACTCAAAGACGTCGTCCCGCTTGTGAAGTCGACGTCGAGGCTGAAACTGCCGAAGGCGGTGTAGCGGGACACTGCCGTGGGGTTGGTGGCCAACCCGTTGGCGATCGTAGCCACAACGCTGCCGTCGTAGGTCGCGGTCCCGCCGTCCAGCCCGACGATCTGCGAAGAAATCGCCCGCTCGCCGGCGACCCACTGGCCCAGCGCGATCTCGAACACCTGCCCCGAGGGTGACAGCAGCGTGGCGTTGAACAGTCCCCACTGAATCTCCGCGCAGGTGCAGATGGTGACGCCGGTCGGGATCGCGCCGTTGGCGAAGGTGACGAAGTCGTTGGTGACGATGAAGCCCGGCATCGAGCCCGGCCCGTTGTCGACGATGGTCGGCGTGGAGATGCGGTCCAGCGCCACGAAGGTGCTGTCGTCGATGAAGGCGCTGCGGCCGGAGTCGGCGGTGCTTATGCCGCCGTATGTCAGGAAGGTCTGCGTGTCGCCGGAGAAGCTGAACCCGCCGGAGACCTGGGACTCGACGCGGAAGCTGGCGGAAATCTGGTTCGTGGTCGGATCGCGATTGATCGCGCCGCTGTCGCTGAGCGGCGACGGCGAGACCGGCTCGACCAGCAAGAAGCCCCGCACCCCGTCCAGTATCGCGCTGGCATCGCGGTCGACCGATACCCCGGCGGCGAAGCCGTTGAGCAGGCCGCCGTCGCGCGCGTCCGGGCCGCTGGTCGCGGCGGTGAATGGCGTGAACGTGGTCGCGGTGTTCAACGCAATTTGGTTGGCGAACACCGCGTCGGCCAGCATCGTGTTGCCGCGAAACCGGCTGCCGCCCCGGTTTTGGATCACGTCGGACGCGTCCACCGTCGCCGATTCCAGCGCCAGGTAGCGCGGGTTGGACCTGCCGAAAATGTCGTTGCCGGCGCCGTCGTCGACGCTGGCCACCGGCGAGGTCACCCGCACCGGCTGGTTGCCCGCCGCGCCGGTGCCGGAGGTGCCGCGCATGCTTCCCGACAGATGGAAGCTGCCGCTGGGGTCGACGTTGGTCAGGCCAACCAATGCGCTGCCGCCGACCTTCTGCGCCGTGCCGGTCCCGTCGACCACCACAACGGCGCTGGCGAAGAAGCGATCGGCGCCGGTATTGCCGCTGCCCAGCAGTATCGTCAGCGTCGGCGATGTCGGCGCCGCCAGGCCCGCGATCAGGCTCTGCGGGATGAACGGCACGCGGCTGCCGCCGAGCCCGAAATCGGCCACCAGGTCATACTTGGCACCGGAAAAGGTGCCATCGGAAAAGCTGAACCCGGCCAAAGGTTTGCCGGCGAACAGCACATGCTGCGAACCGGTGATGTGGTAGTAGAGAAAGTCGGCGCCGGGTGCCAGGAAACCGGTCCCCGTCCCGGTCCCGCCGGGTATGTTCGCTGGCGTATTGGCGCCACCGACCGTGAACGTGCTCCCGCCGGCCACCGCCTGCGTCGGCAGGAACAGCTCGTAGGTGCCCTGCGCCGTGGTCGCCTTGAACCGATTGCCGCTGATCGTCGAGGTCGTCGCCAGCACCCGGTTGGACGCCGCCGTGCCGTCGTCGGTGCCGACATTGGCGTCGATGCCGACCTTGACCCGGCCGGTGAAGTCGTAGCGACAGATGTCGACGCAGCTCACCGTCGCCGAGAACGCCCCGCTGGTGCTGGCGGTGCCGTCGTTCACCGCGATGTTGAAGTTCACCACCTCCGAGTTGCCGGTGGTGACGCGGCTGTCGGCGGCCTCGAAGGCGAGCAGGCGGATCGCGGCCTGCGCCGCCGCTGGCGTACCGGTGAAGCTGTAGCTGCCGCCGCCCTGATCGGTGAAGCCGGCCGCCGTCACCGAGGCGGCGGTGAACGTGCCCTTGGCGACGTTGTCGATCTGCACCGTTGCCGTCACCATGTCGGGCGTGTCGGCATCGGTCACCGTGAGACCGCCGAAGGGTGTCAGCGATCCGACCGGCGCCAGGGTCGGCGCCGCCAGCGTGTTCAGCACCGGCGCGTCGTTGACGCCGGTGACGACGATCGAGGTGCCGAGGAGAAGGTCGACAATGCCGTCGCCGACCGAATAGCTGATCGACGTCGTCGACATATTGCCGCCGGCCAGCACGTTCGCCGCCGGCTGGAATCTCAGCGCCCGAAGCGCGGCCTGCGCCCGCGCTGGGGTGCCGTTGAACAGAAAGCTGCCGCCGCCCTGGTCGACGAAACCGCTGGCCGCCAGCGACGCGGCGGTGAATCCGCCGGTGCCGGACTGGAACGTGACCAGCACCGACACGTCGTTCGCCGCCGACACCGTCACCGTGGAGAACAGCGCCAGCGTGGCGTTGTCTGCGACCATCTGGGTACCGGCACCACCATCGACGGTCAGGTCCGAGACAGCCGGTGCCTCGTCGCCCGGATCATCGGCCGCCGGCATGTCGCCCATGTCGACATTGTCGTCGTTCATCTGGCGCTGGCGCTGGTCGTCTTCGGCAACGCGTTGTGCGCTGCCCGGCTCGTCGCCTCGCGGCGCCGACCCGGCAGGCTCCGTGCCACCGGTCTGGCCCGGTGGCAGATCGGACCCGAGCTGCCCGAGCTGGCCAAGTCCGACATCGTTTTCCGAGATCAGCGAGCGGGTGCTGCCG
This sequence comes from Alphaproteobacteria bacterium, assembly GCA_040223615.1. Lineage (GTDB taxonomy): Bacteria > Pseudomonadota > Alphaproteobacteria > JAVKFY01. The sequence goes on from JAVKFY010000051.1 coordinate 58,755, forward strand.
GTCTGCTGCGGCGTGCCTTCCAGGTCATCGACGTCGCCGCCGAGGTCGCCCGTGTCGCTGGGTTGTGGCGCGCCGGGCTCGCCGCCGTCGGCGATCACCTGAAAGCCCGGGCGCGTGATCCGGCGCGTGACGCCGCCGGCGGTGACCGTCAACTCGGTGCCGAATAGAAACTTGGCGGTGGTGGTGGCGCCGATGCGCAGGATCGCGATGCCGCCGCGGATGCCGATCGTCGCGGTCGGGGTCCTGATGGTGACCGGCGTGGTCTTGGAAATCCGGCCTCCGACGAAGCGCAGCACGCCCTTGGATGCCGTCATCGCGATCTTGCCGGATCTGGCATCCGGATCGTAGACGAACTCGTCCAGCACCAGGTCGGAGTTCGGCCCGACGGTCAGCGCCGAGCCGTCCAGGAACAGCAGATGGGTCTTGCCGATCTCGCCGGTAACGATGCGCTCGTCGACCACCACGTCGGTGCCGACTTCCAGCACGCGCGGCGCGGCCTGTGGCGCCTGACCGGTCGCCTGCGGCAACACCGCGGACGTAACGCCGATACCGGCCGCCATCGCGCCGCCGGCCGCCGCCGTCAACGCGATGGCCACGAAGACCGCTAGACGCATCGCAATCTGACCCCTTTGGCCGACATACCGCCGGCACGAACTCGAACTAAAGACTACGAGGCGCCGCCGTCTTCGCGCGCCGCCGCCCCGACTTGTTGCAGCAACTGTTGCAGCACTTCATAGGGCTGCGCGCCAACGACGCCGTAACCGCCAGCAACGAAGGTCGGCACGCCGGTGACGCCGACCTGGCGCGAACGCTGCCAGTCCTCGTCGACCGCGTCCTTGAAGGTGCGGTTCTCCAAAACGTCGCGCGCGGCCTTGCCGTCCAGCCCGACGCTCTCCGCGATCTCGACCAGCAGGTCGACGTCGCCGATATTCTTGGCGTCGACGAAATAGGCTCGGTAGAGCGCGTCGTGGATCGCCTCGCCGCCCGGCTGGGTATCGGCCCACTTGCCGAGCTCCTGCGCCAGCCGGCTGTTGTAGGTGTGAGTGCGCTGGCCGTAGGGCAGCCCCTCCGCGTCCATCAGCCCCTTCATGCGCTGGTACATCTCATCCAGATCCATGCCGCGTCCGGCGAACAGGTCCGCCAGCGACCGGCCTTCCATCGGCGTCTCCGGATGCAGCGGGAAATGCACCAGCCGCACCTCGATGTCGTAGTCGCGCTGCAGTTTCTCAATACGCCCGGTACTGAGGTAGCACCACGGTCAAACGTAGTCGGTGAACACGTCCAGCACGATCGGTTCCGCCATCTCACTCCCCTTTTCGATTCCGCCCGACGGTAGCGCATTGCGCCGCCCCGTGCATCGGCGTTTCAATAGACCAAACCCGCACCGGAGCCCGCCATGGCCAGCCATTTCGTCTGTTTGACCTTCGACCTCGACAACGCTTCGTCCTCGATCTCGCGCGAGATGACCACGCCGACCGCGATCAGCCGCGGCGACTTCGGCCAGGTCGGCACCGAGCGCCTGCTGCGCCTGCTCGGCCAGTACGGCATCGACAGCACCTGGTTCATCCCCGGCCACACCATCGCGACCTACCCGGAGAGTTGCGCCACGGTGGTCGAGGCCGGGCACGAGATCGGCCATCACGGCTGGACCCACCGCATCCCCGCCAGCCTGTCGCGCGACGAGGAGGAGGAGGAGATCGTGCGCGGCAACGAGGAGATCGTGAAACTCACCGGCAAGAAGGCCACCGGCTACCGCTCGCCGGCCTGGGACCTGTCGGAACATTCGGTCGACCTGCTGCTGAAGCATGGCTTCGTCTACGACAGCTCGCTGATGGGCCACGACTACCTGCCCTACCAGGCGCGCGAGTATGACGACGCGCCGCTGAAGGAGCCGGTGCGTTACGGCGCCGACACCAAGCTGGTCGAATTGCCGATCTCGTGGAGCCTGGACGACTTCCCGGTGTTCGAATACATGCGCACCAAGACCACGGTGATGCCGGGCCTGATGAACGCCTCGCTGGTGCTGGAGAACTGGCTCGACGACTACAACTACATGGCCGAGCACGAGGACTGGGGCATCCTGACCTATACGTTCCACCCGCACGTGATCGGCCGCGGTCACCGCATGATCATGCTGGAAAAACTGATCCGGGCGCTGCGCCAGCGCGGCGCCATCTTCATCACCATGGCTCAGGCAGTCGACGAATATCGCAAGCAGTATCCCGACGGCCGGAGCGAGCGCGGCCGATGATTACACCCGGCACGCTGCCGCCGACTGTCGCCGGTCCGTCGGCCTGGCGTGGCACCGACATGGCCGCCGATCCGTCTTGGCTGGTCGAGCTGGATGACGATGCCCTGGCCGAGATCGAGACGGCCGCCCGCGCGGCGCTTGCAACCGGCGACATCGCGGCGATCACCGCCAGCGACTTCCCCCTGCCCGACTTCGCGCCGCGGCTGGCGCAAATCGTCGAAGACGTGATGACGGGTCGCGGCTTCGTGCTGCTGCGCGGCCTGCCGGTCGAGCGCTGGCCGCTGGAGGTCGCCGCCGCCGCCTATTTCGGCCTCGGCGCGCACATCGGCTCGGCCCGTTCGCAGAACGCCATGGGGCACCTGCTGGGCCATGTCTGCGACCTGGGACGCGATCCGGCCGACCCATCGGCGCGCATTTATCAGACCAACGCGCGCCAGACTTTCCACACCGACAGTTGCGACATCGTCGGCCTGCTGTGTCTGAAACGGGCCCGGTCCGGCGGTGAGTCGATGCTGGTCTCCGGCATGGCGGTCTACAACGAGGTGCGCCGGCGCGACCCGGAGCTCGCCGCCGAGCTGTTCGAAACCAATGCCATCGACCGCCGCGGCGAGGTGCCGGTCGGCATGAAGGGCTACTACACCTGCGCGCCGCTGACCTGGCATGAGGGCCAACTCACCGTGCACTATCAGCGCCGCTACATCGACAGCGCGCAGCGTTTCGATGACGCGCCTCGGCTGACCGACAAGCGCATCGCCGCGCTGGACCTGTTCGACAGCGTCTGCGAGGCGCCGGACATGCGCCTGGAGATGGCCTTCGAGCCAGGCGACATCCAGCTCGTGCACAACCACGTTCTGCTGCACGACCGGCTCGGCTTCGAGGATTGGGACGAGCCGGCGCGCCGACGCCACCTGTTGCGGCTCTGGCTGGCGCCGACGGCAGCTCGGCCCCTGCCCGCGCATTTCGCCCAGCGTTTCGGATCGGTAACGCCAGGCAACCGCGGCGGCGTCGTCACCCCGGCGACCGTCGAGATGTGTGCGCCGTTAACGCCGCAGTAGCGGGACTCGACCTAGGCTTCCGGTGATAACATTACCGGCGAGTCGAGGGCCGGACATGCGCGCCACCGTATCGGACATGAAAGCTTCGCCAACGGGCATGGTGGGCCCGCGCCGTGGCGTCGCGGGCATTCGATGAGCCGCGGCGGCAAATGGCCCTGGCCCAAGCGCAAAAAGGGCGGCAAGGGCCCGTGGAGCGCACCGTCGCGCGACAGCGACGACGAGCCCGCCGACTTCGAACCGGAAATGGCTGCCGATACAGGTCCGGAACCGGCTGAACCGCCGCGCCGTCGCGCGCCATCTCGCCAAGGGGGAATGTCGATGCTGAAGAAGTTGGGTACCGGTCTTGCCGGTGTCGCGGTGCTGATCTTCCTGGTGTTGCTGGTCGGCCTCGCGTCCTTCTACGTGGTCAGCGAAGGCAATCGCGGCGTGCTGACCCGCAACGGCGCCTTCGTCGCCGTGGTCGAACCCGGACTCGGCTTCAAGCTGCCGCTGTTCGACACCGTGCACCAGATGGAAATCCGCAACATGGCGCTGGAATTCGACGTGCACGTCTACTCCTCCGACACCCAGCAATACACCGCGCGGGTCACGGTGAACTACGACCTCGACCCCGGCCAGGTGGAGATGGTGTTCAAGCGCGAGGGTATCTATTACGCCACCCGCCGGCTGCGCCCGCTGGTCGAGACCGAGATGAAGGAAGTCGCCGGCCGCTATTCGGCGCAACGCACCATCCAGGAGCGCGACGTCTACGGCACCGAGGTGCGTGACGCGGTGCGCGATGCGGCCAAGAACTACGGCGTCAACGTCACCGAGGTGCAAATCCAGAATATCGACTTCACCGAGCAGTTCGAGAGCGCCATCGAGACCGCGATGCTGGCCAAGGCCAAGGTCGAGGAGGAGCGCCAGAAGCTGGAGCAGAACCGGATCATCGCCGAGACCAAGGTGGTGCAGGCCAGCGCCAACGCCAACGCGATGCGCGAGACCGCGCAGGGCAACGCCGACGCCAAGCGCATCGAGGCCCAGGCCGAGGCCACCCGCATCGCCGCCATCGGCGACGCCGAGGCGGCTGCGATCCGCGCCAAGGCGGAGGCGCTGCGCAATAATCCCGAGTTGACCGCCTACACCTATTCGCTGGCGGCGCAGAACTGGAACGGCGCCCTGCCGCAGCAGTTCGTGCCCGGCTCGACGTTGCCGATGCTCAACCTCGGCAAGGACGCCATGTCGCGATGACCGCCGGCGCGGCCGCCGACCTGCCGCTCTATGCCGGGCTGAGCGCGGCCGAGCTGGACGAGATCGGCGCCGGCCTGGTGCCACGCACCTTCGCCGACGGCGAGACCCTGATGGCGCAGGGCGAACGAGCCGACGGCGCCCATTTCCTCGTTTCCGGCAAGGTCCGCATCGCCACCAAGCTGCCCGGCGGCGGCGAGACCCTGATCGCCGAACCCGGCCCCGGCGCCCTGCTCGGCGAACTGGCGCTGATCCGGCCGGAACCGCGCGGCGCCTCGGTGCGGGCCAACGGACCGGTCGAGACCCTGTTCACCGACCGGCGTTACTTCCGCGCCGCGCTGGGCCAGCGCCGGACCGCCTCGGTGAAGCTGCTGCGCAACCTGATCGGCATCCTGACCCGACGGCTCCACCGTACCCACCGCCGCATCGCCCGCCACGTGACCGACGAGCCGAAACCCGATCACTTCCGGCCGCCGCCACGCGCCGAAACCGGCACGCCGGTCGACTTCGACGTTGCCGCCTATCTCGGCGTGCTGCCGGCGCTCGCCGGTTTTACCGACGACGAGCGCGCAGGTCTGTTCGAGCTGGGCGAGGTGGTACAGGCGTCGCGTGGCACTGTGCTCGACCCGTTGGCCGGCGGCTGGATCGTGGTACGCGGCGCGGTGCTGGCCGCCGTGACGCACGATACCGGCCTGCACCAAGTCCATATCCTGGGCCCGGGCCGTTTCGCGGCGCTGGACCGCCGGATCGAACCCGAGGCGCTGGCGCTCACCCACGTGGCGCGGGAACAGTCGACCTTGCTGCGGCTGTCGGCCGAGGCGAGCCGCAGGCTGGTTGACGGCGACGATGCCCTGGCGCAGCACGCTCTCGACGCCATCGCCCACCACCAGGCCGGCCTGCTGCTCGGCGCCGACCGTCACCTGACCCGCCTCGTCGGGCTCAGCCGCCTCTACGCCCAGCACGCGGCGCGCTAGGGCGGTTCATGGTTGGTCGGCACCAACCCGCTCCCGCGCGAGCGGGAAACAACCTAGACCGCCAGCGGATGCACCGCGATGTGCGGGCGGCCGTCGCGAACCTCGCCATGCACCAGCGAGTATTCCGGCACCTCGTTCCACGTTGCGGTGTCGCGGGTCAGCGGTTCGGAGGCGATCAGTAGCGAGGAGGCCATCTCCTCGCCGCCGATCATCTTCCATTCGCCCTCGTGCAGGCCGAACTCGCGGCCGGTGGTGTACCAGAGCGACAGGTAGCTGAGGTTGGCCTCGTGAATGCCAACCGCCCCGTCGGTGCGGTAGCAGCCGAAATCGAAGCAGTAGCGCACCGCGGCCACCGCCTCGCCGGTGGTGATGAACAGGTTGACCGACGACGAGGTGGCGATGCCGTGGCGGGCACGGACCTGACGGATGATGTCGAGCGTCTCTTCCACCGCCTGGATCAGTTCGTCCGGCGGCGCGCCCTCGCGCGGATCGCGTAGCCGCGACAGCAGCAGCGCGTAGATCAGTTCGCTGTCGGTGGTACCGGAAATCCGGCGCGCCACTTCCGGCAACACGTGGGCCAGCAGGTCGTCCTTCATCTCCTGCACCCGGTGCAGGTCGCCATTGTGCGCCAGCGCCACGGCGTAGCCGTCGAAACAGAAGGGGTGCGTGTTCTGCAGCGAGATGTTGACCTGCGGCGAATAGGCGACGCCGCGCACGTGGGCCAGCACGCAATCGGCCCGCACCTTGGCGGCCAGGCTCTTCAGGTTGCGATCGAACACCGGCAGGGTGGTGTCGGCATAGCGGAACGGCATCGCCGGCTCATGGCTGTCGCGGTCCCAGGCCATCAGCCCGAATCCGGCCAGGTTCAGCAGATGCAGCATGCGCGGCATGTAGGCCTGGCTGACCAGCGAACTGTCCGGCTTGAACAGCAGGTCGTCCAGCAGCACCGGCTGGCCAAGATAGAGCAGCGCGCGACACATCGGCGGCGAACCTCCCCGGCTCGAATCCGCCGCGAGTGTATCAGCTAAGGTGTTTCTCGCTTTCGCGGAAGCGGCAACGGGCCGGTGCCGGCCAAAAACGTCTAGGCGACGTCGTCGAGGCGGTCGGAGACCAGCGCGGCGGTGGTCAGCATCAGCGCCACCAGCTGCGACTGCCGCGACGTGCCGGTCTTGCGGTAGGTCTGCTTGATCTGGTTGCGGACCGTGTTGACCGAGACGTTGAAGGTGCGCGCGACTTCTTTCGGGCTCGACCCGTTGACCAGCTCGATCGCCACGCGACTCTCCGCCGGGGTCAGCTCGTAGAGCTCGTGCAACACCTTTGCCGGCACTTCCCAGCGGTGCTCCGGATCGCGCACGAACACCGCGGCCAGCGGGCTCTCGTCGCCATCGCCAGCCCGCATCGTGGTGACCAGCAACGCGTAGGCCTGACGCCCGCTCGGCCGCGACACGGTCATGATGCCGGTATCGCTGCCGCGTTGCTCGGCCAGCCCCATGGCGGCATCGACCAGGCGGCGGAACTGCGCCATCTCGCCGCCTTGCCATAGATCCACCGTGCCATCTTTCAGGCTCAACCCGTCGCGGCCGTCAAGCAGCATGTCGGCGCTCGCGTTGGCCAGCACCGGTCGCAGGTCGCCGCCCAGCACCATCATCGGCGTCGCCAGCAGGTTCAGCGTTGCCTGCGCCCGGGTACGCTCGGTGACGTCGCGCAGCGCCACCACGGTGCGCGCGCTCTCGCCGCCGCCGTCGGCGCCGATCGACAATTCCATCAGGAACTGGCTGCCGTCGTGGCGCCGGCCGGTCACGGTCTCGCCGGCCATCCGCTCCAGACGCGCATGCCAGTTGCCGGTCGCCTCGTCGGCCGGCAAGCCAAGCAGCACCGACAGCACCGGCTTTCCGTGCGCGTCGTCGCTGCGCCAGCCCAGGATGCGTTCGGCGGAAGGGTTCAACGCGGTGATCACGCCGACATCGTTCACCGTGACGATGCCGTCGGCGACGCTGTCGACCAGCGAGCGCAACTCGCCTTCGCGCTGCGCCAGCAAGTCATTCTTCCGCGCCAGCGCCTCGGCCGACTGTTTGACCTGCTCTACCACGGTTTCGGCCCGGCGGATAAAGGCCAGCAACAGGCCAAGGGTCAACAGCGCCCCCGCCCCCGCCGCCGGCACCAGCCGGGTCAGCAAGGTCGTCCCCGGCAAGTCCGGGCTCCAGCCGATGCGGCCGACGACATCGCCGTTGAAGCCGATCACCGGCACAACCGCGCCGCTGCCATCGCCGCCACCGAGCAGCCTCAGATCGGCCAGGCCGTAGCTGTCGGACAATTGGCCGAGCAGAGCGCCGTCGATCTGTCTGGCCAACACCAGTGTCGCCTTGTCGTCCGGCAGGGTCGGCGACTCCGCCAAGCCTTCATTGGTGATCACGCTGGCGCCGACCGCCCAAAGATGCTCGCCGGCGCGCACGAATCCATGAACCGGCACCGGCTCTATCGTGTCGTCGCGGGCGATGCTTTTGTGACCCGGCGCGCGCGCAGCGCGTACCAGTGGCAACAAGGCCTCGCCGGCTACATCCGCCAGCGTCGGCGATACCAGATCCTCGCCCTCGCGCTGCGCGTAAATGATGCGGTCGTCACCAGCGAAAACCACGGTCTGGGTAACGCCTGCATTGTCGGTGAGATACCAGCCGATATTGCCGGCCGCCCACTCCCGATCGAAGTCGATCAGCAGATTCCGGACGGCATCGTCCCACCAACTGTAGTCCTTCGCCGAAGCGGCCAGTTTCTTCGCTTCTGCGGTGGTCAGCGCGTGCACGAGGCGCTCCGAATCCGCAAGCGCGACACGGTTCTGGCCAACCGACGACAAGTAGATCATCGCGATCAGGCCGAACCAGCCGATTCCGCAGATCGCTAGGACCGGATAGAGCAGGTCTCGCTTCAAGTTCCCGCCGGCGCCGGGCCGGCCCGCTGAACTGGACAGGGGTTTTTCCTCGAGCAAACGCTTATTTATATCCCCCTGCGACACACGGCCGCCCCTTTTTTCACCACAACGCCGTCACAGGCGCAAGTTGCAAAGATGAGACATTATGCGATTGATTTGCAAAGTCATTGCCCTGAAGCGAGCTTCCGCTCACCAAAAACAGCGTCGAACACGCCTGCCATAGTCAAACCATGCGCGCCTCAACTGTTCTGTTAGCCAAGCTAGGCCATTCGAATTAAGGAGGTTTAACAACTCATTTAAATCGCATTTGAGTCAACTTGCATGCGGTTTGAAGTTTCTACCTATCGTAGGTAATATGGGCAATGGACAGGCACTTGATGCCTGCCAAAGTGGGTGCGAGTTGGTCGCCAAGACCGCTTGTCGGAACCCATCGAACCATGCGCGATTCTCGTCGCAAAATCCGTTCATACTTCCTCGATCGACACGGCGCCTCTGCCGTCTACCTGGCACTCGTCGCACCGCTCCTGCTCGGCACCGGTGTGCTGGCGGTCGATGTCGGCCGGCTGGTGGTGCTGCGCTCGCAGATGCAGAACGCCGCCGATGCTGTCGCGATCTCCGCCGCCAACCAGCTCAACGGCGATGACGGCTCCCGCGATCGCGCCACCTCGGTGGCCAACAACGTGCTCAACAACCAGACCCGCCTGGCGGATGACAGCATGGATCTGTCCACCGCCTCGGTCGCCTTCTATGCCGCCATCGCGCCGTCCAAGGTGGTGGCAACCAATGATGCCGAGGCGCTCTACGTCGAAGTCAATCTGACGCCGCGGTCGGCCAACACGATCCTCGACAGTCTGCTGAACATGGCCGCCAACAACAGCGCCAAGTCGGTCGTTACCTTGAACGCCAACGCGACCGCGACGCCGGTCCACATCGTCTGCGACGTGCCGCCGCTCATGGTCTGCGACCCGGCCGAAAGCGATTCGAACCTGTCGTTCAGGCTGCCGCAGAATGCCGGGCGCCAGATGCTGATCAAGCCGGGGCCGAGCTCCGGCAAGTTCGCGCCAGGGAACTACGGCTTGCTGTGCCCGGCTGAAGGCAACTGCGGCTCCAGCAACGTCGGCGACACGCTGGCGGCCGAGGATCCCGGCAGCTGTTTCGGCGAAAGCGACGGCACCGAAGTCGACACCTCGCCCGGCGTGCAGACCAACCAGGTGCGCAACGGCATCAACGCGCGTTTCGATCTGGGCAACCAGAACCCGAAGAAGCCGTCGAAGAACATCATCGCCTACGACCGCGATTCGAACATGAACAATCCCAACATCATCCTCGGCAACAGCAACTGGAACCCGAACAGCTACTGGAACACCTATCACGGCAGCGAGCTGGAGCCGGCCAATCTGTCGACCTACACGCGTTATCAGGTCCATCTGTACGAAATGGGCGTGTCGTTCGCCCGCAAAGGCAAGCAAACGATCTACCCGGTGCCGTCGAACCTGCCCGCCGGCTACACGGTGGTGAACCCGCCCGGCGAGTCGATCCCGCCAGAAGGCGACCCGAAGGGCCAGCCGTCGGACAAGGTCAAGCGCCGGGTGGTCAAGGTCGCGGTGCTGAAATGCGACGCGCTCGACGTGAAGGGCAGCGGCACCTACCCGACCTTCGGCTACTACGTCGAGATGTTCCTGACCGAGGAAGTGGGCAAGCCGCCCGCCGCCGACGTCTACGGCGAGGTCATCGGCCCCGTCTCCTTAACCGCACCGGATGACTATCATGCGAACATTCGTATCGTTGATTAGGCGCTTTCTGCGCGACGACCGTCGCGGCGCCTCGGCACTCGAGTTCGGCCTGATCGTCCCGGTGCTGATGCTCGCGGTTGGCGGCGTGACCGAGTTGGGCGGCTACTTTCAGCAATCCGGTGCCGTGGAAAAAGGTCTGCGCTCGGCGGCGACCTATGCCGCCCGTGCCGACCTGCCGCTGTCCAGCGCCGCGCTCGCCACCATCGAGAAGATCGCCCGCACCGGCGAGACCAACGGCAGCATCGACGTCGTCGAGGGCTGGTCGGACGGCAAGGCCAAGCTGACGGTCACGGTGAGCGACGTGACCAGCGGCGGCACCACCGTCTCGGTGATCCGGCTGGAGGCGAGCCTGCCATACACGCCGGTCGTGCCGGTCATCGACGGACTGGAGGCACTCCGCGCCCTGACGATCTCGGCGACCCACGAACAGGCGCATATCGGTGGCTGACATGTGCCTCGCACGCTGGCTCCGGAACCGCAGTGGCGCCATGGCCGCGGAGTTCGCGCTGATCGCGCCGCTGTTGCTGCTGGTCACGGTCGGTATCTTCGAGACCATCTTCGTGATCTCCGATTTGCAAACGGCGAGCGAAGCGACCCGGCGCGGCGCCCGGCTCGCCCTGATCGGCGCCCCGGTCGCCGGTCTCGGCAATGTCAGCAACACCGTCAACGTGGTCTGCACCGGCAACGGCGGCGGTGGCGATCCGACCTGCACCAACGGCACGGTACAGGCGGCGCAGGTGTTCAGCGGCATGGTCGCCGCGATGCAGCAGATCGTGCCGTGGCTGGAGCCGCAGAATGTGCGCGTCACCTATGCCAAGAGCGATATCGCCGACGAGAGCGGCCTGCTGACGCCGCTGATCACCGTGGAGATCATCAACGCGACCTACCAGCCGAAGGTGACCTCGTCCTTCAACCTCGACCTGGCGATCCCGCTGCCCAGCTTCGAGACCTCGCAGCTCGGCCCCACCATCGTCCTGAACTAGGGCGGTTCATGTTGAGTCCGCGCTAGCTACTCCTGCGCCAGGTCGGCCATCACCTTGGCCAGCACGCGGGCGCCGGCGGCGAGATCGCCAGGCGCGGCATTCTCGATCTCGTTGTGGCTGATGCCGCGCTCGCACGGCACGAACACCATCGCCACCGGACAGACCGCGTGCAGCAAGCCGGCGTCGTGGCCGGCGCCCGAGGGCATGTGCATCGCCGGCAGGTCCAGCGCGTCGGCGGCGTCCGACACCCGCTGCACCATCGCCTCGCGGAATGCCACCGGCGACGAATAGGTGATGTCGGTGACGGTGACCTCGCACGGGCCGGCGTTGGCGGCGGCGACCTCGTGGATGCCCTTGCCGCGCGCCTTCAGGACGGTCTCATCGGGATGGCGGAAATCGATGGAGAAATGCACCCGGCCCGGCACCACGTTGGGCGAGCCCGGATGCGTCTCGAACCGCCCGATGGTGAAGCGCACCACGTCGTCGGGGTCGGCCATCAATTCGTGCAGGCCGCGCACGATGGCGACGGCGGAGACGAACGCGTCCTTGCGCGTGGCGTGCGGCGTGGTGCCGGCATGCGCCTCCTCGCCGACGATATCGATCTCGTAGCGGCTGGCGCCCTGGATGCCGGTGACCACGCCGATGGTTCTGTGCTCCTGCTCCAGCCGCGGCCCCTGCTCGATGTGCGACTCAAGGTAGGCATGTACCGGGGTGCCCAGCGGTCGCTGCGCCGCGTTCGGCGTCGCGGCCACGGTCTGCGCCAAGGCATCGGCGAAGCGCACGCCGGCCCGGTCCTCCACCGCCAGCATGTCCTCCAGCCGCTTCGAGCCGACGAAGACGCCGGACCCGGTGCAGCCCGGCTGGAACCGCGAGCCCTCCTCGTTGGTCCAGGCGGCGACCTCGACCGGCCGGCGCGTGATGATGCCGGCATCGTTCAGCGCGTGCAGCACCTCCACGCCGGCCAGCACGCCAAAGGCGCCGTCGAAGCGGCCGCCGGTCGGCTGCGTGTCGATATGGCTGCCGGTGACCACCGGCGCGGCGTCGGGGTCGGCGCCTTCGCGGCGCAGGAACATGTTGCCGATCGGGTCGACATGCACGCTGCACCCAAGCTCGTCGGCCCAGCGCGCCAGGACTTTTCGGGCCTCGCCCTCCTCCGGCGTCAGCGCCTGGCGGTTCACGCCGCCCTTCGGCGTGGCGCCGATCTTCGCCATCTCGACATGACGCTGCCACAGCCGCGCCTCGTCGATTGCGCGCGCCACCGCCAGCCCCGCATCGTTCGTCATCTTGACCCGCCTCTTCTTTCCCGTTCGACTGCAACACTAAGCGATTTCGACACGAGAGGAATGCATACGTGGAACGGATTTCCGGCGGCCGCGCGCTGACCCGATCACTCATCGCCAATGGCGTCGACACCGTCTTCGCGCTGCCCGGCGTACAGCTCGACCACCTGTTCAATGCCTTCCATGACGAGGGCAACGCGCTGCGCATCGTCAACGCGCGCCACGAGCAGGGCTGCGCCTACATGGCATTCGGCTATGCCTGGGCCGGCGGCCGGCCGGGCGTGTGCGCCGTCGTGCCAGGGCCGGGCCTGCTGAACACCACCGCAGCGATCTGCTCGGCCTGGGCGGTCAACGCGCCGATGCTGACCATCTCCGGCCAGATCCCGTCCTATGCCATCGGCAAGGGCGTCGGCCACCTGCACGAGATCCCCGACCAGCTCGCGACCATGAAGACGCTCACCAAGTGGGCGCACCGGATCGAGCATCCGTCAAACGCGCCGCAGGCGGTCAACGAGGCCTTCCGGATCATGCAGTCCGGCCGTCCCGGCCCGGTCGAGATCGAGATGGCGCTCGACACGCTGGCCCAGGTCGGTGCGGTGGAGCAGCTTCCCGCCGCCGAACCGGATGCCCCGCCGCCAGTCGACACGGACGCCATCGAGAAGGCCGCCAAGCTCCTCGGCGCGGCGGAGCGGCCGATCATCATGGTCGGCGGCGGCGCCATGGACGCCGGTCCGGAACTGCTGGCGCTGGCCGAGTTGTTGCAGGCGCCGGTGATCGCGCACCGCACCGGCAAGGGCATCGTCGACGGCCGCCACTGGCTGTCGCACGCGCTGGTCGGCGGCTACCGGTTGTGGCCACAGGCCGACGCGGTGCTGGCCGTCGGCACGCGCTTCCTGCAAAAGCAGATGTGGGGTGTCGACAAGAACCTGCCGGTGGTGCGGCTCGACATCGATCCGGTGGAGATCAACCGCAACGGACCGCCCCAGGTGGCGATCTGCGCCGACGCCAAGCAGGGTCTGGCCGCCCTGGTCGACGCCGTGGCCAAGCACAACCGCAAGCGCGACTCGCGCGAGGAGGAACTGACCACCCTGAAGCAGGAGACCCGCGCCTTCCTGGAAGAGAAGCTCGGCACCCAGGTCGCCTATGCCGACGCCATCCGCGCCGCGCTGCCGGAAGACGGCATCTACGTCGACGACCTGACCCAGGTGTCCTATGTCGCGCGCGAGAGCTTCGAGATGTACCGCCCGCGCAGCTTCGTGACGACCGGCTACCAGGGCACGCTCGGCGCCGGCTACGGCACCGCGCTCGGGGTCAAGGTCGCCTGCCCGGACCGGCCGGTGGTCTCGGTGAACGGCGACGGCGGCTTCATGTACAACGTGCAGGAGCTGGCCACCGCCGTGCTCTACAACATCCCCGTGGTCGGCATCGTGTTCGCCGACGGCGCCTTCGGCAACGTGAAGCGCATGCAGCAGGAGCTGCACGGCGGCCGCGTGCTGGCCACCGACCTGCGTAATCCCGACTTCGTGGCGATGGCCGAGAGTTTCGGCGCCATCGGCCTGCGCGCCAACGGCCCCGACGAGCTGAAGGGCGCCATCGAAAAGGGCCTCGGCGCCGGCGGCCCGGTGCTGATCGAGGTGCCGGTCGGCGACGTCAAGTTCAACGACCCCTGGCAGCACATCCGCCCGCCGAAGCTGCGCGGCTAGCGGCGGCGCACCCACGGACGCTCACCGAGCGAGCCGCTGACCGTCTCGACGCGCCAGCCGGCACCGTCGCGATAGAGCGCGTGCGGGCCGTGGCGCCAGACGTCGAAGCGATCGATCACCACGTCGGCAGGGCAGCGGATGCGCACTGGCTCGGCCGAGATGATCACCGGCACGGCGGCGCAATCCTCGGCCAGCGCCTGCTCGTTGCGCACGTGGCTAACGACCGGCTCGTCCGGCGGCCAGACGCAGGCCAGCCCGTCGCAGCGCCACCCGCGTTCGCTACGCTGGTCGGGCGCGAAGCCCGCACGTCGTGACCACACTTCCGCGACGAAGCCGCGTGCCGGACGGCTGAAGGCCAGGCCGTCGTCGGCCCGCGTCGCCGCCAGTCCGGCGACGTCGTCGACCAGCAGGTCCGGCGGCCGCACGCTGCCGACGAAGGCCAGGCCCGCCAGCAGCACCGGGACGCCGAGCCAGCGCGGCCATCCGCGCAGCAGGCACACCAGCAGTGCGCCGGCGGCGACCGGCGCCGCCACCCAGTCCGGCGACGCCGCCACGCGCATCACGGCGCCGGGCCAGGCGGCAACCGCCTCTGCGGTACCGAGCACCGTGTCGAGACCGAACTGCATGACCCACAGCGGCGCCGCCTCCAGCCCGAATGGCAGCGCCAGGAAAGTGGCCAGGGCGGCGGGCATGATCCACAGCGCCGTCGCCGGCACTGCCACCAGGTTCGCCGCCAGCCCGTAGAGCGCGGTCTGCTGGAAGTGGATCAGCGCGAACGGCGCGGTCGCCGTGCCCGCCACCAGGGTGGAGAGCGCGATGCCCCCGACATAAACCGTCGGCCGGCCCCACCAGCCGGTCTCGCGCCGCCATCGCATCAGCCGGGGCCAGCCGGCTTCGTAGGCAGCGATCAGGCAAACCACGGCAGCGAACGACATCTGGAAACTGACCGAGAGCAAACTCTCCGGCCGTAGCAGCAGGATCGCCGTCGCCGCCACCGCGACCAGCCGCATCGACAGCGGATTACGGTCGGCCAGCACCGCCAGGAACACGATCGCCACCATCACGAAGGCGCGTTGCGTCGGGACCGACGCGCCGGTCAGCAGCATGTAGGCGCCGGCCGCCAGCAGCGCCGCGACCGCCGCCCACTTCTTGATCGGCCAGCGCACCGCCAGCGCCGGCCACAGCGCCAGTCCGGCACGGACCACGAAGAACACCACGCCGGAGAACAGGCCGATGTGCAGGCCGGAGATCGCCAGCAGGTGCGCCAGTCCGGAATCGCGCATCGCGTCGAGATGCTCGGCGCTGATCGCGCCGCGATCGCCGGTCATCAGCGCCGCCGCCAGCGCCCCGGCATCGCCCGGCAAGGCCGCCCGCACCCGCACCCCGATCAACAGCCGCAGCGCCGCCAGGTCCGGCCCGGCCGGTGCCACGCCGGTCGCCCGCACCGGCCCGATGGCATAGCCGACGCCACCCAGGCGCTGGAACCAGGCTTGGCGGGCGAAGTTGAAGGCGCCCGGGGCGGCCGGCTGCGGCGGCGGCTGCAGCACGGCGCGCACCCTTACCCGCGCCCCGACCGGCGCCGGATCGCCGCGTGTGGTCAGGCGCGCTCGTTCCGGCACCGTCTTCAGCCGGCCGATGCCAAGTTCGTCCAGCACCATTCGCCAGCCATTGCCGCGCCGCTCCACTGTCACCACGCGGCCGTCGACCATGCGCGGCCCGATGCGCTTCTCCAGCACCGGCGCGGCGACATGGTCGCTGCGCAGCTTGGCCACCCCGGCCCCGGCGAACACGACGGTCAGCGCCAGCGCCGCCAGCATCGCTCCGCGCCAGCGTCGCAGCAGCCCGCACAGCACCGCGCCGATGCCGGCCGGCGCCAGCACCGTGGCCAGATCGGGCTCCGACGGCAGCATGAAATAGCCGGCGATGCCGAGCCCGAGCAGGATCGGCAGGGCGAGCATGCCGGCCAGCGCGGGCAAGGCCACGCTCGCCCACCGCCCCTGCCACCTGGCCTCCGCCAGCGCCATGCCGTCTCCTACGTTTTGTGCCGGCGATATGGTAGACAAGCGGCCCGGCGCCCGCAGCCATTAGGAACCACCGATACCGTGACCGTCGTTACCCGTTTCGCCCCCTCGCCGACCGGCTTCCTGCATATCGGCGGCGCCCGGACGGCGCTGTTCAACTGGCTGTACACGCGCAAGCACGGCGGCCAGTTTCGGCTGCGTATCGAGGATACCGACCGTGCGCGCTCCACCCAGGAAGCCACCGAGGCGATCTATGACGGGCTGCGCTGGCTCGGGCTGGACTGGGACGGCGACGCGGTCTCGCAGGCCGCCGGCGGCGACCGCCATGCCGAAGTGGCGCGCGAGATGCTGGCCAACGGGCACGCCTACCACTGCTATTGCTCGCCGGAAGAGCTGACCGCGATGCGCGAGAAGGCCAAGGCCGAGAAGCGCCCGATGCGCTACGACGGCACCTGGCGCGACCGCGATCCTGCCGAGGCGCCGGCCGGCATCGATCCGGTGATCCGCCTGAAGGCGCCGCGGACCGGCGAGACGGTGATCGAAGACCTCGTGCAGGGCCGCGTCGTGGTGCAGAACGCCGAGCTCGACGACATGGTGCTGCTCCGCGCCGACGGTACCGCGACCTATATGCTGGCCGTCGTGGTCGACGACCACGACATGGGCATCAGCCACGTGATCCGTGGCGACGACCATCTCAACAACGCTTTTCGGCAGGCCCAGGTGTTCAGGGCGATGGGCTGGGACCTGCCGGCGTTCGCCCACATCCCGCTGATCCACGGTCCCGACGGCGCCAAGATGTCGAAGCGCCACGGCGCGCTCGGCGTCGGCGAATACCGCGACATGGGCTATCTGCCGGAAGCAATGCGCAACTATTTGCTGCGGCTCGGCTGGGGCCACGGCGACGACGAGATCATCTCCACCGAGCAGGCGATTCAGTGGTTCGACGTTGCCGACGTCGGCAAGGGCGCGGCGCGGTTCGATTTCGACAAGCTGCTGGCGACCAACTACGAGTACCTGCGCCACAGCGACGACGACCGGCTGGTCGAGCTGCTGGCCCCGTTCCTGAAACACACCGTCGACGAGACCGGGAAGGCGCGGCTGCGTACCGCCATGCCAAGCCTGAAAGAACGCGCGAAGACATTGGTCGAACTGGCTGAAAGTGCTGCATTCCTGTTCGATCAACGCCCTCTCGCGCCAGACGAGAAAGCGGCCAAGCTGCTGGGCGACGATGGCCTCGCGGTACTGCGTCAGGTGCGCGACGCACTGGGCCAGGTGAGCGACTGGCAGGCCGAAGCGCTGGAGTCCGCGACCAAGGGCGTCGCCGACGCCGCCGGCGTGAAGCTCGGCAAGGTGGCACAGCCGCTGCGCGCCGCGCTCACCGGCCGCACCACTTCGCCCGGCATCTACGACGTGCTGCTATCGCTCGGCCGCGAGGAGTCGCTGGGCCGGCTGGACGACGCGCTGTCCTGAGCCGGCGCCTCGCAGGCGCCATCGAGCAGCAGGTCGATCAGGCGGTGCGCGGTCATCACCTCGTCCAGCAGCGCATGCGCGTCCTGGCGCAGGTTGGTGTTCGAGCGGAACAGTGATCCCGACTTGAAGGCATCGCCGCGACGCGGCAGCGCCAGCAGGAACAGGTCCTGCGAGAACGCCGCGTCGAGCTTCCTGCGCCCCGCCGTGCCGGCCAGGTGCGCCATGGTGTCGGCGAAATCCGGCGTCACCACGTCGACGGCGCGGACCGGGTTGCTGCTCCACAGTTCCAGGTGCTCGTTGAACGCCGGATGCTCGATTTCGACCCGCTTGAGCTGCCGCACTGCCGGGCGACTCGCCCACACCATCCACCATGGCCGGCGCCCGCGCATCAGGATCGCCGGCTCGACATGACTTGGCGTCTCGATGGCGAACATCAGGCGGCGAAAGTGGCGCTTGGTCGTGGTACTGCGCCGGCTGCCGAATGACGAGGAGCTGCTGGATCTGGTACTGCCCACCTCGCTCTTGAGATTGGCGTCGGCCATGCGGAAACCGACGCCCCGCCACGTGCCGTCGAACACGTCGTCGATCACCGAGTCGTTGCCGGCGCTGGGGATGACCTGAGACCTGGCGAAGCGGCCGGTCGGGAACGCGCCGCCGACCTCGTGCGTGATGTTGCCGATGGCCGCGCAGATCGGCGGCATCAGTTGCTGGCGCACCGCGTTACGATACTTCCCCACCATGATCAGATAGGCGACCAGCGCCGCCACCCCCACCGGAATGCCGTAGTGCAGCAGCGATACGGGTTCCGCCAACATCAGGGCGAACAGCACCAGCGCCACCACGGCCGACAGCGCCCACCACCGACGCCATTTCTGCCGGATCGCCTCCAGCTCCGATGCGGCCGGCGCCAGGGCTGTTTGGTAGCTCGCGTCCAACCGCGCGTGGGCGTCGTCGAGCTCAGCCATCCGCGTCGCCCAGCAGCACGTCGATCAGCCGGTGAACCACCCGGACCTCGTCGAGCAGTTCGTGGGTGTCTTCGCGCAAGCGGTCGAGCCGGCGCCAGGGCCGGCCGATGGCGAACCGCCGGCTCAGCCGCGGCAGCGCCAGCAGGAACAGGTCGTCGTCGAAGGCGGCGTCGAGCCGATACCAGCCGGCGCTGCCGGCCAATCCTGCCATCGTGTCGGCAAAGGCCGGCGTGACAAACTCCAGAGCGGCCTCTGGCTCGTCGCTCCACAGTTCCAGATGGCGGTTGAAGTCGCCGTGCGGGATCGACACCCGTTGCAATCCGTCGCCGACCCTGGCGCGCCACGGCGCCGCGCGCACCAGACGCTGCTTGCCGCGCAGCAGGATGCGGGCCGGCACCGGCGCCGGCGCCGCGATGGTGAACAGCAGGCCGCGAAAATAGTGCCGCTGCTTGGTCGGCGTAGCGCCAAAGGTCTTCACGTCGCGCAGCACCACCTCGGCCATCTCGAAGTTGACGCCGCGCCAGGCGCCGCTGAACACGTCGGAGACCTCGGGATGATTGCCGTGGCTGCGCACCACCTGCGCCTCGACGAATCGATCCAGGTCGGCCGCCGCCACGCCCTTGGTGTGGTCGATGTCGCCGATCGCCTCGATCACCACCGGCAGCGTGACCTGGCGCACCTCGTCGCCATAGCGGCGCAGCATCGTCGCCATCAACTGAGCCGCAACGACAAGAATGACCGGCACCGTGAACAACAGCATCTCCAGCCCGGCCAGCGCGAACAGCCCCTGCAGCACCACGAAGCCGCCGGCGATGATGGCCAGGAACTTGAGCGTGTCGGTGCGCTCCTGCTCCAGCTCGGCCAGTTTGGGCTCGATATGGGTGGGAAAAAGCGCGTCAAGCCTGGCGTGAGGATCGTCGATCTGGGTCATTTCCCCGGTTTTCCGGGCCACAGCTTCCCAGTACGCGTTCGCTGCGGCAATGGTATAATCAGTTCAAATCAACGGCCGCACCCGGCCGCCAACATCCAGGACGCAAGCGAGGTTTTCGCATGAACGACAAGGCCGGAAGCAACCAGACCGCTACCCTCAACGACGGCACCAAGGAAGTTACCATGCCGCTGATATCCGGCACGATCGGGCCCAGCGTCATCGACATCCGCAGCCTGTACGCCAACAGCGGTCATTTCACTTATGACCCGGGCTTCACCGCGACGGCGAGCTGCGAGTCGAAGATCACTTACATCGACGGCGACGAGGGCATGCTGCTGCACCGCGGCTATTCGATCGACGAACTGGCCGAGCATTCCGACTTCATGGAAGTCTGCTACCTGCTGCTCTACGGCGACCTGCCGAGCCGGGACGACAAGGACAAGTTCGTCCACGACATCACCTACCACTCGATGGTCCACGAGCAGCTGGCGCAGTTCTTCCGCGGCTTCCGCCGTGACGCGCATCCGATGGCGATCATGTGCGGCGTGGTCGGCGCGCTGTCGGCCTTCTATCACGACAGCACCGACATCTCCGATCCGCGCCAGCGGATGATCGCCAGCTATCGGATGATCGCCAAGATTCCGACCATCGCGGCGATGGCGTTCAAATATTCGCTGGGCCAGCCGTTCATCTATCCGCGCAACGAGCTGAGCTATGCGTCCAACTTCCTGCGCATGGCCTTCGGCGTGCCGGCGGAGGACTATGTCGACAATCCGGTCCTGTCCAAGGCGATGGATCGGATACTGATCCTGCACGCCGACCACGAGCAGAATGCCTCGACCTCGACCGTGCGACTGGCCGGATCGTCTGGCGCCAACCCGTTCGCCTGCATCGCCGCCGGCATCGCCTGCCTGTGGGGCCCGGCGCACGGCGGCGCCAATGAGGCGGTGCTAAAGATGCTCGACGAGATCGGCTCGGTCGACAACGTCAGCGAGTTCATCAAGAAGGCCAAGGACAAGGACGATCCGTTCCGTCTGATGGGCTTCGGTCACCGCGTCTACAAGAACTATGACCCGCGCGCGCGGGTCATGGCGCAGACCTGCCACGAGGTCCTCGACGACCTCGGGGTCAAGGACGAGCCGATGCTGAAGCTGGCGATGGAGCTGGAGAAGATCGCTCTGGATGATCCCTACTTCGTCGAAAAGAAGCTGTTCCCCAACGTGGACTTCTATTCGGGTATCATTCTCCGGGCGATGGGATTCCCGACCTCGATGTTCACGGTGATCTTCGCGCTGGCCCGCACGGTTGGCTGGGTGGCGCAGTGGAACGAGATGGTCGAGGATCCGAGCCAGAAGATCGGCCGGCCGCGCCAGCTTTACACCGGCGTGGCCCAGCGCAAGTACGTGCCGCTGCACATGCGGGGCTGAACACCACCACCCCCGGGGCGCCAGGCGCCCGGGGCAAATGACGGAATCGAGGCGCGATGAAGGGACTAGCCAGAACCAGTCGCATCGAGAAGCCGGCGCCGTCGACGCTCCCGAACGTCGCCGTCGGCGGTCGGGTGCGCGTCATCGGCGGCCGCCCGGCGAACGACAACCGCGTGTCGATGTATCGGCGCGCCTTCGCGCCGATGGTGTTCCTGGCCGGCCTTCTACTGCTGTTCCTGGCCCTCCTGTAGCCGGCGCAGGACTGCCGCCGCGGCCTGCGCCGACGGCGGCGGTCCCGGCGGCGCCAGCGCCGCTCCAATGTCCGCCAGCGCCGACCGCTGCTGCTCTCGCGCGCCGGCATCGTCCAGAAGGCGGGTGAGTGCGCCGGCCAGCGCCGTCGGCGACGCTTTCCATTGCAGGAACTCAGGCATCGCCTCGCGCCCGGCCAGGATGTTGGCCATCGCCGCGTGCGGCACCCGCAGCACGAACGCGCCGATCAGGGCGGTCAGCGGGTTGACCCGATAAGCCACCACGCTAGGCACCCCGGCCAGTGCCAGTTCCAGCGTCACCGTGCCTGACGCCGCCAGCGCCACATCGGCGGCGGCGAAGGCGCCCGCTTTCTGATCGGCACCGACGATGTGGTGCGGCACCGTCCAACCGGTCAGCATCTCGCGTATCCGGCCCTCGACCGCCGACGCGGCCGGCAATACCACGGTGACATCGCGCAATCGCCCGATGGTCTCGCGGAACAGCGGCAGCAGGCGCCCGACTTCACCCGCGCGGCTACCCGGCAGCAGCAACAGGATGCGCGCCTCGCCGGCGAGGCCGTGGCGCGCCCGGAACGCCGAACCGTCGCCCCGATCGATTCCGGACTCGGCAACCGGGTGCCCGACCCAGGCTGCGTCTAACCCCACCTTTACAAAGAGTTCCGGTTCAAACTTAAACAGACAAAGTAAGTAATCGACGACGCGCGCGATGTGATGGACCCGGCCCGGCCGCCAGGCCCAGACCTGCGGCGCGACGTAGTGGATACGCGGAAAGCCCTGCCCGGCGACGCGCTCGGCCAGCCGCAGGCAGAAGCCCGGCGCGTCGATCGTGATCAGTGCATCCGGCCGTTCAGCGATGGCGAAGTCGACCGTCTGCAACAACCTGCGGCGCAGCGGCACGATCTTCGGCAGCACCTCCGCCAAACCCATCACCGCCAGCTCGGTCATCGGAAACAGGCTCTCGTGCCCGCGCGCGGCCATCAGTGGCCCGCCGACACCGCTCAATCGCATCCGGTCGCCAGCCTGTTCCTGTAGCGCCGCGATCAGCGCCGCGCCCAGCGCATCGCCTGACGCCTCGCCGGCCACCACCATCAGGTGCCGGGGGACGGGCACCCGCTAAAGCTCCAGCCCGACCAGGAACAGGCTTGCGTCGTCGGCCGCCCGGACCAGTGCTTCGCGTTCCACCAGCAGGGTCGCGCCGGCCTCCACCGCGATGCCGTTGAGGCCGGCGGCGGCGGCGCCGGCGACGGTGCGCGGCCCGATGGTCGGCAAGTCGACACGGCGTTGCTGTTCCGGCTTGGTCAGTTTCACCAGCACGCCGCCAGGCGCCTCAATGCGCAGGCCGGCACAGCGCTCCAGCATCGCGTCGGTGCCTTCCGCCGCCTCGACCGCGACCACGTGACCGTCGCGCACCACGCAGGCCTGGCCGATGTCGAGCGCGCCCAGCGCGCGCACCACCTCGATGCCCTTGGCGATATCCGCCTCGTCGGTCGCGCCGGGTCGTGCGGCGGCGAACGGGCCGGCCGGCGCCACATCCTGGTGCAGCACCGCGTCGACGCCGACGACGCGGAAGCCCTCGCGCTCGAAGAAGCCGACGATGGTCTGGAAGATCGCGTCGTCGCCCTGCGTCGCCGCCTTGATCAGCCGCGGCAGCAATCGCAGGCCGGCAACGTCGACCGGATTCATGGCGCGGAAATTCGGCCGCGCGATCTTGCCCGCCAGAACCAGTTCCTCGCACTCTGCGCTGCGCAGCGCCTTCAGAATCGCGCCGACCGCGACGCCTTCCAGCCAGACGTGCTCGGCGCCGTCGGTGGTCTCGCGATCGGTGTGCCCGTTCAGCGCCAGGACGAAATGCGGCCGTCCGGCGGCGCGGCAAGCGTCGACGAGTTGGCGCGGCAAGGCGCCGCTGCCCGCGACGATGCCGAGCTTAGGCGGCACGCTCTGCTAGAGGCAGGCAAAGGGCACGCGACGAGTCTGCACGGATGAAGTCGACGATCTCGCCCACCTCCTCGTTGCCGTCGAACATCGCCGCCACGTCGGCCAGCCGCTCCTGCAGCGTGCCCTCCTGCGCGAACAGCATGCGGTAGGCGTGGCGCAGGTTGTGGATACGCTCGCGCGTGAAGTTGCGTCGCTTCAGGCCGACCAGGTTCAGCCCCATCAGCCGCGCCCGGTTGCCCAGCGCCGAGCCGTAGGGAATGACATCGCTCTCGATGCCGGACATGCCGCCGATCATCGCGTACCGGCCGATGCGGCAGAACTGATGCACCGCGACCAGGCCGCCGACGATGGCGTGGTCCTGTACCTCCACGTGCCCGGCCAATACCACGTTGTTGGCCAGGATCACGTCGTCGCCGACCTGACAGTCGTGCGCCAGGTGCACACCGACCATGATCAAGCCGCCATTGCCGAGGCGGGTGACCATGCCACCGCCCTCGGTGCCGGGGTGCATGGTGACGTGCTCGCGGATCACGTTGTCGGCGCCGATCTCCAGTGTCGAAGCCTCGCCGCCGAACTTCTTGTCCTGCGGTTCGAGGCCGATGGCGGCGAAGGGGAAGATGCGCGTGCGCGGCCCGATCGTGGTGCGGCCGGCGACCACCACATGGCTTTCCAGCACCACCCCGTCGCCCAGCTGTGTCTGCGCCCCGACCCGGCAGAACGGCCCGACCCGAACGCCCTCGCCCAGGACCGCACCGTCCTCGACCAGCGCCAGGGGGTGAATGTCGGCCATCAGGCGTTGTCGACGATCATCGCCGCGAAGCGCGCCTCGGCGACCAGGGCATCGTCGACCTTCACCTTGCCGGCGAAGCGCCACACTGGTCCGCGGCTGCGCTCCTTCTCGATATGGATTGCCATCACGTCGCCCGGCCGAACCGGCTTGCGGAACCGGCAATCGTCGATCGACATGAAGTAGACATGCTTGCCGCGCGCCTCCGGGCCAAGCGTGGTGACCACCAGCACGGCCGCGGTCTGGGCCATCGCCTCCACGATCATCACGCCGGGCATGATCGGCGCGCCGGGGAAGTGGCCCTGGAACTGTGGCTCGTTGATGGTGACATTCTTGATCCCGACGGCGGACCGGTCGGCCTCGATCTCGGTGACCTTGTCGACCAGCAGCATCGGGTAGCGATGCGGGATCATCGCCATGATCTCGCCGATGTCGGCGTTGCCGACCTCGCTCGGGGTGGGCGCGTCAGCCACCGTCCTGTCCTCCCGCCTCCTTCTTCGCCGCCCGGCGTTGCGCCGCCAGGATGCGGAACAGTTCCTTGATTGGCATCGCCGGGATGCCGCCGACCCGGCCGCCGGCCGGCACGTCGCGCATCACGCCGCTCTTGGCCGCGATCTCGGCGCCATCGCCGATCTTCAGGTGTCCGGTCATCGCCGCCTGGCCGCCGACGACGACGAAATCGCCGAGCTGCGTGCTGCCGGAAATGCCGACCTGGGCGACGATGATGCAACCCCGTCCAAGGCGGACGTTGTGCCCGATCTGAACCAGATTATCAATCCAGCAGCCCGGCCCGATCACGGTGTCTTGCACCGAACCGCGGTCGATCGTTGTGTTGGCGCCGATGTCGCAGTCGTCGGCGATGACCACGGCGCCGACCTGCGGCACCTTGATGTGCCCGGCGGGATCTGGCGCGAAGCCGAATCCGTCCTGGCCGATACGGGCGCCGGGATGCACCGTGACCCGGGCGCCCAGCCGGCTGTGGCTGAGGCTGACATTGCCAGCGATGCGGCAGCCGGCGCCAAGTACCACGCCCGGTCCGATAACGGTGCCGGCGCCGATCACACAGTCCGGGCCGATCTCGGCACCGGCGCCGATCACCGCGTTTGGGCCGATCTCGCAGCTTGGATCGACGACCGCCGCGTCGTCGACGACGGCGCTAGCGTGTCGCCCCGGCACCGGGGCCGGCGCCGGATAGAACGCCTGAGCGATGCGGGCCAGCGACTGGTACGGCGCCGGCGACAGCAGCAGGGTCATGCCGTCGGGCGCACGCCGCGCCTGCTCCGGGCGCAGGATGCAGCTACCTGCCTTGCTGTCGGGAAGCTTGCGCAGATAGGCGGCATTGTCGACCCAGGTCAGGTCGTCGGCACCGGCCCGATCGAGCGGCGCCACGTCGTGAACCGGCCGTTCCGGATCGGCCCCCTCGCCCAGCTCGGCGCGGCCAATCTCGGCCAACCGGGCCAGCGTGAAGGGCCCCTCGCGGCGAAAGAAGCGCTGCTCGGCCATCGCTAGCCCTTCGGGGCCGGCACCTTGACCGTCTTGATCCTGCGGTCGAGCTGCTCGATCACTTCCTCGGTGATGTTCAGCCGGGCAGACGCGAACATCACCTGCGAGCTGTCGATCACGATGTTGAATTTCTGCGCCTTGGTCATCGCGGTGACGATCGGCACCATCACTTCCCGCAATTCGTCCATCGCCGTATTGAACGCGCCGTCAAGCGCGCGGGTGCGCACTTGCACCTTTTTCTGCACCTCGATCACCTTCTTCTCGAAGGCCCGCCGACGCTCGGCGAAGGCTTCCGCACTCAGCACCGTACGCTGCCGCTTCAGGTCGGCCTCCTCAGCACGTAGCTTGCCCTCTTCCGCCTTGATCTCGGTCTGGTACTGCTTGCGGTAGACTTCGATCTGGCGCCGGATATCTTTCGCCGCCGCCGCCTCGCGCAGCACGGTCTGGTAGTCCAGCACCGCGATCACCGCCGCCGGCAGGCCCGCCTCCTTGTTGTCCTGCGCCGAAGCCGGCGGCACCAGCAGCGCCGCGAACAACATCCCGCAGAGCCACATCCACGCGCGTTGTTGCCTGTGCATCAAAAGCGGGTCCCGAAACTGAAGCGAAAAAGTTCTTCCTGGTCGAAGTCTTCCTTCACGGCCGGTTTCGCCAGGTCGACCCTGATCGGACCGAACGGCGAGTTCCAGGACAGGCCGACACCGCCGCTGAGCCGGATCAGATCGGAATCCAGCAGGTCCGGGCCGCTCACGTCCGGATCGGTCAGCGTGCCGGCCTCAAGGAAAACCCGGCCCTTGACGCCGAATTCGGAGGCAAAGCCGAGCGGGAAGCGCAGTTCCGTACCGACCACGTAGAACACGTTGCCGCCGATGGAGTCGTCCGTGGTGCGATCGCGCGGACCGACGCCGCCGCTCTCGAAGCCGCGGAAACTGTCCCCGCCGATGAAGAACCGGTCGTTGACCCGAACGTCGTCGTCGATGCCGATCACGTGGCCGGCGTTGAGGCTGACCGACGCGACGAAGTCTTCGGTGAGCGGATAGTAGTAGTCCCAGGCAGCGCTCGAGCGGACATGACGGACATCGCCGCCGAAGCCGGCGAAATCCTGGCTGAAGCGCAAGATGATGCCGCTGTTCGGTTCGAACGGCTGATCGCGCCCGTCGAACACCAGGTCATAGCCGATCGCCGAGGTCACGCTGGCGCCTTCTTCGCGGCGGATGAACGGCGACGTGGTGGAGTCGATGTCGGTGATCTTGTCCTCGCGCAGGGTATATCGCACGCCCTGCCGAAGCTGCTCGGTGATCTGGTAGTTGGTGCGCAGGCGGAAACCGAGATTCTCTTCGTTGAAGGAACTGCGCGACTGCAGGTCGCGGCGCACATTGAAGATATCGATGCCGGCGGCCACCGGCCGGTCCAGGAAGTACGGCTCGGTGAACGACAGGTCGACCTGGCGCCGACGCGACGACAGGGTCAGGCCGACACGCAGATCCTGGCCGCGGCCCAGCAGGTTGCGCTCGCGGATCGACACGTCGCCGATCAGCGCCTCCGACGTGGAAATGCCGGCGCCGAAGCTGAGCTCGCCGGTGGAGCGTTCCTGCACGTCGGCGTTGATCACCACGCGGTCGGGCTGCGTACCCTCTTGCTGCGTCACCTCGACCTTGTCGAAGAAGCCCAGTCCCTGGATCCGCTGGCGCGAGCGGCGCAGCTTGGCGGTGTTGAAGGCGTCGCCCTCGGCCAGCCGGAACTCGCGCCGGATCACCTTGTCCAGCGTGCGCACGTTGCCGGTGATGTTGATGCGCTCGACGTAGACCCTTGGTCCCTCGGCGATCTCGTAGGTTACCGCGATGGTCCGGGTCTCGCGGTCGCGGTTGACCCGGGGCCGGACGTCGACGAAGGCATAGCCCAGCCGGCCGAGCTCGAAGGTGATCTCCTCGATGCTCTTCTCGATCGCCTCGGCATCGTAGGTTTCGCCCTCGAAGGTCTTGAGCTGCTCGCGGATCGCTTCGGGATCGAAGTCGCGCAGGCTGGTGGTCAGCTCGATCTTGCCGAACTTGTAGAGCTCGCCCTCCTCGACCGTGAAGGTGATGAAGAAGTCGGAGCGGTCGCGCGACAGCTCGGCGACGGCGGAGACCACGCG
The DNA here is from genome assembly GCA_040223615.1 of Alphaproteobacteria bacterium. GTDB lineage: Bacteria > Pseudomonadota > Alphaproteobacteria > JAVKFY01. The sequence continues at coordinate 86,386 of JAVKFY010000051.1, forward strand.
GAAGTCGGCATAGCCGCGGCGCAGGTAGTATTTGCGCAGCAGCTCGCGGTCCAGCGTCAGGCGATCGGGATCGTAGCTGTCGTCGCTGGTGAAGAAGCGGTACCAGCGCGACTCCTTGGTCGCCACCGCGCCGCGTAGGTCGCCATCGGAGAATTCGCGGTTGCCGATGAAGTCGATCCGCTCCACCCCGGTCAGGTCGCCCTCGTTGATCTCAAACGCCAGGTCGACACGATTCTGCGGCAGCTGGATCACCTTCGGCTCGACCGTGGCGGCGAACCGGCCGGAGCGGCGGTAGACCTGCACCAGCCGGTTGACGTCGGCCTGCACCCGGCTGCGGGTATAGACCACGCGCGGCCGCAACTGCACCTCGCTCTCTAGGACGTCGTCGGAGATCCGCCGATTCCCCTCGAAGGCGAGGCGGTTGATGATCGGGTTCTCCACCACCGAGACCACCACCGTATCGCCCTGCCGGCGGATCGACACGTCGGCGAACAGGCCGGTCGCGAACAGCGCCTTCAGCGCCCGGTCGACCCGTACCGGGTCATACGCCTCGCCGGCCGCGAACCCCATGTAGGAGCGCACCGTGTCGGCCTCGATACGCTGGTTGCCGGTCACTTCGATCGCACCGATCACGCCCTGCGCCGAGGCAGGGCGCCAGGGCGCCAGGGCGCCGATCAGCAGGACAACGAGGACGAGGACGCGCAACAGGATAGCTCCGCTCGGGTCGGACCGGCTCAGGAAAACAGGCCGGAGATGAACTCCACGACCCGCAGGTTGATCAAGTCGTTCCAGGTGACGAACACCGTCAACGTCAAGATCATCGCCAGCCCGAACCGCAACGCATACTCCTGCATCCGCTCGGTCAACGGCCGGCCGCGAACCGCCTCGAAGGCGTAGAACAACAAGTGACCGCCGTCCAGCATCGGAATCGGGAACAGGTTGATCAGGCCAAGATTCAGCGACAGCAGAATCGACAGCATCACCACCTGTTCCACGCCGACCTGCGCCGCCTGGCCGGAAACCTGGGCGATGCGCAGCGGCCCGCCGAGGTCCTCCGTGCCGCGATGCCCGACGATCATCTGACCGACATAGTCGATGGTCTGGGCCAGCATGTTCCACGAGGTCTGCACCGACGCGACCAGTGCCGAGGTCGGCCCATGCCGGTAGAGCGGGCGTTCGGCGCGCTGGATGCCGATCACCCAGCGCGTTACCGAACCGCCATCGGCGTTCTCGTAGTCGCGCGCCTCCGGCACCACCTCCAGGTCGAGGCGGCGTCCGTCGCGCATCACGGTCAGCGCGATCGGCTTGCCCTCGCCACCGACCACGATGTCCTGCAACCGCTCGAAATTGTCGATTCTCTGACCGTCGGCGGCGACCACGATGTCGTTGACCCGGAACCCGGCGCGCGCCGCCGGGCTGTCATCCTGCACCAGTCCGACCACCGCCGGGTTGGACGCATAGACACCGATCGTGCCGTAGTCGCGCAGTCCCTGGCCGACGTCGAGCTCGACCGCCGCCGGCGTGATCGTGAGCGGAATTGTCCGGCCGTCGCGCCGCACCTCCAAGTCCACCGGCAGCCCGGGATTCAGAAGCACTGCTTCCTCAAGCTGCTCGAAGCGATAGACCGTGCGGCCCTCGACACTCTCGACCACGTCGCCGACCTGCAGGCCGGCCGCCGCGCCGGCGCCGTCGGACAGCACCCGGCCGATCTCCGGCGGCGTGACCCGCTGGCCGTAGAACACGAACATCGTCGCCAGGATGACGATGGCGTAGATGAAGTTGGCGAACGGGCCGGCGGCGACGATCGCGGTGCGCTGCCACAGCTTCTTATGGTGGAAGGCCACCTCGCGCTGCGCCGGCGTCAGGCTGTCGAGCATCTTGCCGTCCGGCGCGCTGGTGGCGTTGAGGTCGCCGAAGAACTTGACGTAGCCGCCGAGCGGCAGCCACGACACCTTCCAGCGCGTACCGGCCTTGTCGTGCCAGCCGAAAATCTCGCGTCCGAAGCCGATCGAGAAGGTCTCGACCCTGACCTTGCACCAGCGCGCCACCAGGTAGTGCCCCATCTCGTGCACGAACACGAGCACCGTGAGCACCACCAGGAACGGCACCACGTAGGTCACGAAGTTCAGCACCAAGTCCAAAACCGTCTCCTTGCGGCCTAGGCCGCACACCCGGCGACCAGCTCCGCCGCGACCCGGCGCGCTGCCTGGTCGGACGCCAGCACCGTCTCAAGGCTGTCACATGCCGCCGCCGGCAATCTGGCGGCGACCCCCTCGACCACGCGGGCAATGTCGAGAAAGCCGATGCGGCCCTTCAGGAACGCCTCGACCGCGATCTCATTGCCGGCGTTCAGCACCGTCGGCGCCGTGCCCCCCGCGGCCAACGCAGCCGCCGCCAGGCGCAACGCCGGGAACCGCTCCGGATCCGGCGCCTCGAATGTCAGCTGGCCGATCGCCACCAGGTCGAGCTTCGGCGCGTGCGTCGCCATCCGGTCCGGCCACCCCAGCGCGTAGGCGATCGGCGTGCGCATGTCCGGCGTGCCGAGCTGCGCCAGCACCGAGCCGTCGACGTAGGCAACCAGGCTGTGTACCACCGATTGCGGCTGGATCAGTATCTCGATCTGCTCCGCGCGCACCGGGAACAGATAGGCCGCCTCGATGAGTTCCAGGCCCTTGTTCATCATCGTGGCGCTGTCGACCGAGATCTTGCTGCCCATCTGCCAGTTCGGGTGCGCCATCGCCTGCTCCGGCGTCACTTCGGCCATCGCCGCGCGGTCGAGTTCGCGGAACGGGCCGCCCGAGCCGGTCAGGATGATGCGCTCGACCCGCTCCGGCCGGTCGAAGTCGAAGACCTGGAAGATCGCGTTGTGCTCACTGTCGACCGGCAGCAGCGTGGCGCCATGCCGACGCACCTCGTCGAGCATCAGCTCGCCGGCACAGACCAGGCATTCCTTGTTGGCGAAGGCAACCAGCCGGCCGGCGCGCGCGGCGGCCAGGGTCGGCGCCAACCCGGCGGCGCCGACAATACCGGCCATCACCCAGTCGGCCGGCCGTCCGGCCGCCTCGATCAAGGCCTCCGGACCCGCCGCGACCTCGATGCCGGAACCGGACAGCGCCGCTTTCAGGTCGCCATAGCGCGCCGGATCGGCGACCACGGCACATTTCGCGCCGACCTGGCGCGCCTGGCGCGCCAGCAGGTCGACGTTGGCTCGCGCGGTCAGCGCCTCGACCGCGAACCGCTCCGGCTCGCGCGCGATCAGGTCGATGGTGTTGCAGCCGACCGAACCGGTCGAACCCAGGATGCTGACCCGGCGGACCGCGCCAGCCTTGGCCTTGGCGAGCACCGTCACCATAGCGGCCACCGCCCGTGGCTCAGCGCGTACAGCGCCGCCGTCGCCGGCGCCGCCGCCAGCAGCGCGTCGACCCGGTCCAGGATACCGCCGTGGCCGGGGATCAGCGTGCCGCTGTCCTTCACGTCGAAACGGCGCTTGAGCATCGATTCCGCCAGGTCGCCGCCCTGCGACAGCGCCGCCACCACGGCGCTCAGGCCGGCCGCCGGCAGCACCGCGAAGCCGCCCCACGCAGCCACCGCGCCGCCGGCGATGGCGGCCGCGACCATGCCGCCGATCAGCCCGGCCCAGGTCTTGTTCGGCGAGATGCGCGGCGCCAGCTTCGGCCCGCCGATGCCGCGCCCGGCGAAGTAGGCGCCGGTGTCGGAAGCCCATACCGTCGCCAGCAGCCAACCGACCAGCCACAGACCGATCTCGGGCTGCAGCCGCAACCAGACCAGCGCGCAGGCCGGCAGGCCCAGCCACAGGAACGGCAGCAGCCGCCAGGGCCGCTGCTTGGCGTCGGTCTTCACCAGCGCCGCGGCGGCACCGATCGCCAGCACCAGCGGCGCCGCCCAGACCGGCGTCATCGGCAGCACCAGCACTGCGCCGGCCAGGAACACGATCGTGCCGGTCGCCTCGCGGTCGATGTCGCCCAGCGTCAGTTGATGCCACTCGACTCCCATCAACACCACCACCAGCGCGATCAAGGCCACGAAGGGCCAACTGCCGACCCACACCAGCGCCAGCACCAACGGAATCAGTGCGGCCGCGGACAACACCCGCAGCGCCAAGCCGCTACCCGTCGATTGCGCCATACCGCCGTTCGCGGCGATGGAACTCATGAATTGCGTCTTCCAGGCTGCTCTTCTCGAAGTCGGGCCACAGCAGGTCGAGGAATACCAGCTCGGTATACGCCGACTGCCATAGCAGGAAATTGGACAGGCGCTGTTCTCCACTGGTCCGGATCAGCACATCCGGATCGGGAATATCCTTTGTCTGCAGGCGGCTTGCAAACGATTCTTCAGTAATGTCCTCAACCGAAAGGCGACCCGCTGCCACGGCTTCGGCAAGGCCCCGCGCGGCCTGGATGATCTCGTGCTGGCTGCCATAGTTGATCGCCACCACCAAGGTCAGCCCGGTATTGCCAGCGGTGGTCCCCTCCGCCTCGTCGATCAGCGCCACAAGGTCCTTGGCCAGCGCGTCACGGTCGCCGATGAAACGCAGCCGGACGCCGTTCTTGTGCAACTCGGCCAGTTCTCGGCGCAGGTAGAGGCGCAGCAGGCCCATCAGGTCGTCGACCTCGGTGCGCGGGCGCTTCCAGTTCTCCGAACTGAAGGCGTAGAGCGTCAGGTAACCGATGCCGAGCTGCTGTGCCGCCTCCACGGCGCGGCGCACCGCCTCCGCCCCTTGCCGGTGCCCCATCGCCCGCGGCAGCCCGCGCGCCTTCGCCCACCGGCCGTTGCCGTCCATGATGATGGCGACGTGACGCGGCGGCGCGTCGACCTGCGGGCTGACGGATGATGCGGACTCCATGCCCGCCTAGACCTGCATGATCTCTTTTTCCTTGGTCGCCAGCGCCTCGTCGATCTCGGCGACGGCGGCGTCGGTCAGCGACTGCACTTCGTCGCCCCAAAGATGATGGTCGTCCTGGCTCAACTCGCCGTCCTTTTCCATCTTCTTCAGCGTTTCCATGCCGTCGCGGCGCACGTTGCGCACGGCGATTTTGGCCTGCTCGGCATATTTATGCGCGATCTTGGCCAGATCCTGGCGCCGCTCCTCGGTCAGTTCGGGAATCGGCAGGCGCAGCAACTGGCCCTCGACGATCGGGTTCAGGCCCAGGCCGCTCTCGCGAATCGCCCGTTCCACGGCGCCGACATTGGCCTTGTCCCAGACCTGAACCGACAGCATGCGCGGTTCCGGCACCGACAGCGTAGCGACCTGATTGATCGGCATTGGTGAGCCGTAGGCCTGAACCACCAGTGGTTCCAGCAGGCTAGCCGAGGCGCGGCCGGTCCGCAGACCGCCGAACTCCTGCCGCAGCACCTCGACCGCCCCCTTCATCCGCCGTTCCAGGTCGGAAATGTCGGGATCGGCCACGTTCACTCCCCCCGTATGATTGTGCATTGCCCCCGGCCAAGCACCACATCTGCGAAGGCGCCGGCCAAGTGGATGGAGAAGACGAGTATAGGAATCTGGTTCTCGCGCGCGAGGGAAATCGCCGCCGCGTCCATGACCTTCAGGTCGCGCGCCAGTACATCGTGGAACGTCAGTTCCTCGAAACGTTTCGCGTTCGGATTCTTCACCGGGTCGGAATCGTAGACGCCGTCGACCTGGGTTCCCTTGAACAGCACTTCGCAGCCGGTCTCCGCCGCGCGCAGCGCCGCGGTCGTATCGGTGGTGAAGAACGGGTTCCCGGTGCCGGCGGCGAAGATCACCGCCCGGCCCAGCTCCAGGTGTCGGATCGCCCGGCGCCGGATATAGGGCTCGCACACCGACGCCATCGGGATCGCCGACTGCACCCGGCTGACCACGCCGCATTCCTCCAGCGCGTTCTGCAAGGCCAGTCCGTTGATGACGGTGGCCAGCATGCCCATGTAGTCGGCGCTGGCCCGTTCCATGCCGACGGTGGCGCCGGCGACGCCACGGAAGATATTGCCGCCGCCGATCACGATGGCGACCTCGACGCCCAGGGCAAGCACCTGTTTGATATCGTTGGCGATGCGCCCAACGGTATCGAAGTCGATGCCGTATTCGCTGCCGCCCATCAGGGCCTCGCCGGACAGCTTCAGCATCACCCTCTTATAGGGTGGCGTGCCGGCGGCGGACTCCGCGGTCATCGGCGCCGCGCCCGACTTAGGCGCCGGCCTGCGCGGCCGCGACCTCGGCCGCGAAGTCCTTCTCTTCCTTCTCCACGCCCTCGCCCAGGGCGAAGCGGACGAAGCCGGTGATCTTCACCGGGGCGCCCAGGTCCTTGCCAGCCTGCTCCAGCACCTTGGAGACCCGAAGGTCGGGATCGTGCACCCACACCTGCTCGGTCAGCACCACGTCCTCGTAGAACTTGCGCAGGCGGCCCTCGACCATCTTCTCGATGATGTTCTCCGGCTTGCCGCTCTCGCGCGCCTGCTCGCTCAGCACCGCGCGCTCGCGCTCGATCGACTGCGGATCGAGCGCCGCGACGTCGACCGACTGCGGCGCGGCGGCCGCGATGTGCATCGCGACCTGCTTGCCGAGCTCGGCCAGCTTGGCCGCGTCACCGGATGATTCCAGCGCCACCAGTACGCCGATCCGGCCCAGGCCAGGCGCGGCGGCGGCATGCGTGTAGGCGCCAACCACGCCCGGATCGGCGCGCAACGCCGCGGCCCGGCGCAGCGTCATGTTCTCGCCGATGGTGGCCACCAGGTTGGTCAGTTCGTCCTGCACGCTGTGGCCCGCGCCGGGATAGCTGGCGGCCAGGATCGCGGCGACATCATCGCCGGTCTCGTTGGCGATGCCAGCCACGGTGCTCGCGAAGCCCTGGAACTGCTCATTGCGGGCGACGAAATCGGTCTCCGAATTGACCTCGACGACGGCACCACGGCCGCCATCGGTCGCCACCGCGACCAGGCCTTCGGCGGCGACCCGCCCGGACTTCTTCTGCGCCGCGGCCAGGCCCTTGGTGCGCAGCCAGTCGACCGCAGCCTCCATGTCGCCATCGGCTTCGGTGAGCGCCTTCTTGCAGTCCATCATGCCGGCGCCGGTCTTGTCGCGAAGCTCTTTCACGAGAGAGGCAGTGATCTGCGCCATGTTAACCTCGTAGATTCAGAATGTGTTCCAACCGCTTGCCTGAAAAGGCAAACGCTTACTCGGCGGCCGGGGTCTGCTCGGCGGCTGGCGCGGCTTCCGGGGCGGCTGGCGCGGCTTCCGGAGCGGCTTCGGCGACCGGCTCGTCGAGCTCCTCGACCGTGACTTCCTGCTCGCCGACGTCGACACCGGAGGCCGACAGCTCCTGCTGCAGCCCGGAGATCACCGCCCGGCCGACCAGGTCGCAATACAGCTCCACGGCGCGGCTGGCGTCGTCGTTGCCGGGGATCGGGAAGGTCACGCGATCCGGGTCGGAGTTGCTGTCGACCACCGCGACCACGGGGATGCCCAGGGTGCGCGCCTCGTCGATGGCGATCTTTTCCTTCACCGTGTCGACCACGAACATCAGGTCGGGCAGCCCGCCCATCTCCTTGATGCCGCCCAGCGTGAGCTGCAGCTTCTCCAGCTCGCGGCTGCGGCGCAGGGTTTCTTTCTTGGTGAGGCCCGTATGCTCTTCGGCGAGCTGGTTTTCCAACTCGTTCAGCCGGCGGATCGACTGCGAGATCGTCTTCCAGTTGGTCAGCATGCCGCCGAGCCAGCGGTGGTTGACGTAGTACTGGCCGCAGCGGCCGGCGTGGTCGGCGACCAGGTCCGACGCCTGCCGCTTGGTGCCGACGAACAGCACCCGGCCGCCGCCGGCGACGGTGTCGCGGACCGCGACCAGCGCGCGATGCAGCAGCGGCACTGACTGGCGCAGGTCGATGATGTGAATGTTGTTGCGGGCGCCATAGATGTAGCGGCCCATCTTCGGGTTCCAGCGGTGCGTCTGGTGCCCGAAGTGCACGCCCGCTTCCAGGAGCTGGCGCATGGTGAAGGTCGGTAGTTCGGCAATGCTCATCGGTATCTCCGGTTAGCCGCCGTGGGCCAGTTCATCCGGCCACCTGGCCAGACACCGGAACGAGGCACGAATGTGCCCCGCAAGACCCACGTGTGAAGTTGCGGCGGCTACATAGCCCTATGCGGGCGCCATGGCAAGGGCCGCGGCCGTTGCCTAGCCGCCGGAAACGATATGCCAGCGCCCATCGCCGCGCAGGCAGGCGACGCCATGGAACGGCGTGCCCCGCCCGTCGACCGTGGCGTCGCCGTTGAAGCGCGCGCAGGTCTCGCGCGGCGGCGGTGGCGGCGCCGGCTGTACGTAGTAGACCGGCGGCGGCGCGAAAATCACCGTGGAGCGGTAGTGCGGCCGGTAGTGGTGGCGGTGATGACCATAGTGATGCCCGCGCCAGTGATGCCCGCGCCAGTGGTGGCCACGGTGATAGCCGCGGTGGTGGTACCCCGACCCGACCCCGAAGCTGAAGAAGAAGTCGCCCCCGGCCGTCGCCGGCATGGCGACGCCCAGCCCGGCGACCAGCGCCAGTCCGGCAAAGAGCGTTCGTCCATAAGGTTTCACGGCACGTCCCTCGCGCCCAGCAAGCTTGCCTCACTCTAGCACGCCGCGCGCCCTGCGGCTCCGTCGCCGCCTAGAGATCCTGAACGTGCTCCACGCCGCTGATCGCCTTGATCGCGGCGCGAACCGGGGCGGTGGCGCGAATTTCGCGCGGCAGCTCGAGGGTGACTTCCTTGCCGACGTCAGCTAGTTGCAGCACCAGCCGGACCGGTCCGCCGCGATGGCCGTTGTGACGCTGCAATTCCTGGAAGATCGAGGGCAGCGGCGCCCGGTCGCGTACGAAAATCTCGATGCCGCCGGCATTCTGCGCCGCGACGGCCTCCACCGTGGTCACCGACTGCGCCGTCAGCCGCGCCTCGTCGCCCTCGCCGCGCACGTCGACCGAGAATTGCAGCAGCGCACCGGGCTCCAGCAGCTCGCGCTTCTCCGACAGCAGCTCGGCGAACACCGCGATCTCGAACATGCCGGAGGGATCGGAGAGTTGCACGAAGGCGAAGCGGCTGCCGCGCGCGGATGTGCGTTCCTGCTTGCTCAGCACCGTGCCGGCGAGCTTGAACCGGGTGCCGTCGCGCGCGCGCTGGCGCATCTCGGCATAGGGCAGCACGCCGGCCTTCTCCAGCGCCGCCTTGTAGGCGTCCAGCGGGTGCGCGGACAGGTAGAAGCCGACCGCATCGAACTCATGGCTCAGCTTGTCGGTCAGGCTCCAGGCCGGCACCTCCGGCAGCTTCGGCGGTGGCACCGAGACGCCGCCGTCGCCACCGAACAGGCTCCCCTGGTCCGAGCCGCGCTCGTTCGCCAGCGCCGCCGCGTAGCGCAGCACCAGGTCGGCGCCCTCAACGAGCTGCGCCCGGTTCGGGTTCAGCGCGTCAAACGCGCCGGCGCGCACCAGGTTCTCCATCTGGCGCTTGTTCATCTGCTTGTTGTCGAGACGGCCGGCAAAGTCCCACAGGTCGGCGAAGGCGCCGTTGCCGTCGCGCTCGGCGACCAGCGAACGCATCGCCTCGCGCCCGACATTACGAATGCCGCCCAGCGCGTAGCGGATCGCACCCTGCCCGTCCTTCGCCTCCACCGAGAACTCGACGGCCGAGTTGTTGATGTCCGGCGGCAGCAGCTCGATGTCGAGCCGGTCGGCCTCCTGGCGGAACACGTTCAGCTTGTCGGTGTTGTTGATGTCCAGCGTCATCGCCGCGGCGATGAACTCCACCGGATAGTTCGCCTTGAGATACGCAGTCTGGTAGGCGACCAGGCCATAGCCGGCGGAGTGGGCCTTGTTGAAGCCGTAGCCGGCGAACTTGTCGACCAGATCGAACACGTAGGTGGCGCGGTCAGCCGCCACGCCGCGTGCCTGCGCGCCCTCGATGAACACGTTGCGCTGCGCGTCCATTTCCGACTTGATCTTCTTGCCCATGGCGCGCCGCAGCAGGTCGGCCTGACCCAGCGTGAAGCCGGCAAAGACCTGCGCGAGCTGCATCACCTGTTCCTGGTAGATGATCACGCCGTAGGTGTCGGCGACCACCGGCTCGATGGTCTCGTGCAGGAACTCCGGCTGCTCGCGCTCGTGCTTGCAGGCGACGTACTTCGGGATGTTCTCCATCGGCCCCGGCCGATAGAGCGCGACCATGGCGATCAGGTCCTCGATGTTGGTCGGCACCGCCTCGCGCAGCAGGTCGCGCATGCCGCCGCTTTCAAACTGGAACACGCCCACCGCCTCGGCGCGTTGCAGCATCTGGTAGGTTTTCTCGTCGTCGAGCGGCATGGTGTCGAGCGCCACGTCGATGCCACGCCGCTTCAGCAACCCGATGCACTTGTCGAGCACGGTCAGCGTCTTCAGGCCGAGGAAGTCGAACTTCACCAGGCCGGCCTGCTCGACCCACTTCATGTTGAACTGGGTGACCGGCATGTCGGAGCGCGGGTCGCGGTAGAGCGGCACCAACTCGGCCAGCGGCCGGTCGCCGATGACGATGCCGGCCGCGTGTGTCGAGGCGTGCCGGTACAGGCCCTCCAGCCGCATCGCGATGTCGAACAGCTTGTCGACCTGCTCGTCGTCCTTGCGCGCCTCCTGCAGGCGCGGCTCGCCGTCGATCGCCTGGGTCAGGCTGACCGGGTTGGCCGGGTTGTTCGGCACCAGCTTGCACAGTCGGTCGATCTGGCCATAGGGCATCCCCAGCACCCGACCGACGTCGCGCAGCACCGCGCGCGCCTGCAACTTGCCGAAGGTGATGATCTGCGCGACCTGGTCGATGCCGTACTTGTCGCGAACGTACTCGATCACCTCGTCGCGCCGGTCCTGGCAGAAGTCGATGTCGAAGTCCGGCATCGACACCCGGTCCGGGTTCAGGAAACGCTCGAACAGCAGGTTGAAGCGCAGCGGATCGAGGTCCGTGATCTGCAACGCCCAGGCAACCACCGAGCCGGCGCCGGAGCCGCGCCCCGGCCCGACCGGGATCGACTGGTGCTTCGCCCACTGGATGAAGTCGGCGACGATCAGGAAGTAGCCGGCGAAGCCCATCTCGATGATGACCTTCAGCTCGAATTCCAGTCGCTCGTCGTAGGCCGCGGTGTCCTCGATGCCGGCGCGTTCCATCCGTCGCGCCAGGCCGTCGGCGGACATCTGGCGCAGCAGCGCGGTCTCGTCGTCGTCGGTGAAGCGCGGCAGGATCGGATCGCGCATCGGCACGCGATAGGCGCAGCGCCGGGCGACCACGACCGTATTGGCGATGGCTTCGGGCAGGTCGGCGAAACGCTCGGCCATCTCGCCCGCGGTCTTGAAATAGTGCTCCGGCGTGACCTTGCGGCGCTTGGTCTCCACCACCGTCGCGCCCTCGGCGATGCACAGCAGCGCGTCGTGCGCCTCGTACATGCCGGGCTCGGCGAAGAAGACGTCGTTGGTGGCGACCAGCGGCAGGTCCTGGCCGTAGGCGATGTCGAGCAGGATCGCCTCGGCCATCGGCTCCATCGACCGGCCATGGCGCTGCAACTCGATGTAGAGCCGGCCCGGGAACAGCTTCGCCAGTTCGGCCGCCAGCGCCGCCGCCTGGTCCTTCTGTCCGGTCGCCGCCAGCCGGCCCAGCGGTCCGTCCAGCCCGCCGGACAGCGCGATCAGGCCGCCGCTGTGCGCCGCCAGGTCGTCCCAATTCACGACCGGATCGGAATCCTCGCCCGCCAGATAGGCGTCGGAGACCAGCCGCAGCAGGTTGAGATATCCCGGCTCGTCCTGCACCAGCAGCGCGATGCGGTCGTAGGCCGGCGCCGATGCGTTGCGCTTCGGCTCGTCGCCGCGCCGGGCCAGCCGGATCGAGGCGCCGACGATCGGCTGCACGCCCGCCGCCGTCATCGCCTCGCAGAATTCCAGTGCCCCGAACAGGTTGTCGGTGTCGGTCAGCGCCAGCGCCGGCATCGCGCAATCGGCGGCGAGCTCAGCCAGTTGCTTGATGTGGATAGCCCCCTCCGCCAGCGAATAGGCGGAATGGCAGCGCAGGTGGACGAAATCAGCGTGGGGCATGGCCGGAGTTTCTGATGATTCGGGTGCCGGAGTCTCGCGCGAACCCGTAGCCTGGATGCAGCGTCAGCGTGATCCGGGAGCGCCGCCGCCAAGTCACTGGTATGCCCGGAATTCGCTGCACAGCATCCGGCCTACCTCGACCGCCTACCCCGCCACCAACACCCCATCGACCAGCCGCACGGTGCGGTCCATGCGGGCTGCGAGCGCGTCGTTGTGAGTGGCGATCAGGGCCGCCACGCCCTGCCCGCGCGCCAGCTCCACCAGTTCGGCGAACACCACGTCGGCGGTCGCCTGATCGAGGTTGCCGGTCGGCTCGTCGGCCAGCAGCACGCGCGGTCGGTTGGCGATGGCGCGGGCGATGGCAACGCGCTGCTGTTCGCCGCCGGAAAGCTGCGCCGGGCGGTGGCTCTGGCGCTGCTCGATGCCGAGCGTGGTCAGCAGGTCGAGCGCCCGCGTCGTCGCCGCGCCGGCGCCGATGCCGGCGATACGCATCGGCATCATCACGTTCTCGATCGCGGTGAACTCGGGCAGCAGGTGGTGGAACTGGTAGACGAAGCCGATGGCGTCGCGGCGCAAGGCGGTGCGCTCGCCGTCCCCCAGCTTGCCGCAGGCCCGGGTGCCGATCCACACCTCGCCCTCGCTCGGCGGCTCCAGCAGGCCCGCAATCTGCAGCAAGGTGGACTTGCCGCTGCCCGACGGGCCGACCAGCGCCACCAGTTCGCCCGCCGGCAGCGTGAAGTCGACGCCGCGCAGGATCTCCAGCCAGCCCTCGCCTTGCGGGAAGCGGCGCTTGACCTGGTCGAGACGCAGCGCCCAGTCGCCAGCCGGCTCACTCATAGCGCAGCATCTCGACCGGATCGAGCCGGGCCGCGCGCCACGCCGGGTAGATCGTCGCCGCCAGCGACAGGCCCAGCGCCATCGCCACCACCGCGACCACCTCGGTCGGATCGACCACGGCTGGAATCTGCGACAGAAAACGGATTTCCGGCGACCACAGCTCGGTCCCCGACAGGCTCTCCAGCCACAGCCGGATACGGTCGATATTGGCGCAGAACACCATCCCCAGCGCGAAGCCGGCCGCGGTACCGATCACGCCGATGGCGGTGCCGGCGATCAGGAACACGCGCAGCACCGCGCCGCGCGTCGCCCCCATGGTGCGCAGGATGGCGATGCCCTTGCCCTTGTCGTTCACCAGCATGATCAGGCCGGAGATGATGTTGAACGCGGCGACCAGGATGATCAGCGTCAGGATCAGGAACATCACGTTGCGCTCGACCTGCAGCGCGCTGAAGAAGTGCGAGTTGAGCTGCTGCCAGTCGACCACCCGGCCGGCCCCGCCGATGGCGCGGAACAGCGGCAGACGCAGCGCCGCGACGTCGTCGGGATCGTCGATCTCCAGCTCCACCCCGCTGACCGCGTCGCCGAGCCGGAAGTAGGTCTGCGCCGCCGCCAGCGGCATGAAGATGTAGCTGCTGTCGTACTCGTACATGCCGACTTCGAAGGTGCCGACCACCTGGTAGGCCTTGCCGCGCGGCACCGACCCGAACGCCGTCGTGGTCGTCTGCGGCGAGATCAGGGTAATCGCGTCGCCGACCTGCAACCCCATCTTGGCCGCCAGCCGGGTGCCGATCAGCACTGCGTGGCGGCCCTCGAAATCGTCCAGCGAGCCGCTCTTGATGTTGTCGGCGATGATCGCGCGGGCCTTCAGGTCGGCCGGCCGGGTGCCGCGTACCAACGCGCCCGACGCGGCGCCGTTGGCGGTCGCCATCACCTGGCCCTCGACCAGCGGCCGCGCGACCGCGACGCCCGCGACGGCGCGCAGCTTGCCGGCGACGGTATCGAAGTCGCTCAGCGGTCCGGCGATGCCCTGCACCACCACGTGACCGTTGAGCCCCAGGATGCGGCCCAGCAGCTCGGCGCGAAAGCCGTTCATCACGCTCATCACGATGATCAGCGTGGCAACGCCCAGCGCGATGCCGAGCAGCGAAAACCAGGCGATCACCGAGATGAAGCCGTCGCGCCGGCGCGTGCGCAGGTAGCGCGCCGCCAGCAGCCACTCGAACCGGGCAAACACCGGCTCAGCCGGCGAGCTTGGTGACCGCGGTGTCCAGCGGCAGTTCCAGCCGCTCGCCGGTGGCCCGCCGCTTCAGCTCCACCGTGCCGGCCTTGGCGCCGCGCGGCCCGACGATCGCCTGCCAGGGCAGGCCGATCAGGTCCATGGTGGCAAACTTCGCACCTGCCCGATCCTCGGTGTCGTCGACCAGCACGTCCCTGCCCGCCGCGTTGAGCTTGGCCTCCAGGTCGGCGACCAGGGCATCGCAGGTATGGTCACCCGGCTTCAGGTTGACGATGCCGACGTCGAACGGCGCCACCGCATCGGGCCAGACGATGCCGGCCTCGTCGTGACTGGCCTCGATGATGCCACCGACCAGCCGGCTGACGCCGACACCGTAGGAGCCCATCTCGACCGGGATCTCGTTGCCCTCGGGGCCGACCACGGTCGCGTCCAGCGGCTTGGAATACTTGGTGCCGAAATAGAAGATGTGGCCGACCTCGATGCCGCGCGTCACCAGCCGCTTGTCGGCCGGCACCTCGGCCTCGAAGCGGGCGGCATCGTGCTTCTCGTCGGTGGCGGCGTATTTCGCCGTCCAGCCGGCGATGAACTCCGACAGATCGGAGTCGTACGCGACATCCGCATCGACCGCCTGGTCGAGGTAGTCGGCGTGGCAGAACACCTCGCTCTCGCCGGTCTCCGCCAGGATGATGAATTCGTGGCTCATGTCGCCGCCGATCGGACCGCTGTCGGCCGCCATCGGGATCGCCTTCAGGCCCATGCGCGCGAAGGTGCGCAGGTAGGCGACGAACATCTTGTTGTAGGACCGTCGCGCGCCCTCGAAATCGAGGTCGAAGGAGTAGTTGTCCTTCATCAGGAACTCACGCCCGCGCATCACGCCGAAGCG
The DNA here is from genome assembly GCA_040223615.1 of Alphaproteobacteria bacterium. GTDB lineage: Bacteria > Pseudomonadota > Alphaproteobacteria > JAVKFY01. Next base: position 101,406 of record JAVKFY010000051.1, read on the forward strand.
CGGCCGCACCTCGTCCCGGAACTTCCACTGGATGTGATACATGTTCAGCGGCAGGTCGCGATAGCTGCGCACACCGGACTTGAAGATGTCGGTGATCACCTCCTCGTTGGTCGGCCCGTACAGCATGTCGCGGTCGTGCCGGTCGCGAATCCGCAGCATCTCCTTGCCGTAGTCGTCGTAGCGGCCCGACTCGCGCCACAGGTCGGCCGACTGGATCGTCGGCATCAGCACTTCCTGGGCGCCGGCCGCATTCTGCTCCTCGCGCACGATCTGCTCGATCTTCTTCAACACCCGCAGGCCCATCGGCAGCCAGGCGTAGATGCCGGCCGCGGTCTGGCGCACCATGCCGGCGCGCAGCATCAGCCGGTGCGAAACGATCTGCGCCTCGGCCGGGTTTTCCTTCAGGACCGGCAGGAAGTACTGCGACAGCTTCATCGGGGCCTTGCCCTTTCGGGTTGCTGGAAGGCCCCTATTTAGGCGCTGGCTTGAGGGCTGGCAACGGCGGCAGGCCTTCACGGTCGCGGCAGTAGGCGACGACAGCCGCCTGGTCGGCCGCGATCAGTTGCCGCCCATCGAGCCACAGCGCGCCGCTGGCCAGGTCGTATTCGAGTTCGCCGATCAGGACATCGGCATCGTCGACGCGTCGCGCGCGGCCGCTACGGAACTGCGAGACGGGCAGCGCCAGGTCGAGCTGGACCCGCTGTCCCTGCAGTATCTGGGGCTGCGCGTTGAGGTCGGCCGGCACCACCGGGCGGCCGTGCACGTCGACACCGGGCTTGTAGGCGACGTCGGCCGCCGGCGCGTGACGCACCAGCCAGGCGCAACCCGGCGCCGCCGCCGCCGGCGCGGTCGACACGATCAGGATCAGGAGAACGAGGCGCCACATGGGCCGAGCCTAGACGCCATCGGTTAAGCAAGAAAAAAGGGCCGTCCCGAAGGACGGCCCGTAAGTTTTGGGAGGAAACGCCATCAAGCGTGCGTCGATGACAGAAGCCATCCAACGCATCTCGAATCTGAATGCTGCAACGCACAAACGCAAGTGCAAAAATGCGCTCGCGCGAGATTTTTTCGAAATTGATGAGTTATGTCAGTATGTTAAGCGCAACAAATGAGCGTTTGCACATAATTTCATCACGCTCAAGGGCTATGCAGTCCTTCGCACTTGCGAAATCACAGCAGGAACAGCGCCGCCAAGCCGAGGAAGGCGAAGAAGCCGATCACGTCGGTCACGGTGGTCAGGAACACCGCCGCCGACACCGCCGGGTCAATGTTGAACCGCTCCAGGGTAAGCGGAATCAGCGTGCCCGCGAGCCCGGCGACCAGCAGGTTTACAACCATCGCCGCGCCGATCACCGCCGCCAGCCCGACGTCCTGGAACCAGACGAAGCAGATCGCCGCCATCAGCACCGCGAACATCACCCCGTTGAGGCCGCCGACCGCGACTTCCTTGATGAAAAAACGCACCGCGTTCGCTGTTGTCAGTTCGTGCGTGGCCAGGGCCCGCACCGCCACCGTCACCGTCTGGGTGCCGGCATTGCCGCCCATCGAGGCCACGATCGGCATCAGCACGGCCAGCGCCACCAGTTGCTCGATGGTCGCGTCGAAGGCGGCGATCACGAACGACGCCAGGATCGCCGTGCACAGGTTCATCGCCAGCCAGACGAAGCGCGTGCGCGTGGTACGCAGGGTGTTGGCGTACAGATCGGTCTCGCCGCCGCCCAGGCCGGACAGGCGCATCAGATCCTCTTCCGCCTCCTCCTCGACCACGTCGGTGATGTCGTCGAAGGTGATCACGCCGATCATGCGGCCGGCCTGGTCGACCACCGGCGCCGACGTCAGCCGGTATTGCTGGAACTGGAAGGCGACCTCCTCCTGGTCCAGGTCGAGCGGGATCGGGCGCACCTCGGTCTCGACGATGTCGCGCACGATCACCGGCCGCATCTGCCGCAGCAGCCGGTTCAGCGGCACCTGGCCCAGCGGCCGGAAGCGCGGGTCGACCACGAAGATCTCGTAGAAGTCGTCCGGCAGGTCGGTGGTCTCGCGGCAGTAGTCGATCACCTGGCCGACCGTCCAGAAGGCCGGCACGGCGATGAACTCGCGCTGCATCAGCCGCGCCGCGCTCTCCTCCGGGAAAGCCAGCGCGGCCTCGACCGCGGCCCGATCCGGCGGCGGCAACACCGCCAGCACCTGGTCGTGGCGCTCCTCGTCCAGATACTCCAGCACCACGATGGCATCGTCGGTGTCGAGCGCCGACACCGCGGCCGCGATCCGCCCCGGCGTCAGCTGCTCGAGCACGTCGGTCAGCACCTCGTACTCGAGCTCCGGCAGCACCGTCGGGTCGAGCTGGTCGCCCAGCAGGTCGATCAACTGGGCGCGCCGGTCGCGCGGCAGGATATCGATCAGGTCGGCGAGGTCGGCGACATGCAGCTCGTCGACCAGCCCGTGCACGGCGGCCGGATCGTCGGCCTGCAGTGCCGCCGACACCTCGCGCACCAGCGCGCGGTCGACCACCTCGTCGGCGTCGGTCCGGCTGTCGCTGTTCTCCGTTTGCGTCATCGCCGGCCCGCGCGAATGTGCCCTAGACGAGCTGTTCCTGGGCGTCGATCACCGCCACCGCCGTCATGTTGACGAGACCGCGCACGCTGATCGAGTTGTGCACGATGTGCGCCGGCTTCGACATGCCGATCAGCATCGGCCCCACGGCGATGCCATGCGAGATGGTACGCGCCAGGTTGAAGCCGATATTGGCCGCGTCCTGGTTCGGCATGATCAGCAGGTTGGCTGTGCCCTCCAGGGTCGAGCCCGGGTGGCTGCGGTCGCGCACGTGCTCCGACAATGCCGAGTCGGCCTTCATCTCGCCGTCGACCATCAGGTCCGGCGCCTGCTCCTTCAGAAGCGCCAGCGCCTGACGCATCTTCAGCGCCGAGGGCGCGTCGGAGGTGCCGAAGTCGGAGTGCGAGACCAGCGCGATGTGCGGCTCGAAACCGAAGCGGCGCACCCAGGCGGCCGACAGCACCGTCATCTCGGCGATCTCCTGCGCGCTGGGATCGTAGGTCACGGCGGTGTCGGCCATGAACACGGTGGTGTCGTCGGCGATCAGAAGCTGCAACGCGGACGCGTCGCTGACCCCGTCGCCCAGTGCGATCACCGAGCGGACATAGTCCAGATGCCAGTCGAAGCGCCCGACGGTGCCGCAGATCAGCGCGTCGGCGTCGCCCTGCTGCACCATCATCGCGCCCAACAGCGACGAGCGCGTCCGCAGGTGCAGCCTGGCGGTCTGCGGCGACACGCCCTTGCGCGCCATCATCTCGTGATAGGCGGTGGCGTAGGCGTCATGCTTGTCGTTGTTCGCCTGCTCGATCACCTCGACCGACTTGCCGACCTCGAGCCGCAGGCCCATCTTCTCGATCTGGTGCTTGATCACGTCTTCGCGGCCGACCAGGACCGGCTTGGCCAGGCCGTCGTCGACCACGATCTGCACCGCGCGCAGAACGCGCTCTTCCTCGCCCTCGGCATAGACCACGCGCTTGGGCGCTTCCTGCGCCCGGTCGAACAGCGGCTTCATCGCGAAGCCGGTGCGGTACACGCGCTCGTTGAGCTGACGCTCGTAGGCCTTCATGTCAGCCAGCGGCCGGGTCGCCACGCCGCTGTCCATCGCCGCCCGCGCCACCGCGGCGGAGACCGCCACGATCAGGCGCGGGTCGAACGGCTTCGGGATGATGTATTCCGGTCCGAACTGCAGCGCCTCGCCGGCATAGGCCGAGGCGACCACGTCGGAGGCCTCCGCCATCGCCAGGTCGGCGATCGCCTTCACCGCGGCCAGCTTCATCTCCTCGTTGATCGTGGTCGCGCCGGTATCGAGCGCGCCGCGGAACAGGAACGGGAAGCACAGCACGTTGTTGACCTGGTTCGGGTAGTCCGACCGGCCGGTCGCCATGATCGCATCGTCACGGGCGCCCTTGACCTCTTCCGGAGTGATCTCCGGCGTCGGGTTGGCCAGCGCCAGGATCAGCGGCTTGGCCGCCATGCGCTTGCATTGCTCGCCATTCATCGCGCCGGGACCGGAAACGCCGAGGAACACGTCCGCGCCGGTGATCGCGTCGTCCAGCGTGCGGTGCGGCGTGTCGATGGCGAAGCGTTCCTTGAACTCGTCCATGCCTTCGCCGCGGCCCTTGTAGATCACGCCGCGCCGGTCGCACATGGCGATATTCTCCGGCTTGATACCCAGGCTGATGAGCTGCGCCACGCAGGCCTGCGCCGCCGCGCCGGCACCGGAGCAGACCACGCGGACGTCCTCGACCTTCTTGTCGACCAGCCGCAGGCCGTTATAGACGGCGGCGGCGACGCAGATCGCAGTGCCGTGCTGATCGTCGTGGAACACCGGAATGTTCATCCGCTCGCGGCACTTCTGCTCGATGATGAAGCATTCCGGCGCCTTGATGTCTTCCAGGTTGATGCCGCCGAAGGTCGGCTCCAGCGCCGCCACGATCTCGACCATCTTGTCCGGGTCGGAACAGTCGACCTCGATGTCGAAACAGTCGATGCCGGCGAACTTCTTGAACAGCACCGCCTTGCCTTCCATCACCGGCTTGCCGGCCAGCGCGCCGATATTGCCCAGACCGAGCACGGCCGAGCCGTTCGAAATCACCGCCACCAGGTTGCCGCGCGAGGTCATGTTGGCGGCCTGCGCCGGGTCTTCCTCGATCAGCTTGCAGGCGGCGGCGACGCCCGGGGAATAGGCCAGCGACAGGTCAAGCTGGTTGGCCAGGCGCTTGGTCGGCGCCACCGACACCTTTCCCGGTGTCGGATACTGGTGATACTCGATGGCCATCCGGTCGAGATCGTTGGTCATATTGGCGTTCCCCCAAGAAACGGTGCAAAGGCTAGGGGCGCGTCTGGCCGGAAGGGCTGTCCGGTCGGCATGCTTCCGCGGCGCGGCGCGTCCTTGCGCCTACACTATACGGACAAGGCGCGGTCGTCTCGGCTGTAAGCCAGCCGGCCGAATTATGATCCAGGAGGATGCTGCGGACGCGGGCGACGCGGGTTCGGGTTGGCCTGCCGCGCCGTAGTTCGCGGCACAAGGCCTCGCCTTGGCCCGGCGGGCTTCGGCGATGTTGCCCTCGCTTGCCCCGCGGGCGAAGGCTGGTGCGGTCGAGAAGACTCGAACTTCCACGGGGTTTCCCCCACAGCGACCTCAACGCTGCGCGTCTACCAATTCCGCCACGACCGCATTCAACCGCGCCGACATAGCAAATCGCCCCCAGGCCCGCAAGCGATGCCGGCGATGGCGGGACTACTGGCCGCCGACGAACGATTCGGTGATCTGGATCGACACGTTCTCGCCGGAGACGACGATCTCGCCACGCGCGATCAACCGCTTGTTGGCGAAAACCCAGGCATGGTCCTCGACATGCGCATCCAGCTCGATGACCGCGCCGCGGCCCATCTTCAGGAGCTGATTAATCGGCATGGTGGTCGAGCCGATCACCACCGAGATGTCGATGGAGACGTCCTGGATCGAGCTGAGCGCGGCGCCCTTGAGCATCTGTTGCGGGTCTTTCCCTGGCCTTGAACCAGCGCCAGATGTGCCATGTTAGGGTTAGCGGACAGTTAAGGCGGCGGCGATGGCGGGCGAGATCGAGTGGCGGGTCAGTGACGAACCGGTCGACTACCCGGCCGCCGTCGCCGAGATGGAGGCCCGCGTCGCCGCGATCCACGCCGGCACCGAGCCGGAACTGATCTGGCTGCTCCAACACCCACCGCTCTATACCGCCGGCACCAGTGCCAAGGACGCCGACCTGCTGCCCGATCCGCGCTTTCCGGTCCACCGCACCGGCCGCGGCGGCCAGTACACCTATCATGGCCCCGGCCAGCGGGTGATCTACGTGCTGCTCGACCTGCACCGCTGGGGCTGCGACGTGCGCGGTTTCGTTGGCCGGCTGGAGGCCTGGACCATCGCCGCGCTGGCCGCGTTCAACCTGCGCGGCGAGTTGCGGCCCGGCCGGATCGGCGTCTGGGTCGACCGGCACGGGTCGGATGCCAAGATCGCCGCCATCGGCGTCCGCATCCGCCACTGGATCAGCTTCCACGGCATCTCGATCAATGTCGAACCGGACCTGAGCCACTATGCCGGCATCGTGCCCTGCGGGATCAGCGACGCCGGCGTGACATCGCTGGTCGACATGGGCCTGCCGGTGACCCTGCACGACCTCGACGTCGCGCTGCAGACCACCTTCGCCGAAGCGATGGAGGTGTCTGAGATCGCCGGGTCGAGCCCGGCACTGACGGTAACATAGAAGCCGCCATGCCCCGAGTTGGTCCGGGCCTCTCAGGCCGTCGGGCGCTGGTGAAAACGCTCGGACAGGTCCTCCGCGTCCTCGACCGCGACGTTGTCGACCCGGGCCGATGGCGGGCCATGGTGGCAGGCCTGGATAAAATCATCGACAGCCGCCGCCTTGCCCGCGACGACCGTCTCCACGCTGCCGTCGCGGCGGTTGCGGACCCAGCCGTCCAGGCCGAGCGCGGTGGCGGTCTCCACCGCCCAGCCGCGATACCAGACGCCCTGGACCCGGCCGGTGATCGTCAGATGACGCGCGACCCTAGGCAAATTCCAGAATCACCGCGTCGACCGCGAGGCTGTCGCCGGGCGCCGCCTTGATCGCCGCGACCTCGCCGTCGCGTTCCGCACGCAGCACGTTTTCCATCTTCATCGCCTCGACCACGGCGAGCGGCTGGCCGGCCTTGACCTGCTCGCCCTCGGCGACGTGGATCGTCAGAACCAGACCCGGCATCGGACACAGCAGGTATTTCGACATGTCCGGCGGCGCCTTCTCCGGCATGTGCTGCGCGAGCTCGGCCTCCGCGGCGGTGTAGACCGCGACGTCGACCTCCACGCCGGCATGGTGCAGGCGGAAGCCGAGCGGCCGGCGCTCCAGCTGCACGGTCACGTGGCGACCGTCGACGGTGCCGCGGAACATCGGCTGTCCCGGGCGCCAGTCGCCGCGCACCGCGACCTGATGCGGCCCCTCCAGCGCCAGGTCGAGCCCGCCGGTCGCAGGCGTCACCGACAGCGGGAAGACGTCGCCGCCGCCGCCGCCCTCGCCGCCGAAGGCCACGACCCAATCGGCCGCCGGCGCCGGCGCGTGGTGCGGCAACCGCCCGCTGATCTCCGCCTCGCGCGCCGCCGTGCGCCAGCGCGCCAGCAGGGCGACGCCGATCAGCGTATGGCGCACCGCCTCGGTCATCGCCGCGCCCTCGAAACCGCCGGGGAACTCCTCGGCAATGAAGCCGGTGGAGATGTCGCCGGCGCGGAACTTCGGATGGCGCATCACCGCGCTCAGGAACGCGATGTTGTGGCCGATGCCACGCACATAGTAGTCGTCCAGCGCCCGTTCGGTCCTGGCGATGGCCTCGTCCCGGTCGGCGCCGTGGCAGACCAGCTTGGCGATCATCGGGTCGTAGTAGATCGAGATTTCCGAGCCTTCGACGACGCCGGTGTCGACCCGTACGCCCTCGCCGCTCGGCGGCTGGCAGCGCACCAGACGCCCGGTCGACGGCAGGAAGCCGCGACGCGGGTCCTCGGCATAGACCCGGCCTTCCATCGCCCAACCGGTTAGCGAGACATCTTCCTGCTTGATCTGAAGTTCTTCGCCGGCGGCGACGCGGATCATCTGCTCCACCAGGTCGATGCCGGTGATCATCTCGGTCACCGGGTGCTCGACCTGTAATCGCGTATTCATTTCAAGGAAGTAAAAGTTTTTGTTCTGATCTACGATGAACTCGACGGTGCCGGCGGACGCATAGTCCACCGCCCTGGCCAGCGCCACCGCCTGTTCGCCCATCGCCTGCCGCGTGGCCGCGTCCAGGAACGGGCTCGGCGCCTCCTCGATCACTTTCTGATGCCGGCGCTGGATCGAGCATTCGCGTTCGCCGAGGTAGATGCAGTTGCCGTGGCTGTCGGCCAGCACCTGGATCTCGATGTGGCGCGGCCGCTCGATGAACTTCTCCACGAACACCCGGTCGTCGCCGAAGCTGGACTTCGCCTCCGAGGCCGCCGAGGCGAAGCCCTCGCGCACTTCCTCATCGGTGTAGGCGACGCGCATGCCCTTGCCGCCGCCGCCGGCCGAGGCCTTCAGCATCACCGGCAGGCCGACCTGGGCCGCGACCTTGGCGGCGTGGTCCGGGCTCTCGATGATGTCTTCTACGCCCGGGACGGTGCTGACGCCGGCCTTGATCGCCAGCTTCTTGGATTCGATCTTGTCGCCCATCGCCGCGATCGCGCCTTCCGGCGGCCCGATGAAGGCGATCCCGGCCTTCTTCAGCGCCTGCGCGAACAGTCGGTTCTCCGACAGGAAGCCATAGCCGGGGTGCACGGCATCAACGCCGAACCGCTCGCAGGCCTCAACGATGCGGTCGATGCGCAGGTAGCTGTCGGCCGCCGGCGCCGGCCCGATCGCCGCCGCCTCGTCGGCCATGCGCACGTGCAGCGCCTCGGCGTCGGCATCGGAATGAACCGCCACGGTGCCGATACCCATGGCCTTGGCGGTGCGGATCACCCGACAGGCGATCTCGCCCCGGTTGGCGATCAGGATCTTGTTGAACAGCGGCATGGCTACAGCGGGATGTTGTCGTGTTTCTTCCAGGGGTTTTCCAGCGCCTTGTCGCGCAGCATGGCGAGCGCGCGGTTGATGCGCCGGCGCGTGTTGTGCGGCCGGATCACGTCGTCGATATAGCCGCGATTGCCGGCCTTGAACGGGTTCGCGAAGACCTCGCGATACTCCTCCGTGCGTGCCGCGATCTTCTGGGCATCGCCGATCTCGCTGCGGAAGATGATCTCCACCGCGCCCTGCGCGCCCATCACCGCGATCTCCGCCGACGGCCAGGCGAAGTTGACGTCGCCGCGCAGGTGCTTGGAACTCATCACGTCGTAGGCGCCGCCATAGGCCTTGCGCGTGATCACCGTGACCTTCGGCACCGTCGCCTCGGCATAGGCGAACAGCAGCTTGGCGCCGTGCTTGATGATGCCGCCATATTCCTGCGCCGTGCCCGGCAGGAAGCCCGGCACGTCGACGAAGGTCAGGATCGGGATGTTGAAGCAGTCGCAGAACCGCACGAAACGGCCGGCCTTGCGCGCGCTGTCGATATCCAGGCATCCGGCCAGCACCATCGGCTGGTTGGCGACGATGCCCACGGTGTGGCCGTCCATGCGGGCGAAGCAGGTGAGGATGTTCTTGGCGAACTCGGGCTGCAGTTCGAAGAAGTCGCCGTCGTCGACGACCTTCTCGATCAGCTCCTTCATGTCGTAGGGCTTGTTCGCGTTCGCCGGCACCAGCGTGTCGAGCGACGGCTCGGCGCGGTCCGGCGCATCGTCGGTCGGCCGGTGCGGCACGTCCTCGCGGTTCGACAGCGGCAGGAAGTCGAACAGCCGCCGGGTCTCCGCCAGCGCCGCCATGTCGTTGACGCAGGTAAGGTCGGCGACGCCGGACTTGCGCGCATGGGTCAGCGCGCCGCCCAGTTCTTCCTGGGTCACGCTCTCCTGCGTCACCGTGCGCACCACGTCGGGGCCGGTGACGAACATGTAGGAGCTGTCCTCGACCATGGTGATGAAGTCGGTCATCGCCGGCGAGTAGACCGCGCCGCCGGCGCACGGGCCCATGATGACGGAAAGCTGCGGCACCACGCCCGAGGCCAGCACGTTGCGCTGGAACACCTCGGCGTAACCACCGAGCGAGGCGACGCCCTCCTGGATGCGCGCGCCGCCGGAGTCGTTCAGGCCGATGACCGGGGCGCCGACCTTCATCGCCTGGTCCATCACCTTGCAGATCTTCTCCGCGTGCGCCTCCGACAGCGAACCGCCGAACACGGTGAAATCCTGGCTGAAGACGAAGACCAGCCGGCCGTTGATGGTGCCCCAGCCGGTGACCACGCCGTCGCCGGGCACCTTCTGCTCGGCCATGCCGAAGTCAGTGGTCCGGTGCTCGACGAACATGTCGTATTCCTCGAACGAGCCCGGATCGAGCAGCACGTCGAGCCGCTCGCGCGCCGTCAGCTTGCCCTTGGCGTGCTGCGCGGCGATGCGCTTCTCACCGCCGCCCAAGCGCGCCTGGGCACGCTTTTCCTCCAGCCGGCGCAGGATGTCACTCAATCCCAGCCCTCCCCATCCGTGGTCCGTCGGCATAGCACCAATATGACTGCCCGGCCAGCGGCTTAGCCCTTTAATAGCGCGAGAAAGCGGGCGCCGGCGCGAGCCTCGACCAGGCGCCGCTCGGTGCGCCGGGCGGCTTCCGCGTCGATGCCCCAGCGCTGCTCCTGGTAGGCCTCGTCGAGCCGCGCGGCGGCAAATGCGGTGTCGATGTCGGTCGCCGCCTCCCACACCGCCAGCGTCAGCACCAGCGAGCCGAACATCGCGGTCAGGTCGCTCAAGCCCGCCAGCGCCATGTCGTCGCCGGCCTCCAGCGCGCGGCGCAGCGCCGCCGCCGTCCCGTCGGGTTGCGGCTCGGCGATCAGTCGGTCGACGATCCGGAAAGCGATACGATAGCGCGCCGCCGCCCAGTCCAGGTGCGGCTGCCACGCGGCGTCCTGCTCGGCGCGCAACTCGGTGCCGATCTCGTCGCGGTAGTACAGCAGGTCGGTCTCGCCATAGGGCGCCGTCGCCGCCAGCACCTCCTCGCGTTTCGCCGGGATCAGGTCGATGGCGGCGTTGGAGAGACGCAGCAGGTGCATGTCCGACGGCTTGATCTGCTCGCCCTGCACCGCCCACTCGGCTGCCACCGCGTCGGCCAGCGCCGCCGTCGGCAGCACCAGCGGCGCCTTCTTCGGCGTGCGCACCGGCCGTCCATCCAGCAGCACGGTGTGACCGCCACCATCGGCCGTGGCCGTCGTCGCCTCTTTGTAGAACCGCTTCATCCGCCTACTTGAACAGCTTGCCGAGACCCTTGACCGCACCGCCGACGGCGTCGCCCACGCTCTCGGCGGCGCCACCGACCGCCTTCACCGCGCCGCTGGCGGCGTCGGTCGCCTTGTCGACCACATCCCGCTCCTTCGGCATCGATCGCACCTCGCGGGCACAGGGATGTTCATCGCCATTGCCGATGCTCAACATGGGTAGCAGCAGGCCGGCGCCCGGCAGCAACGCATTGCCGACCAGCGCCTGCACCGCGCTCCAGGCCAGCGAGCCGGCATCCGGCGTCACCGACGGGTCGCTCAGCGGCCCGGTGACGTTCACTCGCTGCGCCAGACTGAACAGGCTCGGTTCCTTCGGCGCCGGCAGCAGCGACAGGTCATAGCGCTCCGCACCCAGGTTCACCCGTCCCTCGCCGGTGACGATGATCTTGTCTGTCGACAGGAACAGCGCCTTGGCGTCGGCCAGGCCGCGGTGGATCGAGAAATTGGCCAACAGGCACTGCATCGGCGTGCTGGCGCGGCTGTCCGTCGCCTGGCTGAAGATCTCGGTCGCCAGATCGGCGGCGATCAGGTTGATCAGTTCGCTCTCGATGGTGCCGTCGGCGGCGACCAGCGCCGCCTCGCCGGCCAGATTGGCGGCGATGGCATGCGGGCTGTCGCCGCGCCCGGCGACGCGGATGTCGATGTCGGCACGGCCGCTCAGCGCCGTCGGCTGTTTCGTCAGCGCCGACAGGACGCCCAGCTTCACGCCGGTGCCACGGGTTTCCAGTCGCAACGTCGGCGGGCTGGCCGTGACATCGATCTCGACCGTGGCGCCGATCTCGCCGCCATCGAAGGCGAAGGGCGCCATGTCGAGTCGCACATTGCCGCCCGCCGTCACCATCCGCATCGTCACTTTGTCGCCGCGATGCTCGCCGATCGAGATCGCATCCGCGACCAGCGTCACGTCGGCGTCCAGCACGGCCAGCGCACCGAACGGCAACGGGACTTCGGAGAACACCCGCTCACCCGTGCCACCGCCGGCCAGCAGCTTGTCCAGCACCAGGTGCGGCACATGGAACTCGCCGGTCAGCGCATCGCCCGGCCGGTAGGTCGCCTTGCCGGTGAGCGCCATCTCGCCGACCTTGAAAGTCGCATCGCTGAATTCGATGGCGCCGTCCTCGCCGGGCACCACCGCCATCTCGGCCGACACCGCGCCGCTGTCGGCCGGCATCGACGCATCGAGCGCGGCCAGCGACGGCGCCGCCACCGTCACCTGCAACGCCACGTCGGTGCGGTCCAGCACATTGCCGATCGACCCGCTGGCCCGCAGGCGCAGGCCCTGGCCCGCGGTATTCTCGACCGCGAGGTCGCTCAGCCGCAGCTTGTCGCCATCGCCAACCAGCCTGCCAGCCACCGTGTAGGGACCGTACGCCGCCAGCGCTGGTGGCAAGTCAGGCACCTGGCTGACCGAGCCGGAAACCGTCAGATCGGCGTCGCGGAATGGCAGGCCGCCGATGCTGCCTTTCACCGTGATATCGTAATGCTCGGGCAGCGTCAGCCGGGCCGTGAGCGCTGGTATCGTGAGACGGCCGTCGGCGTCGGCGATCCGGCCCTCGGCATCGAGGCCGCCGCCCAACATCGGCGCCTGGCCGAGCAACGGCGTCAATGCCGCGACGTCCGGCGCGCTCGCCGTGAAGGTCAGCTCGACGCCGCGCAGCGCCCCGACATCGTCGACCTTGCCGCTGATATGGCCCTGTAGCGCGCCGCCGTCGCCGCCGACGAGCAGATCGATATCGCGCGCGGCCAGCAGTTCGCCCTGCCCGGCCAATGTCGCCGTGCCTTTGACCGGGCCGATCGGCGCCATCTCGATCCCGATCAGCGCCAGCAGGTCAGCCAGTTCAAGCGAGTCGATCGTGGCCTTGCCAGTCAGTTCAGCCGCCGCGACTTCGCCATCGAAGGCGATTGCCGAGTCGCCAAGCGTGCCCTGCAGCCGGGTGCCGTAGCGACTGCCGCCGGTCACCTCGCCGGGGCTGCCGAGCGTGCCCTTGACCTCGAACGGCGCGAGTCGGTCGGGTGCCGCGCCGATCCGGCCGCTGCCGTCCAGCGCGGTTCGCGCGCCGTCGCGCTTGGCGCCGAACTGCTCCAGCCACACGTCGACCTCGTGTCCGGCATAGCTCAGGTGCAGGCCGATGGCACTCATCCGCACGTCGGCGACGCGCGCCAGCCGCGGTTCGGGCACGCCGGTCAGATCGCTTTCATCAAGCCGAACCCGGCCGTCGCGCACACGCAGTTCCTCGATGACCAGTTCGTCGCGCAGCAGCGGCCAAAGCCGCACGCTCAGTTCGATCTCGCGGATATCCGCCTTGGCCGGTGCATCGCTTCCCTCGCCGTTGACCAGCAGGTCGGTGATCCGAACGGCGGTAACGGTTCCCAGGTCATAGCTCAACGTCTCGATCCGAACCGCCTGACCGAACGCCTCGGCAAGCTTCCCCTCCACGAACTGCTTGGGGTCGAACGCGAGCCAGGCGACGACGCCGGCCGCCACCAGGGCGGCGGGGACGCCGATCAGCCAGGCGCGACGGGCCATGCTAGCCCTCCCGGTTGTCGTCGCCGGCCAGCATGATCGAGCCGGTGGCGGAGATCGAGCGCGGGTCGCGCTGCGTCCACCGGTCCAGTTCGACCGCGGAGAAGAACTCGGCCAGGTGCTGGTTGAACATCGTCGGCTCCTCCAGGTTGATGGCGTGCCCGGTGCGCGGCGCCACCCAAAGGCCGGACGACGGGATCGCCCGCTTCATGAAGATGTTGGCATCCAGGCACGGATCGTCCTCGTCGCCGGTGACCAGCAGCGTCGGCACGGCCAGCGCCTTCATCTGGTCCTCCAGGTCGTAGAGCGAAGGTCGCTTGGCCTGCACGCCGCGCAGCGTGTTGGCCCGCCCCAGGGGTTCGTGCTCGCAGAACTGCGCCACCGACTCCGCGAAGCCGCGCGGATCCTTGTTCTGGTACTGCACCCGCGTGGTGCCGTACATGTAGGACTTCGCGACCTCCTCGGTGCCGACCGCGAGGAACCGGTCGGCGACGACGTTTGACTCCTCCGAGAACCGGTTCACCTCGCCCTTCGGCGCGCCGTAGCCGCAGCCCGCCACCACCAGCGACTTCGCCAGCTTGGCGTGGCGGAAGCCGAAGTGCAGCGTCGCGAACCCGCCCATCGACAGGCCGACCACGTGCGCCTTGTCGATCTTCAGGTGGTTCAGCACTGCGGCGATGTCGTCGGCGGCGATGTCCTGGCCGTAATGGCTGGAATCCTCCGGCACGTCGGAGGGGGCGTAGCCGCGCGCGTTGTAAACCACGCACCGGTAGCGCCGCGAGAAGTAGCGCACCTGCGGCTCCCAGCTGCGCAGGTCGGCGGCGAACTCGTGCACGAAGATGATCGGGAAGCCGCTGCCGGCCTCCTCGTAGTAGAGCTTGGCGCCGTCGCTTTGCGCGTAGGGCATGGACGTCCTCCCGGGGGCTAACGGGCGCCGGCGGGATCGAAGCCCAGGCGGCGCATGGTCTCCAGTATATGCGACGACGGCGGCGCTTCGAGTTCAAGCATGCCGCCACCGGGATGTGGGATACGCAGCGCGCGGGCGTGCAAGTGCAGCTTCCTGGCATCGGCGACACTGTCGAGGAAGGCGGCGCGCCCGCCATACTTGCCGTCGCCCAGGATCGGACAGCCGGCCTCGGCGCAGTGTGCGCGGAGCTGATGCGTACGCCCTGTGACCGGCCGCAGTTCCAGGAACGACGCCTGCCGGGCCGCACTGTCCAGCATCCGGTAGAGGGTCACCGCCGACTTGCCGTCGTCAGCGGCGCGCATGCGTTCCGAACCGGCACCGCCGGTCTTGGCCAGGCGCTGGTCGAACTTGCCCTGCTTGGCCGGCGGCACGCCGACGACGATGGCCCAGTAGAGCTTCTCGGTGTCGCGTTCGCGGAACGCCTGGGTCAGCTTGCGCGCGGCAACGGAGGTACGTGCCAGGACCAGCAGGCCGCTGGTGTCCTGGTCCAGACGATGCACCAGTTTCGGGCGCTCCTTCTTCTCGAAGGTGAGGCCGTCGAGCAGCGCGTCGACGCTGCGCCCGACGCCGCTGCCGCCCTGCACCGCCAGCCCGGCCGGCTTGTCGATGACGATGACGTGCTCGTCCATGTGCACGATGGCGTCGGCCAGTTCCTTCACGCCGCGCGGATCGGGCGCCCTCGCCTTCGGCGGCGCCGTCGCGTCCAACGGCGGCACGCGGATCTGCTGGCCGGCCTCCAGGCGTGTGTTGCCCTTCGCCCGGTGACCGTCGACCCGGATCTGGCCGGTACGCAGCAGCTTCTCCAGCCGGCCATGCGGCACGCCCGGGAAGTGCTGTCGGAACCAGCGGTCGAGGCGCTGGCCGTCCGCGTCCGCGCCAACCGAATGCTGAGATACACCGCTCATGGCCGTGCCCAGCAGGACACGGCCCATTTATCATCATGAGTGTGCTCTTGCGCGCTCATGCCCAGAGCATCTTGCCGATCGCCAGCCCCGACGCGACGCCGGTCAGCGCCCCGATCAAGGTCGCGCTGATGTAGATCGACACGGCGGCGATCTCGCCACGCAGGAACAGGTCGGCCGCGTCCAGCGCGAAGGAGGAGTAGGTCGTCAGCGCGCCCAGGAAGCCGACCACGATCAGGCCGCGCCACGCCGGGTCGATGCCGGGAAAGCGATGCTCCAGCATCTGGAACATCAGCCCGATGACCAGCGAGCCGACGATGTTCACCGCCAGCGTGCCCCAGGGGAAGCCGAAGCCGAACCAGCGCCCGGCCGCCACCACCACGCCGTAGCGCGACACCGCGCCGATGGCCCCGCCCAGCGCGATCGCCAGCAACATCTTCATGGCTCGCCGCCACCCTGCCGGCGCAGCTTGTCCCAGTAGGCCAGCCGCTTGGCCACCTCGGGCTCAAAGCCGCGCTCGGTGGGGTTGTAGAAGCGCTCGCGCGCCATCTCCTCCGGGAAATAGTCCTGCCCGGAGAAGGCCTCCTCCGTGTCGTGGTCGTAGGCGTAACCGTCGCCGTAGCCGACTTCCTTCATCAGCTTGGTCGGCGCGTTCAGGATGTGCATCGGCGGCATCAGCGAGCCGGTCTCGCGCGCCGCGCGGTAACTGCCCGACAGCGCCTTGTAAAGCGCGTTCGACTTCGGCGCGGTGGCGCAATAGACCACCGCCTGGGCCAGAAACAGCTCGCCCTCCGGCGAGCCGACGAAGTCGTAGGCCTCCTTGGCCATCACCGCCTGCACCAGCGCCTGCGGGTCGGCCAGCCCGATATCCTCCGAGGCGAAACGCACCACGCGCCGGGCGATGTAGAGCGGCTCCTCGCCGGCCACCAGCATGCGTGCCAGGTAGTAGAGCGCGGCGTCGGCGTCCGATCCGCGCATCGACTTGTGCAGCGCGCTGATCAGGTTGTAGTGGCCTTCCTGGGCCTTGTCGTAGACCGGCGCGCGCCGCTGCACCGTGCGCACCAGACCGGCTGTGTCCAGCCGGGCATCGGCCGGCAGGTCGGCCAGTTCCTCGCACAGGTTGAGCAGGAAACGGCCGTCGCCGTCGGCCATCGAGCGCAGCGCGACGCGCGCGTCGTCGTCCAGCGGCAGCGATCGGCCAAGCGCCGCCTCCGCCCGCCTGAGAAGTTCCTCCAGGGCGTCGTCGTCGAGCCGGCGCAGGATCAGCACCTGGCAGCGCGACAGCAGCGCCGCGTTCAGCTCGAACGAGGGGTTCTCGGTGGTGGCGCCGACCAGGGTCACGGTGCCGTCCTCGACCACCGGCAGGAAGCCGTCCTGCTGCGCCCGGTTGAAGCGGTGGATTTCGTCCACGAACAGCAACGTGCCGAGCCCGTCGCCGCGCCGCTTGCGCGCGGCCTCGAACGTCTTGCGCAGGTCGGCGACGCCGGAGAACACGGCGGAGAGCTGCACGAACTCCAGCCCGACCTGCTGCGCCAGGAGGCGCGCGATCGTGGTCTTGCCGGTGCCGGGCGGCCCCCACAGGATCAGCGACGACAGCCGCTTCGCGTTCAGCATGCGGGCCAGCGGCGCGTCGGCGGTGTTGAGGATGTGGTCCTGGCCGATCACCTCGTCCAGCACCTGCGGGCGCAATCGTTCCGCCAGCGGCGCGGGCTTGGCCTGTTCCAGGCCGGCTGCGACGAACAGGTCGTCGCTCACCCCCGGATCACCAGGTTCAGCACCTGGTCGCCCCGCTGGATCGACATCGACCAGCCATCGCCGCCGGCCTCGACGACGTCGACCAGCTGGCCCACGGTGGCGATCGCCTCGCCGTTCACCTTCAGCACCCGGTCGCCGGGCCGCAGCCGGTTGCGGTAGGCCACCGAGCCGCGCCGCAGCCGGGTGACGATCACACCGCGCTGCATCGGGTTCAGCCGCATTTCCTCCGCCAGCGCCGGCGACAGGTTGGCGACGACGGCGCCGGCCAGCGGATTGCGGCCATCGATCTCGCGTTCGTCGCGCGGCGGCTCCTCCGGCGCCCGGCGCATCGGCACCGAGGCCACGACCACCTTGCCCTGGCGCCACAGCCGGACCTGCGCCTCGCCGCCGACCAGCCGGGTGCCGAGCCGGTAGCCCAGCGCCGACGGGTCCTCGATATCCTGGCCGTCGACCGCCTCGACGATATCGCCAGGCCGGATGCCGGCGCGGTCGGCCGGACCGCCGGGATAGGTCGCACTGACCATGGCGCCCAGCGGCACCGGCAGGCCCAGCCCCTCGGCGATCTCCGCCGTCACCGGCTGGGTCTCCACGCCGAGCCAGGGCCGGGCGACGTAGCTCAGCCCCTCGCGCGCGCTCTGCAGCACCACGCGGACCATGTTGGCGGGAATTGCGAAGCCGATGCCGTGGCTGCCGCCGCTGCGCGAGAAGATCGCGGTGTTGACGCCGACCAGCCGGCCGTCGATCCCGACCAGCGCGCCGCCGGAATTGCCGGGGTTGATCGCCGCGTCGGTCTGCACGAAGAACTGGTAGTCGGAGATGCCGACGCCGGTGCGCGCCAGCGCCGAGACGATGCCGCTGGTCACGGTCTGGCCGACGTTGAACGGATTGCCGATCGCCAGGACCAGGTCGCCGACCTGCAACTCGTCGGAGTCGCGAAGATCGAGAAACGGCAGTTCCTCGCCGGCCGCGTCGATGCGCAGCACGGCGAGATCGGTGTGCTCGTCGTCCAGTACCAGTTCGGCCGGGAACTCGCGCCGGTCGGTCAGCGCCACGGTGATCTGGTCGGCGCCATCAATGACGTGATGGTTGGTGACGATCAGCCCATCGGCGGTGAGGATCACGCCGGAACCCAGTGAGTTCACCTGGCGTCGCCGCTTCGGTCCGACTCCGAACTGGCGGCCGAAGAACTGCCGGAAGAAGGGGTCGTCGAACAGCGGCGAGCGCTGCACTTCCTGTACCACCTTGCGGGTGTAGATGTTCACCACCGCCGGCGCGACCTGCTTCACCAAAGGCGCGAAGGACAGCGTAATCTCGGCGCGGCTCTCGGGCACTTTGGCGCTCGCCGCAGCGGGAAGCAGCGCGGCGGCGGTCACCAGCAGCAGGCCGACGAGACGAAAAAGGGCAGCCCGAACCGGCTGCCCCTTGCTGAAGTCCATGACTGCCAACCTGGCCAGCCTAGGCCGCCTCGGCCTCATTGTCGTCCTCGTCGCCCTGCACCGGACCGGAGTCCTGGCCCTTGGCGTCAGGGTCGCGGTCGACCAGCTCGATGATCGCCATCGGGGCCGCGTCGCCGTAGCGGTAGCCGGCCTTGAGCACCCGGCAGTAGCCACCCTGGCGCTCCGCGTAGCGCTCCGCCAGATCGCCGAACAGCTTGGTGACCTGCGCCTGCTCCGGCAGCTGCGCCAGCGCCTGGCGACGGGCGTGCAGTCCGCCGCGCTTGCCCAGCGTGATCAGCTTCTCGACGATCGGGCGCAGGTCCTTGGCCTTCGGCAAGGTGGTGGTGATCTGCTCGTGCTTGATCAGCGCGCAGGCCATGTTCGCGAACATGGCCTTGCGGTGATCGGCGGGACGGCTGAATTTCCGCCCGGACTTGCGATGTCGCATCGCTCGTTACCTCGTGTTCCGCTTCAGCGGGAAATCAGAATTCGGTCTCGTACTGCTTCGCCAGGTCCTCGATATTCTCCGGCGGCCACTCTTCGATTTCCATGCCCAGGTGCAAGCCCATCTGGGTCAGCACTTCCTTGATCTCGTTCAGCGACTTGCGGCCGAAATTCGGCGTCCGCAGCATCTCCGCCTCGGTCTTCTGCACCAGATCGCCGATGTAGATGATGTTGTCGTTCTTCAGGCAGTTGGCCGAACGCACCGACAGTTCCAGCTCGTCGACCTTGCGCAGCAGGTTGCGATTGAACCGCGGCGTCTCCGGCTCGGCGGCGGCGGTCTCCTCGCGCGGCTCCTCGAAGTTGATGAACAGCTGCAACTGGTCCTGCAGGATGCGGGCCGCGTAAGCCACGGCGTCGTCAGGCGCCACGGTGCCGTCGGTCTCCACCGTCATGGTCAGCTTGTCGTAGTCCAGGATCTGGCCCTCGCGGGTGTTCTCCACCCGATAGGCGACCTTGCGCACCGGTGAGAACACCGCGTCGACCGGGATCAAGCCGATCGGCGAATCCTCGGTGCGGTTGCGGTCGGCCGGCACGTAGCCCTTGCCCGACTCCACCGTCATCTCCATCGACAGCTTGGCGCCGTGGTCGAGATGGCAGATCACCAGGTCCGGGTTCAGGATCTCGATGTCGGCCGAGGTCTGGATCTGGCCGGCGTTCACCGGGCCAGGGCCCTCCGCGCGCAGCGTGATCCGCCGCGGACCTTCCGCGTGCAGCCGCACCGCCATGCCCTTGATGTTGAGCACCATATCGGTGACGTCTTCGCGCACGCCCGGAATCGACGAGAACTCGTGCAGCACGCCGTCGATCTGCAGCGCCGTCACCGCGGCGCCGTGCAGCGACGACAGCAGGATGCGGCGCAGTGCGTTGCCCAGGGTCAGGCCGAAGCCGCGCTCCAGCGGCTCGGCGACCAGGGTTGCGAAACGCTGCGCGTCATGGCCCTGCTCAATCTCCAGCTTCTTCGGCTTGATCAGCTCTTGCCAGTTCTTTTGGATCACAGGTTCAACCTCGCTTGCGGCCGCGGATGCGACCGCCTTGTCATCGCGCCCGCTCCGGCCGGCGCCGGGCGGCGCGACCGAACGGACGAATACTCGCCGGCTAGACGCGCCGGCGCTTCGGCGGACGGCAGCCGTTGTGCGGGATCGGCGTCACGTCCCGGATCGACGTGATCACGAAGCCGCCGGCCTGCAGCGCGCGCAGCGCCGACTCACGGCCCGAGCCAGGCCCCTTGACCTGCACTTCCAGGGTCTTCATGCCGTGCTCGGCGGCCTTCTTGCCGGCGTCCTCGGCGGCCATCTGGGCGGCGAAGGGCGTCGACTTGCGCGAGCCCTTGAAGCCCTGCTGACCCGACGACGACCAGGAGATCACGTTGCCCTGCACGTCGGTGATGGTCACCACCGTATTGTTGAAGCTGGCGGTCACGTGCGCCACGCCGGAGGTGATGTTCTTGCGTTCGCGCCGGCGAACCCTGGTTTTATCGCGCGCCATGCTTTGCTCTTACTTGTCCTGTCCTGTCCGCGTCCAACCGGCTTACTTCTTCTTGCCGGCGATCGGTCGCGCCGGGCCCTTGCGGGTCCGCGCATTGGTGTGGGTCCGCTGGCCGTGCACCGGCAGACCCTTGCGGTGGCGCAGACCCCGGTAGCAGCCAAGGTCCATCAGCCGCTTGATGTTCATCGCCACGTCGCGCCGCAGATCGCCCTCGACCATGTAGTCGCGGTCGATCACCTCGCGGATCTGGATGACTTCCTGGTCGGTGAGTTGATTCACCCGCCGATCCGCCGGAATGCCCACCACGCCACAGATTTGCTTGGCCTTTGTCTGGCCAATGCCGTGGATATAGGTCAGCGCAACCTCCACTCGTTTGGAGGTTGGAATATTCACACCCGCGATACGCGCCACGTCAGCGTCTCCTCTACGTGGAAGACCGTGCCGCCCCGTGCAGCCAGATGTCCAGAGAACGGAGGCATCTACTGGACCGGACGGTCGTTGTCAATCCCTTCAGGCTGCCTTGAGCAGCCCCATGATTTCACGCGTTACATCATCGATGGCCGCCATCCCGTCGACGGTCTGTAACAGCTTCTTGTCAGCATAGTACGGCAACAGCGGCGCGGTCTGCTCGCGATAGGCGCCAAGCCGCGCGCGCACCGTCTCTTCGTTGTCGTCGGCGCGGCGGCTGAACTCTTTCGATCCACAGCGGTCGCACACGCCATCGACCTTCGGCCGCTGGAATTCGTCGTGATAGCCGGCGCCGCACTTGGCGCAGGTGAAGCGCCCGGTGACGCGGCGCACCAGCGCCTCCTCGTCGACCTTCATCTCGATCACAGCATCGAGCCGCAAGCCCTTGTCGGACAACATTTGTTCCAGGGCGTCGGCCTGCGCAACGGTGCGCGGGAAGCCGTCCAGGATGAAGCCCTTGGCGCAGTCGGCCTGGTCGATCCGATCCGCAATGATGCCGACCACGACCTCGTCCGGGACCAGGTCGCCGCGCTCCATGATCTCGCCGGCGCGCTTGCCCACCGGAGTGCCCGCCTTGACCGCGGCACGCAGCATGTCGCCGGTCGACAGCTGCACAATGCCGTAGGCGTCTTGCAGGCGCTGGGCCTGCGTGCCCTTGCCGGCACCGGGCGGTCCGAGCAGGATCAGCCTCAACGGTTACGCCCCCGCAGCTTCGATTTCTTGATCAGGCCCTCGTACTGGTGCGCCAGCAGGTGCGACTGGACCTGCGCCACCGTATCCATGGTCACCGACACCACGATCAGCAGCGAGGTTCCGCCGAAGTAGAACGGCACCGCGTATTGCGAGATCAGGATTTCCGGCAGCAGACAGACCGCCGACAGATACATGGCGCCGACCACCGTTAGTCGGGTCAGCACGTAGTCGAGGTAGTCGGCGGTGCGCTGGCCCGGACGGATGCCCGGCACGAAGCCGCCATACTTCTTCAGGTTGTCCGCGGTATCGGACGGATTGAACACGATCGCGGTGTAGAAGAAGCAGAAAAACACGATGCCGGACACGTAGAGCAGCATGTACAGCGGCTGGCCGTGACCGATCAGCGCCGTCAGCGTGGTCACCCACTCCGGCCCGTCCTGCGCCGAGAAGCTCGCCAGCGTGGCCGGCAGCAGCAGCAGCGAGGACGCGAAGATCGGCGGGATCACGCCGGCGGTGTTCAGCTTCAGCGGCAGGTGCGTGGCCTCGCCGCCGAACATGCGGTTGCCGACCTGCCGTTTCGGATACTGGATCAGAATGCGCCGCTGCGCCCGTTCCATGAACACGATGAAGGTGATCACGCCGATCACCATCACGATCAGGAAGATGATCAGGATCGCCGAGATCGCGCCGGTGCGGCCCAGTTCCAGGGTCGCCACCATGGCCGATGGCAGTTCCGCCACGATACCGGCGAAGATGATCAGCGAGATGCCGTTGCCGACGCCGCGGGCGGTGATCTGCTCGCCCAGCCACATCAGGAAGATGGTGCCGCCGATCAGGGTGACCACGGCAGTGAAACGGAACCAGATGCCCGCGTCGATCACCACGGTGCCGCTGGTCGCCGTCAGCCCCTCCAGGCCGACGGCGATGCCGTAGCCCTGGATCGCGGTCAGGAACACGGTGCCGTAGCGTGTGTACTGGTTGATCTTCTTGCGGCCGGCCTCGCCTTCCTTCTTCAGCGCCTCCAGGTGCGGCGACACCGTGGTCAGGAGCTGAATGATGATCGAGGCCGAGATGTACGGCATGATGTTGAGGGCGAAGATCGTCATCCGCCCCAGGGCGCCGCCCGAGAACATGTTGAACATGCCCAGGATGCCCTGCTGCTGCTGCGCGAAGATCTCCTGCAGCGCGACGGGATCGATGCCCGGGATCGGGATATAGGTGCCCAACCGATAGACGATCAGCGCAGCCAGCGTGAACCAGATACGCTTCTTCAGTTCCGTCGCCTTGGAAAAGGCGCCGAAATTGATGTTGGCCGCGAGTTGTTCGGCGGCTGATGCCATATCCGGTTCCCAAAAGCCCGCGAACGGCGGGCTGGTTCAGCTGACTAGTCGGCCGTCGCTTCGGCCTCGGGCTTCGCCGGCGCGGTCACGGTAACCGACCCGCCGGCCTTCTCCACCGCCGCGACCGCCGCCTTGGAGGCGCCGTACACGACGAACTCCGCCTTGGTCTTGAGCGAACCCTTGGCAAGCAGACGTACGCCATCGCGGCTTTTGCGCACCAGCCGCGCCGCGACCAGCGCCGCCTCGTCGATCGGCTTGGACGCATCCAGCCGGTCGGCCGCGATCGCCGCCTGCACCGCGCCCAGATTGACGATCTCGCACTGGCGGCCGAACAGGTTGGTGAAGCCGCGCTTCGGCAGCCGCCGGTAGATCGGCATCTGGCCGCCTTCGAAGCCGTTGATCGCCACGCCGGAGCGCGACTTCTGGCCCTTCACGCCATGCCCGGAGGTCTTGCCGGTGCCCGAGCCGATGCCGCGGCCAACGCGCTTGCGAGGCTTGCGGGCGCCGGGATTGTCGGCCAGTTCGTTCAGTCGCATATCCAGTTACTCCGGCTCAGCTCTCGTGCACTTGCACGAGGTGCTGCACCTTGCGGATCATGCCGCGCACGGAGGGGGTATCCTCCAGCTTGCGCGTGCGGTGCATCTTGTTCAGGCCAAGACCGATCAGGGTCTGGCGCTGGTCCTTCGGGCGCCCGATCGGGCTCTTGATCTGCGTCACCGTGACGGTTTTCGCCGCTGCCATCGTCCTGCTCCGCCCTACGCCTGCGCCGCGGCCTCGGCGGCGATGTCCTGACGACGCCGACCGACGATCTCGCTGACCTTCTTGCCACGCTTGGCGGCAACGGTACGCGGCGAAACCTGGTTCTTCAGCGCGTCGAACGTGGCGCGCACCATGTTGAACGGGTTCGACGTCCCGATAGACTTGGTGACGACGTCCTGCACACCCAAGGTCTCGAATACCGCGCGCATCGGACCGCCGGCGATGATGCCGGTGCCGGGCGGCGCCGCGCGCAGGATCACCTTGCCGGCGCCGTGGCGGCCTCGCACGTCGTGGTGCAGTGTCCGGCCCTCGCGCAGCGGCACACGGATCATGTTGCGCTTGGCGCTCTCGGTGGCCTTGCGGATCGCCTCCGGCACCTCGCGCGCCTTGCCGTGGCCGAAGCCGACCCGGCCCTTCTGATCGCCGACCACGACCAGCGCGGAGAAGCCGAAACGACGGCCGCCCTTCACCACCTTGGCGACACGGTTGATGTGGACCAGCTTGTCTTGAAGCTCGCCGTCACCGCGATCGCCGAAATCCTGCCGCGACATGCGCTTATCCCTATTCCTACAGCCCGAGCCCAGCTTCGCGGGCGGCGTCGGCCAGAGCCTTCACCCGCCCGTGATAGCGATAGCCACCGCGGTCGAACACAACATCCTTCACGCCGGCCTCGATCGCGCGCTTGGCGACCAGTTCACCGACCTTGCCCGCCGCCGTCGCATCGGCACCGGTCTTCAGTCCCTCGCGCACGTCCTTGTCCAACGTGCTGGCCGCCGCCAGGGTCTTGCCGGCGACGTCGTCGATCACCTGGGCATAGATATGCTTGGACGACCGGAACACCGACAGCCGCGGCCGCCCGTTGGCCGCCTCGCGCAGCTTCGACCGCGTGCGCATCTGTCGGCGCTGGAAAAGCTTCTTCTCTTTCTGCATCGCCCGCGCCCTACTTCTTCTTGCCTTCCTTGCGGAAGATATACTCGTCGGCGTACTTCACGCCCTTGCCCTTGTACGGCTCCGGCGGCCGGTAGCCGCGGATCTTGGCCGCGACCTGGCCGACCTGCTGCTTGTCGATGCCGCTGACCTTGAGCGCGGTCGGCCGCTCGCAGGCGATCTCGATGCCGTCGGGAATGTCGAACTCGATGTCGTGGCTGTAGCCGAGCTGCAGGGTCAGTTTCTTGCCCTGCACCGCGGCGCGATAGCCGACGCCGGTGATCTCCAGGTTCTTCTCGAAACCGTCCGACACGCCGGTGACGATGTTCTGGATCAGCGCCCGCTGCATGCCCCACATGGCCCGACTGCGCTTGTCCTGCGCCAGCGGCTTCACCACCACGGAACCGTCGTTCTGGCTGACCTCGACCTCGTCGACGATGGCGACCTGAAGCTCACCCTTCGAGCCCTTGGCCTTCACCATCCCGTCGCCGATGGTGACCGTCGTGCCGCTCGGCACCGCCACCGCTTTGTTGCCCACGCGTGACATCGTCCGCCCCTAGAACACCTGACAGATGATTTCGCCGCCGACATTGGCCTCGCGTGCTTCGGCATCGGAGAGCACGCCCTTTGGCGTCGACAGGATGGCGATGCCCAGGCCGTTGGCCACGCGCGGCAAGTCCTTGATCGACGAATAGACCCGCCGTCCCGGCTTAGACACGCGCGCGATCCGCTGGATCACCGGCTCGCCCTCGTAATACTTCAACTCGACCTCGATCGCCGGCTTGCCGGCGCGGTCTTCGGCGGAACGGAAGCCACGGATGTAGCCCTCCCGTTCCAGCACCTGCAACACACGCTCGCGCATTCGTGACGCCGGCGTGCTGACGCTGTTCTTACCGGCCCGCTGGCCGTTACGGATACGGGTCAGCAGATCGCCGACCGGATCGGTCATCGGCATTGCCCGCCTCCTACCAACTGGACTTGACCATGCCGGGAATCAACCCGGCGGACGCAAGATCACGCAGCGCGATCCTCGACATGCGGAACTTGCGGTAATAGCCGCGGCTGCGCCCGGTAATCTCGCAGCGATTGCGCTGCCGTACCGGCGCCGCGTTCCGCGGTACCTCGGCCAGTTTCAGACGCGCCGCGAAGCGCTCCTCCATTGGCAGTTCCTTGTCGTCGGCAACCGCCTTCAGCCGCTTGCGGCGTTCGGCATATTGCTGCGCCAGCTTCGCGCGGCGCTTGTTCTTCTCGACGGCACTCTTCTTCGCCATGTCGCGAACGTCTCCGTTACGCTCTACTTCTGGAACGGCATGTTGAACGCGGCCAGCAGCGATTTCGCTTCCTGGTCGGTCTGAGCCGTGGTGCAGATAACGATGTCCATGCCGCGGATTTCATCGACCTGGTCGTAGTCGATCTCCGGGAACACAATTTGTTCGCGCAGCCCCATTGCGAAATTGCCGCGGCCGTCGAAACTGTTCGCCGACACGCCGCGGAAATCCCGCACGCGCGGCAGCGCGATGTTCACCAGCCGGTCGAGGAACTCGTACATCCGCTGGCGTCGCAGGGTGACCTTGCAGCCGACGGTCATGCCGTCACGCAGCTTGAAGCCGGCGATCGACTTCTTGGCCCGGGTGATGATCGGCTTCTGCCCCGACAGGCGGGTCATGTCGGTGACCGCGGCCTCGACCTTCTTGCGGTCCATCGACGCCTCGCCGACGCCCATGTTGATGACGACCTTCTCCAGGCGCGGCACCTGCATGACGTTGTCGTAGTTGAACTCCGACATCATCGCGTTGCGGATCTCGGCGTCGTAGAGCTGTTTCAGCCGCGGCTGGCTGGCGCCCTCAGACATCGATCACCTCCCCCGACTTCTTGGCGACACGCACCTTGCGGCCGTCCTCCAGGAACTTGTAGCCGACCCGGCTCGCGCTGCCGTCCTTGGGATCGGCGATCGCCAGGTTCGACAGGTCGATCGATGCTTCTTTCTGCACGATGCCGCCGGCCTGGGTCTGCGACGGCTTGGTATGCCGGCTGACCATGTTCAGGCCTTCGACCAGGGCACGGCCGTCGGTCCGCAGCATCTGCACGATGCGGCCTTTCTTGCCCCGGTCCTTGCCGGCCAGGACGACCACTTCGTCGCCCTTCTTCAATTTGAACTTATCCGCCATCACAGCACCTCGGGCGCCAGCGAAACGATTTTCATGTGGTTCTTCGAGCGCAGCTCGCGGGTCACCGGGCCGAAGATACGGGTGCCGATCGGCTCGCCCGTCTTGTTGATCAGCACCGCCGCGTTGCGGTCGAAGCGGATCGCGGTGCCGTCGGTGCGCCGGATGTCCTTCGCGGTGCGCACGATCACCGCGTTGTGCACATCGCCCTTCTTCACCCGGCCGCGCGGGATGGCTTCCTTCACCGACACCACGATGGTGTCGCCGACGCGGGCATACTTACGCTTCGAGCCGCCCAGCACCTTGATGCACTGCACGCGACGGGCGCCGGAATTGTCGGCGACTTCGAGCTCGGTCTCGGCCTGGATCATCTGTCTACTCCTGCCCGCGCTATGCCGAGGCCGCTGCCGCGGCGTCGTCGCCCAGCACTTCCCAGCGCTTCAGCTTCGACAGCGGACGGCATTCCTGGATCCGAACGATGTCGCCGGTCTTGTGGCGGTTCTCCGGGTCGTGCGCATGGAACCGCTTCGACCGACGGATGAACTTCTTGTAGATCGGATGCTTCACCAGACGTTCGACCCGCACGACCACGGTCTGGTCGCTCTTGTCGCTCACCACGACGCCTTGCATCACGCGCTTGGGCATCTCGTTGCGTCCTCGTACCTAGCTCGCCGGCTGCTGCTGCAGCACGGTCTTGATGCGTGCGATGTCGCGCCGGACCTGGCGCACGCGCGCGGTGTTCTCAAGCTGCCCGCTGGCCTTCTGGAACCGCAGGTTGAATTGCTCCTTGCGCAGTTCCAGCAGCTGGTCGTTCAGCTGGTCGGCAGTCTTGCCCTTAAGTTCTTCGGCCTTCATCGCCGCCTCACATCAACCGCTGCACGAACTTGGTCGGGATCGGCAGCTTCGCCGCGCCCAGCTCGCAAGCCCGCTTGGCCACGTCGGCCGGCACGCCCTCGATCTCGAACAGGATTCGCCCTGGCTTGACCTTGGCGGCCCAGAATTCCGGCGAGCCCTTGCCCTTGCCCATGCGCACCTCGGTCGGCTTCTTCGACACCGGCACGTCGGGGAAGATGCGGATCCAGAGTCGGCCGGCACGCTTCATATGACGCACCATGGCGCGCCGCGCGGCCTCGATCTGGCGCGCGGTGATCCGCTCCGGCGCCAGGGCCTTGAGACCGTAGGCGCCGAAGTTGAGTTGATATCCGCCCTTTGCCTGGCCCTTGATACGGCCCTTGTGCATCTTGCGGAACTTGGTTCGCTTCGGTTGCAGCATGGTGTTGTGCTCCAGACGTCGCGGCTAGCGCGGCGACTGCATCTCCGAGTTACGCTTGTCCTGGGCCATCGGGTCGTGGGCCATGATCTCGCCCTTGAACACCCAGACCTTGACGCCGCAGGCGCCGTAGGTGGTCTTCGCGGTGGCCTCGCCATAATCGATGTCGGCACGCAGCGTGTGCAGCGGCACCCGACCTTCGCGGTACCACTCGGTACGCGCGATCTCCGCGCCGCCCAGCCGGCCGCCGCAGTTGATCCGGATGCCGAGCGCACCGAGCCGCATCGCCGACTGCACCGCACGCTTCATCGCCCGGCGGAACGCCACCCGGCGCTCCAGCTGCTGCGCGATGTTCTCGGCGATCAGCTTGGCGTCGATCTCCGGCTTGCGAATCTCGACGATGTTCAGCGCCACGTCCGACTTGGTCAGCTTCGACAGGTCGCGCCGCACCCGCTCGATGTCCGCGCCCTTCTTGCCGATCACCACGCCGGGCCGCGCCGTATGGATGGTCACCCGCGCCTTCTTCGCCGGCCGCTCGATGATGATCTTCGACAGACCGGCCTGAGCCAGGCGCTTCTGCAGGAATTTCCGGATCTCGAGGTCCTCGTGCAGCATCCGAGCATATTCGTCGCGCGCGGCGAACCAGCGCGAGTCCCAGGTCCGGTTGATGCCGAGCCGCAGCCCGATCGGATTGACCTTCTGGCCCATTAAGCTTCCTCCTCGTGCTGCCGCACGACGATGCGCAGCCGGCTATATGGCTTCACGATCCGACCGGTGCGGCCACGGGCCCGCGGGCGAAAGCGCTTCATGATCAGCGCCTTGCCGACGCTGGCCTCGGCGACGACAAGGCTGTCGACGTCCAGGCCGTGATTATTCTCCGCGTTGGCGATCGCCGCCTGCAGCACCTTGCGCACGTCGCGCGCGATGCGCTTGGGCGAGAACGCCAGCTCGGCCAGCGCCTTCTCCACCCGCTTGCCGCGGATCTGCCCGGCGACCAGGTTCAGCTTCTGCGGACTGATCCGCAGTCGCCGGGCCGCCGCCAGCGCCTCGTTCTCGTGCAACGCCCGTTCCGCGCTCGCCTTGCCCATCGCCTAGCCCCTCCGTGCCTTCTTGTCGGCCGCGTGGCCGAAGAAGGTCCGGGTCGGCGCGAACTCGCCGAACTTGTGCCCGACCATGTCCTCGGTCACCAGCACCGGCACGTGTTTCTGACCGTTGTGCACGCCGAACGTCAGACCGACGAACTGCGGCAGAATGGTCGACCGCCGTGACCAGGTCTTGATCACATCCTTGCGCCCCGAGCCCGCCGCGGTATCCGCCTTACGCAGCAGATAGCCATCGACAAAGGGGCCTTTCCAAACCGAACGAGCCACGTCCGTCTCCGTCCTCTACCTGCGCCGCCGGCGGATGATCAGCTTCGACGAAGCCTTCTTCCCGCGCGTCCGCTTACCCTTGGTCGGCTTGCCCCACGGCGTCACCGGATGACGGCCGCCGCTGGTGCGGCCTTCGCCGCCGCCATGCGGGTGATCGACCGGGTTCATTGCCACGCCGCGCACCGACGGCCGCTTGCCGAGCCAGCGCGACCGGCCGGCCTTGCCGATCTTGATGTTGCCGTGGTCGGGGTTCGACACCGCGCCGACCGTGGCCATGCATTCACCGCGCACCATGCGCTGTTCGCCCGAGCCCAGGCGCAGGATCGCGTAACCCTGGTCGCGCCCGACGAGCTGGACGTAGGTGCCGGCCGAACGCGCGATCTGACCGCCCTTGCCGCCCTTCATCTCCACGTTGTGCACGATTGTGCCCACGGGGATCGAGTTCAGCGGCATCGCGTTGCCCGGCTTCACATCGACCCGGTTGCCGGCAATCACGCTGTCGCCGACGGCCAGCCGCTGCGGCGCCAGGATGTAGGCCTTCTCGCCGTCCTCGTAGGTCAGCAGCGCGATGAAGGCGGACCGGTTCGGATCGTACTCCAGCCGCTCCACCGTCGCCGCGACATCGAATTTGCGCCGCTTGAAGTCGACGATGCGGTACAGCCGCTTGTGGCCGCCGCCGCGCCGCCGCAGCGTGATCCGGCCATGATGATTGCGTCCGGCCTTCTTGGTCAGCCCGACGGTCAGCGTCTTCTCCGGCCGGCCCTTGTGCAGCTCGGAACGGTCGACCAGCACCAGGCCGCGCTGCGCCGGCGTCATCGGCCGAAATTGTTTCAGCGCCATATGCCTAGATCCCCGTCGTCACGTCGATCGCCTGACCGTCCGCCAGCGAGACGATCGCCTTTTTCCAGTCCGGTCGCGTGCCGGGCTGGCCGCGAAACCGCTTCACCTTGCCCTTCACCCGCACCGTGTTCACTGCCGTCACCTTGACCTTGAACAGGTTCTCCACCGCCTGGCGGATCTGCGGCTTGGTGGCATCGATGGCCACCCGGAAGGTCACCTGGCCGTGTTCGGAGCCCAGCGTCGCCTTCTCGGTGATCACCGGGCTCAACAGCACCGTGTAGTCGCGTTCGGTCGTCATCCCAGTCGTGCCTCCAGCGCCGCCACCGCCGCCTTGGTCAGCACCAGCTGCCGCCGGCGCAGGATGTCGTAGACGTTGGCGCCCTGGCTCGGCAGCACGTCGATCTTCGGCACGTTGCGCGCCGCGCGGGCCAGGTTCTCGTCCACTGCCATGCCGTCGATGATCAGCGCGTCGGACAGTTCCAGCTTGGCCAGGCGGCTCAGCAGATCCTTGGTCTTCGGCGCCGACAGCGCCGCGGTGTCCAGCACGATCAGCTCGCCCGCCGCCTGCTTGGCCGACAGCGCGTTCATCAGCCCGAGCCGGCGCACCTTCTTCGGCAGGTCGAAGCCGTGATCGCGCACCTTCGGTCCGAAGGCGACGCCGCCGCCACGGAACTGCGGTGCCTTCTTGTTGCCGTGCCGGGCGCGGCCGGTGCCCTTCTGGCGCCAGATCTTCGCGCTCGACCCGTGCACCTCGGCCCGCTCCTTGACCTTGTGCGTGCCGGCGCGGCGCTTGGCCAGCTGCCAGGTCACCACCCGGTGCAGGATGTCGCGGCGCGGCTCCAGCCCGAAGATGGCATCGGCCAGTTCGATCGAGCCCGCGGCCTCATTGTCCAGCGTCTTCACATCCGCCTGCATCGTCTCAGTCCTGCTCGTCCGCCGGGGTCGCCTCGGCGGGCGTCTCCTCGGCCGGTGTCTCGGCTGGTGCGTCGGCCGGCGCCGCCGCGGCGTCCTTGGGACGGATCGAGCCCGGCATCGGCGCGCCGTCGGGCACGCCCTGCTTGACCGCGTCGGAGATCATCACCCAACCGCCCTTCGGGCCCGGCACCGCGCCCTTGACCATGATCAGGCCCTTGTCGGGATCGGTGCGCACGATCTGCAGGTTCTGCACCGTGACCCGCTCGGCGCCCATGTGGCCGGCCATCTTCTTGCCCTTGAAGACCTTGCCGGGGTCCTGCGAATGGCCGGTCGACCCATGGCTGCGATGCGAGATCGACACGCCGTGGCTGGCCCGCAGGCCGCCGAAATTCCACCGCTTCATCGCGCCGGCGAAGCCCTTGCCGATCGACACGCCGCGCACATCGACCAGCTGGCCGTCGACGAAGTGGTCGGCCAGCAGTTCCGCGCCGACGTCGAGCATCGCGTTCTCGTCGACATGGAACTCGACCAGCTTGCGCTTGGGCGCGACTTCGGCCTTGGCGAAATGGCCGCGCATCGCCTTGGGCACGTTCTTCGGCTTGGCGGCACCGACGCCGAGCTGCACGGCACGGTAGCCGTCGCTCTCCGGCGTACGCTGCGCCACGACCTCGCAGGTATCGAGGTGCAGCACCGACACAGGCACGTCGCTGCCGTCGTCGAGGAAGACCCGCGACATGCCGAGCTTGCGGGCGATAACTCCCGAACGCATCCCTCTGGCCCCTTAGAGCTTGATCTCGACGTCGACGCCGGCGGCCAGGTCGAGCTTCATCAGCGCGTCCACGGTCTGCGGCGTCGGGTCGATAATGTCGAGCACCCGCTTGTGGGTGCGGATTTCGAACTGCTCGCGCGACTTCTTGTCGATGTGCGGCGAACGCAGCACGGTGAACTTCTCGATCCGGGTCGGCAGCGGGATCGGCCCCCGCACCCGCGCACCGGTGCGCCGGGCGGTGTTGACGATCTCGCTCGTAGACTGATCCAGCACCCGATGATCGAACGCTTTCAATCGGATACGGATATTCTGGCTGTCCATCGCCGCCATTGCCCGGGTCCCGTCCTTACTCGTCGATTGAGGCGACGACGCCGGCGCCGACGGTGCGGCCGCCTTCGCGGATCGCGAAGCGCAGCCCCTCGTCCATCGCGATCGGCGCGATCAGCTCCACCTTCATCGATACATTGTCGCCCGGCATCACCATC
>JAVKFY010000052.1:0-132276 GCA_040223615.1 Alphaproteobacteria bacterium
CCCTTCTTGGCATGGCTGCCGGCGACCTGGAACGGCTTGGTCACGTCCAGGCTGCCCGACTTGCACGGGTTGCAGCCCTTCTTGGCGCCACAGGGGTTGCAGCCCTTCTTGGCCGCGCAGGGGTTGCAGCCCTTCGCCGCACACGGGTTGCAGCCCTTGGCGGCGCAAGGGTTACAGCCCTTCTTGGCCGCGCACGGGTTGCAGCCCTTGGCGTGGCTGCCGGCGACGCGCATCGGCTCGGCGGCCGGCTTCGAGATCGCCGCCGGGTTGGCCCGTTCGCCGGACGGCGGGGTGGCGGCGGTCGCCGCGCCGGCCAGCGCCACGGCGCTACCGGCGGCGAAGCCAACGCCCAGCAGGAATTTCGTGCTGGAGAGCAGTTTCGAACGATGAGAGCGCAAGACTGAGGCCTCCTGTTGGATGGATAAATTGTTGTTGCGTAGCTCACTTGTCGCAGGCGGCCCTGCCCGCCGCCACTCACGTTGCCTCAAACGGTTGTGATAGCCGCGCGATCAAGCGCCGCCCGGGGATTGATGGCGGGCTCAACGACCCCACATCGGATGCGCTACAATGGAGCCGGCATGAACGACAGCACGACCGCATTTCGCTTCGAGGACCTGCCGGTCGAGCGGTTGCAATCGATGGCGGCCGCCGGCGACGAGGTGCGCGAGTGCTATCGCGTGCTGGAGAAAACCGATGCCAACGTGGTCGGCGAGATCCTGAAGGGCCAGGGCACCTTCTACGAGTGGGACCACTACCCGGAAGGTGACGTCTTCGACGCCGAGACCGACAGCCAATACTACTACCACGCGCACCGCGGCGCGACCGGCGAGCATGGCCATTTCCACCTGTTCCTGCGTCCCGACGGCATGCCCAAGGGGATCTCGCCGATGCCGTGGGAGACCACCGAGGAGTGGCCGGCGAAGGACGACATGATCGCCCATCTCGGCGCCATCTCGATGGAGAAGAGCGGCTACCCGACGCACCTGTTCACCACCAACCGCTGGGTCACCGGCGAGACCTGGTACACCGCCGACGACATCGTGGCGATGCTGGACCACTACAAGATGGACCACGCCTATCCGTCGTGGCCGACCAACCGCTGGATCACCGCCATGGTGGCGTTGTTCCAGCCGCAGCTCGCGATCCTGATGCGCAAGCGCGACCGCGCCATCGCCGACTGGCGCGCCAAGCACGACGGCGACGTGCTGGAGGACCGCGACCTGGAAATCACCTCGATCATGCCGATCAACGTCAACCACCAGATCAAGCAGGTCGCCAGGGCGCTGAAGCGCCTGGCCGCCTGAACCGAGGAGCGAAGATGAGCAAGCCGACCGACGACGACCTGCGCAAGAAGCTGACGCCCGAGCAGTATCATGTGACCCAGGAGCACGGCACCGAGCGTGCCTTCACCGGCATCTACTGGGACACCAAGACCGACGGCACCTATCGCTGCGTCTGTTGCGACGCCGAGCTGTTCTCGTCGGAGACCAAGTTCGACAGCGGCACCGGCTGGCCATCCTTCTGGGCGCCGATGGCCGACGAACGGGTCAAGCTGCACGAGGATCGCAGCTTCGGCATGACCCGCACCGAGGTGCTGTGCGCGAACTGCGACGCGCATCTCGGCCACCTGTTCCCCGACGGGCCGGCGCCGACCGGCGCGCGCTTCTGCATGAACTCGGCGTCGCTGAAGCTCGATCCCGAATGAGCGCGCAACAGCACGCTCGAAATCAATTGAGCGCGCAACAGCACGCTCATGATCATAAGTGGGCCGTGTCCTGCTGGGCACGGCCGTGAGTCGCGACATCCGGGCCGTCCTGTGGGACTTCGGCGGCGTCATCCTGTCCAGCCCGTTCGAAGCCTTCAACCGCTACGAGGCCGAACGCGGGCTGCCGCGCGACTTCATCCGGACCGTCAACACCCATGACCCCGACGGCAACGCCTGGGCCCGGCTGGAGCGTTCCGACGTCTCCATCGACGAGTTCGACGCGCTGTTCCGCGAGGAGTCGGCGGCGCTCGGCCACGCCGTCGACGGCCGTGACGTGCTGGCGCTGCTCTCCGGCGACGTCCGCCCGAAGATGGTCGCCGCGCTGCGCACGGTCGCCAGACGCTACAAGACCGCGTGCCTGACCAACAACGTGTTGAGCGGCGCCGGGCCCGGCATGGCGCGCTCGGCCGACAAGGCCGCCGCGATCGCCGACATCATGACGATCTTCGATGCCGTGGTGGAAAGCTCCAAGGTCGGCGTGCGCAAGCCGCAGCCGGAGTTCTATCGGATCGCCTGCGAGATGCTCGCCATCGAGCCGGCCGAGGCGGTGTTCCTCGACGACCTCGGCATCAACCTGAAACCCGCCAAGGCGCTTGGCATGCGCACCATCAAGGTCACCGACCCCGATGCCGCGCTCGCCGAACTGGAAACCCACCTCGGCATCGACCTGCGCTGAGTTGACCGCGTCAAGCCCGGCCATGACGGAGAGTTTCTAGCTCGTCATGCCCAGACTTGATCCGGGCATCTCGTCGCCGCGGCGAAATCGCCCTAGCATCAACCGATGACAGACGACATCGACGTTCCGGTGCTGATCGTCGGCGGCGGCGCGGTCGGCCTGACGCTTGCCATCGACCTGGCATGGCGCGGCGTCGACGTGCTGGTGGTGGAGAGCCGCGCCCGCGACGAACCGCCGCCGCCGAAGTGCAACCACGTCGCCGCGCGGTCGATGGAGATATTCCGCCGCCTCGGCGTGGCCGGGAAGCTGCGCAACGCCGGCCTGCCGCCGGACTACGCTAACGACATCAGCTACCGCACCAGCTTCACCGGCCAGGAGCTGGCCCGCATCCCGATCCCGTGCCGGCGCGACCGCTACCACGCCACCGAAGGCCCCGACACCGGCTGGCCGACGCCGGAGCCACCGCATCGCATCAACCAGATATTCCTGGAACCGATCCTGTTCGACCATGCCGCGCAACAGCCGCGCCTGACCGTCATCGACCAGGCCACGGTCGAAGGCTACCGCGTCGACGGCGACCGCGTGCTGGCCACCGCGACCCGTCGCAACGGCACGACGATCCGGATCGCCTGCCAGTATCTGGTCGGCTGCGACGGCGGCCGTTCCAGCATCCGCCGCCAGATGGGCGCGACGTTCGAGGGCGACGCGGTGGTGCAGCGGGTGCAATCGACCTACATCCGCGCTCCCGGCCTGATCGAGCGCCAGCACCACGCACCGGCCTGGGCCACCTTCGCGCTGAACCCGGAGCGCGCCGGCAACGTCTACGCCATCGACGGCGCCGAGCGCTGGGTGGTGCACAACTACCTGAAGCCGGACGAGCCGGGTTTCGAGGCGGTCGACCGCGACCACGGCATTCGCACCATCCTCGGCGTCGGCGACGATTTCGACTACGAGACCTTGCTGCACATGGACTGGTTCGGCCGCCGGCTGGTGGCGGACAGGTTTCATGACGGCGGCCGCGTGTTCATCTGCGGCGACGCGGCGCACATCTGGGTGCCGTATGCCGGCTATGGCATGAACGCCGGCATCGCGGATGCCGCCAACCTGGCCTGGCTGCTGGCCGCGCACCTCGAAGGCTGGGCCCCCGCGGCGATCCTCGACGCCTACCAGCGCGAGCGCCACCCGATCACCGAGCAGGTCTCGCACTTCGTGATGAACCACGCCCACGCCATGGCCGGCCAGCGCGGCGCCATCCCCGCCAACATCGCCGACGACACGCCGGAAGCCAAAGCCGCGCGCCAGGCGCTGGGCCGGAAGGCCTACGACCTCAACGTGCAGCAATATTGCTGTGCCGGGCTGAACTTCGGCAGCTTCTACGACGCCTCGCCGCTGATCGCCTACGACGGCGCCGAGCACCCCGGCTACACCATGGCCGAGTTCACCGCCTCGACCGTGCCCGGCTGCCGCCTGCCGCATGTATGGCTGGACGGCGGCCGCAGCTTCTACGACGCGCTCGGCCCCGACTACACGCTGCTCCGGCTCGATCCGACGATCGACGTAACGCCGATGCTCCAGGCCGCGCGCTCACGTGGCCTCCCACTCGACCTGCTGGATGTGTCGCCGCAAGCGCCCTACGACCGCGCCCTGGTCCTGGCGCGCCCCGACCAGCACGTCGCCTGGCGTGGCGACCAGCCACCGAATGACCCCCTCGCGCTGGTGGATCGCCTGCGCGGCGCGGCGTAGCATGCACGCGGGAGGACCAGCCATGAGCGACTACCGTTTCGACGACCGCAATGTCACCTGGCGCCCGTTCCCGGGCTTCGAGGGGCTGTACTACTTCGTCCTGGACGTCGACGACGACCGCCAGCTGGTCGACATGCTGATGAAGTTCGATCCACACGCCACCTGCGTGCCGCACCGCCACGTCGGCCCGACCCGCACCCTGGTGATCGACGGCGAGCACCGGATCATCGAGACCGACGGCGAGACCATCCGCGACCGCCGCCCGGCCGCGACCTTCTCGCGCAACGGCGGCGACGAGACCCACATCGAGGGCGGCGGCCCGGACGGCGCCGTGATCCTGTTGTCGATGACCGCCGTCGACGGCGTGATCTACGAGATCCTCGACGAGACCGCCTCGAAGATCGACCGCGTCATCACGCTCGCCGACTTCAAGCGCGGCCTGGAGAAACAGCGCCGGCAGGCCGCCGCTTGACGGCATCCTAAAGTTTCGCCGTGATCGCACGAGGCATCACGGAGCAAGCCATGGCGAAGCCGAAGCGGTCACACGATATCCATATCGAGTTGCCGCCCGGAATCAGCCGGTCGCAGGTCAGATCGGCGGTGGAACGCGCCGCGACGGCTGCCGGGCTCTACATCTCACACGTCGGCAGCTACTCGCGGAAGAAGTACCCGAATTCGGTTCACTGGCACTTCAAGCGCGACAAGGCGGAACGCGGCCTGATCGACGCCACGTTCTGGGACGTCCGGTCGCTTTTCTGGCTCATGATCCGGTTCGCCGAGCCGGA
Source organism: Alphaproteobacteria bacterium (assembly GCA_040223615.1). Taxonomy (GTDB): domain Bacteria; phylum Pseudomonadota; class Alphaproteobacteria; genus JAVKFY01. The sequence continues at coordinate 4,970 of JAVKFY010000052.1, forward strand.
CTGGGTGCACGACGCGGTGCCGCGCTTGCGCAAGGCCCTGGCGCGGGAATTCGCCGCCGCAAAGAGTATCTGACCGCCTAGTTCGTCACCTTCCGGAACGCGATGTTCACGCGACCGACCTCGATGCCCCAGTAGCTGAAGGTGGCCTGGTTCAGCGCCACCTCAGCCCCGGGTTGCAGGTAGATCCAGTCGTCCGCCGTGACCGTCCAGACGTCGTCGTCGACCGGCAGGTTGAGCTCGTAGCGGAAGCGCACCGCGTTGCCGGCGCGCTCGCCGACCGCGGCGCCGACCACGTCCGGTGCCGTGGCGACATAGCCGTCGTTGGCTCGTTCGACCGTCCACACGCGCTGCTCGGTCTCGCCGTCGTCATAGGTAAAGTCCTCGGTCAGCACGAGTTTTTCGTTCTCGACCCGCCCGTTCATGACCACGGTGAACTGCCGCCGGACGGTGCCGAAGCGGTCGGTGAACAGGCCCCAGGCGTGCACCTCGCCGGTGAAATAGTCGATGAAATCGAGCTTCGGGCTGTGATCTGCGAAGTCGGCGACCTCCGGCTCGTCGCAGGCCGCCAGCGGCAGCAGCGCGAGCAGCACGAGAATGAGTCGTCGCAATGGCTTTCCTCCGGGCGCGGGCACGCTTGACTGAGCTGGCCGGTCGCCGTAGAACCCGCCCGCCTGGGTGCCATCGGTGGCGCCCGGCCCTTTTGCGTTGGCTGGCCGTTATATAGGCCGACAACCAGGCTACGGCGACCATGTCGCCGAGACCGATACGGAGCGCGATGTTCGAGAGCCTGACAGGCCGGCTGGGCGATGTACTGGGTCGCCTGACCAAGCGCGGCGTCCTCAACGAGGGCGACGTCGACGTGGCCTTGCGCGAGGCTCGCCTGGCGCTGCTCGAAGCCGACGTGGCGCTGCCGGTGGTGCGCGACTTCGTCGCCAAGGTGCGCGAGCGCGCGGTCGGCGCGGAGGTGCTGCGCTCGGTCACGCCGGGCCAGATGGTCGTCAAGATCGTCCACGACAACCTGGTGGAGATGCTGGGTGGCGAGTCGGCGGAGCTGAACCTCGCCTCGGTGCCGCCGGTGCCGGTGCTGATGGTCGGCCTGCAGGGCTCGGGCAAGACCACGACGACGGCGAAGATCGCCAAGCGGCTTTCCGAGCGCGAGCGCAAGAAGGTCCTGATGGCCTCGCTCGACGTGCGCCGCCCGGCCGCGCAGGAGCAGCTCAAGGTGCTGGGCGAGCAGGCCGGCGTCGCCACGCTGCCGATCGTCGCCGGGCAGATGCCGGTCGACATCGCCAGGCGTGCGATGCAGGCCGCCAAGCTGCAGGGCTACGATGTGGTGCTGCTGGACACCGCCGGCCGCCTGCACGTCGACGAGGCGCTGATGGCGGAGATCGCCGCGGTGCGCGACGCGACCCAGCCGACCGAGACGCTGCTGGTCGCCGACGCGCTGACCGGCCAGGACGCGGTCAACGTCGCCAAGCAGTTCCACGACCGCATCCAGCTTTCCGGCATCGTGCTGACCCGGATCGACGGCGACGGCCGCGGCGGTGCGGCGCTGTCGATGCGCGCGGTCACCGGCTGCCCGATCAAGCTGCTCGGCGTCGGCGAGAAGCTCGACGAGCTGGAAGGCTTCCACCCCGACCGCATCGCCAACCGCATCCTCGGCATGGGCGACGTGGTCTCGCTGGTGGAGAAGGCGGCCGAGAATATCGAGGCCGAGGAAGCCGAACGACTGGCCAAGAAGGTGCAGAAGGGTCAGTTCGACATGACCGACCTGCTGGGCCAGCTCCGCCAGATCAAGAAGATGGGCGGCCTGGAAGGCCTGATGGGCATGCTGCCCGGCGTCGGCCAGATGAAGAAGCAGATGGCCGAGGCCAAGATCGACCCCAATCTGGTGCGCCGCCAGGAAGCGATCATCCTGTCGATGACGCAGAAGGAGCGCGCCGCGCCGAAACTGATCCACGCCAGCCGCAAGAAACGTATCGCGGCCGGCTCCGGCACCTCGGTGCAGGAAGTGAACAAGCTGCTGAAACAGCATCAGCAGATGGTTGGAATGATGAAAAAGGTCAACAAGATGGGCAAACGCGGCATGATGCGCGGCGGATTGCAGGGCTTGTTGCCGAGCCAAGGACATCCAGGAAGGTAAGTCGTCAATGTCTCTGAAGATCAGGCTGGCCCGCGGCGGGGCCAAGAAGCGGCCGCACTATCGCATCGTGATCGCCGACTCGCGCTCGCCGCGCGACGGCCGTTTCATCGAGCGCGTCGGCAGCTACGACCCGCTGCTGCCATCCGACAGCGAACAGCGCCTCGTGCTGAAGGAAGACCGCATCCGCTACTGGCTCGACAACGGCGCCATGCCGACCGACCGTGTCGCCCGCTTCCTCGGCAATGCCGAGATCATCCCGATGCCGACCAAGCGCGCGGTGAAGAAGGCCGAGCCCAAGGCCAAGGCGCAGGAGCGCGCGAAGGAGCGCGAGGAGGCCGCCAAGGCCGCCAAGGAAGCCGCCGAGGCCCCGGCCGAGGCGCCGGCCGAGGAAGCCGCGACTGAGGAGGCCGGCGCCGAGGCCTGAGGCCCCGGCGCGTGAGCGCACCCGATGCCACCCCGCGAACCCGGCGCCCCGGTCCTGCTGGCGGCGATCGCCGGCGCGCATGGTGTGCGCGGGCTGGTGAAGGTGAAGCCCTTCACCGAGATTCCCGAGAATGTCGCCGCCTACGGCCCGCTTAGCGACGAGGCCGGGCGGCGCTACGCCCTGACGCTCAAGGGCAAGGCCAAGGGCGACCTGCTGGCCGCCATCGAGGGCGTCAACGACCGCGACGCCGCCCAGGCCCTAAAGGGCACCCGCCTCTACGTCGACCGCGCCAACCTGCCGCCGGTCGAGGACGACGACGAGTTCTACATGGCCGACCTGATCGGCCTGGAGGCCCAGGCGCCCGACGGCCGCGGCCTCGGCCGGGTGATCAACGTCGTCAACCACGGCGCCGGCGACATCCTCGAGATCGAGCCGCGCGGGAGCGCCACGATCCTGGTTCCCTTCACCAGGGAGGCCGTGCCGGAGGTGGACGTGGCAAATGGCCGCCTCGTGGTGGACTGGCCGGACGATGAGTAGGTTCACGCGGAGACGCGGCGGCGCGGAGAGCCGCGCTGTCAAGAACGTGCCCGTTCAGCCACGCATCCACGAGCGTCCCGACGCTGAAAGCCGGGACAAGTCCGGGCATGACGAAGTTTCTAGGACGCTGGAAAACCTTGTCATGCCCCGACTTGTTCGGGGTATCCACGTCCCTCTCCGTGACGCGACGTGGGCGGTCAGCCACATTGCCGACGACACGTTGCCGCCGCGTCGCCGCGGCTTCGCGTGCAACTTCTTGGCGGTGCCGGCATGACCCGGCCGTGGACCGCCTGGCTCCTCACCCTGTTCCCGGAGATGTTTCCCGGGCCGCTGGGCCTGTCGCTCGCCGGCAAGGCGCTGGACCATCGCCTATGGGCGCTGGAAACGGTAGACATCCGCGACTTTTCCCGCGATAAACACCGCTCCGTGGACGACACGCCCTTCGGCGGCGGTCCCGGCATGGTGATGCGTCCCGACGTGGTGGCCGATGCGGTCGATGCGACACGGGCGAAAGCCATGGCGGCGGCCGGGACCGACGGCGTGCCGTTGTTGTGCATGTCCGCCCGTGGCAGGCCGTTGACGCAGGCCCGGGTCAGGGCGTTGGCCGAGGGGCCCGGCGCGGTCGTGATCTGCGGCCGCTTCGAGGGCATCGACCAGCGCGTGCTGGACGCGCGCGGCGCCGAGGAAATCTCGGTCGCGGACGTGGTGTTGTCGGGCGGCGAGCCGGCGGCGCTGGTGTTGCTGGACGCGATCGTGCGGCTGCTGCCGGGCGTGATTGGCGATCCGGCGGCGCTGACGGAAGAGAGTTTCGCGGGCGGGCTGCTGGAATATCCGCAGTTCACCCGGCCCCGCCAGTGGGAGGGGCATGAGGTGCCGGAGGTTCTGCTTTCCGGCAACCACGAGGAGATCGCCCGCTGGCGCCGCCAGCAGGCCGAGTTGGTAACCAGCCAGCGCCGCCGCGACCTGTGGGAGCGGACCGGCGCCGGGGCCGAGAGCGAAGACGAGTGAAAGGAACGGGGCCATGAACCTGTTGCAGCAGTTCGAAAAAGAACAGCAAGACGCGCTGGTGGAGCAGCGGGCGGTGCCCGAGTTCGGTCCGGGCGACACGCTGCGGGTCAACGTGAAGGTGGTCGAGGGCACGCGCGAGCGCGTGCAGGCCTACGAGGGCGTGTGCATCGCGATCAAGCGGGCCGGGCTGAACTCGTCCTTCACGGTGCGCAAGATCAGCTACGGCGAGGGCGTGGAGCGCGTCTTCCCGATGCATTCGCCGCGCATCGAGTCGATCGTGGTGGTGCGCCGCGGCCGGGTACGCCGCGCCAAGCTGTATTACTTGCGCGGCCGGCGCGGCAAATCCGCCCGTATCGCCGAGAAGCAGGATCATACGCGCCAGGCAGGCGACGCCAAGGCCAGGAAGGCCAAGAGCGCCAAGTAGCCGGCGCCGACAACAAGAGACTACCGCAGAGGAAGCGAGCGAGATGGCCGGTCCGAGGACGCTGTACGACAAGATCTGGGACAGTCACGTCGTCGAGGAGCAACCCGACGGCGCCAGCATCCTCTACATCGACCGGCACCTCGTGCACGAGGTGACCAGCCCGCAGGCCTTCGAGGGACTGCGCGACGCCGGCCGCAAGGTGCGCCGGCCGGACGCGACGCTGGCGGTGGCCGACCACAACGTACCGACCACCGACCGCTCCAAGGGCATCGACGACGAGGAGTCGCGCATCCAGGTCGAGACCCTGTCGACCAACTGCGAGGCCTTCGGCGTGCCGCTCTACGACATGAACGACGTCCGCCAGGGCATCGTCCACGTCATCGGCCCGGAGCAGGGCTTCACCCTGCCCGGCACCACGGTGGTCTGCGGCGACAGCCACACCGCCACCCACGGCGCCTTCGGCGCACTCGCATTCGGCATCGGCACCTCGGAAGTCGAGCACGTGCTCGCCACCCAGACCCTGCCGCAGCAGCGCTCCAAGAACATGCTGATCCGGGTCGACGGCAGCCTGCCGGCCGGCTCCACCGCCAAGGACATCATCCTGGCGATCATCGGCGAGATCGGCACCGCAGGCGGCACCGGCCACGTGATCGAGTTCGCCGGCGAGGCGATCCGCGCGCTGTCGATGGAAGGCCGCATGACGGTCTGCAACATGACCATCGAGGGCGGCGCGCGCGCCGGCCTGATCGCGCCCGACGACACCACCTTCGAGTACGTCAAGGGCCGCCCGTACAGCCCGAAGGGCGCCGCCTACGAGGCCGCCGTCGCCTACTGGCGCACGCTGGCCAGCGACGAGGGCGCCCACTACGACTCCACGGTGGTGCTGAACGCGGCCGATATCGCCCCGCACGTCACCTGGGGCACCAGCCCGCAGGACGTGCTGCCGATCACCGGCGCGATTCCCGACCCCGCCGCCGAGACCGACGAGTACAAGCGCAACTCGATCCAGCGCTCGCTCGACTATATGGGCCTCGCCGCCGGCACGCCGCTGGCCCAGGTCGCCATCGACCGCGTCTTCATCGGCTCCTGCACCAACAGCCGGATCGAGGACATGCGCGCCGCCGCCGCCGTCGCCAAGGGCCGCAAGGTCGCCGCCAGCGTCAACGCGATGGTCGTGCCGGGCTCCGGCCTGGTGAAGCAGCAGGCCGAGGACGAGGGGCTCGACAAGGTCTTCCTCGAGGCCGGCTTCGAGTGGCGCGAGCCGGGCTGCTCTATGTGCCTGGCGATGAACGCCGACCGGCTGGAGCCGGGCGAGCGCTGCGCCTCGACCAGCAATCGCAACTTCGAGGGCCGCCAGGGCTTCGGCGGCCGCACCCACCTGGTCAGCCCGGCCATGGCCGCCGCCGCCGCGATCGCCGGCCACCTGACCGACGTGCGCGAGCTGCTGTAGACGGAAGACGCGAAGAGGGAACCGGGGACATGGACAAGTTCACCAAGCTGACCGGCATCGCCGCCCCGCTGCGGATGATCAACGTCGACACCGACAAGGTGATCCCGAAGCAGTTCCTGAAGACCATCAAGCGCTCCGGCCTTGGCCAGTTCCTGTTCAACGACATGCGCTTCAACAAGGACGGCAGCGAGAAGCCGGACTTCGTGCTGAACCAGCCGGCCTACCGCAACGCCCAGGTGCTGGTCGCCGGCGATAATTTCGGCTGCGGCTCCAGCCGCGAGCACGCGCCTTGGGCGTTGCAGGATTTCGGCATCCGCTGCGTGATCTCCACCAGCTTCGCCGACATCTTCTACAACAACTGCTTCAAGAACGGCCTGCTGCCGATCACCGTGAAGCCGGCGGAGCTGGAACAGCTTCTCGACGACGCCGACAAGGGCGCCAACGCGACGCTGACCGTCGACCTGGAAAGCCAGACCATCACCCGCCCGGACGGCGAGGCGATCAAGTTCGAGATCGACCCGTTCCGCAAACACTGCCTGCTGAACGGCCTCGACGAGATCGGCCTGACCATGCAGAAGGGCAAGGAGATCGGCGGTTTCGAGGACCAGCAGAAAACCGCCCAGCCCTGGCTCTACCAGTCGACGCCGGCCTGATCGAGACAGCAACGCCGTCGTAGACCGGATACAGCGCAGCGCAATCCGGGACCGCCGGGGCCGCGTTTCGCGCCTTCCCGGATTACGCGTCGCTGCATCCGGGCTACATTCTTGAATTCGGGGAGGAATAGAAACATGGCCGCCAACAAGAAGCTGCTGGTGCTGCCGGGCGACGGGATCGGCCCGGAGGTGATGGGCGAGGTCCGCCGCGTGATGGAGTGGATGGACAAGCGCCGCGCCGTGTCCTTCGACGTCGACGAGGACCTCGTCGGCGGCTGCGCCATCGACAAGCACAAGACGCCGCTGACCGACAACGCCATGTCCAAGGCGATGGACGCCGACGCGGTGTTGCTCGGCGCCGTCGGCGGGCCGAAGTGGGACAACCTGCCGTTCGACCAGAAGCCGGAGCGCGGCCTGCTGCGGCTGCGCAAGGAGATGGACCTGTTCGCCAACCTGCGCCCGGCGCAGTGTTTCGAGCCGCTGGTCGACGCCTCCAGCCTGAAGCCGGAGCTGATCAGCGGGCTCGACATCATGATCGTGCGCGAACTCACCGGCGGGGTCTATTTCGGCCAGCCGCGCGGCGTCGAGACGCTGCCCGACGGCCAGCGCCGCGGCGTGAACACCCAGGTCTACACGACGTCCGAGATCCGCCGCGTCGTCGGCGTCGCCTGTGAGCTGGCCAAGAAACGCTCCAACCGCGTAATGTCGGTGGAGAAAGCCAACGTCATGGAGTCCGGCGTGCTGTGGCGCGAGGAGGCGCAGTGGGTGCACGACAACGAGCACCCCGACGTCGAGATGGACCACATGTACGCCGATAATTGCGCCATGCAGTTGGTGCGCAACCCGAAGCAGTTCGACGTCATCGTCACCGACAACCTGTTCGGCGACATGCTGTCGGACGAGGCGGCGATGCTGACCGGCTCGCTCGGCATGCTGCCGTCGGCGTCGCTGGGCGCGGCCGGCGCCACCGGCCGCCGCCGGGGGCGGGAAGAGCCGGTGCACGGCTCGGCGCCGGACATCGCCGGCCAGGGCGCGGCCAATCCGATCGCCACGCTGCTGAGCTTCGCCATGACGCTGCGCTACTCGTTCGACCTCGGCGACGATGCCGACCTGATCGAGACCGCGGTGCAGAATGTACTGGCGGGCGGCATCCGCACCGCCGATATCATGCAGCCAGGCAAGGCCAAGGTTTCCACCACCGTGATGGGCGAGACCTTGATCCGCGAACTCGACAAGCTCGCGGCCTGAGTCTTAATCGTCATGCCGGGCCTGACCCGGCACCCATGTCGAGGCCGCGTGAGGCGGCGGACATGGACCCCGGATCAGGTCCGGGGTGACAGCGAAGGGAACAGTAGGATGGGTTACAAGGTTGCCGTGGTCGGTGCCACCGGCGCGGTCGGTCAGGAGATGCTGAACATCCTGTCAGAGCGCGGCTTTCCCTGCGACGAGGTCGTGGCCCTGGCCTCGACCCGCTCGATCGGGCGCGAGGTCAGCTTCGGCGACAAGCGGCTGACCTGCCACGCGCTGCAGCATCACGACTTCTCCAAGACCGACATCGCCTTGTTCTCCGCCGGCGGCGCGGTCTCCAAGGAGTGGGCGCCGAAGGCCGGCAAGGCCGGCGCGGTGGTGATCGATAACTCCTCGACCTGGCGCATGGACCCCGACGTGCCGCTGGTGGTGCCGGAGGTCAACGCCGACGCCATCGCCGGCTACGGCAAGAAGAACATCATCGCCAACCCGAACTGCTCGACCGCGCAGCTTGTGGTGGCGCTGAAGCCGCTGCACGACCGCGCCGTGATCAAGCGCGTGGTGGTCGCCACCTACCAGTCGACCGGCGGCGCCGGCACGGCGGGCATGGACGAGCTGTTCAACCAGACCAAGGGCGTCTACGTGAACGATAGGCCGACCCCGGCCAAGTTCACCAAGCAGATCGCCTTCAACGTCATCCCGCATATCGACGTCTTCATGGAAGACGGCGATACCAAGGAAGAGTGGAAGATGGCGGCCGAGACCAAGAAGATTCTCGACCCCAAGATCAAGCTGACCGCGACCTGCGTGCGGGTCCCGGTCTTCATCGGCCATTCCGAGGCGGTGAATGTCGAGTTCGCCCGGCCGATCGACGACGACGAGGCGCGCGAGATCCTGCGCGAGGCGCCGGGCTGCATGGTGGTCGACAAGCGCGAGGACGGCGGCTACGTCACGCCGGTCGAGTGCGTCGGCGACTACGCCACCTTCATCAGCCGCATCCGCGTCGATCCGACGGTGGAGAACGGCCTGAACCTGTGGGTGGTGTCGGACAACCTGCGCAAGGGCGCGGCGCTGAACGCGGTGCAGATCGCCGAGATCCTCGGCAGCCGGCACCTGCAGAAGGCAGCCTGATGCGTCGCCTCGGCTGGATTCCGGCAGCGACGCTGCTGCTGTGTACGTCGCTGCCCGCGCATGCCGACTATCAGGACGGCCTGGTTGCGCACCACAACGGCGAGTTCGCCGAGGCGCGCAGCGAGTTCGAGGCCGTGGCCGAGACCGATCCGCGCGCGGCCGTGGCGCTGGGTATCATGGCGGCGCGCGGCGACGGCATGGACCAGGACATGAGCGAGGCCGCCGTGTGGTTCGGCCGCGCCGCCGAGGCCGGCGACGCCAATGGCCAGTACCACCTCGCCCGTCTGCACTATGCCGGCAAGGGCGTGGCGCAGGACAAGGCGCGCGCCGTCGAGCTGTTCGGGCTCTCCGCCGAGCAGTCGCATGTCGGCGCCACGCAGGCGCTGTCGCTGATCCTGGAGAACGGCGACGGCGTGCCGGCAGATGCGAAACGCGCCTTCGAGCTGGCGCTGGCCAATGCCGAGGCCGGCGTGCCGCGAGACCAGCTCCGCACCGCGCGGATGCTGGCCGAAGGTCAAGGCATCGAGGCCGACCCGGGCCGCGCCTATTTCTACGCCGCTCTGGCCGCGCGCACCGGCCTGGCCGACGCCTTCGCCGTGGAAGAAACCTACGCCGCCAAGCTCACCGAAACCCAACTGGCCGAGCAGAAACAGAACCTGCTCGAATGGCGTCCGACCGGACAGAAGTAGCGCCCCGCCGATGATCTGGCTGGCGATCATTGCCCTGGGGCTGGTCGCCGGCACGGTTGGCGGCGTGATCGGCTTCGGTGGCTCGGTGATCCTGATCCCGGCGTTGACCATCGCGTTTGGCGCCAAGCAGGCGGTGCCGATCATGGCGGTCGCCGCGTTGCTGGCGAATGGCGGGCGGGTGCTGATCTGGTGGCGCGCGACCGACTGGCGCGCCGTCGCCGCCTTCGCCCTGACCGCCGCGCCCGGCGCCGCACTCGGCGCGCGGACCCTGATCGCGCTGAACGAAGCCTGGATCGAGATCGGGCTCGGATGTTTCCTGATCGCCCTGGTACCGATCCGCCGCTGGCTCGCGGCCCGAGGCTTCGTGTTGAAGCTCGCCGGCCTGGCGCTGGTCGGCGCGCCGCTCGGATTCCTGACCGGTCTGGTGGCGTCGACCGGCCCAGTCAACGCGCCGGTGTTCCTCGCCTACGGCCTGACCAAGGGCGCCTTCATCGGCACCGAGGCGGCCAGCTCGCTGGCCATGTTCGTGACCAAGGCCGGTGCCTTCAGCCTGTTCGGCGCGCTGCCGCCCGAGGTCGCGCTGCGCGGCCTGATCGTCGGCGCCACCCTGATGACCGGTGCCTGGCTCGCCAAACGCCTGGTCGAGCGCTTCGAGCCGGCGCAGTTCCGCCTGCTGATCGACGCCGTGGTGGTGATCGCCGGCCTGTCGATCCTGGCCAACGCCTACTACGCCGCGAACAGTTAAGCCGCGAACGGGTCGGCGACCCTGGGCCAGTAGGGCTTGTCGAGCTTGGTGTAGGGGATCGAGCCGAAGTCCGGCGCGATCGCGCCCTCGCTGCGGATCCAGAACACCTCCTTCGCCATCGGCGCGAAGCCGGCGTAGAAGTGGTTCGACGACTTCACGATCACCAGCTTCTTGGTCGACAGGTCGAGGCCGAGCTGCTCGAAGGCGTCGGGGTGGAAGGTCTGGGTTCGCACCGTCATCAGCACCAGGTCGAGGTCGTTCGGCGCCGACAGCCACACGCCGGTCCCCATCGGGTTTTTCGACGGTCCGAAGGTCTGCACCATGTCGTGCTTGATCGCCTTCACCGTGATCGGCAAGTCGATCGGCATCCCCGACATCTTGCCGACCTTGCCGCCGATGCGCAGGTCGAACGAGGCGCCGACGCCGGCCTCGACGCAAAAGCGCACCGACACCGGGTCCCAGTAGATGCCGCTGGCGACGTTCGCGATGCCGCGGTCCAGCACCCGTTGCAGCACGAAGGTCGAGTCGGCCGGCGCGCCGCCACCGGCATTGTCGGCCATGTCGGTTAGCACCACCGGCCCGCCGTCGATCGCCAACGCCTTGTCCAGCGCCTCGTCGGTCGGCATGGCCGGAATCTCGGTCTCGCCGCGCAGGTCCCACATCTCCTTGCCGAGTTGCTCGGCCAGTTTGGCGCCTTTCTCGGCATTGTCGTCGGTGACCACCAGCATCTTGGCGCCGACGTCGGCGACGTCGCCCCAGGCGAAGCCGTGGCCGAACGACACCGACAGCACGTCGTCGCTGCCCTCCAGGCTTTTCATCTTGTCGACGAATCCCTTCACCGGCTCGATCCGCGTGCGCCACATGTTGATCATGCGCATGTCGTAGACCGACATCACCGGCTTGGTGCGGCCCGCCGCCGCGTCCTCGCACGCTTTGAACAGTTCCTCCGCGCGCTCGTTGAAATCGACGTGCGGGTATTCCTTGAAGGTGATCAGCACGTTGGCCGAATCCAGCATCTTCTGCGTGATGTGGCAGTGCAGGTCGAGCTCGCCGCCGATGATGGTCTTCGGCCCGACGATCTCGCGCACGCTCGCCAGCAGGTCGCCCTCGCAGTCGTCGTAGCCCTCCGCCGCCATCGCGCCGTGCATGTTCAGCAGCACGATGTCGACAGGCATCGCCTTCTTCAGGTCGTCCAGGATGCGCCCGCGATAGCCCTCGTAGACCCGCTTCAGCGTGCGTCCCGCCGGCTGCGCGAAGGCGGCGATCGACTCGGTGACCTGGCCCTGGCGTTCCTCGGTCATCTTGCGCCAGACGTGCAGCGGCGCGGAGAACGCCAGCGGCTCGCGCTGCGTCGCGTCGCCGTCGAAGAACATGGTCTCGGCGAAGTTCTCTTCGCCGGTCGGGATCGGCGAGAAGGTGTTGGTCTCGGTACCGAGACAGGCGATGAAGACTTTCACGGGCAGCTATCCTTGTTGCAGGGACGGGCGGCGGGGGCTGAGCGCGGCGGCTTCGACGCCGAGGTCGGCGAGGTCGGCCGGCACGCCGTCGCCCTGGATCAGTCTGGCGGCGAGCCGGCCCAGTCCGGGCGCGGTCTGGATGCCGTAGCCGCCCTGGCCGGCGAGCCAGAAGAAGCCGGGCACCGCGTCGTCGTAGCCGGCCGCAGGGGTCTTGTCGGCAACGAAACTGCGCAGGCCGGCCCACTTGTGATCGATGCGGCGGATGTCCAGTTCGGCCGCGGTCTGGATGCGGTCGACCGCGATGGCGACGTCGAGATCCTCAGGCTGCGCATCGGTCGGCGGCGAGGGCGTCTCGTCGGCCGGCGAGCCCATCAGCTTGCCGGCGTCCGGCTTGAAGTACCACTGCTCGTCGACATCGACCGACAGCGGCCAGCGCGAGATGTCCACGCCGGACGGCGGGTCGAACAGGATCGCGGTGCGCCGCTTCGGCACCAGTCCGACCGGCGTGGCGCCGGCCAGCGCCGCGACCTCGTCGCACCAGGCCCCGGCGGCGTTGACCACGCTCGCGGCGCGGAACGTCCCGGCCCGGGTCTCGATGGTCCAGCCATCGCCGTCGCGCGCCAGGCCGCTGACCTGCGCGTCGGTCACCAGGTTACCGCCACCGGCCCGCATGCCGCGCAGAAAGCCCTGGTGCAGGGCGTTGACGTCGATGTCCATGGCGCCGGGCTCAAGCATGCCGCCAGCGACATAGTCGGCGCGCAGCACCGGTACCCCGGCGCGCACCTGCGCCGCCGACAGCAACTCCACCGGCGCCAGGTCGCCGACCTCGCCCGCCAATGCCTGCAAGCCGTCCATCTGGTCGGCCCGCGCCACGAACATGGCGCCGCGCGGGGTCAGCAGCGGATGGTCGGCGAAGCCCGCCGGCGGTGCCTCGAAGAAGCCGCGCCCGCCGGTGGTCAGCGCCCGTATCTGCTCCGGCCCGTAGGCCTCGGAGAACAGCGCCGCCGAGCGCCCGGTGGTGTGATAACCGGGCTGGCTCTCCATCTCGAAAAGCCGCACCGACAAGCCGGCCTCGACCAGGAAATAGGCCACCGACGCCCCGGCCATACCGGCGCCGATCACCGCCACGTCTGTCTTGTCGCCCGCGTCCATGGCGGCCAGCATCGCCGATCCGGCAGCCCCGTGAAAGCCCTGCTATCCTGTGGCCAGGGAGACCCAGCCATGCGCGACGTGATCTTGACCATCGGGGCCGTGACCCTGACCTGCCGCCCCCGCGACACCGCCACCGCGCGCGCCGTGATCGACGCCTGCCCGTTCACCGCGAGCGCGCAGACCTGGGGCGAGGAAGTCTACTTCTCCACGCCGGTCGACGTGGCGCGCGAGGCCGACGCCCGCGACGTGGTGACGCCCGGCGAGATCGCCTTCTGGGTCGAGGGCAACGCCATCGCCATCGCCTGGGGCCGCACGCCCGTGAGTCGCGGCGACGAATGCCGCCTGGTCGCCCCAGTCAACGTCTGGGCCGACACCGACGACGACGTGGCGGCACTGGACGCGGTCGACGCCGGCGCGGCGGTGAAGGTCGAGGCAAGCAATCGTTAACCATGGGTGAGGCCGGTCACCGGCCGAGCGCGACCAGGACTAGGCTGCCCGCGACCTCTGATTGGCCATCGCACTCGTTGTTGGATATACTTTGGATATCCAGTAACGAGGCGTCGTCGTCACATGCACATGCACATCACGCGTTGGGGTAACAGTCTCGGCGTGCGGATTCCGAAGGACTTGGCGCGCCAACTCGGCATCGCCGAGGGCGCCGTCGTGGAGGTTACCGCCGAGGACGACCGCCTTATCCTGCAACTCGCGAAGCCCACCTATCGCCTGGAAGAACTCCTCGAAGGAGTCACGCCCGAGGCGATGCACGAAGCTCTCGACTGGGAGGACTGGAACGACGACCTCGGCCGCGAACAGGTTCCATGACCGACGATGAAATACCGCAGGCCGGTGACCTGATATGGACCGATTTCGATCCGACGGTGGGCCGCGAGCAGGCCGGGCGGCGCCCGGCCGTGGTGATCTCGCCGGCCGCTTTCTACGTCGCCACGCGCTTCGCCATCGTCTGCCCGATCATCAGCCGGATACGTCCGTTTCCGACAAGTGTCGTGCTGCCGGAAGGCCTTCCAATTCAGGGCGAAGTGTTGACCAGCCATGTTCGCAGCATCGACACGGCGCCGCGCCGCATCCGTCGCATCGGGCAGGCTGTACCGGCGGGCATTCTCGCCGAAATCCGCGCGAAGCTCGCCGTGCTAACCGGGATGGCCGGCGCTACTTGATCCCCGCCGCGCGCAGCACCGCGTCCTTGTCCGCGCTGATCCACCACGTCGTCGGGAAACCGGTGGCGAAGCGCGGCTTGACCTTCGGGCGGTCGAACCGGTTCCAGTAGATGATCCGGTCGGCGGCGATGTGGAACATCGGCACCACGTAGTGGTTCCACAGCAGCACCCGGTCCAGCGCCCGCGTCGCCGCCACCAGCTCAAGACGGTCGTGGGCATTGATCAGGTTCTCGATCAGCGTATCGACCGCCGGATTCTTGATCCCGGCGGTGTTGCGGCTGCCCGGCCGATCGGCGGCGGCCGAGCCGAAGAACTCGCGCTGCTCGTTGCCGGGCGACAGCGACTGCGCCCAGCCGCCGACGATCACGTCGAAATCGTAGTCGTCGACCCGCTGCCGATACTGCGACGAGTCGACCGGCCGGATCGTTGCCTCGATGCCGATGCGCTTCAGGTTGCGGACCATCGGCGCGATCACCCGCTCCATGTCGGGTTGCACCAGCAGGAACTCCATGGTCAGCGCGTTGCCCTCCGGGCCGCGCAACGCGCCGTCCTTGATCGCGTAGCCGGCCGCCTTCAGCAAGCCGACCGCTTCGCGTAGCTGCGGGCGCACATTGCCGCTGCCGTCGGTCTGCGGCGGCTGGTAGGTGGCGGTGAACACCTCGGCCGGCACCTGGTCGCGCAGCGGCTCCAGGAACTTCAGCTCCAGCTCGCCCGGCAGGCCGGTCGAGGCCAGTTCGGAATTGTCGAAGAAGCTGTCGGTGCGGACATATTGATCGTAGAAGATGTTCTTGTTCGACCATTCGAAGTCGAACATCAGCCCGATCGCCTGCCGCACCCGCGCATCCTGGAACTTCGCCCGCCGCAGATTCATCACGAAGGCCTGCATCCCGGCCGGGTTTTCGTCGGGCAGCAGCTCCTTGACCACCAGCCCCTTCTCCAGGGCGGGAAACTGCTCGTAGGCGGTGGCCCAGTTCTTTGCCGAGTTCTCCGACCGGAAGTCGTACTGATGGCCCTTGAACGCCTCCACCAGCACGGTCTGGTCGCGGTAATACTCGAAGCGGATCGAGAAGTTGTTCTTGCCGCGCATGATCGGCAGGTCGCGGGCCCAGTAGGTCTCCACCAGGTCCATTTCTATCGAGCGGCCGGCATCGACGCGGCCGACGCTGTAGGGACCGCTGCCCAGCGGCGGCTCCAGCGTGGTCTCTTCGAAGTTGCGGGTCGCCCAGAAGTGTTTCGGCAGCACCGGAAGCTGGCCCAGGATCAGCGGCAGCTCGCGGTTCAGGCCGCCGGAGAAGGCGAAGCGGATCTTGTGCGGGCTCAGCACTTCCGGCGCCTCGACGTTGGCGTAGTAGAAGCGATAGAGCGGCGCGCCCTTCTCCTTCAGGATGTTGAACGAGAAGGCGACATCCTCGGCGGTGACTTCCTGGCCGTCGCGAAAGCGCGCCTCCGGCCGCAGGTTGTAGATCACCCAGCTTCGATCCTCCGGCACCTCGACGCTCTCGGCGATCAGGCCATAGGAAGTCGACGGCTCGTCCTGACTGGATTCCAGCAGCGTGTCGTAGATCAGCCCGACCGCGCCGCTGGCGCTGCCCTTGATGATGAACGGGTTCAGGCTGTCGAAAGTGCCGCGTAGCGCCAGCGTCGCCCGACCGCCCTTCGGCGCATTCGGGTTCACGTAGTTCAGATGCCGGAAGTCCGGCGGATACTTGATGTCGTCGAACAGCGACAGCGCATGGGTGACGCGGCTTTGCTGGGCCGCCGCCGGCAGGGCGAGCGCGGCGAGGACGAACGACAGGCAGACGAGACGCATGCGCGGCTCTCCCGATCAGGAAATGACTGGCGTGGCGATGATAGCAGAGCCGGGCCGGCTCAGCCGCGCAGCGCGGCCAGGGCCGGTTCCAGCAGCGCCGGGTCGGCCACGCCCAGCACGTCGTACTTGCCGCCGCGGGCGAGATCGATCGGCGCGCCGGACCAGTCGGTCATCCGGCCGCCGGCATTCTCCACCACCGGCAGCAGGGCGGCGATGTCGTAGCTGTTCACGTTGCACTCGATGCCGATGTCGAGGAATCCGCACGCCACCATCCCGAACAGGTAGCAGTCGCCGCCATAGCGGGTGCGGCCGGTGGCGCGCTGCAGCCGCTCGAACCCGGCCAAGCCGTCACCGGTATAGTAGGTCGTCGACGTGGTACCGATCGCGGCCTGGCTGAGCGGAAGGCTGGCCCGCCGCTTGCGCGCCGCCGCGCCGTTCATCGTCGTCGGCTGCTCGTCGACCGCCACCCAGCGCTCGCCCGTCGCCACCGCGTCGAACACGCCGAGCCGGCCTTGCCCGCGCCAGGCCAGGCCGATCAGGATGCCGAATAGCGGCGAGCCGGTGACGAAAGCGCCGGTGCCGTCGATCGGATCGATGTGCCAGACCCACTCGGCGTCCGGATTCAGGGTGCCGTGTTCCTCACCGACGATGCCGTGGTCGGGAAAGCGCGCCTCGATGACTGCGCGGATAGCGAGTTCCGAATCGCGGTCGGCGATGGTGACCGGGCTGGCGTCAGCCTTGCTCTCGACCGGCACGTCGGCGCGGAACCAGCGCCGCACCACCTTAGCGGCGGAGTCCGCGGCCTGCTGCGCCGCGTCGAGCGCGCCGGGCGGACAGGCAGGCGCCACGGCGGCTACTGCGGCAGCTCCATCGGCGCATCGGCGAGGTTGCGCAGGTAGAGCAGCAGGTCGGCGCGCTGACCGTCACGTTTCATGCCGGCGAAGGCCATCTTGGTGCCGGCGGCAAAGCCCTTCGGATCTGCCAGGAAGGCCGACAGGCTCTCCCAGGTCCAGTCGCCCTCCAGGCCGGCCAGCGCCTCGGAGTAGGAGAAGCCTTCGTGCGATGCGATGTCGCGGCCGAGAATCGCATAGAGATTCGGACCGATCTTGTTGGCGCCGCCCTTGTCGAAGGTATGGCAGGCGGCGCACTTCTTGGCCTGCTTCTCGCCCTTGGCGGCATCGGCCTCGGCCAGCAACTGCGACAGCGGCACCTGAGGTTCGTCACTCGCGGTGGCGGGCGCGGCCTCCTCGGCCTCCATCTCGATCACCGCCTTCTCGAGCTGATGCGGGTGCACCAGGAAATTGCTGATCTCGGCGATCACCATCACGAACAGCGCGGCACCCAGCACCGCTCCGGCGATCTTGTTCAGCTCAAAGGTATCCATCGGCCCCGATCCGTCCGCAGTTGGCGTCGCGCCTGTCAGTGCGCCCGACAATTCGCGCCCGCCTTTCGCAGCCAGCGCGCACCCCCTATAACACTGGCGCGCGCGACAATGAAGGCCGCGCGGCTTGCGCAGCGATATCAAATACTTGTACCCGGCAGTGGGGGCGCGAGTGATGCGGCAAGGCGTCGCAGGAGAGGCGAGTCGATGACCGACGGCAGACCCGGCAAGCCGGTAATCCTGATCCCCGCCCGGATGGCCTCGCAGCGCCTGCCGGGCAAGCCGCTGGCCGAGATCGCCGGCGTGCCGATGATCGTGCAGGTCTGGCGCCGCGCCATGGAGGCCGACCTGGCACCGGTCTGGGTCGCCGCCGGCGAGCCGGAGATCGTCGAGGCGGTACACGCGGCCGGCGGCGACGCGGTGCTGACCGATCCGAACCACCCTTCCGGCTCCGACCGCATCTACGAGGCGCTGGGCAAGGTCGACCCGGACGGCGACTGCGACGCGGTGATCAACCTGCAGGGCGACCTGCCGACGCTCGACCCGGCCATGCTGAAGGCGGTGCTGACCCCGCTCGGCAACCCCGACACCGACATCGCCACCCTGGTCTGCCAGATCCACGACGAGGCGGAACGGCACGCGCCGCAGGTGGTGAAGGCGGTGCTGTCGCTGCGGCCCGGCCAGACCGTCGGTCGCGCGATCTACTTCACCCGCGTCGTGGCGCCGTCGGGCGACGGACCGCACTACCACCATATCGGGCTCTACGCGTATCGCCGCGCGGCGCTTGCGCGGTTCGTCTCGCTGCCCCCGGCGCCGCTGGAACAGCGCGAGAAACTCGAACAGTTACGGGCACTTGAGGCCGGCATGCGGATCGACGCCCGGCTCGTTGACAGGGTTCCCTTCGGTGTCGATACTCCGGCCGACCTTGAACGCGCCCGCGGCATCCTGACCGCCGCGCAGAGCAGCGAAAACCGATGACCCAGCCCGCCGAGACCGCGCCCGCCGACCCGAAACGCACGATCGCCTTCCAGGGCCAGGAGGGCGCCTATTCGCACCTCGCCTGCGCCGAAGCCATGGCCGACTACAGGCCGCTGCCGTGCGAGGTGTTCGAGGAGGCCTTCGCCGCGGTCTGGGACGGCAAGGCCGCCCGCGCGATGATCCCGATCGAGAACTCGGTCGCCGGCCGCGTCGCCGACATCCACAACCTGCTGCCCGACAGCGACCTGCACATCATCGGCGAGCACTTCCAGCACGTGAACCACATGCTGATGGCGCTGCCCGGCGTGGCGCTGAAGGACGTGAAGACGGTCTACAGCCACGTCCACGCCCTGGCGCAATGCCGCGACGTGATCCGCGAGCTGAAGCTGAAGGCCATCGTGCACACCGACACCGCCGGCGCCTGCCGCATGGTGGCGGAGAAAGGCGACAAGACCGTCGCCGCCATCGGCTCCAGCCTGGCGGCCGAGACCTACGGCCTGAACGTGCTGCGCCAGAACGTGCAGGACCACGACAACAACGTCACCCGCTTCCTGGTGATGGCGCGCGAGCGCATCGTGCCGCACCTGATGGACGGGCCGGTGATGACCAGCTTCACCTTCGGCGTGCGCTCGGTGCCGGCGGCGCTGTACAAGGCGCTGGGCGGCTTCGCCACCAACACCGTCAACATGACCAAGCTGGAAAGCTACATGCGCGGCGGCAGCTTCGAGCAGGCGCAGTTCTACGCCGACATCGAGGGCCACCCCGACGACCCGCGCGTGAAGCTGGCGATGGAAGAGCTGGAATTCTTCACCACCCACTACCGCCTGCTCGGCACCTATCCCCAGCACCCCAGCCGCAAGAAAACCGACGACGCCCCGGTCAGCCCGGTACGCAAACGCCGGGCGGGGTAGCTTCACCGCCAGGGCCGGCCGGTCGGTTCCGTTGGTTCCGGCCGTGCCTCAGCCGTCGCGGGAAACGCTGCGGACGATGTAGCCGCCGGAGCGTTCGTCGTGTTCCAGGTTCAGCAGGTCGCGTTCCTCGGCTTCCTCCAGCAGCAGGCCGAAGGTGCGGAAACCGTGGTAGCTCTCGTTGAAGCCGGGGCGGCGGCGCTTCAGCGTCTGCTTGACCATCGAGCCCCAGATCGTCTCGTCCGACCCGCGCTCCTTCATCAGGTCGTCGATCACCTCCAGCACCAGGTCGAAGCCCTCCTGCTTGCGCGCCTCCGCGTCGTCCGGCTTGCCCTTGGTCGGCCGCCGCCCGGCCGAGCGCTTGCGGCGGCTGGCAGCGCCGGTCTCCGCCTCGCGCACCAGGTCGTCGTAATAGATGAACTCGTGGCAGTTCGACGTCAGCAGGTCGGAGGTGGAGTTCTTCACCCCGACGCCGATCACCGTCTTGTCGTTCTCGCGCAGCTTGCTGACCAGCGGCGAGAAGTCGGAGTCGCCGCTGACGATGACGAAGGTGTCGATGTGGGTCTTGGTGTAGCAGAGGTCGAGCGCGTCGACGACCATGCGGATGTCGGCCGAGTTCTTGCCCGACTGGCGCACGTGCGGGATCTCGATCAACTCGAAGGCGGCCTCGTGCATCGGCGCCTTGAAGTCCTTGTAGCGGCCCCAGTCGCAATAGGCCTTCTTGACCACGATGTTGCCCTTTAGCAGCAGTCGCTCCAGCACCTTGGCGATGTCGAACGCGGTGTACTTGGCGTCCTTGACGCCCAGCGCGACATTCTCGAAGTCGCAGAACACCGCCATGTTGTGGACGTCGGCGGAATCGATGGTCGAAGTGGCGGGCACGGGGCGCCTTCCCTGTCGGTGTGGCGGCAAAGCAGCCACCGGACCGTAGCGCGTCGCGCCCCTTCGCGATACCGGCGACCGGCACCTACGGCCTTGTCATTTGTGCGCTCGGCGGTTTCGCGCTACGCGGAGGCATGCTCGACGCGACTTTGCGCAAGGTGATCGACCCGCCGCTGAACGTCGCCGGCGTGCGGCTGGCGCGGCTCGGCCTGTCGGCCAACGCGTTGACGCTGACCGGGTTCGGCATCGGCCTGGCGGCGATCCCGGCGCTGGCGACGGAGAACTACGCGGCGGCGCTGGCGCTGATCCTGGCCAACCGGCTGATGGACGGGCTCGACGGCGCGGTGGCGCGTGCCGCTGGCGGCACCGACTTCGGCGGCTTCCTGGATATCGTCTGCGATTTTATTTTCTATTCAGGCGTGGTGTTCGGCTGCGCCCTGGCGCGGCCGGAGAACGCGCTGGCCGCCGCCTTCCTGATCTTCTCGTTCACCGGGACGGGCGCGTCGTTCCTGGCCTTCGCCGCGATTGCCGCGCGCAAGGGCATCACCACCGAGGTACGCGGCGCCAAGGCGATCTACTATCTCGGCGGCCTGACGGAAGGCACCGAGACCATCCTCGTGCTGTGCCTGTTCTGTGTCTGGCCGGACGGCTTCGCGCCGGTCGCCTGGGTGTTCGGCGCCTTGTGCTGGCTGACCACCGCCAGCCGCTTTCACAGCGCCTGGCGCAGCTTCGGGTAAAGCCGCGTCGGTCAGATCTTGAAGGTCTTGGTCGTCAGGACGACCGTGTCTGGGCTCGTGGACGTCGACCGCGGCGCCTCGCGCACCTTTTGCACCGCCGGCAGCAGCAGGGCGATGCCGCCCTTGGCCTCGTCCAGCTCGGTCTCGGTCAGCTCGACGGTCTCGGTCTTCTTCGACTTGGACATGATCGTCCCCCTGTCTGGTCGTTGCGTTAACCATGATCTGGCACCGCGCGCCGTGTCGGCCAGTGACAATTGTCACCCGCGGGATCAGTAGTCGGTCTCGTCCTCGGCGGTCGACGTGAAGCTGGCCGGATTGTCGGCGTCGCGCGCCATCGACGCGATCGACACCTCATAGCCCCACAGCCGGCGCACCTGGTCCAGCACCTTGTCGCGCGCCTTCGGGTCCAGCGGCACGCCGTTGCGGGTCGAGTGACGCAGGCGCAGGTGGCGATTGCCGCGCAGATCGACGTCCATCACCTCGATGTCCGGCTCCGTCAGCGCGATGTCGTAGCTCTGTGCCAGCTGCCGGCGCACCCGCTTGTAGCCGCGCTCGTCATGGATGCCGGTGACGGTGTAGTGCGGGTCTTCCTCGTCGTCGGCGACGGCGAACAACCGGAACTCGCGCATCAGCTTCGGCGACAGGTACTGCTGGATGAACGATTCGTCCCGGTAATTGGCCCACGCGTCGCGCAGCACCGCGCGCCAGTCGTCGCAGCCGGCGATGTCGGGAAACCAGGCCGTGTCTTCCTCGGTCGGCGCCTCGCAGATGCGGCGGATGTCCTGCATCATCGCGTAGCCCAGCGCGTAGGGGTTGAAGCCGGAGAAGCGCTTGTCGTCGTAGGACGGCTGGGTGATCACGTTGGCATGGCTGGACAGGATCTCCAGCATCGGCCCCTCGCCGATCAGCCCCTGATCGAACAGCTTGTTGGTGATGTAGTAATGCACGAAGGTGGCGCAGCCCTCGTTCATCACCTTGGTCTGCTTCTGCGGCAGGAAATACTGCGCCACGTTGCGCACGATGCGCAGCACCTCGCGCTGCCAGGTTTCCAGCACCGGGGAGTGCTTCTCCAGGAAGTAGAGCAGGTTTTCCTGCGGCAGCTTGAGCTGCAGCTTGCGCTTGGCCAGCGCCTCCTCGTCGGCATCCAGCTCGGTGTCGTCGTCCCGTCGCGGCAGGGTGCGCCAGATATCGGAGAAGGTGCGCTCCTCGTAGTCCTCGCGCGCGCGCTGCTTGCGCTTCAGCTTCTCCTCGTTCAGCTTCGGCGGCCGGCGATAGCGGAACACGCCCTGGTCCATCAGCGCATGCGCCGCGTCCAGTGTCGCCTCCACCGCGGCCAGCCCATGGCGCTCCTCGCACCAGGCGATGTAGTCGCGCGCGAACTCCAGGTAGTCGAGAATGCCCTCCGCGTCGGTCCACTGCCGGAACAGGTAGTTGTTCTTGAAGAAGTGGTTGTGGCCGAAGGCGGCGTGCGCCATCACCAGCGTCTGCATCGCCATGGTGTTCTCTTCCATGTTGTAGGAGATGCAGGGGTTGGAGTTGATGACGATCTCGTAGGCGAGGCCCGTGTAGCCCTTGCGGTACATCTGCTCGTCGCGCACGAAGTGCTTGCCGAACGACCAGTGCTTGTACATCAGCGGCATGCCGATGGAACTGTAGGCGTCGAGCATCTGCTCCGACGAGATCACTTCGATCTGGTTCGGATAGACATCGAGGCCGAGGTCCTCCAGCGCGATGCGCTCGATCGCCTCGTAGGTCCGCCGCATGGTGTCGAAGCTCCACTCGGAGCCGTCATACAGCAGGCGCGGCAAGGTCGGCAGGTCAGCGTCTGGCATCGGACTTCGCAAACAGTTCGCGGAACACAGGGTAGATATCGGCCGGCCGGGCGATCCGCTTCATCGCGAAGTTCGACCAGTTCTCGGCCACCGAGCGATAGGCACGCCACAACGCCGCGCCGTATTCGGGATTACCGAAGATCTCGGTCTCGCGCTCGTCCAGGATCTCGACATAGGCGTAGTACTGGCACACCGGCATGATCACGTCGTTCAGCAGCGTCATGCAGCGCGCGTCGTCGCCGGAATGGTTCTCGCCGTCCGACGCCTGCGCCGCGTAGATGTTCCACTCGCGGGTCGGATAGCGCTCCGCGACGATGCGGCGCATCTCGTCCAGCGCGGTGGAGACCACGGTGCCGCCGGTCTCGCGGCTGTAGAAGAAGGTCTCCTCGTCGACCTCCTTGGCCTCGTGCGTGTGGCGCACGAACACCACCTCGGTCTTGTCGTAGCGCCGCGACAGGAACAGGTGCAGCAGCACGAAGAACCGCTTCGCCAGGTCCTTCTCGCGCATGCCCATCGAGCCGGAGACGTCCATCAGGCAGAACATCACCGCCTTGGAGTTCGGCTGCGGCTGGTTCTCGAAGTTGCGGAACCGCAGGTCGACGGGATCGATGAAGCCGACCACCTTGCGCCGACGCTCCAGCACTTCGAGCTCGGCCAGCAGGTCGGCGCGCTTCGGGTCGTCCTCGGCCAGCGCCTCGATCTCGGCCTGCTTGGCCTCGACCTCGGCCAGCTTCGGGCGCCGCAGCGCCAGCCGGCGGCCGAAGCTGTTCTTCATCGTGCGCAGCAGGTCCAGGTTGGTCGGCGTCCCGGTGACCGCGAAGCCGGAACGCCGCGGCTTCACGTTGGTGACCTCCTTCAAGGTGGTCTTCACCATGTCGGGCAGTTCCAGGTCCTCGAAGAACAGGTCCAGGAACTCCTCGCGGGTCAGCACGAACTGGAACTCGTCCTCGCCGTCGCCCGCGTCGCTGCCCTTCTTGCCACCGCCCTCGCCGCCGCCGGCCGGCGGCTTCTCGATCTGGTCGCCGGCCTGGTACTCGCGGTTGCCGGGGTAGACGCGCTCGTGCGCGCCGCCGCGCGGGTCGTGGCGCATACGCGGCTCGTCGATGCCGCCGGTCGGGATGGTGACGGTCTCGCCACCGCCGATGTCGGTGACCGAGCGGTCCCGGATCGACTTGTCGACCACCTGCTTGATGTGCGCGCGAGCGCGCTTCATGAAGCGCTGGCGGTTGCCGAGGCTCTTGTCCTTCGGATTCTGACGCCGGTCCACGAAGTAGGGAACGATAAGCGACATGTGCTGTGCCCTCGCCCTACCCCGCCTTGTTGACGCGCATGTACCACTCGACCAGCCGGCGCACCTGACGCTCGGTATAGCCGCGGTCCTGCATCCGGGCGACGAACTCGGTGTGCTTCTCCGCCGTGTTGCTGTCCTTCTTGGAGCCGAAGCTGATCACCGGCAGCAGGTCCTCGACCTGGCTGAACATGCGCTTCTCGATCACGTCGCGCAGCTTCTCGTAGGACGTCCACGACGGGTTCTTGCCGTTGTTGCGGGCCCGCGCGCGCAGCGCGAACTTCACCACCTCGTTGCGGAAGTCCTTCGGGTTGGCGATGCCGGCCGGCTTCTCGATCTTCGACAGCTCGGTGTCGAGGATCTCGCGGTTGAACAGCTGGCCGGTGTCCGGGTCCTTGAAGTCCTGCTCCTCGATCCAGGCATCGGCGTAGGCGATGTAGCGGTCGAACAGGTTCTGGCCGTACTCGGTATAGCTCTCCAAATAGGCTTTCTGGATCTCGTTGCCGATGAATTCGGCATAGCGCGGCGCCAGCTCCGACTTGATGAAGTCGAGGTAGGTGCGCTCGATCTCGTCGCCATACTGCTCGCGCCGGATCGACTGCTCCAGGATGTACATCAGGTGGACGGGATCGGCCGCGACCTCGTGCGTGTCGTAGTTGAAGGTCGCCGACAGCACCTTGAAGGCGAAACGGGTGGAGACGCCCTCCATGCCCTCGTCGACGCCGGCCGCGTCCTTGTATTCTTGCGTCGACTTCGCCTTCGGGTCGGTGTCCTTCAGATTCTCGCCGTCGTAGATCCGCATCTTTGAGTACAGGTTGGAATTCTCGTGCGGGGTCAACCGGCTCAGCACGCAGAAGCGCGCCAGCATGGTCAGCGTCTCCGGTGCGCACGGCGTCTCGTCCAGCTCCGACTCGCGCAGGAGCTTTTCGTAGATCATCGACTCTTCGGTGGCGCGCAGGCAGTAGGGCACCTTGATCACGCAGAGCCGGTCCAGGAACGCCTCGTTGTTCTTGTTGCCCTTGAACTGCTGCCACTCGGCCTCGTTGGAGTGCGCCAGCACGATGCCTTGGAACGGGAAGGCGCCGAACGCCTCGGTGCCGAGATAATTGCCCTCCTGCGTCGCGGTCAGCAGCGGGTGCAGCACCTTGATCGGCGCCTTGAACATCTCGACGAATTCCAGCAGGCCCTGGGTAGTGTGGTTCAGGCCGCCGGAATAGGCATAGGCGTCGGGATCGTTCTGCGAGAAATGCTCCAGCTTGCGGATGTCGACGCGGCCGACCAGGGCGGAGATATCCTGGTTGTTCTCGTCGCCCGGCTCGGTCTTGGCGATGCCGACCTGGCGCAGCTTCGACGGGGTCAGCTTGACCACCTTGAAGCGCGAGATGTCGCCGTCGAACTCGTCCAGGCGCTTCACCGCCCACGGCGAGATCATGCCGGTCAGGCGCCGGCGCACGATGCCGTACTTGTCTTCCAGCAGGTCGCCCATGCGCTCCGGGTCGAACAGGCCGAGCGGGGATTCGAAGATCGGGCTGATCTGGTCGCCGGCCTTCAGCACGTAGATCGGCCGGTCTTCCATCAGCCGCTTCAACCGCTCCGCCAGTGACGACTTGCCGCCGCCGACCGGGCCCAGCAGGTAGAGGATCTGCTTGCGCTCCTCCAGACCCTGCGCCGCGTACTGGAAGTAGCCGACGATGCGCTCGATGGTGTCTTCCATGCCGAAGAAGTCACGGAAGGCCGGATAGCGCTTGATCGTGCGGTTCAGGAAGATGCGCCCCAGCCGGCTGTCGGTGGAGGTGTCGATCACCTCCGGCTCACCGATCGCGGCGATCATGCGCTCCGGCGCGCTGGCATACAGGTCTGGGTTGTCGCGACACTGCAGGACGTAGTCTTGCAGCGACATCTCCTCTTCCGCGTTCCGGCGATACTCAGTCGAGAACTCTTCGAAGATGTCCATTCACGTGCTCCTTTCGAGCGACGCGCACCGCGGACATGCCCTGTCAGGGGCCAGACCAGCCGGCCAATCCGTCGCCCTAAGGTTCGACACGTGCAATCGGGGGGCCAGACGGACGAGGCTTCGCAGAAGGGCCGGCTGTCGTCTGACGAGGGCCCGAACGCGGTGCTGACGTCCAAGTCAACTATGCACCCGATGCAAGCAAAACACGGTTATGGTTAACGAAGTCTTTTCAGAGCTCGTCAGCCGACAACTTGTGTTCTACTTTGCTTCAACTCCTCAAATCGGTCGCGATTCAAGTATAAGCAAATCAAAACAATGTGTTGAGAACATGACATCTATTACGAATCAGCATCTAAGTTTACATAGTACCCGATTTTCCGGGGGCAAGCTTGTAATCGCTTTAACGGGGCGACGGCTTCGTCTCCGTCGCCGCCGCCGCATGGCCGAACCGGGTCAGGCGCCGGCCGTCCCGGAAAGGAACAGCCGGCGCCATGGCCGGTGCGATACGCGTATTGTCTGTGCTGTATCGGCGCTGCCTAGAAATGCAGCACAAGATCGGCGTAGAGGCGCCAGTCAAGCAGATCCTGGCGCTCGGTCAACGGCCGCTCGTAGGCGAAGCCGGCGATGATGTGATCGTTGACGATGTAGCGGAAGCCGGCCGCCGCGGTGACCACGGTGCCGCCGCCGGTGGAGCCGAAATTGACGATGTCGGTGCCCTCGAAGTCCAGCGGTGTGCGCTTGGCCTCGTCGATCACCGTGAAACTGTTGACCTCGACCAGCGGGTAGAATCGTTCGGTGAAGGCATAGTCGACATGCGCCGAGGCGTGCAGCATCGAGGTGTCCTCGTCGCCGTCGACCGCCAGGTTGACGCCGACATTGCCCTGCAGGCCCCACTTGCCATAGGTTCGCGTGCCCGAGACGAACAGGTCGACCAGCCCCTTGCCATCGCCCTGCAGCTCGATCCCGGCGATGTCGATGTTGCCGACCGGCGGTTCGTACTCGATGCCGATAGTGATCAAGCCGTCGATCTCCGGGTTCGAGTAGACCGCGTATTTCAGGCCCAGCGACAGGTTGGCGAAACCCTCGTCGTCGGGCAGCACGGCGTTGAAGTCGAGGTCGGCATAGCCGTCCTTTGACGCGATGAAACCCAGCCGCTCGGTCAGCGCGACCCGGATCTCCGCCGCGATGATGTCGATGTGGCCGCCGCCGGTCAGGAACCCCTTGGGGATCTCCTGCGACAGCCAGATCGGCCGCAGCTCGGTGGTGATGAACGGCGTCTCGTTGAACAGCGGGTTGGAGACCGGCGGCACGTAGCGGGTATGCCCGCCGCGCCCGAGCGAGCCGTCGAGCTTCAGTCCGAGAACGTCCTGCGCCTGCGCCGGCAACGCCAGTGCCAACGCCGCCGCAGCTAGCCAAAGACTACGCATGCCCGCCCCTCCTCGCCAGGATTCGAAGCCCGAGGCTAGGCGGTGGCGGGCGCTCGCCGATTGATCGGGATCAATGCGCCTTGGCCAGCGGGTCTTCCGGCCAGGCGTGTTTCGGATAGCGGCCACGCATCGCCTTGCGCACTTCCGCGTAACTGCCGCGCCAGAAGCCGGCCAGGTCACGGGTGATCTGGATCGGCCGCCCGGCCGGGGACAGCAGATGCACCTCCACCGGCAGGCCCGCCACCGTCGGCGTCTCGGCCACGCCCAGCAGGGCTTGCAACCGCACCGCCAACACCGGCCGCTCGCCGGCCTCGTAGTCGAGCCGATAGCGTCGCCCATCCGGCAGCGCCACCTCCGCCGGCGCCTCCCGCGCCAGCCGCCGCGCCCCGTCCGGCGGCAACAGGCTTTGCAGCGCCGCCAACAGGTCGAGCTGCCGCAGGTCGTCGGCGCGCCGGAACCCGGCCACGAATGGCCCCAGCCAGTCATCGAGCGACCCCAGCAGCGCCGCGTCCGACAGGTCCGGCCACGACTTGTCCGTCCGCCGCAGGAAGGCGACGCGCGCGCGCCAGTTGGCCAGGCCATCGGTCCACGGCAGCCGCGCCAGCCCCAGTGCCCGCACGCCGTCCAGCAGCGCCGCCGTCACCTGCTCCAGGTCGGCCGCGGCCAGCGGCTCCTCGCGCAGCACCAGCGCGCCCACCCGGTACTGCCGGTGCGCCGCGACCGCATTCGCGCGCGCGTCCCATGCCACCGTCTCGTGCCAGCCGGCGACGCCGGCGGCCGTCACGTCGTCCGGCGACAGCGCCGCCGCCAGACGGATGATCGGCTCGCGCGCCGATCCGCCGCCCAGCTCGGCGATGGCCAGGAATGCCGGCGACCAGTGCGCCGCTTGATCGGAGAGCCGCGCCCCGCCGCCATGGGCCAACCGATAGCGCCCGTCGCCGCCCCGCGCCTGCGCCAGCCGGTCCGGATAGGCCAGCGCCAGCACCGCGCCCGCCCGCCCCGGCTCGCTGTCGCCCGCGATCTTCAATTGCCGGCGAAACGATGACGCCGCCTGCCGCACCCGGTTGAACGTCCCGACATCGACCAGCCCGCGCGCCGGTCTGCCGTCGCGCAGCAACGTCAGGCGCCGTTCCAGGTCCGGGTCGTCGCGCTCGGACAGAAAATCCCGCTCGCCGAGCAGCGCCGCCAGGTCGCAGGCCGTCGCGCTGCCATCGGCCACCAGCATGTGCGCCAGCCGCGGATGCGTGCCCAGCCCTGCCATGCGCCGGCCGACGCTGGTGATCCGGCCGCTTTCATCGAGCGCGCCAAGCTGCGCGAGCAGCTCGTTCGCCCGCGCCAAGGCCGGCGTCGGCGGCGGGTCCGGCCAGTCAAGGTCGGCGCTGCCCCACAGCGCGCATTCCAGCGCCAGCGGCGCCAGGTCGGCCTCCAGGATTTCCGGCGGGTCTCGCGGCGCCAGCCCGCGTTGCTCGGCCTCGCTCCACATCCGGTAGCAACGCCCCGGCCCCTGCCGGCCGGCCCGGCCGGCGCGCTGCGCCGCCGCGGCCTGCGAGGCGCGTTCGGTGACCAGCGCGGTCATGCCGGTCGCCGGACTGAACCGGGCACGCCGTGCCAGGCCGGCGTCGACCACCGCGCGCACACCGTCGACGGTGACGCTGCTCTCCGCGATCGCCGAGGCCAGCACCAGCTTGCGTCGCCCGGCCGGCGCCGGCGCCAAGGCCGCGTCCTGCGCCGCCGGAGCCAGCGAGCCGTGCAGCACGTGCACGTCGACGTTGTCGGGCAATGCCAGCGCCCGCCCGACCTGGCGTATCTCCGCGATGCCCGGCAGGAAGGCCAGGACATCGCCGTCGCCTTCCGCCAGCGCCCGCCGGCACGCCGCCGCCACCGCCGTCCCGAGGTCGCGCCGTTCCGGCCGCCCGAGATAGTGCGTCTCGACCGGGAAGGCCGGCGCCGCGCTCTCCACCACCGCCGCCTCGGGCAGCGCCCGGCGCAGCCCCGGCAGATCGAGCGTCGCCGACATCACCAGCAACCGCAGGTCCGGCCGCAGCCCGGCTTGCGCGTCCAACGCCAGCGCCAGGCCCAGATCGCCTTGCAGGTGCCGCTCGTGAAACTCGTCGAAGATTACCGCCGCGACACCGTCGAGGCCGGGATCGGATTGCAGCATCCGGGTCAGCACGCCCTCGGTAACCACTTCGATGCGCGTATCGCGCCCAACCCTGGTGTCCAGCCGGGTGCGATATCCGACGGTGTCGCCAGCCTTTTCGCCACGCTGACGGGCCATGAAGGTCGCGGCGGCACGGGCGGCGATGCGCCGTGGCTCCAGCATCACGACGCGGCCGCCACTGAGCCATGGCACGTCCAGCAGCGCCGGCGGCACCGCGGTGGTCTTGCCGGCACCGGGCGGCGCCTGCAGCACGACTTGGTTGTGGGCGGCGAGCGCGTCCAGCAGGGCCGGCAGCGCCGCCAGGATCGGCAGGTCTGGCATGTCTTCGGCCGGGTTTCCCGAGGCCTCGGCAATCTGTCACAGTGGCGCCGGTCCGTGAACCGGGGCGCGGGGGGAGGCAACACCATGGCACGACGCAAGGGCAGGGTTGGCGCGCCGGTCGGCATCGTCATGGCGGTGGGCGCGATCGCCGCGCTGTTCTGGAACGAGGGCCGCTCGGTCGACCGCATCAAGACCATCGACACCGGCCGCGACGCGGTGACCGAAGGCGACCCCGGCCGCGTCGATGCCTCGCTGCAAGGCAAGCTGGTGCATCTTGTCGGCCCGGCCACCGGCGGCGACATCGCCGACACTGTGTTCAGGATCGAGCTCACCGCGCTGCGCCTCGACCGCCGGATCGACATGTACCAGTGGGTCGAGACCAAGAAGGGCCGCGACGGCCACACCGAGTATGAGTACCGCAAGGCGTGGCGCAACGAGCGCGTGACCGGCTTCGACGACAACCGCTACGTCAACCCGGAGATGCCGTACCGCGACCAGACCTTCTACCCGGCCGAGGCCAGGCTCGGCGCCTACCGGCTGTCGCGCGCGCTGTTGGACGACCTCGACGCCGGGCTGGCGGTGATCCCGTCGCCCATCGACTTGCCGAAGGTCGGACCGCTGCGGCTGGAGGGGGAGCGGCTCTACTCCGGCGATCCCAAGCAGCAGGACATCGGTGACCTGCGCATCGCCTTCAACGCCGCGCCGGAACAGACGGTGAGCGTGCTGGCCGGCATGGCCGGTGGCGAGCTGCTGGCATTCCGAACCGAACACGGCGACCTGGCGATGATCGAGCCCGGCGCGATGAATGCCGACGCGATGCTGGCGCTGGCCGAGACCCGTAACGCCTACCTGACCTGGGGCATTCGCCTGGCCGGCACCGCTGCGATCTTTTTCGGCCTGTTTCTGCTGCTGAGCTCGGCGGTGTCGTGGATCCCGTTCGCGCAAGGCCTGGCCAGGGCCGGCGCGGCGCTGATCGCCATCGTCCTGGCGGTGCCGATCGCGCTGTCCGTGATCGCCTTCGCCTGGCTCTGGTTCCGGCCGCTGTGGGCCATCGGCCTGTTCTGCGTCGCCGCGCTGGGACCGATCTTCCTGGTGCTGCGCGGCCGCCGCGCCAACCGCGCCCCCGCGATGGCACATGCCATGCCCCCGCCGCCCCCGCCGCCGCCACGCTGATGCAGAACGAAATCGGTCGCGGGATCGCGCTCATGGTGCTGGCGATGGGCGTGCTGGCCGGCATGGACGCGATCACCAAATACCTGGCGACGCGCTACGACGTACCGCAGATCCTGGCGATCCGGTTCTGGATCTTCCTCGGCTTCGCCGCCGCCATGGCCGGTCCGCGCAACGTGCCGACCCTGCTGCGCTCGACCATGCCGTGGCACCAGCTCGCGCGCTCGCTGATCATCGTCGTCGAGGTCGGCGTCTTCGTACTCTCCTTCCGCTATCTGCCGTTGGCCGACGTACACGCGATCACCGGCATCGCGCCGTTGCTGGTCACCGCGCTGGCGGTGCCGATGCTGGGCGAGCGCGTCGGCATCCGGCGCTGGAGCGCGGTGGCGGTCGGCTTCGTCGGCTTGCTGATCATCATCCGGCCGGGCTTCGGCGAGCTCGACCCGTACCTGCTGATCCCGCTCGGCGGCGCCTTCCTGTGGGCGCTATACCAGGTCCTCACGCGCCAGGTGAGCCGCGACGCGCCGGCCACCTCGATGCTCTACATGGCCGGCGTCGGCGCCATCGTGATGAGCTTCATCGCGCCGTTCGTCTGGGTGCCGCCGACCCTGATCGACTGGGGCGCGCTGATCGCGCTCGGCATCATCGGCTCGTTCGGCCACTACCTGTTCATCCGCGCCTTCCAGGCCGCGCCGGCCTCGGTGCTGCAGCCGTTCCACTACACCGCGCTGGTCTGGGCGACGCTGATCGGCTGGACCGTGTTCGGTGACCTGCCCGATGGCTGGACCGTGGCCGGCGGCCTGGTCATCGCCGCCAGCGGTATCTACGCCATCCTGCGGGCGGAGAAGATCAGCCGAGAATGAAGTCGCCGGCGGAGAGCTGACCCGGATCGATATCTTTCAGCGTTACCACCGTGCCCATCTCGCCCCAGGTAACGATGGCGCCCTCCGGGCCGTCGATGATCTCAAAGCCGACCCCCGGCAGTTGCAGCCGGTCGACGCCGGGCTGGAAGTCGGACACCGTGTCGGCGGCCTGGTTGTCGCCGAACACGAACACGTCGGCGCCGGCGCCGCCGGTCAGCCAGTCGTCCGAGGGCCCGCCGACCAGCGTGTCGTCGCCATCGCCACCGACCAGCAGGTCGGCGCCGGCATGGCCGACCAGGTGGTCGTCGCCGGCATCGCCGAACAGCCAGTCATCGCCACCCTGACCACGCAGCAGGTCGTCGCCGGCACCGCCGGTGACCGTATCGTCGCCGGAGTTGCCAGCCGCCAGGTCGATACCATCGCCGCCGTCGACCCGGTCGTCATCGGCGCCGCCATAGAGCATGTCGTCGCCCACGCCGCCATCCAGCGTATCGGCGCCGCGCGTGCCGCGCAGGTTGTCGCCGCCCGCGCCGCCGGCAAGCTCGTCGTCGCCGGCCGCGCCGATCAGTGTGTCGGCGCCGGCGAAGCCGTCCAGCCGGTTGGCGTCGCCGTCACCGACCAGCCAGTCGCCGAAGTCGCCGCCCAGCAGGTCCTCCACCGCGACCAGACGGTTGCCCTCGGCGACGCCGGTGCGCAGGTCGGCGACCGCGCCCGACGTGGCGCCGAGTTGCACAGCGTCGCGGCCGTCGCCACCGTCCAGCGTGTCGCCGCCGGCGCCGCCGGCGAGCGTGTCGTCGCCAGCGCCGCCGAGCAGCCAGTTGGCGCCGTCATTGCCGGTCAGCATGTCGTCGCCGTCGCCGGCCACGGCATGTTCGATCATCGCCGTCTGGTCGAGCCACAGCGAACCGGCGGCGAGCTGGCTTTCCGAACCCGGCCGCAGGTCGATGGCGGCGTCGCCGGAGAGCGCGGCGGCGTTCAGCCAGTCCACCCCGGCCTCGTCGACCAGCGGCGCCGCGCTGCCGGCGAAGCTGTCGGTGAAGACGTAGCGGTCGTTGGCGCCCGGCGCGTCGCCGTACAGGTGCAGCGTCCAGCTCTGCAGGCTGCCGCTCAGGCCGGCGATCGCGTCGGCGATGCGCAGGGTCCAGGTGCCGGCGCCATGTTCCTCGCGGAACGCCATGGCGCCGAAGGTCCAGACCAGGTGGTCGCCCGGCGCGTCGGTCTGGCCCAGGCCAGGCCGGTCCAGCAGCCGCGCTTCGGTGCCCGACGGCGAGACCAGGGTGATTGTCAGATCCCCGACGCGGTCGTGCGGCAGGTCGATGTCGAGACTGACCGCGTCGAGCACGATGTCGTCGGCGAAGCTGACGGCCTGCTCCAAAACGCCGACGCCGCCGTCAGGAATCGCCGCCGGCGCGGCGAGCTCTGCACTGAGGTGCAACTCGTTGGCGCTGGTCGCGGCCGGCCCGGTCCACGATGCCGCCAGCCGCACCGCCGCGCGCGCGTCGACCATGCCGAAGCCGTATTCGTGGCTGTAGGCCAGGCCGGCGCCGTTGACCTGCCAGCCCGGATCGCCGGCATCGGTCTGCCGCGCGCTGAACGCCAGGATGTCCTGCACGTCGCGCCAGCCCAGGCCGGCATTGGCCTCCAGCATCAACGCCACCGTGCCGCTCACCATCGGCGCCGAGAACGAGGTGCCGCTGACCTGGGTGAAATCGTCGCCGCTGTAGCCGGCTTCGCCGACCCGGTCGGTGCTGACCACGCCCTGGCCCGGCGCGCTGACCAGCACCGCGGCGCCATGGGTCGAGAACAATGCCGCGTCGCCATCGCGGCCGGTTGCGCTGACGGTGACCGTGTGACGACTGGCCTGGGTGCCGTGCAGGTTGACGTCGTCGCCTTCCAGATTGGCGTTGCCGGCGGCCATCACCACGGTGGCACCGAGCCCACCGCGGCCCTGCTCGACCAGGTCGGCCAGCGCCGCACCGATCGCGGTGAAGTCGCCATAGTCGATGCCGAAGCGCTGCTGGTCGGCAAGCCGGTGATCGTCCAGGAAGGCGAAGTCGGCGCTGTGCAGCATCAGCGCCGAGTAGCTCCAGGAATTGTTGACCACGTCGGCATCGCCGGCGCCGGCGGCGTAGCGCCAGCCGGCGGCGACGGTGTCGGTCATCGTCGCGGTGCTGAGCGGGTTGTACAGCGACACCAGGTCGGCGCCCGGCGCCACCCCGACCATGCCGTCGTCGTTGGCCCGCGCCGCGACGATGCCGGCGACGGCGGTGCCGTGGCTGTCGGTGGCGGTGCGCGGCTGGGCGCTGCCCCCGTCAAGGCTCCAGCCGCCGGCATAGGCTTCGGCGAGATCGGGATGACCGGCATCGATGCCCTGGTCCATGACCGCGACCCGCACGCCCGCGCCGGTGGCCTGGTCCCAGACCGACGCCGCCGCGATGCCGCCGCTGTCACCGGCGCGCAGGTACCACTGCAGCACCCACAAGGGGTCGGCGAGAGCAGCGGCAAAGTTCTGTGTGGGCCCGGACATCGATGGCTTCGGCGCAGCGCGACCTCAGCGGTCGCAGCGCCCAGCAGGATGCCGTCGCGGTGGTTAATATCAGGTGCGCATGTAAGGTTGACGTGACCCTAACGCCGGCCGGGGAAAGCGGCGTCAGGCGGACCGCGGCCGCTTGAGGGGAACCCGGCACGAACCTTGCCACCCACGCGCCCGCCGCACGCATCCGTGCACCGCACTGAAGCGGGATTGACGCCGGCCCACCGGGGTCGCGAGCATAGAGCATGAGCCCGACCCATCGACTTGCCCTGGTCGAGGACGAACTGCCGCCCGGCTTCGCCCTGGACCTGCCCGCCGCCACCCGCGCCCTCTACGTGGTCGCCGGCGCCATCCAGTGCAACGACGCGACCGTCGCTGCCGACAACGGTTGCATCGCCACCGACAAACTGGCGATCGCCGCGCCGAACGGCGCCCGCCTCTGGCGCTTCGAGCTGCTCACGGCCGGCGCCCTGGCCGAGCCGCCCGGCAGCCGCGGCCTGCTCGCCGCCGACCTGGAGACCGCCCCGGCAGGCGACTGGCTGCTGCGGCTGGACAGCGTCGCGTTTCCCGTCGGCGGCTGCGCCTTCGCGCACGTGCACCAGGGCCCGGGCATCCGTTGCCTGTTGCATGGCGAGATCAGGATCGACAGCGAAGGCCGCTCGACGCACTACCAGCCGGGCCAGGCCTGGTTCGAGGCCGGCCCCGAGCCGGTCTTCGCCCAGGCCAGCGCGAAATGGCCGAGCCGGTTCATCCGGGCGATGGTGCTGCCGCGCGACCTGCTCGGCAAGAGCTCGATCAGCTATGTCGATCCGGCCGACAAGGACAAGCCGAAGAGCCAGACCTATCGAGTCTTCGCCGACACCGCCGTGGAGCGCCCCGCATGATCCCCCGTGACATATTCGCCGACGAGCACGAGCTGTTCCGCGACACCTGTCGCAAGTTCTGCGAGGCCGAGATCGCCCCGCACCACGAACAGTGGGAGAAGGACGGCGTGGTGCCGCGCGAGCTGTGGCGCAAGGCCGGCGCCGCCGGGCTGCTATGCTGCGACATCCCGGAGGAGATGGGCGGCCTGGGCGCCGACTTCCTGTTCGCCACCGTGGTGATGGAGGAACTGGCCCGGGTCGGCGCCACCGGCCCGCACTTCCCGCTGCACTCCGACATGATCGCGCCCTACCTGCGCGAATACGGCTCGAGCGAACAGCAGCGCAAGTGGCTGCGGGCGATGACCACCGGCGAGGCCATCGCCGCCATTGCCATGACCGAGCCCGGCGCCGGCTCCGACCTGCAGGGCATCAAGACCCGAGCCAAGCGCGACGGCGACGACTATGTGATCAACGGCCAGAAGACCTACATCTCCAACGGCCAGCTCGCCGACGTCGTGCTGACCGCGTGCAAGACCGATCCTGACGCCGGCTGGCGCGGCATCTCGCTGATCCTGGTGGAGACCGACCGCGACGGCTTCAGCCGCGGCCGCAACCTCGACAAGATCGGCATGAAGGCACAGGACACCTCCGAGCTGTTCTACACCGACGTCCGCGTGCCAAAGAGCAACCTGCTGGGCGGCGAGGAGGGCCAGGGCTTCATCCAGCTGGTCTCGATGCTGCCGCAGGAACGGCTGATCCAGGCGATCCGCTCCGCCATCGTGTGCGAGCAGGCGATCGACTGGACCGTCGATTTCGTCAAGGACCGGCACGCCTTCGGCAAGCCGATCGCGGCGTTCCAGAACACCCAGTTCAAGCTCGCCGAGCTGACCGCGCGCACCACCATGCTGCGCAGCTTCGTCGACCGCTGCATCGAACTGCACCTCGACAAGAAGCTCGACGAGGTCGACGCGGCGATGGCGAAGATGAACGCCACCGACCTGGCCATGCAGGTGCTGGACGAATGCCTGCAACTGCACGGCGGCGCCGGCTACATGTGGGAGTATCCGATCGCGCGGGCCTGGGCCGACAACCGCGTCGGCCGCATCGCCGGCGGCACCGCCGAGGTCATGAAGCAGATCATCGCCCGCCGCGTGCTGGGCAAGAACTAGCCGCGGACGGCTGGGACGCAGGCCGGCGCAAAGAGATCAGTCAGCGAGCCCGGCGGAACGCAGATCGTCGACAAGGCGGTCGACATGGTTGGCAGCGCAAAAGGCGGCGGCGTTGGACCTGACGTCGGTCAGCGTGATGTTCGGGATGATGTCCCGCATCCGCTCGATAGCGGCGTTCGCTGCGTCCGTTTGAGAAAGCTGCACCTGCGACGCGGCGAGAAAAGCGTAGTACTGCCACAGTTGCGCATTCGACTGGCTCACGGCCTGCGTCATCCACTCGATCGCCTCGTCGAACCGGCCAGCCCAGTAATGACTGATGCTGCGTCGCGACATGATCATCGGCAACGTCGGATCGCGCCGACCGAGACGCACCGCCTCGTCATGGTGGGACATCGCCTCGTCAAAGCGCCCGACGCTCGCCAGTGCCGTGCCCATCAGCGAGTGCGTGAGCGCCGAACTCGGGTTCAGGTCGAGCGACTTGCGCAGTGCCCGTAGCGCGCGATCGGGATTGGCGGCATAGCTTACCTGACCGAGGATTGCAGAGGCGATTGGATCGTCCGGGTCGAGGTCCGCCGCCCCCTGCGCCAGTTCCACCGCCGCGGCACGATCCGCCTCGCTCGCGGCGAAATAGCCGAAAACGACATTGTAGTAATGCACGTTCGCGGCGCCGGAATAAGCCGGCGCGAATGCGGGATCGATCTCGATCGCGCGCTCAAAGCAGCGCCGCGCCGCGACCATGTCGGCCTTCGAGCGCTTGTGAAAATGTGCCGCGCCCAGGTGGTAGTGGTCCCAGGCGCCAAGATTCTCCGCCGGTTGCCCGAGGGCGCGTGCGATCTCCGCCTTGCCCAGTTCAGGTTCCAGCGCGCCCATGACCGTTAACGTGATCTCATCCTGAAGGGCAAAAACGTCGTCCATTTCGCGGTCGTACTTCTCCGCCCATAACTGGCTCCCGGTTTCGCCACTTGTTAACTGGACAGCGATGCGGACACGGCTTCCGGCCCTTCGGATACTACCTTCGAGCAGGTAGCGTACCGCCGGTTCGCCCGCCGTATCCTGAGCGTCAAGCGGTCGGCCCTTGTAGGCGAGGGCGGCACTTCGAGCCACGACAGAGAAGCCCCGAATACGGCTCAGCGCGGTCGTTATGTCCTCGGTGATTCCGTCCGCGAAATCGTCCTTTTCGGCGTCTCGGCCCTTGTTGTCGAACGGTAGGACTGCAACCGATGGCTTCTCCGGTCTCCCGGTTGCCGCTCGGCGCGCGGGCGCACCTGGCGGCAGCTTCTCGGCGTCATCGCCGAGCTTGATGGCGAAGCAATGGACCGGTCGCGCGATATTCTTGACCTCGACCTCGCCCATGTCCTTGAACTGGATATCAAGCTTGTCGCGCACCTCGTCGCGCACGTTGCGCCGTACGCAGATACCGCCCGGTTCGGCCAGTGCCTCAAGTCGCGCGGCGACGTTGACGCCGTCGCCGTAGATATCGTCGCCATCGACGATGATGTCGCCCAGGTTGATGCCGATGCGGTAGGCGATACGCCGCTCCTCGGGCAGCACGGCATTCCGATCGTGCAGGGCCAATTGAAGCTCGATCGCGAACTGAACCGCGTCGACGACACTACCGAACTCCATCAGCGCGCCATCGCCGAGCAACTTGATGGTACGGCCGTGGAACTTCGTTTCCTTGGGTTCGATCAACTCCCGGCGGTGCGTTTGCAGCGCGCGGAGCGTCCCGACTTCGTCCTCGCCCATGAGGCGTGAATACCCGACGACATCTGCAGCCAGAATTGCGGCAAGCCTGCGCTCGACCCGTTCCGTCGTCACCGTCGGCTCCGATACACCTAATGCTGCGTCATGAGACTGTACGAGCCGATCATGTGCCGGTCCACGACCAAGCCCGCCGTTTGGCGCTATCGATGGCAAGCAGTGGCGACTACACTCGCGCCATGCCGCAACCCACGATCCGCAAGCTCGCCGCCATTGTCTCCACCGACGTGGTCAGCTATTCGCGGCTGATCGGCCAGGATGAAGCCGGCACGCTGGCGCGGATGAAGGCGCACCGGGCCGAGCTCTGGGACCCGGAGATCCGCAGGCACGGTGGCCGCCTCGTCGGCACCGCCGGCGACTCGTTGCTGATCGAGTTCGCCAGCGCGGTCTCCGCCGTGGAATGTTCGCTGGCGGTGCAGCACGGCATGGTCGAGCGCGAGGCCGGCCAGCCCGACGACACCCGCCTGCTGCTGCGCATCGGGGTGAACATCGGCGAGGTCGTGGTCGACGGCGAGGACATCCACGGCGACGGCGTCAACGTCGCCGCCCGGCTGCAGGCCATCGCCCCGGCCGGCGGCATCTGCCTGTCGGGCAAAGTGCATGACGAGATTGTCGGCAAGATCGCCGCCACGTTCGACGACGCCGGCGCCCAGGCGGTGAAGAACATCGCCCGCCCGGTGCAGGTCTGGCGTTGGACCGCCGGGCAAGCGGCGCCGGGCGAGGACGCGGCAGCGCCGGCCCCGGCGGCGCGGACGGAAAAGCCGGCCATCGCCGTGCTGCCGTTCGACAACATGTCGGGCGACGCCGAGCAGGAGTATTTCGTCGACGGCATCACCGAGGACATCATCACCGAGTTGTCGAAGTTTCGCTGGCTGGCGGTGATCGCGCGCAACTCCACCTTCGTCTACAAGAACCAGGCGGTCGACGTCCCCAAGGTCGGGCGCGAGCTCGGCGTCGGCTACGTGCTGGAGGGCAGCGTGCGCAAGGCCGGCGAACGGGTCCGCATCACCGCCCAGCTGATCGAGGCGGCGACCAACGAGCACATCTGGGCCGAGCGCTACGACCGGCAGCTGGTCGACATCTTCGACCTGCAGGACGAGATGACCCAGACCCTGGTCGGCATCATTGAACCGGAACTGGCCAACCGGGAACGAACGCGCGGCCGTGACAAGCCGACAACCGATATGTCCGCCTGGGACCTGTACCAGCGCGCGCTGTATCACCGCTGGCGCTTCACCTCGGCCGACACCAAGATCGCGCACGACTATTTCGACCAGGCGATCGCCATCGACCCCGGTTTCGCCGCCGCCTACGCGCACCGCGCCTGGACGTCCTACGTCGAGATCTTGACCAACATCGCGCCGGACCGCGCCGCCGCGATCGCCGCCGGCATCGCCGATGCGCGCCGTGCGATCGAGCTCGACGACCGCGACGCACTCGGCTACTGCGCGCAAGGCTTCATCCTGACGATCAGCCACGACTATGCCCGCGCCGCCGAATCGTACCGCCGCGCCATCGAGTTCAACCCCAGTTTCGCCGCGGCGCACTACGGCTGGGCCCTGGCCAGCGCCATGTCCCTCGGCCTCAACGGACCTGAGGCGTGCGAACCCGCCGTCGACATGGCGGTCAGGCTGAGCCCCAACGACCCATTGATGTGGGCGTTCCTGAACCTGAAGGGACTGCTGCGGCTGGCGTCGGGCGACCATGAGGCGGCGCTCTCGGCCTATCGCCGCGCCAATCAGCTACCGAACAAGATGTACTGGGTGACGCTCGGACTCGCCGCCAGCACCTGGCATCTCGGCGACGAACAGGGGGCTAGCGCGATCGTCGCAGCGGTCCGATCCGAAGTGCCTGACATCTCGATCGCGCGACTGGTGAACTTTCTCGGCCCGGGCCTGCAGGCGTTCGACGCCTGCCTGCTCGCGCCAATGCGCAAGGCCGGGCTGCCCGAACAATAGCGGCTCGTGTCCGACTGCCTCGGCTCAGGCCGCCAGCATGCTCACGTCGACATCGCTGCTGCGGCCCTTCGCGAGGCAGGGGAAGCGTTCGACGGCGGCCCGGACGACCGCCAGGACTAACGCGCCAGAACCTTGGCCGCGTCGCGGGTTTGCTCGATCGCGTTGTTGGTCTGCGCCACGGCGGCGGAGATGTCGGCGACGTTGCCGTTGATCGTGCCCACCGATTGCGATGCCTTGCCCATGCTGGCCGACATGTCGGCGGTCACCGCGGTCTGTTCTTCGACCGCGGTGGCGGTGGCGGTAACGTAGTCGCGCACGCTGTCGATGGCGGTCCGGATCGCCCCCAGCGAAGCCACCACGTCGCCCGAGATCGACTGCACGCCCTGGATCTCCTGCGAGATGCGGGCGGTCGCGGCGCCGGCCTGGCCGGCCAGGTTCTTCACCTCGTTGGCGACCACGGCGAATCCCTTGCCGGCCTCGCCGGCGCGCGCCGACTCGATCGTCGCGTTCAGCGCCAGCAGGTTGATCTGGTTGGCGATCTCCTGGATCAGCTGGACGATGCCGCTCATCTGGCTGGTGGTTTCCTCCAGCCGCCGGGTCGCCTCGTCGGCATCGATCACCGCCTGGTGCGCGCTGTCGGTGGTCGCCTTCGACTGGGTCATGCGGTCGGAGATCTCGCGGATCGAGGCACTCATCTCCTCCGCCGCGGAAGCCACCGAGGAGACGTTCTCCGAGGTCACGGTGGTCGACTTGGTGGTCGTGTCGGCCAGGCCCGCGAGCTGCTGCATGGCGCTTTCGATCTCGCCGAAATTGCTGTCGATGATGCCGCGCAGGTTGCCCAGCAACTCCGCCTGCTTGGAGATGTCAGTGGCGTACTTCACGACCTTGATCGGCCGGCCGCGACGGTCGCGGATCGGGTTGTAGGAGGCTTCGATCCAGACCTCCTTGTTGTCCTTGCCGAGGCGGCGGTACTGCGCCGCCTGGTATTCGCCGCGCCGCAGCGACTCCCAGAACTGCCGGTACTCCTCGCTCTCGCGGTGTTCCGGCTCGACGAACATGCTGTGATGCCGGCCCTGAATCTCGGGCAGGCTGTAGCCCACCGTGCTCAGGAAATTGTCGTTCGCCATCAGGATCGTACCGTCCATGTCGAACTCGATCACGGCTTGTGACTTGTCAAGCGCCGCCAGGCGGGCTTCCAGCTCAGAATTCCGACCGAAAGAGAACATGCTCATCTCCAGCGAAGCGGCGAGCAGAGTGCGCCGCGATGCAACGGGAGTACTTGACTGTGTTGAGTCTGGCGGCAGGTTTGACTGCCGCCGGCTACGCCCTGACCCCCATGAAAGGACGTTCGCGCATATTCCATTGCTCATATTGATTATCAATTAACGCGGGCGCCGACAGCCGCCCGCACTGTGCTATAGCGTTAGACCCGGAAACGCGACGAGCAAGACAGAGCCTGCCCACCATGCCCACCTACGACTACATCGTCATCGGCGCCGGTTCGGCCGGCTGCGTGATGGCCAATCGGCTGTCGGCCGATCCGCGCAATCAGGTCCTGCTGCTGGAAGCCGGCGGCCAGGACAAGTCGATCTGGATCCACGTCCCGGTCGGCTTCGCCAAGATGCTGAACGACCGCAGCCTGAACTGGTGCTTCGAGACCGAGCCGGACCCCGACATGGCCGGTCGCAAGATCCCGATCCCGCGCGGCAAGGTGATGGGCGGCTCGTCCTCGATCAACGGCATGCTCTACGTCCGCGGCCAGGCCCAGGACTACGACACCTGGGCGCAAATGGGCTGCCGCGGCTGGTCCTTCCAGGATGTCCTGCCGTACTTCAAGAAGTCGGAGAATTTCGAGCGCGGCGGCGACGAACTGCGCGGCACCGGCGGCGAGCTCAACGTCGCCGACATGATCGAGCGGCACCCGATCCTGGACGCCTTCGTCGACGCCGGCGAGCAGGCCGGCTATGCCCGCAACCCGGATTACAACGGCCCGACCCAGGACGGCTTCGGCTACTACCAGGTGACGCAGAAGAACGGCAAGCGCCACTCCACCGCCGCCGCCTTCCTGCCGGCCGACGTGAAGAGCCGTCCGAACCTGACCATCGCCACCGAGGCGCTGTGCCAGCAGGTGCTGCTGGACGGGACCAAGGCGGTCGGCGTCGCCTATGAGCAGCGCGGCCAGCGCGTCGAGGCCAAGGCCGGGCGCGAGGTCGTGGTCTGCGCCGGCGCCATCCAGTCGCCGCAGATTCTCGAACTCTCCGGTATCGGCGATCCGGACCGGCTGAAGCCGCTCGGCATCGAGGTGCGCCACGCGTTGCCCACGGTCGGCGAGAACCTGCGCGACCACTTCAACGTGCGCCTGAACTGGCGGGTGAAGGTGCGCGACACGCTGAACGAGCACACCCGCGGCCTGCGCATGGCCTGGGAGGTGATGAAGTACGCCACCGCCCGGCGCGGCATCCTGACCTACACCGCCGGCATCGCGCACGGCTTCATCCGCACCCGGCCGGAGCTCGCCGGCCCGGACATCCAGTACCACTTCGCGCACGCCAGCTATGGCGACGCGCAGCGCCGCGCCGAGCTCGACACCGAGCCCGGCATGACCATCGGCTCGGCGCAGCTACGGCCCGACAGCCTCGGCTCGGTGCACGTGAAGTCGGCCGACCCGGCCGCGGCGCCGGCGATTCTGCCGCGCTTCCTGACCGCCGAGCTGGATCGCCAGACGGTGGTCGCCGGCATCCGCGTCGCCCGCGAGGTGATGGCGCAGCCGGCGATGGACCGGTACCGCGAATACGAGATGAACCCCGGCGACAAGCTGCAGTCGG
Organism: Alphaproteobacteria bacterium; assembly: GCA_040223615.1. GTDB lineage: Bacteria > Pseudomonadota > Alphaproteobacteria > JAVKFY01. Next base: position 48,027 of record JAVKFY010000052.1, read on the forward strand.
ATGACGAGCTGCTCGACTATGCGCGGCGCACCGGCCAGACCATTTACCACCCGATCGGCACCTGCCGCATGGGCGAGGACGAGCGCTGTGTCGTCGACCCCTCGCTGAAGGTACGCGGCATCGACGGCCTGCGCGTGGTCGACGCCTCGATCATGCCGACCCTGGTCAGCGGCAACACCAACGCCCCGGTCATCATGATCGCCGAGAAGGCCGCCGACATGATGCTGACCAGCAGCTAAGCGTGATTCAGATAGCAACTGCTTGGGAGGCCTGAAGGGAACGCCAATCGATCATCTGCCACCATTGGACACAGCGAATTGGGACGTAGGAATAGAACCGTCAAAGGGGTCGGAAAAGACCCACTGGGCGACCCGGTCACGGTGCTCGCGACGATCGGCATGGCGCAATCGTACGAGGATGGCGTCATGTACGGATGCAGCGTCTCATGTCACGAGGTACTTTCGAACGACAAGGTGATCTTCGGTGTAGATGAAGAGCAGGCACACCAGCTTGCATATGAGTTCATTGTCACGATGCTCGAGCATCGTGGCCTGAAGATCAACGGCTAGAGAATTTGCTGCCGACAAGGGACAATACCTGCGCCCGGCCATCTTCGCTCTTGGTAGCCTACCGCAACGCCCTCGGCTAACCTGCCGGCCGGTTATGTAGAGGCGGCAAGCCATGGCGGACGGCGATCTGGTGTTCGTGACCGGGGCCAGCGGGTTCCTGGCCAAACACTGCGTCGCGGCGGCGCTGCAGGCAGGCTACCGGGTGCGCGGCAGCCTGCGCGGCCTGGGCCGGGCCGACGAGGTGCGCGCGGCGGTGGCGACGGTTGTCGATCCCGGCGACCGGCTCGACTTCGTGGCGCTGGACCTGACCTCTGACGACGGCTGGGACGAGGCGCTGGCCGGCGGCCGCTATCTGATGCACGTCGCCTCGCCGTTCCCGTTGCAACCGCCGAAGCGGCGCGACGAACTGGTCGGCCCGGCCCGCGAGGGCACGCTGCGGGCGCTGAAAGCGGCGGCCCGCAACGGCGTGGCGCGCACCGTGCTGACCTCATCGACCGCCGCGATCTACCAGGGCCACCCGCGCGGGCAGCCGCGCATCTTCACCGAGGCCGACTGGACCGTCGTCGACAGCCCGACCACGCCAGGCTACCCGCTGTCGAAGACCCTGGCCGAGCGCGCCGCCTGGGACTTCATGGCCGCCGATGCGTCCGGTATGGAGCTGGCGGTGATCAACCCGAGCCTGATCCTGGGACCGGCGCTCGACCGCCATATCGGCAGCTCGGCCGAAGTCATCGCGCTGGCGATGGGCGGCAAGTATCCGGCGGTGCCGCGCATCGACATCGCCCTCGTCGACGTGCGCGACGTCGCCGCCATGCACGTCGCGGCGCTCGGCCATCCGCAGGCCGCCGGCGAACGCTTCATCTGCTCCACCGACTCGCTGTGGCTGATGGAGGTCTGCCGCGTGCTGCACACCCACTTCCCCGAGTTCCGCAAGCGTCTGCCGAAGCGCGAGCTGCCGGATTTCTTGGTCCGGATGGTGGCACTGTTCGACCGCAACCTGCGCGCCACCACGCCCGACCTCGGCGTCAAGCGGCCGGTGTCGAACGACAAGGCCAGGACCAGGCTGGGCTTCGAGTTCCGCCCGGCGGAAGAAGCCATCGTCGCCATGGGCCGGAGCCTGATCGACCTCGGCATCGTCAAGCCGACCTAGGAGGGACCGCCATGTCCGTCGCCGCCATCGACGCCTCGCTGGACAGCATCGACGTTTCCGACCCGCAGCTCTACCAGGACGACACCTGGTACGAACCGTTCCGCCGGCTGCGCGACGAGGACCCGATCCACTACTGCCCGGAGAGCCAGTACGGGCCGTACTGGTCGGTGACCCGCTACGACGACATCATGAAAGTCGAACTCGATCACGCGACCTACGCGTCGGGCTCGGAGCATGGCGGCATCCAGATCCGCGACCAGCCGGCCGGCCAGGAGCTGCCCAATTTCATCCGCATGGACCCGCCGCGCCACACCGCGCAGCGCAAGACCGTGGCGCCGATCGTCGGCCCCGGCCACCTGGCGAAGTTCGAGCAGACCATCCGCGAGCGCACCGACTACGTGCTGAACGACCTGCCGCGGGCTGAGACGTTCGACTGGGTCGACCGGGTTTCGGTTGAGCTGACCACGATGATGCTGGCGACGCTGTTCGACTTCCCGTGGGAGGACCGCCGGCTGCTGCCCTACTGGTCCGACGTCGCGATCGCCGACATCAACGACCCGCACGCGCCGGTGCACACCAACGACGAGCGCATGGCCGAGCTGATCAAGATGGCCGACTACTTCGCCGACCTGTGGCGCGCCCGCGCCGCCGCGCCGCCGAAGTTCGACCTGATCTCGATGCTGGCGCACGGCGCGTCGACGCAGGCGATGAGCCGCAACGAGTTCATCGGCAACATCGCGCTGCTGATCGTCGGCGGCAACGACACCACCCGCAACACCATGTCGGGCGGCCTGCTGGCGCTGGCCGAGAACCCCGACCAAGAGGCCAAGCTGCGGTCCGATCCGTCGCTGGTCACCAAGATGATGCTGGAGACCATCCGCTACCAGACACCGGTGATCCACATGCGCCGCACCGCGACGGTGGACGTCGAGCTCGGCGGCAAGCCGATCAAGGCCGGCGACAAGGTGGTGATGTGGTACGTCTCCGGCAACCGCGACGAACGCGCGATGCCCGAGCCCGATCGCTTCATCATCGACCGCGACAAGCCGCGCCGGCACCTGGCCTTCGGCGCCGGCATCCACCGCTGCGTCGGCGACCGCCTGGCCGAACTGCAGTTGCAGGTGCTGTGGGAAGAGATCCTGAAACGCGACCTGCGCATCGAGGTGATGGGCGAGCCGGAGCGGGTCTACTCCAACTTCCTGCGCGGCATCCGCAAACTCCCGGTGCGTATCGCGGCGTAACGCCATCTTGTGAGCGTCATTCCGGGCAAGCACAGCGCGACCCGGGATTGCCGGCCGGCGACACGACACGCGGCTGTCCGGTGATGCCGGATCTGGCCCGGCATGACGGATGCGGTCATTCTCGGCCGTGCTAGACTTCGCCCAAATCCCAACCGAAGGGACCAGCGGGAAATGTCCATCGCCGAAGCCGACGCGGGCCTCGAAGCCTTTGAGCCGAGCGACCCGAACCTCTATCTGAACGAGACCTGGCACGAGGGCTTCCGCCGCCTGCGCGACGAAGACCCGGTACACTTCCAGCCAGCCAGCCGCTACGGCCCGTACTGGTCGGTGACGCGCTACGACGACATATCGCAGGTGCTTCTCGACCCGGCGACCTACTCGTCCGACGGCGACCTCGGCGGCGTGCTGATCGGCAACCTGCCGCCCGACAAGGACCTGCCCAGTTTTATCCGCATGGACCCGCCGCGCCACACCGAGCAGCGCAAGACCGTGGCGCCGATCGTCGGCCCGTCCAACCTGGCCAAGCTGGAGGACACCATCCGCCGGCGCACCGGCGAGGTACTCGACGGCCTGCCCCGCGGCGAGGACTTCGACTGGGTCGAGCAGGTCTCCGTGCCGCTGACCACGATGATGCTGGCGACGCTGTTCGACTTCCCGTGGGAGGACCGCCACCTGCTGACCTGGTGGTCCGACGTCTCGGTGGCGATGACGCAGGCGCCCGACTCGCCGGTGCGCTCCAACGCCGAGCGCCAGATCGAGCTCGACAAGATGGCCGACTATTTTGAAGCGCTGTGGCGCGAGCGCGCCGCCGCGCCGCCGAAGTTTGACCTGATCTCAATGATGGCGCACAGCCCGTCGACCCAGGGCATGACGCGGCAGGAGTTCGCCGGCACGCTGGCGCTGCTGATCGTCGGCGGCAATGACACCACGCGCAACACCATGTCGGGTGGCCTGCTGGCGCTGCACGAGAACCCGGACGAGATGCGCAAGCTGCGCGGCCGTCCCGAGCTGGCCGAGAAGGCGATGCTGGAGATGATCCGCTGGCAGACGCCGGTGATCCACGTGCGCCGCACCGCCAAGGCCGACGTCGACCTGGGCGGCCGGCACATCGCCAAGGGCGACAAGGTGGTGCTCTGGTACATCTCCGGCAATCGCGACGAGCGTACGCTGGCCGAACCCGATCGCTTCATCATCGACCGCGACAAGCCGCGCCGGCACCTGGCCTTCGGCGCCGGCATCCACCGCTGCGTCGGCGACCGCCTGGCGGAACAGCAGCTCCGCATCCTGTGGGAGGAGTTCCTGGCCCGCGACCTGCGCGTCGAGGTCACCGGCGCGCCGGTCCGCCTCTACTCCAACTTCCTGCGCGGCATCCGCAAGCTCCCGGTGCGCATCGCCCCGTGATGTCGCCGCCTGGCTTTCGCGTCGACTGATCGTCCCTTGATTTTGACTGACCGGTCAGTCAACTATGAATGATGTCAGAGAGCCAACAGCGACCACGTCGCCGCCGCGCGCGGGCGATGTCGCCGGAGCAGCGGGCCGCCAGCATCCTCGACGCGGCCAAGGCGGAGTTCGTCGAGCGCGGCTTCGAGGCGGCGCGGATCGACGACATCGCGCGGCGCGCCGGCATCGCCAAGGGCACGGTCTACCTGCACTTCCCATCCAAGGAGGCGCTGTTCCTGGCGCTGGTACGGGTCGCGGTGGTGCCGGCGGTGCATGCCATGCGGACGCTGGTCGATACCGCCGAAGGCTCCAGCGCCGACCTGCTGCGCGGCATGCTGGCGCTGATCAAGCGCGAGTTGCTCGGCACCGAACGGCGCCTGCTGGTGCGCCTGATACTGACCGAGGGCCACCGATTTCCCGACCTCGCCGCGACCTACCACGACGAGGTGGTCAGCCACGGCATGGCGCTGATCCGCGCGGTGATCGAACGCGGCGTTGCGCGCGGCGAGTTCCGCGCCGACGCCGTCGCCCGCTTCCCGCAACTGTTCGCCGCGCCGGTCGTGCTGGCGGTGCTGTGGGAGGGCCTGTTCGGCGCCCGCGCGCCGCTCGACACCGACGGCCTGCTCGACGCCCACCTGGAAACCCTGCTGCACGGCCTGGCTGGAGACCGCCCATGAAACGCGCCATCGGCATCATCGTCGGCGCCGCGCTGCTCGCCGCGCTTGCATGGTTCGCGCTGCAGCCGGCCGGACCGGACGGCCCGCGACCCTTCCTCGGCTACGTCGAGGCGGATTCGCTGCTGGTCGCGTCGGAGCAGACCGGGCGGCTGAGCGAGATCGCCGTCGTCGAGGGCCAGCGGATCGACGCCGCGGCACCGCTTTTTGCGCTCGACGACGAGGCCGCGACCGAGGCGGTGCGCGAGGCCGCCGCGCACGCCCGCAAGGTCGGTGCCCAGCTCCAGGACCTGCGCGAGGCGCAGCAGCGCCCGGCCCAGATCGACATGCTGCAGGCCAGCCGGCGCCAGGCGCAGGCCGCGCTCGACCTCTCCACCGCCGAGCTGAAGCGCCAGGAGACGCTGTTCAAGCAGGGTGTCATCGCCGAGGCCCGGCTCGACCAGGCGCGCACCGCCTACCGCCGCGACCGGAACGGACTGGCCGAGGTCGAACGCTCCATCGAGGCGGCGCGGCTCCCCGGCCGTGCCTCGCTGATCGCCGCCGCCGAGGCCGAGGTCGAGGTCGCCGCCGCCGCGCTGCGCCAGGCCGAGATCGCGTTCGCGCAGCGCCGGGTGGCGGCACCGAAGGCGGGCCGCGTTCTCGACGTGCTGTATCGCGTCGGCGAGGTTGCAGCGGCGGGCCAGCCGGTGATCGAGCTGCTGCCGCCGGAGAACCTGCGCGTGCGCTTCTACGTGCCGCAGGACCGCATCGCCATGCTCAAGCACGGCGACAGGGTGGCGATTGCCTGCGACGGCTGCGCGTCCGACCTGGCCGGCGAAATCACCTACATCGCAGCCCAGAGCGAGTTCACCCCGCCGGTGATCTTCTCGCGCCAGGAACGCGCCAAGCTGGTGTTCCGCGCCGAGGCCAGGCCGCTGCAAACACCGGAGCTGCTGCGTCCGGGTCTCCCTGTCGAGGTGAGAACCCGATGACCGACTACGTCATCGACGTGACGGGCCTGACCAAGCGTTTCGGCGACGTGGTGGCGGTCAACGATGTGTCGCTGCGGGTCGAGCGCGGCCTGATCCATGGCTTCCTCGGCCCGAACGGCAGCGGCAAGACCACCACCTTGCGGATGATCTGCGGCCTGCTGGAGCCCGACGCCGGCGAGGGCACCTGCCTGGGCCTCGACATCCGCCGCCAACGCAACGAGATCAAGCGCCGCGTCGGCTACATGACGCAGCGTTTCTCGCTCTACGCCGACCTGACCGTGGCGGAGAACCTGGACTTTGTCGCCCGGCTCTATGGCCTGCCGCTGAAGCGCGCCGCCGAGCAGATCGACAAGCTCGGCCTCGGCGACCGCCGCGACCAGCTCGCCGGCAACCTCTCCGGCGGCTGGAAGCAGCGCTTGGCGCTGGGCGCCTGCATCCTGCCCGAGCCCGATCTGCTGCTGCTCGACGAGCCAACCGCCGGCGTCGACCCGCAGGCCCGGCGCGACTTCTGGGACGAGATCCACGCGCTCGCCGCCGATGGCCTGACCGCACTGGTCTCGACCCACTACATGGACGAGGCCGAACGCTGCCATCGGCTCGCCTTCATCGCGCACGGCGAGCTGCTGCTGGAGGGCAACACCGAGGACATCGTCGCCGACGCCGGCCTCGTCACCTGGACCGTCACCGGCCCCGGCCTGAACGCGCTCGCCGCCAGCCTGCGCGGCCGGCCCGGCATCGACTCCGTCGCCGCCTTCGGCAACGCGCTGCACGTCTCCGGCCGCGACGCCGACCGCCTCGACGCCGCCATCGCCGAACCGCGCGAGGCCGGCCCGCAGGCATGGCAGCCGGGTCAGCCGACGCTGGAGGACATCTTCATCGACCGCATGGGGTCGGGCGCATGATCCGGCGCACCTGGGCGATGCTGATCAAGGAGCTGATCCAGCTGCGCCGCGAGCGCATGACCTTCGCCCTGATGATCGCCGTGCCGCTGATGCAGCTGGTGCTGTTTGGCTATGCCATCGACACCAACCCGCGCAGCCTGCCCACCGCCGTGCTGGCGAACGACACGTCGGAGCCGGCGCGCGCCGTACTGGCCGCGATGCAGGCCACCGGCTATTTCGACATCGTCGCCGAGGCGCGCGGCGAGGCCGAGGTCGACAGCCTGATCCACCAGGGCAAGGCGATGTTCGTGATCGAGATTCCCGCCGGCTTCGGGCGCGACGTGCGCCGTGGCCTGGCGCCGGAGATCCTCGTCATCGCCGACGCCGCCGACCCGACCGCCGCCGGCAACGCCATCGCCGCGCTCGACGCGCTGCCGGCCCGGGCGCTGGCCAACCAGCGGCTGGTGCCGCGCGCGCGAGAGGGCGCCGCGCCGTTCGGCTTCGTCGTGCATCGGCGCTACAACCCCGCCGGCGAGGCCAGCCTGAACATCGTGCCCGGCCTGGTCGGCACCATCCTGACGCTGACCCTGGTGATCTTCACCTCGCTGGCGGTGACTCGCGAGACCGAGCGCGGCACGATGGAGAACCTGCTGGCGCTGCCGATCCGGCCGGTGGAGATCATGCTCGGCAAGATCGCACCCTACGTGCTGATCGGCGCGGTGCAGCTCGGCTTGATCCTGGGCGCCGCGCGGCTGCTGTTCGACGTGCCGATCGAGGGCAGTTTGTGGCTGCTCTGCGCGCTGACCACGCTGTTCATCCTGGCCAACCTGGCGATCGGCTACACCTTCTCCACGCTGGCCCGCAACCAGCTCCAGGCGATGCAGATGGCGGTGATGTTCTTCCTGCCGTCGATCCTGCTGTCAGGCTTCATGTTCCCGTTTCTCGGCATGCCGCGCTGGGCCCAGGTGATCGGCGAGATCCTCCCGCTGACCCACTACCTGCGCATCATCCGCGGCATCACCCTGAAGGGCGCCACCTTCCCCGACCTGAACCAGGAGGTCCTGGCGCTGGCCCTCTTCACCATCGCCGCGATGGCGTTGGCGGCGGTCAGGTTCCGAAGGACGCTGGATTGAGGCTAGATTGCCGGCATGTCCGCGCCACCGCCCGCCGAGATCGAGACCGATCGCCTGTTGCTGCGCCGGCCGCTGCTGGATGACGCGGCGGCGATGTTCTCGGCCTATGCCGCTGATCCGGCGGTAACGCGCTACCTGACGTGGCGACCCCACACCTCGATCGACGACACGCGCGCCTACCTCGCGCACTGCCAGGAGATCTGGGCCGCCGGCACGGTACGGCCCTACGTGATCGCGACACGGATCGAGCCGGACCGGCCGTTGGGCATGATCGAGTGGCGTGGTCCTGGCCCGTCGGTCACCTTCGGCTATGTGCTGGCGCCGGCCTTCTGGGGCCGGGGCTATACGTCGGAGGCGCTGGCGGCGCTGGTCGACTGGTCGCTGGCGCGGCCGACGATCTGGCGCGCCTGGACCTTTTGCGATGTCGATAATATCGCCTCGGCGCGGGTCATGGAGAAGGCCGGCATGGCCTTCGAGGGCATCCTGCGCCGCTACTCGGTGCACCCCAACATCTCGGCCGAGCCGCGCGACTGCCGCGTCCACGCCAAGGTGCGCGAGTGACGAAGCATTTTCTTATTGCGAGTCGTTCGCATTATCACTATCATCCACCTCGTTGCGACCCTGTTGCCGGCCCGGTTCTCGCTCACCGCGCCCGTGATACGCAACAAGAGTGGCGGAGGCCCGGCCTCCCGTGACCTCGCCTGAACGCGGTCCTCTCCTCGCAAGGGGTTCGGTCTCCGCCACTCACCCCCACCCAGTCAGCGCCTATCCGCTCAGCAACGCGCCGGTGAGGCTGTTCAGCAAGGGCCGCCCCGTCTCGGTCGCCAGCAGCCGGTCGCCGTCCAATGCGAGATAACCGGCGCCGCGCATTTTCGCCAGCGCGACCGCGTTCAGCGCCGCGCGCCACGGCCGGCCGGCCTCCGCCGCCAGCGTCGCCAGATCAAGCCCCTCGGCGAGCCGCAAACCCATCATCAGGCACTCCGCGGCGCGGGTGTCGGCGTCGATCGGCTCGTCGGCCTCGGTGGCATGGCCATTCGCCGCCACCGCCGCCAGCCATTTTTCCGGCAGGCGTATCTGGCGCGTCGCGCGACGGTCCGAGCCGCGCCCGAGCCGCCCATGCGCGCCCGGCCCGACCCCGACATAGCTGCCGTAGCGCCAGTAGGTCAGGTTGTGCCGGCTCGCCTGACCCGGCGCCGCGTGGTTCGAGACCTCGTAGGCCGGCAGCCCGGCCTCGGCGCAGATCACCTGCGTCGCCGCGAACATGTCGGCCTGCAGGTCGTCGTCGAGTGGCGTCAGCTTGCCCTGGCGCCAGAGTTGGTGGAACGCGGTGCCCGGTTCCAGCGTGAGCTGGTACAGCGACAGATGCGTCGGCCCTTCGGCCAGCGCCCGGCGCAACTCGTCCGCCCAGGAGTCCAGCGACTGGCCCGGCCGGGCGTAGATCAGGTCGAACGACACCCGCCCGACATGCGCCATCGCCAGCCGCACCGCCGCCAGCGCCTCGCCGGCCGCGTGCTCGCGTCCCAGGAACTTCAGCGCCGCGTCGTCCAGCGCCTGCACCCCGACCGACAGCCGGTTCACGCCGGCTGCCGCCAGATCAGCGAAATTCGCCGCCTCCACCGAAGTCGGGTTCGCCTCCAGCGTGATCTCGATGTCGTCGGCGACCGGCCAGCGCGCGGCGATGGTGTCCAGCACGGCGGCGACCGTCGCCGGCGGCATCAGCGACGGCGTGCCGCCGCCGAAGAACACCGAGGAAACCGTTTCGCCACCGGTCCGGTCCGCGAAATGGCTGAGCTCCGCGACCAGCGCGCGCCGCCACCGGTCGTGGTCGACCGCCGCGCGCACGTGGCTGTTGAAGTCGCAATAGGGGCATTTCGACCGGCAGAACGGCCAGTGCACGTAGATGCCGAAGCCACGGCCCGCAGCGATGCCAGGCTCAGAAGCAGGCATCGAGCAGCAGCTTCATCGAGCGCGCCCGGTGCGACAGCTTTTCCTTCTCGTCCGGCGTCATCTCGCCGAAGGTCTGCGCGCGACCCTCGGGCACGAACATCGGATCGTAGCCGAAGCCGTTGGTGCCGCGCGGCGGCCACACCAGGGTGCCGTCGACGGTCCCCTCGAACAGCTCGACGTGGCCGTCCGGCCAGGCCAGCGCCAGCACGCTGATGAACCGGGCGCGGCGATCGGAATTGTCGCCGAGCGCGTCCTGCACCTTCCCCATCGCCACCATGAAATCCCGGTTCGGGCCGGCCCAGCGGGCGGAAAAGATACCGGGATCGCCGCCCAGGGCCGCCACCGCGATGCCGGAATCGTCGGCCAGCGACGGCTTGCCCGATCCGGCAACGGCGGCGCGCGCCTTCAGCATGGCGTTGGCGGCGAAGGTCGAGCCGGTCTCCTCCGGCTCCGGCAGGCCGAGTTCGGCCGCGCCGAGCAGCCGCACCGGCCGCCCGGCCAGCAACGCCGCAATCTCGTCAATCTTGCCCTGGTTGTGGCTCGCCACGACCAGTTCGCCGCCGGTGAAGCGGCGTCTCTCGCCCGTCATTCGGTCAAACCTCAGGTCTAGAAACAGCCGCCGGCATTGCCGCCGGCGGTGCAGCGCACGCTGGGCGTCGCCAGGCCGCGATTGTCGCGACGGATCTGTCGATAGGCGGCGGCGCGTTCGACGCAAGCCAGGTGTCCGGCACTGTCGGGGGCCAGGCCCTGCGCCTCGCAGCGCGCGGCGTCGCGTTCAGCGGTGGAAATCAGCACGCCAGGCGCTTCAATGCCCTCGCCGGCACATCCGGCGAGCAACATGACCAACACGGTACTGACGACGAGTACGCGAGGCGATGGCGACATGGCGGGCTCCCCTGCGCCCCTATCCTCAGCCAGCCGCCGCCGCGACGCAACCCGAGCCGACGCTACCCGAGGCTGAGCGCCGACTTCTGCGCTGCGACGAGCTGCTTCACGCCGATCTCGGCCAGGTCGAGCAGGCGCTCGAACTCGGCGCGGCTGAACGGGTCCTGCTCCGCCGTGCCCTGGATCTCGACGATGCCGCCGTTGCCGGTGAGCACGAAATTGGCGTCGGCCTGGGCCGAGGAATCCTCCGCGTAGTCCAGGTCCAGCACCGCCTCGCCCTCGTACAGCCCGCAGGAGACCGCCGCGACGTTGTCGGTCAGCGGCAGCTTCTCGATCAACCCCTCCGCCTGCATGTGCGCGAAACACTGGTACAGCGCGACCCAGGCGCCGGTGATCGAGGCGGTCCGCGTGCCGCCGTCGGCCTGCAGCACGTCGCAGTCGAGCCGGATCTGCCGCTCGCCCATCAACGTCAGGTCGGTCACCGCGCGCAAGCTGCGGCCGATCAGCCGCTGGATTTCCTGGGTGCGGCCGGACTGGCGCCCACGTGCCGCCTCGCGGTCGGTGCGGGTATGGGTCGAGCGCGGCAGCATGCCGTATTCGGCGGTGACCCAGCCGCGCCCCGAATTGCGCATCCACGGCGGCACGTTCTCTGCCAGGCTGGCGGTGCACAGCACATGCGTGTCGCCGAACTTGGCCAGGCATGAGCCTTCGGCATATTTCGCCGCCCCGGCGACCAGTTCCACCTGGCGCATGGCATCGGTCGGCCGCCCCGACGGTCGCATCGCACTCTCCCTTACGATTGGAATTCGCTGTCGCGGCCCCTCATACCGGCTCGCCCGGCCCGGAACAAGGATCGCGGCCCCGCGTTGACCGCGTCGATGCGGCTTCCTACATTTTTCGCGCCCTTATGGAGCCCCGCGTGGGGCGGAGTTGAAGCAGATGGCGGAACTACTGGGCGAACTGAACCGACGCAGCCGCGACGTGTTCCGGCAGATCGTCGAGGCCTATCTGCACACCGGCACGCCGGTGGGCTCGCGCACGCTGGCGCAGCGCGGCGAACTGAACCTGTCGCCGGCCTCGATCCGCAACGTGATGCAGGACCTGGAGACCGCCGGCCTGCTCTATGCACCGCACACCTCGGCCGGCCGGTTGCCGACCGAGCGCGGCCTGCGTCTGTTCATCGACGGCCTGCTGGAGATCGGCGAGCTGACCGAGCAGGAGCGCGCCTCGATCGAAGGCACCTGCCAGCAGTCCGGCCGCAGCTTCGAGGAAATGCTCAACCAGGCCTCCGACATGCTCTCCGGCCTGTCGCACTGCGCCGGCCTGGTCAGCGTGCCGAAGATGGACGCGCCGCTGAAACACGTCGAGTTCGTCGACCTCGGCGCCGGCCGCATGCTGGTGATCCTGGTCTCCGAGGCCGGCATGGTCGAGAACCGCATGGTCGAGCTGCCCGCCGGGGTGCTGCCGTCGATGCTGATCCAGGCCGCGAACTACGTGAACGGCCGCTACGCCGGACGCTCGCTGTCCGAGGTACAGCGCCAGCTCGGCCAGCAGATCGACCAGATGCGCCGCGAGCTGGACGAGTTGACCGCGAAGGTGGTGGAGACCGGCCTGGCCACCGTCGGCGGCGGCGACGACCGCACCACCCTGATCGTGCGCGGCCGCGCCAACCTGCTCGATGACGTCAGCGCCGGACAGGACCTGGAGCGCATCCGCCGCCTGTTCGACGACCTGGAAAGCACCGAGGAGGTCCGCAAGCTGTTGCAGGCCACCAGCGACGCCGACGGCGTCCACATCTTCATCGGCTCGGAGAACCAGCTATTCTCGATGTCGGGCTCGTCGCTGATCGTCGCGCCCTACTCCAACGGACAGCAGCAGGTGGTCGGCGCGATCGGTGTCATAGGACCGACACACTTGAACTACGCACGTATCATCCCAATGGTAGACTACACCGCCAAGGTGATCGGTCGGCTGTTGACCTGAAACGCTCCGGTTCTCCATAAGGCGTTGTCGGATAGAGCCGATTTGGCCGCACCGAAGTTGCAATACTGCGTTGGTAATGTGACGGACCAACTGATTCGCGCCCCCGCGGCGCGCCGCACGCCACGGTCCGTCATCGAAGGAGAGGGTAGTTGCGGATGACCGTTGACAAGCCGGGCCACGAAACCGGGGTCGAGCAAACCGAGGATGCGCCTCGGGCCGAGGCCACCGGGCCGTCAGACCCGTCGGTCGAGGTCGAGCCGCCGCTCGCCGCCAACGACGCCGATCCGGCTCCTGATGCCGCCCCAGATGCGGCCCCAGATGCCGCCCCAGGTGCGACCGACGACGCGGCGCCGGCCGGGCCGAGCCCGCAAGAACAGATCGCCGAGCTGAAGGACAAGGTGCTGCGAGCCGTGGCCGAGGCGGAGAATACCCGCCGCCGGGCTCAGCGCGACGTCGAGGATGCCCGCAAATACGCCGTCGCCACCATGGCGCGCGACCTGCTTGGCGTGGCCGACAACCTGCGCCGGGCGCTGGAAGCGGTACCGGCGGAGGCGCGCGAGAGCCATGCCGAGCTGGCCAACCTGATGACCGGCGTGGAACTGACCGAGCGCGAACTCGCCAAGGCCTTCGACAAGGCCGGCATCACCCTGATCGACCCGATGGGCGAGAAGCTGGACCCGAACCTGCACCAGGCGATGATGCAGGTGCCCGACGGCAGCGTCGAACCGGGCACCGTCGTCCAGGTCGTCCAGGTCGGATACAAGATTCAGGATCGCCTGTTGCGGCCTGCCATGGTCGGCGTCGCGGCGCCGTCGGCGGGCGGTTCCGACGGCCCTGGCGAACAAGTGGATCGACAGGCCTAAACGAGGCTGCGGGGCGGCCGCGGTGGCCGCAACCCGCGCCCAGCAGATGAAGGCGATCGACATGGCCATGCAGCACTACGACGCCGGCTACGGCGCGATCAGCGAACCGCCGCCGCCATTGCGCGGCATCCTGGCCAGCGCCGGCGACTTGCAGGTACGGCTGGCGACCAGCGCCGACGACCTGGCCGCGGCACAGACCCTGCGTTACGACGTGTTCTATCGCGAGATGGCGGCCCAGCCGTCGCCGGAGATGGCCGCCATCGGCCGCGACTTCGACGACTATGACGGGTTCTGCGACCTGCTGCTGGTGATCGACCAATCGCTGCCCGAGGACACCAACGTGGTCGGCACCTACCGGCTGCTACGCCAGGAAGTGGCGGCGCGCTGCGGCGGCTTCTACTCCGAGGGCGAGTTCGACATCTCGCCGCTGGCGCGGCAGTTCCGGCCCGACTGGCGCGGCCTGGAGCTGGGCCGCAGCTGCGTGCACCGCGACTATCGCAACCAGGCGACGATCCAGCTCCTGTGGCGCGGCATTAGCCACTACATCTCGACCCACCGGATCGGCTTCATGTTCGGCTGCGCCAGCCTGCCCGGCACCGATCCGCGAGCGCTGGCGATGCCGCTGTCGTTCCTGTACCACCGCTGCCTGGCGCCGGAGGGGCTGCGGGTGCGGGCCTTGCCGCACCTGCACAACGCGATGAACCTGCTGCCGGTCGAGGCGCTCGACGACCGCGCGGCGCTGCGCGCGCTGCCACCGCTGATCAAGGGCTACCTCAGGCTCGGCTGCCACATCGGCGACGGCGCGGTGATCGACCGCCAGTTCGGCACCACCGACGTCGCCATCGTGCTGCCGGTCGAGCGCATCCAGTCGCGCTACTTCTCGCACTTCGAGCGCCCCAGCGGCACCGCGTGAGCCCCTACAGCGTCTCCGTGCGCGCGTCGTGGTTTTTCCAGGCCGCGACGGCGCGGGCGCGGTCGTTCACCGCGTAGCAATAAGCGCAGCCGTGCGGGCAGGTGTCGTAGGCGCCGATATCGCGGCTCTCGGCGCACAGGCAGCCTGGCCGGTTGCCCTTTTGCCTGGCGGCGATGTCGCGCCGGGCGACGCCGGAGAGCCGGGTGGCATCGATGCAGGCCGCCGGCGGCGCGTCCAGGCCCGGCTGGGTGCAGGCGGTGAGCCCGATCCGGTGCCGGCCGGCGATCTCGGCGAGCTCGTCCGCCAGCTTCTGCTTCTGATCCGGATCCGGCTCGATCCAGTCAAACGGCGCCGCTTCGGCAGCGCGGCCGAGATTGCGGCGGGTTTTTCGATAGGGCTCCACGAAACTGATGCAGACTTCGTCGGTGGCGCCTTCGAGCGCCCGCGCCAGCATGGCGACCTGGCGCCGGTGCCAGTCCGGCGGGGTCAGCGAGGTGATGACGATGGGATCGTAGCGCCACACCACCGCGCGCGGCCCGAAGCGGTCGGCCAGCGCCCGCATGCGGGCCACCGAAGCCTCCCAGTCCGGCACCCGCTCGTCCAGCACCCGGGGATAGCCGATCGCCGTGTATTGCACCACGAACGGCGCCGGCAGCTCCGGCAGCAGCGGCGCCATCGGCGCGATATTGCGGGTCCAGAACACGAATCCGTCGACCGCGCCCGGCCGCAGGTCGATTCTGCCGGGCGGACCGCCGTATGGATTGCGCACCTCGGCGAAGCCCGCGACCAGCCGTCCGGCGAACCAGTCGCCGTAAAATGCCGGAATATCGGTGCGATAGCTGGCGGAGACGATCATTTCGGTCCCAAGTTCACTGTTTTGTCGCTCATGAACGCCGGAAAGCCGCAGTTTCCTTGCGGTTCGGATATGCTGGTCCTATATACCGGACCGAGAGGGCTGCTGCCCGAATTGTGCGATAAACGTCAACCAAGGGGATCCGTCGCGGTGCCCCGTGGCCGCCTGGATCTGCCACTGAAGAGGTCATGACATGAGTAAAGTGATCGGAATCGATCTCGGTACCACCAATTCCTGTGTCGCCATCATGGACGGCCAGAATGCCAAGGTACTGGAAAACCAGGAGGGCGCGCGTACCACGCCCTCGATGGTCGCGTTCTCCGGCGACGGCGAGATGCTGGTCGGCCAGCCCGCCAAGCGCCAGTCGGTAACCAATCCGGAGCGCACCTTTTTCGCCATCAAGCGCCTGATCGGCCGCAAGTTCGGCGACAAGACCACCAACGAGATGGCCAAGATGGTGCCTTATCCCATCGTCAAGGCCGACAGCGGCGACGCCTGGGTCAAGGCCGACGACAAGACCTACGCGCCGAGCCAGATTTCCGCCTTCATCCTGCAGAAGATGAAGGAAACCGCCGAGAGCTACCTCGGCGCCAAGGTCGAGCAGGCGGTGATCACCGTGCCGGCCTACTTCAACGACGCCCAGCGCCAGGCCACCAAGGATGCTGGCAAGATCGCCGGCCTAGAGGTGCTGCGCATCATCAATGAGCCGACCGCGGCGGCGCTGGCCTACGGCCTCGACAAGTCCGGCGACGGCAAGACCATCGCGGTCTATGACCTCGGCGGCGGCACCTTCGACGTCTCCATCCTGGAGATCGGCGACGGCGTCTTCGAGGTGAAGTCGACCAACGGCGACACCTTCCTGGGCGGCGAGGATTTCGACATCCGCATCGTCGGCTACCTGGCCGATGAGTTCAAAAAAGAGAACGGCATCGACCTGCGCAACGACAAGCTGGCGTTGCAGCGTCTGAAGGAGGCCGCCGAGAAGGCCAAGATCGAGCTGTCGAGCTCGACCCAGACCGAGGTCAACCTGCCGTTCATCACCGCCGACCAGTCCGGCCCGAAGCACCTGACGCTGAAGCTGACCCGGGCCAAGCTGGAGGCGCTGGTCGAGGATCTGGTGCAGCGCACGGTCGACCCGTGCAAGGCGGCGCTGAAGGATGCCGGCGTCACCGCCGGCGAGATCGACGAGGTGGTCCTGGTCGGCGGCATGACCCGCATGCCCAAGGTCATCGAGACGGTGAAGGACTTCTTCGGCCGTGAGCCGCACAAGGGCGTGAACCCGGACGAGGTGGTTGCCATCGGCGCCGCGATCCAGGGCGGCGTGCTGCAGGGCGACGTTAAGGACGTGCTGCTGCTCGACGTGACCCCGCTGTCGCTCGGCATCGAGACCCTGGGCGGCGTGTTCACCCGCCTGATCGACCGCAACACCACGATCCCGACCAAGAAGAGCCAGACCTTCTCCACCGCCGAGGACGGCCAGACCGCAGTCACCATCCGGGTGTTCCAGGGCGAGCGCGAGATGGCCGCCAACAACAAGCTGCTCGGCCAGTTCGACCTGGTCGGCATCCCGGCCGCGCCGCGCGGCGTGCCGCAGGTCGAGGTCACCTTCGACATCGACGCCAACGGCATCGTCAACGTCTCGGCCAAGGACAAGGCGACCAACAAGGAGCAGCAGATCCGCATCCAGGCCTCGGGCGGTCTCAGCGACGACGAGATCGAAGCGATGGTCGCCGACGCGGAGAGCCACGCCGAGGAGGACAAGAAGCAGCGCGAGCTGGTCGACGCCAAGAACCAGGGCGAGGCGCTGATCCACACCTCGGAGAAGAGCCTGGCCGACCTTGGCGACAAGGCGCCGGAGGACCTGAAGGCCGCCATCGAAGCGGCGGTCACCGACCTGCGCAAGGCGCTGGAAGGCGACGACGTCGAGGAGATCAAGGAGAAGACCGAGACCCTGGCGCAGTCGTCGATGAAGCTCGGCGAGATGCTGTATCAGCAGCAGCAGGATGGTGACGGCGACGGCCCCGCCGGCGGCGGCAGCGACGATGGTCCGACGGCGGCCGAGGCCGGCCCGGACGACGTCGTCGACGCCGACTTCGAGGAAGTCGACGACGACAAGAAGAGCTCGCAGGCCTGATCCGGGTCGGCGGTTTGACAAGCGCGACAATGGCGGCGGTCCGGCTTACCGGCCGCCGTCCGTCGTTTCCGCAAGCTGAGTTCTAGGGTCGTGGCCAAGATCGATTATTACGAACTGCTAGGGGTGGAGCGCGGCGTCGACGCCGGGACGCTGAAAAGCGCCTATCGCAAGCTCGCCATGCAGTACCACCCCGACCGCAACCCGGGCGACCGGGAAGCCGAGACCAAGTTCAAGGAGGTCAGCGAGGCTTACGAGGTCCTCTCCGACGATGAGAAGCGGCGGCTGTACGACCAGTTCGGCCATGCCGCCTTCGACGGTGCGGCGGGCGGGCCGGGCGGCGGCGGCTTCGGCTTCTCCAACTCCACCTTCGCCGACGTCTTCGAGGACCTGTTCGGCGAGTTCATGGGCGGCAACGGCCGCGGCGGGCGCGGCGGCGGCGGCCGCGGCGCCGACCTGCGCTACGACCTGCAGATCGACCTGGAAGACGCCTTCCACGGCCGCGAGACCGAGATCGACGTGCCCTCCTCGCAGGCCTGCCAGTCATGCGACGGCACCGGCGCCGAGGCCGGCTCCAAGCCGCAGACCTGCACCACCTGCCAGGGCTACGGCAAGGTGCGCACGCAGCAGGGCTTCTTCACCATCGAACGCACCTGCCCGCGCTGCCACGGCGCTGGCCAGATGATCGAGAATCCGTGCCGCGCCTGCAACGGCGGCGGCCGAGTGCAGCAGCAGAAGACCTTGCAGGTCAACATCCCGCCCGGCGTCGAGGACGGGACCCGTATCCGCCTGTCCGGCGAGGGCGAGGCCGGATTGCGCGGCGGCCCGCCGGGCGACCTCTACATCTTCATCTCCATCGCCCAGCACCAGCTGTTCCGCCGCGAGGGCACCAACGTCTACTGCCGGGTCCCGATCTCGATGGTGACGGCGGCGCTCGGCGGCGACATCGAGGTACCCACCGTCGGCGGCGGCCGGGTCGCGATCCAGGTCCCCGCCGGCACCCAGACCGGCAAGCAGTTCCGCCTGCGCGGCAAGGGCATGCCGGCGTTGCAGCGCGCCGGGGTCGGCGACATGTACATCCAGACCATGGTCGAGACCCCGTCGAACCTGAACAAGCGCCAGAAAGAGCTGCTGCGCGAGTTCGAATCGGCCGGCGGCGGCCGCGAGACCAGCCCGGAAAGCGCCGGCTTCTTCGGCAAGGTCAAGGAATTCTGGGACGACCTGACAGACTGACGACGTCATCCCCGACCGTCGCCTGGCCCGTTCGGGCCTTGCGCACCAAAATCGACACAGCTTAAAGAAGCGCGGTTTCTTGCGCCGTTTCGTCCTGCTGCCGAGACTTGGTTGACGAAGTGGCCGAATATGTGAGGCACGTCACATGCGCGTCCGCGGTCGTTAACCACGATGGGCCATCGGTCAACAAGGGGATGTCGACATGACGGACAAGAAAGCCAAGCCCGAGCAGGTCAAGGACGACGAGCTCGACGAGGCCGTGGGCGGCGCCGCCGGCGCGCCGGATGCGAGCAACGAGCTGGCGCGGCGCGGCTTCAACCCGCAGCCCGAGCCGCCGGCCATAACCAACATCCTGCGCGGCGGGCGGCGCGGCCGCTGATCCGGGCGATATTCCTGGCTGGTCGGCCTATTCGCCGGCCAGCCAGCCCTTGATCAACTGGTGCGCGATGGCGAAGGGCGGCGGCACGCGCAGGCCCTCGCGACCCTGACAGTTGGCGAGCATCGCGGTGGCCTCGTCGCGCGTGAACCAGCGCGCGTCCTCCAGCTCGTCCTGGTCCAGCGCGATCTCGGTGTTCCTCGCCTCGCAGATACAGCCGATCATCAACGACGACGGGAACGGCCACGGCTGCGATGAGTGGTAGCGCACTTCGCCGACGACGATGCCGGCCTCCTCGAACACCTCGCGGCGCACCGCGTCCTCGATCGCCTCGCCGGGTTCCATGAAGCCGGCCAGCGCCGAGTAGTTGCCCTTCGGGAAGCGCGCCTGGCGCCCGAGCAGGCAGCGGTCGTCGCCATCGACCGCCAGCATGATGGTCACCGGATCGGTGCGCGGGAAATGCTCCGCGCCGCAATCTTCCGAACTGCACTTGCGGGCATAGCCGCCCTCGCGCATCCGCGTCGGCGCCCCGCACACCGCGCAGAAACCGTGCCTGGCGTGCCAGTCGATCAGCGAGCGCGCCGTCGCCAGCACGTTGCAGTCCTCCGGCCCGCAGCCCGAGGCCGCCGAGCGCACGTCGATATACTTCGCCCGCTCGGTCATCGGCGCCGTCTCCGGCCCGCCGACGTCGATCGCGTAGTGGTGCACGTCGTTCGCGTGACCGAGATAGACCAGCGTGTTGTTGGCCTCGACCGCGTCCAGCACCTCCGCGATGGTGAGCCACGCCACCGTCAGCCCGCCGTCGACCCGCAAAAGCCCCTTCAGCTCCGACATCGCCAGAAAACGGGTGTCGGGGCGCAGCATATTCTGGTGCAGCCACTTCGAATCGCGCCGCTGGTCCCCGGCGCGGTCAAGCCAGGCGCCGGCATAGGTGTTCAGGTGAGGCATCGGTTCCGGGTCGGGTGCGGTTGGTCAGGAAGCCCAAAGGTCGCATGCGGCGGCAGGGGAGGCAATCGGTTGGCCGCTTGCCCCGGCGCGTTGAATCGCCATATACAGCCACTGGGAGATTGGTGGTGGACGTACTCCTCGCCAACCCGGTCAGGTCCGGAAGGAAGCAGCCGTAACGAGACCGGTGCGGGTCGCTTCCCAATCTCCCACCCACCCTTCCCTTAAGCCGCCTCGGTTGCGACAATCGCCGCCATGAGCCTCCTGCCGCCCGAGCCCGAGACCGCCGGCCAAGACGCCGCCTACCGGGTGCTGGCGCGCAAATACCGGCCGGCCGACTTCGATGGGCTGATCGGGCAGGAGGCGATGGTCCGCACGCTGGCCAACGCGATCCGCGAGAACCGCATCGCGCATGCCTTCCTGCTCACCGGCGTGCGCGGCGTCGGCAAGACCACCACCGCGCGGATCATCGCCAAGGCGCTGAACTGCACCGGTCCGGACGGCGCCGGCGGCCCGACGGTCAACCCCTGCGGCCAGTGCGAGGCCTGCGTCGCCATCGCCGAGAGCCGGCATGTCGACGTCCTGGAGATGGACGCCGCCAGCCGCACCGGCGTCAACGACATCCGCGAGCTGCTCGACGGGGTCAGGTACGCGCCGGCCTCCGCGCGGTTCAAGATCTACATCATCGACGAGGTCCACATGCTGTCGACGGCGGCGTTCAATGCGCTGCTGAAGACGCTGGAGGAGCCGCCGCCGCATGTGAAGTTCGTCTTCGCGACCACCGAGGTGCGCCGCCTGCCGGTGACGGTGCTGAGCCGTTGCCAGCGCTTCGACCTGCGCCGCGTCGACATCGAGACCCTGGTCGCCCATCTCGGCCGCATCTGCGAGGCCGAGGGCGTGAGCCCGCAGTCCGATGCCCTGGCGCTGATCGCGCAGGCCGCGGAGGGCTCGGTGCGCGACGGCCTCTCGTTGCTCGACCAGGCCATCGTGCATGGCGACGGCAAGGTCGCCAGCGCCGAGGTCCGCGCCATGCTCGGCCTGGCCGACCGCACGCTCAGCTTCGACCTGCTGGAGGCGGTGCTGGGCGGCGAGCCGGGCCAGGCGCTGGGCCTGCTGCGCGAGCTCTACGCCGCCGGTGCCGACCCGGCGGTGGCCATCGGCGACCTGCTCGACATAACCCACTGGCTGACCCGGCTGAAGGTGCTGCCCGACCTCGCCAACGACGGCACCATCGCCGAGCTGGAACGCACCCGCGGCACCGAGCTGGCCGGCAAGCTGCCGATGCCGGTGCTGGCGCGGTCGTGGCAGATGCTGCTGAAGGGCCTGGACGAGGTGCGCCGCGCCCCGGCCGCGCTGGCCGCCGCGGAAATGGTGCTGGTGCGGCTGGCCTACGCCGCCAACCTGCCGCCGCCGGCCGACATCCTGAAACAGCTCGGCGACGGCACCGCGACACCTGCCGCACCCGCGTCCGCCGCGCGCCAACCGGCCCCGGCCCCGGCGCCACGCGCCGGTGCGCCGGCACCGCCCCGGCGCACCGAAACACCACCGCCGCCGGTGGCGGAGGAACCGCCGCCGCCCGAGCCCGACGACTATGGCGACGGGCCCGAGCCGGAAGCGGCGCCCGAGGCGGCGCCGGGCCCGGTGCCGATGCCGCGCGACCTGCGCGGCGTCGTTGCGCTGGCCGACCTGCGCCGCGAGGGCCTGCTCGCCTCGGCAATCAAGCACGACATCCAGATCGTGCGCTACGAGCCCGGCCGCATCACGTTCCGGCCGACGGACACCGCCGCGCCGGACCTGGCCAACCGCCTCGGACGGTTCCTGCAGGAGCAGACCGGCCAGCCGTGGGCCGTGGTCGTCGACATGACCGCCGAGGCCGAGCCGACGCTGGCCGAGATCGACGCGGCCGCGAAGCTCGCCGAGCAGGCCGAGCTGGAAGCGCACCCGCTGGTCAGGGCGGCGCTGGAGACCTTCCCGGAGGCCACCTTCGGCGGCGTACGCGACCTGGCCAGCGACGACGACAGCGAGGATGACGCGGCCGCCGACGCGAGCCGCCAGACAGGAGAGCAAGGCAGATGAAAAACCTGGGCCAGATGCTGAAGCAGGCGCAGGAGATGCAGGAAAAGATGGCCGAGATGCAGGCCCGCCTGGAGGAGAAGGAAATCTCCGGCACCGCCGGCGCCGGCATGGTCTGCGTGGTGCTGAACGGCAAGGGCGCGCTGAAGTCGGTCACCATCGATCCCGACCTGCTGAAGCCGGAGGACGCCGGGATCGTGCAGGACCTGCTGGTCACCGCGCACGCCGACGCCAAGAGCAAGCTGGAACAGGCGGTGCAGGAACAGATGCAGCAGCTCACCGGCGGCCTGCCGCTCCCGCCTGGCTTCAAGATGCCGTTCTGACGCGCCGCACATGACCGGCATCGCCATCGAGCAACTGGTCGGCCTGCTGGCCAAGCTGCCGGGCCTCGGCCCGCGCTCGGCCCGGCGCGCCACGCTGCAGCTCATCAAGCGCAAGGACGCGCTGCTGCTGCCCCTGATCCAGGCGCTGCAGCAGACCGCCAGCGAGATCCGCCGCTGCTCCGAATGCGGCAACATCGACACCTCCGACCCGTGCGCGGTCTGCGCCCATCCCAACCGCGAGCGGCACCTGCTGTGCGTGGTCGCCGACATCGCCGACCTGTGGGCGCTGGAGCGCGCCGGCGCGTTTCGCGGCCTGTACCACGTGCTCGGCGGCACCCTGTCGCCGCTGGACGGCGTCGGCCCGGAGGACCTGGACATCGCCGGCCTGGCGCGGCGCGCTGCCGACCCTGCCTGCACCGAGGTGATCATCGCGCTCAACGCCACCGTCGACGGCCAGACCACGGCGCACTACCTGACCGAACGGCTGGCCGACTGCGGCGTGACCATCTCGCGCCTGGCGCATGGCGTGCCGGTCGGCGGCGAGCTCGACTATCTCGACGACGGCACCCTGGCCGCGGCTCTGCAGGCCCGCACGCCGTTCTGATCTCAAATACACGACGTAAGAGGACAACACGAATGGACGTGATCGAGGCCATCGAGTCGCGCCGGTCGGTGCGCGGCTTCCTGGCCGACCCGGTGCCGCAGGCAACCGTGTCGGATATCCTGCGGGTGGCGGCGCGGGCGCCCAGCGGCACCAACATGCAGCCCTGGAAGGTCGTCGTGGTCGCCGGCGCGGAAAAGGCGGCGCTGACCGAGGCGGTGCGCGCGGCGATGGACTCCGGCACGCCGACGCAGCGCGAGTACAAGTACTACCCCGACACCTTCCCGCCGGAGTACGCCGCCCGCCGGCGCGAGATCGGCTGGGCGCTCTACGGCCTGATCGGCATCGAGAAGGGCGACCGCGAGGGCAGCCGGCGCCAGCAGATGCGCAACTACGATTTCTACGGCGCGCCGGTCGGCCTGTTCTTCTTCATCGACCGGGTGCTGGAGATCGGCTCCTGGCTCGACTACGGCATGTTCATCGAGAACGTGATGATCGCCGCCCGCGCTCACGGCCTGCACACCTGTCCGCAGGTCGCCTGGTGCAACCAGCACGCACTGGTGCGCGAGCGGCTCGGCGTGAGCGAGGATCAGGCCCTGGTCTGCGGCATGAGCCTCGGCCACGAGGACCCCGGCCACGCCACCGCCAAGCTGCAAACCCCGCGCGTTCCGGTCGACGAGTTCACCCGGTTCGAGGGGTTCTGACCTCTTTCCTCGTCATGCCAGCGAAGGCTGGCGTCCAGAGAACAAGGGCGAAAGCCTTGCCAGGCTGACACGTCGCCTGGATTCCTGCCTGCGCAGGAATGACGGTAGTCTCACCCGACCCGCAGCGGCTCCAGCCCGGCCCAGTCGAACAGGATGCCGTGGCCGGGGCGGTCGGGCGCGGTGGCGCGGCCCTCGCTGTCCAGCGTCAGCGGATCGGCGACGTAGGCGTCCAGGCCGAAGCCATGCGCCTCCAGGTATGACTTGTTCGGCGTTGCCGCCAGCAGGTGCACGGTCAGGTCGTGCGCGCCATGCGAGGTCACCGGCAGGTTCGCGGCTTCCGCCAGCTTCGCCACCTTCATGAACACGGTGATGCCGCCACAGGTGGTGACGTCCGGCTCCGGGAACTGCACCGCGCCGGCGGCGATGAAGTCGTGGAACTCCGACAGCAGGTGGAAATTCTCGCCGGTGGCGATGGCGATGCCGCCCTGCTCGGCGATGCGCACGTGGCCGGCGATGTCCTCCGGCTGCGTCGGCTCCTCCAGCCACACCAAGTCGAAGTCGCGCAAGCGCCGCGCCGCCGTCACCGCCTGGTCCGGGCGCCAGCCCATGTTGGCGTCGACCATCAGCGGGAAGCCGTCGCCGACGAACTCGCGCAGCGCCGCGATGCGTTCGATGTCCTCGCTCAGCTTCGGCCGACCGACCTTGGCCTTGATGGCGCGGAAGCCGCGTTCCAGGTTGCCTTGCGTCTGCGCCACCAGCTCTTCCGGCGTCAGGTGCAGGTCGACGCCGCCGGCATAGGCCATCACCTTCGGGTCGTGGCCGCCGAGGTGGCGCCACAGCGGCTCGCCGGCGCGCGCCGCCTTCAGGTCCCAGCAGGCGATGTCGGCCGCCGCCAGCGCCAGCCCGCCGATGCCGCCACGCGCGGCATAGTGCGCATGCCAGTAGAGCTTGTGCCACACCGCCTCCGGCCGGCCGGCGTCCAGCCCGGTCAGCAGCGGCGCGTAGTCTTCCTTCAGCAGCGCGTGGACCGCGGCCCCGCCGGTCATGGTGACGGTGTAGCCGACGCCCTCGGCGCCGTCCTTGTCGCGGATGCGCGCGGTAATCAGATCGAAGTGTCGCATCGTACCATGCGTGGAGTCGCTGAGCGGCACCGGCAGCGGCACCCGATAGCGCGCGGTCTCGACCTTGGCGATCAGCGTCATGGCCGTGCCCAGCAGGACACGGCCTGTCCAAGGTTATGAGTGTCCCCCGCTTGCGCGGGGGCGGTGGCTGTTCGTTGCGCGCTCATGCGTTCTCCTGTCCCAGCACCATGGCCAGCAGCGGGTCGGCCGCCGGCGGGAAATTCATCAGCGGCCGGCCCTCGGTGTCGATGTCGCCCTTGCCGATCGCGGCGTCCGGCCAGGTGGTGAACTGGAACATGAACACCAGCCGCGCCGCGCCGCGCGACCGGCTGCCGAAGTGCAGGCAGCGCGAGGTGTCCACGAACGCCGCCGTGCCGGGCGGTCCGACCAGTTCCACCGCCTGCTCGCCGCCGCCCAGTACCTGCTCGTCGCTGAGCTTGCCGCGCGCCGCCCGGGTGCGCGCACCGAGCCGCGCCAGCGCCCGCGCCGTGGCGTCGGCCGGCATCAGCGTGAACGGCCCGGCCGCGTCGTCGACCGGCCAGACATGCACGAAGCACTTGATCTGCCGCAAGTCGTCATTGTCGAAGTGGAAGAGTTGCGAGGAGGTCGTGCTGTCGTTCACCGGCGAGTGGTACAGCCCCATCGCCTTCAGCCGCGGCAGGCAGCCGAGATAATCCGCCGCGACTGCCAGCATCGCCGGCGAGGTCGCGGCGGCGAGCAACGCCGGCTCGGCGTCGAGGTCGGCCGCGTCGAGCACGTTCTGGAAGAACGGCTTGTGCGCCCGGCCCTTGTCGTTGGCGCCCAGACGCGCATCGGCCAGCCGCTGGCACGCCGCGACCGCGTCGGCCAGGTGCGGCAGGTCGCCGGCCTGGAACTTCCGGAAGCCCTTGTCGGCGGGCACGAAGCCTTGCCAGGCGGGGTCGCCGAAGGCGCTTTCGTAGGCGGCCTGGCGACGGCGCCAGGCGCCGAGGTGGGTCACCCGCCGGGCCGCCTTGACCAGCGCCATCCACGGCGCCAGCGGCAGGCCGGCGGTCTTCACCGCGCGCATCGCCATGCGGTCGAGCCGCATCATGCCGCCGGCCTCTGGCGCAGCATCGCGTCGACCTCGTTGGTGTTCACCCGGTTCAGCAGGTGCGCCGGCTCGCCGCCCCGGTTCCAGTCCCGGTTCAGCGTGATCGCCAGCCGGAAGCCGTGGCGCCGGCACAGCGCCTCGGCATCGTCGGGGATCGACCACGGGCTGCCCCAGGGATAGCTGAGCCAGTCCGGGCGCCGGCCGCTGATACGTTCCAGGCAGTCCAGGTTGGCGACGACGTCGGCGTCGGCGTGGTCCAGCCGCGACAGCGGCCGGTGCGAATGCGCGTGGCTGCCGATCACGTGGCCGGCGTCGCGCAAGCCGCTGATCTGGCCGGCCGTCATGTAGAACATCTCGCAGAAGTCGGATTCCGACAGGCCCCGCGCGCGCAGCATCGCCGCGCTCGCCGCGTCGACCTGCTCGTAGGGCAGCAGGAAGTTGATGGCGTATTTCAACCGCGCGATCTCCGGCGGGTCGTAGCGGTTGGTCTCGGCGGCGGCGCGCGCCGCGTCGTGCTGCTCGACCAGCGCGCGGCCCTCGGCCGGCAGCAGGTCAAGGAACGCGGCGCGAAACGCCGCCGGCGCGGTTTCCGCGCGCAGCCAGTGCACCTTGTGCACGGTGATCGCGCGCCCTTCGCTCAGCGGCCGCGAGTTGACGAAGAACGCCGCCCGCACGCCGTGCTTCGCCAGCACCGCCGGCACCGCTTCGTGATGGTCGATCAGCCCATCGTCGAAGGTCAGGAAGAAGGCCGGCCCCGGCAACCGGTCGTCGCCAGCGGCCCAGGCCTCGACCTCCTGCGGCGTCGCCGCGTGCAGGTCCGCCTTCAGCGCCGCGACCTGCGCATCGAGCTCTTCGGCCGAGATCGGATGGATGCCCGGATGCGGGTGCGCGTCGCGCGGCCGCACATAGTGGTAGTTGACGAGCAGCAGGGGCGTCACGGCCGTGCCCAGCAGGCTCGACGCATTGCGTCGAGGGCCTGTCCCACAACGTGAGCGCTTGCCGATGCGATCCCGCAGGGATCGCCGGCGTGCCGCCAGAGGCGGCCGGCCGCTCGGCAAGGTTGCGCGCTCACGCCATCGCCCCGTCGAACACCTCGGCCAGTCCGCGCGTTGCGCAGACGGCGCGGGCGGCGGCGATGTCGCTCTCGGACAGCACGTCGGCCCAGCCGCCGACCCGCGCCTCGGTCAGCGGCTCGGCGAGCTGCGCCAGGGTGGTGCTTTCGTGTCCGGTCAGGTCGCGCACCTGCTCGAATTCCTGCGGCCGGCCATCGAACCGGGCACAGGCCGCATCCCACGGTTCGCCCAGGAAATCCAGCAGGCGGCGCATCTCGACCTCCGGCGCCCACACCAGCTGCTCGTAGCGACATTCCACGAAGCGGTCCGGTCCGGCCAGCGCGCGCGCCTGCGCGGCCGCCTCGAAGTAGTCGCACCACAGCGCGCCGTAGTCGGCCGGTCTGCCGTACTTCTCACTGCGCCGGAAGCTGGCGAACACGTCGCGCGGGTCGCGCACGATGTGGATCAGCCGCGCCGCCGGCCAGCGCGCCAGGATGCGCTCGGCGTGACGCAGGTTGCCGGGCGTCTTCTCCGCCCAACGCGGCTTGCCCTGGCCGGCGGCATAGAAAGCCATCAGGCTGGAGAGGAAATCCTCCGGCGCCTTGGCCTGGCGCCACCACGTCAGCGCGGCCATCGGTTCGATCTGGAAGAAGCCGGCCAGGCGCCGGATGTGGTCTTCGGCCGATTCGCCGTGCCGCGCGGTGCCGGCGGCGGGGTCAAGCTCGAACCAGTGGGTTTCCAGGCCGGCGGCGATGCGCGGATGCTGGCCCAGCATGGCGCGCAGCAGCGTCGTGCCAGAGCGCATCAGGCCGCCGATGAAGATCGGCCGGTCGAGATCGCTCGCGGGCGTTGCCTTCGGGCGCGTTGCTGGCGTAGTTGAGCGCATGCGTTCCCTTAAGGATACGGCCTTCCTGGCCCGGCGGAAAATCGGCCTGGCCTGGCTCGACCGGCAAGGCCGCCGGGCGCTGGCGGTACGCGGCCACGCCGGCCTGTTCGACCGCCGCCCGGCCGAGGCCAAGCCGCCGGTATGGTCGGACCTGTGGTTTCTTTACCGGAAGGTGCGCGAACGCAAGCCGAAAGTGGTGCTGGAGTTCGGCAGCGGCTGCTCGACCATCGTCTACGCCCAGGCGCTGGCCGACAACGCGGAGGAGGGTGCGCCGGGCCGGATCTGGTCGCTGGATGCCGACCCGCACTGGGGCCAGGTGACGATCGATTCGATGCCGGAGCACCTGGCGCCCTATTGCGACATCCAGATCACGCCGGCGATCGCCTGCGATTTCGCCGGCGTACCGGTCTGGCGTTACCGGGATGTGCCGGAGGTGACGCCCGACCTGGTCTACCTGGACGGCCCGGCGCTGACCAAGGACCGCCGCGCCGCCGTCGACGTGCTGGACATCGAGGATCGCTTCCCGCGGGGATTCCGGCTGATCGTCGACGGCCGGGCGAAGAACTGCGAACTGCTGGAGCGGCATTTCAAGCGACGCTACCGCCGCGAACGACACCCGATCCTGAAAAACACGGTCTACGACCTGGTCGATGAATAAAGCGATACCCGGTCAAGCCCGGGCATCCGGAGGTCAGGATGCGCTGGCCGTTACCCGCAGGCGGGCGGCGCCGAGGATCGGGCCGTGCGTGCCCTGCTGGACCAGCACCACGCAGCCGTCGTGGACCGGTGCGTCGAGGCTCAACTCCATCGGCGCCCCGGTCCATTCGCCGAGCCGGACCAGCGTGCGCGCCACGTTGGCGTAGGTGATCGTGCGGCCGGCATTCTCGCCGCGCCCGATCGCCACGTCCTGGCGGTTGTCGTACTGCACCAGCCAGATCGTCGCCGGCCCGCTGGCCGCGCCCGCGCCGACTTTCAACACCACCTTGCCGCCGACGCTCTCCAGGCTCACCGGCAGGGTGGCATGCGCCTTCTGCCGCTGCTTGATCCCATTGTCGACGCCCCGGCTGTCGGAGCCGACGACATGCATCACGCCGTCGATGACGATCTGCGGCGTGTAGACCCGGCGTTCGTCCATCGCGTCGGCGTAGGCATATTGCCGGCGCGTGTAGTCCGGCGAGGCCAGCGTGTCCTTCCAGCCGATGTAGTCCCAGTAGTCCACGTTGAAGCTGAGCGCGATCACGTCTTCGCGGTCGGCCAGCCCTTCGACCACGCGGTCGGCCGGCGGACAGGAGCTGCAGCCCTGGCTGGTGAACAGCTCGACCACCACCGGGCGGTCCTGCTGCGCCTGGGCCTGTTGCGCGACGGCGGCCGGCGCCGCCAGCGCCAGCGCGGCCAACCCGAGAAGGACAGCGAAATGTTTCATGCCTTGAACATAGCCCCCGGCCAGCGCGCCCCGGCATCACTTGTGGGTCAAATGTCCGTGCGTGACAAGTGCGCGAGGTATTGCCGCAACGCCTCGCCGTAGGGCCGCACCGACTTGTAGCGATAGATGTCCGCCGGCATCGTCGCCAGGCTCTGCGCCAGCCGCGCCGCCGCGTCGGGCCGGCTCGCCAGGTCGGACAGCGGCCGCACGTGCAGGCGGATGGTGAACAGCACCGCCGGCGTCTGCGACAGGCGGCGCAAGGTCTGGCGCTCGCTGCGCAACCACAGCCGCTCGCCGGCATTGTCCGCAGTGATGTCGTCGCGCAGGTCGCCGCGGTCGCGCCCGGTCGGCTGGAACAGCGCCGGATCGTCCATCACCGACCAGTTCAGACGCCATACCGCCCGGCCCGGCTTTAGCTGGTCGAAGAAGCGCGCCATCGGCCGCGCCAGCTTCTCGTTCACGCCCGGCGCCGGCACGTGGATCTCGTCCAGCGGCCGGCCGATCTTCTCCGCCAGGCGCCAGCGCGAGGGAAAGCACACGCTGGCCGCGGTCAGTTCCCAACGCCCGTCGGCGCCAGGCTGCATCAGGCACAGGTCTTCCTGCACCC
Source organism: Alphaproteobacteria bacterium (assembly GCA_040223615.1). GTDB lineage: Bacteria > Pseudomonadota > Alphaproteobacteria > JAVKFY01. The sequence goes on from JAVKFY010000052.1 coordinate 78,077, forward strand.
AGCGCGCCGCCAGGTCGAGCGGCGAGAAGCGGGCGTCGTCGCGGGTCCAGCGCTCGCCCAGCATCGGGATCGACAGCGCGTCGCCCTCAAGCCGGTAGTGATTGGGATGGACGCGCGGCAGGTGCGCGAAAATCGCGTCGCGGAACTCGGCCTGCGCGTCGTGCGAGCCGTCGACCTCGCGGTAGACGTCCTCGTGGCGCTCGTCGAGCAGCCGGCGCTTCTCGCGCAACTGGTCCGCGAAGCTTCCGTCGATCTCGAACCACTCGTCGTCCGGCATCGCCATCAGCCCCATCGCCATGCGGTAGGGCGCCTCGAATGGCGTGTACAGCGAGGTGGCTCGGCTCACCGCGGCTCCTCGGGCTGTTTGAATCGTTGCAGCAGCGGCAGTTGCAGCAACGAGAAGGCCAGGGTCAGCGGCATGATGCCGAACACCTTGAAGCTGACCCACTGGTCAGTGCTGTAGTTGCGCCAGACATATTCATTGAGCACGGCCAGCAGGACGAAGAAGATCGCCCAGCGCCAGGCCAACAGCCGCCAGCCCTCGTCGGTGATCGGCAGCATCCCGCCCATCACCGACTTCAGGAAGTTCTTCCCGAACAGCATGCCGCCGACCAGGATCGCCGCGAACAGGCCGTTGACGATGGTCGGCTTCACCTTGATGAACAGTTCGTCCTGCAGGATCAGGGTCAGGCTGCCGAACACCAGCACGAACACACCGGTGACCAACGGCAGCTTCGGCAGCCGGCGTTCCAGCTTGTAGGTGGCGCCGACCGACACCACCATCGCGGCCATGAAGATCCCGGTGGCCCAGAAGATGCCGAGCTTGGCGTTGGCCAGGAAAAACGCGAGCAGCGGGCCGATTTCGATGGCCAGCTTCAACAATGGGCGTGACGTGGTCTCCATGGGCCAGATATATCGCGGGGCGGGGATGGTGACCAGCCAGCACGAGGGCAACGGGCGATGAGCGACGAAGCGAAGAAGCAGGCGGCGGCGGCAGCGCTGGAACACGTGCGCGACGGCATGGCGCTGGGGCTGGGCACCGGGTCGACCGCGGCGTGGTTCGTGCGTCTGCTGGGCGAACGGGTCACCGCCGGCCTGAAGGTGCGCGGGGTCGCCACCTCCGCCGCCACCGAGTCGCTGGCGCACGAGGTCGGCGTGCCGATCACCACGCTCGACGAGGTGCCCGACCTCGACCTGGCGATCGACGGCGCCGACGAGGTCGACGCGCACATGGACCTGATCAAGGGCGGCGGCGGCGCGCTGTTGCGCGAGAAGATCGTCGCCTCCTGCGCCAAGCAATTGCTGGTGATCGTCGACGGCTCGAAGCGGGTGCGTCGGCTCGGCGCCTTTCCGCTGCCGGTCGAGGTGATCGCGATGGCCGCGACGCCGATCCGCCGCCGGCTGGCCGACCACGGCCGCGAGGTGCGCGTCCGGCTGGGCGCCGACGGTCAGCCGTTCCGCACCGACGAGGGCAACCTGATCCTGGACTGCGAATTCGGCACCATCGCCGACGCGGCCCTGCTGGCCCGCACGCTGGACGCGATCCCCGGCGTGGTCGAGCACGGCCTGTTCGTCGCCATGACCGACATGGTCATCGTCGCCGGCGACCATGGCCTGACGACAATGGGTAGCCTGGATTAGCGCGTATCCTTTTCGGAAGTCGTCTGGCCCAGCACACTCGTCATCCCGGGCTTGACCCGGGATCGACGGCCAGCAACGCGCGAGTTGCAATCCGTTGATCCCGGCTCTCCGCTGCGCTACGGCCGGGATGACGCGTGAGATGAGTAAGACGGAGCGAAGAGGGAGGAACGCTGCGATGGCGTGGTCAATCGACGGCGAAATGGTGGTGAACTGCAACTGTGCGGTCTTCTGCCCCTGCGTGATCTCTCTTGGGCGTCACCCGCCCACCGAGGGCTATTGCCAGGCCTGGTTCGGCCTGCGCATCGACAAGGGTCACTACGAAGGCAGCGACCTCTCCGGCCTGAATGTCGGGCTGTTGCTGGATATCCCCGGCCTGATGTCGCGCGGCAACTACACCATGGCCGGATATATCGACGAACGCGCCGACGACGCCGCGTTCGACGGCCTGGTGGAGATATTCACCGGCAAGGCCGGCGGGCCGGTGGTGGTCTTCGACCTGCTGGTCAGCACCCATCTGGGCTTTGAGCGGGCACCGATCGACTACGTCGCCGATGGCGCGACACGACAAGTGCAGGTTGGTCAGCACATCTGGGGCGACGTCGAACCGATCGCCGGCAACGAGCCTGGCCGGCCGGTGGTCATCACCAACTCGGAATATTGGCCCGGCCCCGACATCACGGTGGCGCAAGCCAAGCGCGGCCGGGTCCGCGCATTCGGCCGCATCTGGCGGTTCGACGACTGCAGCGCCGAGATCATGCCGATTTCCTGGCAGGGCTAGAGTGGCGGAAACCGACCAACCGGCATGTCCCCGTCCAGGGGCTCCCGCCCGGCCACCGTTCAGCCTGCGATCGGTGCCCCGTCGCCGGTGATCGTGGTGCGGTGCAGAACGCGCCGCGCCGCCGGGTCCCAGGGCGTCACCTGGTGCATGGTGCAGCGGTTGTCCCAGATCAGCAGGTCGCCCGGCCGCCACTTGTGGCTGTAGACGAAGCGCGGCTGCTCGGCGAAGGCGGCGAGCTCGGCGATGAACGCCTTGGCCTCGTCCGGGCCCATCCCCTCGACCTCGTCGTTGTAGATCACCGAGATGTACAGCGAGGTGCGTCCGGTCACCGGATGGGTGCGGACCATCGGCTGCCATACCGGCGGCATCGCCGCACGCTCCTCGGCGCTGAGCGGCGGCAGGCCACGCATCGCCCGGATGTATTCGAAATTGTGCCGCGCCTTGCGGCCGCGCACCTTGGCCTTGACGTCGTCGGGCAGCGCGTCCCAGACCTCGTACAGGTTGACGAACATGGTCTCGCCGCCCTCGCGCACCACCTCCAGGCCGCGCAGGATCGTGCCCATCGACGGATTGGCGCGATAGGAGCTGTCGGTGTGCCACATTTGCGCCGATGACAGCTGCTTCACCGGTTCGGCGCTGGGCGGCAGCAGGTTGCCGTCCTCGTCGGTATTGGCGACCCGGAAGATTTCCGGCACGCGCGCCGACTTGATGATCTTCTGCTGGTGGATTTCCGGTTCGCCGAATTGCCGGGTGAAGCCGACGTGCTCGTCGTCGCTCATGTCCTGGCCGGGGAACACCAGCACCAGGTGATCCATCCAGGCCTGGTGCACGGCGGCGAACGTGTCCGGGTCCATCGGCCGGCGCAGGTCCAGCCCGCGCACCTCCGCGCCCAGCGCGTCGCCGCGCCGTACCACCTCGATCCGCCTGTCCTGCGCTACCGCCATGGTCCTCTCCCGCGAAGTCTTGATGATTGTAGCACGGGCGAATGATGCTTTGATCAAGCCTGCGGCTGTCCGGATTAGTTCTCGGTGAGCGTCCTATTCCTATTGCCTCTCCAGCGGCTGAGACGCTTTGGGCAGCACCGGACCGAATAACCGCAACCGATTATTCCAGTTTCTGGACGTGGATGCCCCGGACAAGCCGGGGCATGACACCTTATTTGAAACCATAGAAACGCGTCATGGCCCGGCTTGTCCGGGCCATCCACGTCCCTGGGCTTGCAAAGACATCGAGCTATGGGCGGAGGCCCGGGAAGACTTCGCTGCATACCCGTGGCCATGAGCCGGGGCGACAACTGGGGCGCGGCTTGGCCAGCCCCTTACGGCTCGTTGACGATGTCGAGCGGGTAGATCGGGCGGCGCACGTGCTGGTAGTTCAGCAGGCGGTTGTCGGACGTGGTCACCCCGATGCCGTCGCAGGTGATGGTGTGCCGGGCGATCGGGGCGAAGCCGGCGCGGTAGTGGATCCGGCTCTTCAGCAGCACGTAGCGCTTGTATTTCGGGTCGATGCCCATCGACAGGAACACGCCCTGGTCCCACGGCTCGTGGTGCTTCGACGTGACCACGATCTGCACCCGGCCGGTATCGAGCACCGCGCTCGGCCCCATCGACACCTTCAGCCCGTTGTACATCGGCCCGCGCACGATCCATTCGCCATCGGTCAGCGTCTTGACCTTACCGGTCACCGTCAGCGGTCGGCCCGGCTGGTCGATCGAGGGCATGTCGGTCTTGCCGCCGAGCTGGATGGTGACCGTGGCGCCGACGCCGGCCCGCTGCATCTCCTTGACCGCGCCGGGATCCCACACGGCGCCGACGCAGACGTCGTCGAGCTCCTGGCGGATCACCTCCTCGATCACCGTCATCACGTCCTGGGTGCCGCCGGAGCCGGTATTGTCGGCATGATCGAGCAGCAGCACCGGGCCGTCGGCCAGTTGCTTGGCGTCGGCCACCGCCTCGGCCAGCGGGTGGTGCTGGTAGATGAAGTCCTCGCGCGCGTCCCAGGCCTGCGCCGCCAGCCGATCGGCGACCGCGTCCGCCCTGGCCTTGCCGGACCGCTCCGCGATGCAGATCACCGCGGTACCGGCGTCAGGCATGTCGGCCAGCGCGAAGCCGCCGAACACCGTCGCCGCCAGCACCTCGCCAGCCGCTTCCGCCGCCACCGCGGTGGCGATCATGCCGGCCATCGGCTCATCGTCGGTGCCCTGGCGCAGCGTCTGCGACAGCACCGGCGTCTGGCGCCAGACCATCACCGGGTCGGCCCCGCCGCGCAGCTTCCTGAACAGGATGTCGCCGACCTGGGTGCCGGCCTCGTACATGTCGACGTGCGGGTAGGTCTTGTAGCCGATCAGCGCGTCGCAGTTGGCGACCATCTGCTCGGTCAGGTTGCAGTGCAGGTCGAGCGTGACGCAGATCGGCGTCGTCGGCGCGATCTCGCGGATGCGGGCCAGCAGCGTGCCCTCGCCGTCCGGCGTGCTCTCCGCCACCATGGCGCCGTGCAGGTCGAGCATGATCGCGTCGCAGCCCTCCGCTACCGCGTCGAGGATCTTGCTGCTGAGGTGCTCGTAGGCCGCGGCCTGTACCGGCCCCGACGGCATCGCCTCGGCCGCCACCGGCGTGACGATCTCCGCCCCGGCCGCGCGCGCCAGCTTGAAGTAGGCCGCCAGCGTCATGTTGGTGTTCTCGTAGGCGGCGACCACGTCGTCGCCGTAGTACAGCCCCCAGCCCTCGAACCGCGCCAGGTCGGTCGGGATCGGCGAGAAGGTGTTGGTCTCGTGTTTCATCATCGCGATGACGACGCGCATGCGCAGGGCCTCACGCTTGGCGGGAAGAACAGGCGCCCAGCCTACACGCTGGCGCGCGGTCGGCGGAACTCTACTCTGGGATGGCGCCAACCCGGGAGACGACGGCGATGAAGTTCGGCCTATACGCGATGACGCCGTTCCCGCTCGGCAACGACCTGGACGGCGCCGTGCAGCGACTGGCGGCGCAGGTCCGCGCCATGCGCGATGCCGGCTTCGCGTCGATATGGCTGCCGCGGCACATCGTCACCGAGGGCCTGCAGATGTTCCAGCTGGCGCCGACCAATTATGAAATGCGCTAGACCGGCGGCTTCGGATCCTTGTCCATCTTGTCCTTGTGGTGGTCCTCGATGGCGCCGATATGGCCGAAGTCGTAGGCGTTGGAACGAATGTCGAGGGTGCGTTCCTCGACCCAGTCGTCGTCGATGTTGATGGTGCGGACGTAGAGCCAATGCGCGGTCAGCACCAGACTCCAGGCGGCGACCGGCCAGAACAGCCACCAGGCGATGCCGGTCACCAGGTTGAACGCCAGCAGCAGGCCGGCGACCACGAAGAAGATCAGCATGTGCCGGCGCAGTGTCGGCTCGCCACGTCCCTGGCCTCCGGCGCCGTAAAGCGGGGTGAACGGCATCGCCTCAGCCGTCCCCGGCCGGCTCCGGCAGGTTGGGGTAGGCCTTGGCGATGCTGACCACGCGCAGCACGTAGCGCAACAGCACCAGAGCGACGATGACCATGAACACCTTGTCGATCGACGCCGTGCCCGGTGGCCATCCCCAGAACAGCAGGTAGCCCAGCACGCCCAGCGGCGCGACAATGAAGTAGCAGGCGGCGAACACGTGCTTGGTGAGGCCGAACAGAACGGCACAACCGGCGATCGACAGTGAGAAGGCCGATATGCCGTAGGACTTGCCGTAGGGCAGGGTCTCGTTCAGCGACAGCACGCCGATCGCCGCGAAGAGCATCGACATGAAGACGGTGAAGATGAGCAGTTCGTTGTCGGCTTGATGCCGCGTGAGGCGGGGCACCGGCACGAGGTACGGCGTTTTCTGGTCATCCCAGACGTAGCGCTTGATGAGCCGTTCCCAGTCCATGGTTCCACCGCCGCCCGCGGTCCGGCTAGACCCCCTTGACGTTGGCCTTCTCGTCGACGTCGTCCATGACGTCGTCCGACAGGCCGTAGTCGATCTGCAGCCGCTCCTTGCCCTCGATCTTGACGTCTTCCTCGGGCCACTCAAGGGTCGAGAGATCGAAGCGTGCGTCCGCCGGCGCCATCAGCGCCACGAAGGTCTGCAACCACACCGCGATACCGGCGATGAAAGCGGTGATCAGACCGAACAGCAGCACCGACTTGATCGCCCAGCGATGCGGGATGCCGATCTGCGAGGCCGAGATTTCGTTCATCGCATAGGAGGTGTGCACCCAGTCGGCGCAGAAGTAGATGATGGTGGCGCAGAACGGCATCATGAACAACGTCACGCCCCAGAACTCCAGGCGCAGCTTGTTGCGGAACGCCAGGTGCTCGCGCACCAGGTCCACGCGCACGTGCGTGTTCCAGATCATGCCGTAGCCCAGCACCAGCGCGAACAGGCCGGTGTGGAAGTGCCACTCAAGCTCCTGCAGGATCGTCGAGCCGAAGACGCCGCTGACGTTGTTCACCAGCCAGTACTGGAACAGCGGTATCTTGCGCAGGATGGCGTCGATCATGGTGATGATCACCACGGGCAGGATCAGGAACCCACCGTAGCGCCCCACGAAGTCGACGAAGCCCTTCAGCTTTTCGTTGATGGCGATCGCCGCCCGCATCCATCCCGAAACCCCCGGATGCGAATCGAGGTCCCGCGTCGTCGACTCGTTGCTGGTCATATCCTGGGTCGTCATGGCTCAGGCCCGCCCGTACTTGGTTGTCATGTCACACATCTCTTCTGCTTGTCCGGGCGTCAGCCGTAGGCCTTGTGCATCATCCACAGCGCCGCGTCCGGGTAGGCGACCACGACCGCGACGGCGCAGACCTGCAGGATCACGAAGGGAATGATGCCCTTGTAGATGTTCTGGATCTTGATCTCCTTCGGCGCGATGCCCTTGAGGTAGAACAACGCGAATCCGAATGGTGGCGTGAGGAACGATGTCTGCAGGTTCACCGCGATCAGGATGATGAACCAGTAGGTGATGTCCTCGCGCGCCACGTGATCGCCGAAGTCGAGGCCGGCGACCAGCGGCGCGAACACCGGCAGCACGATCAGGGTGATCTCGATCCAATCCAGGAAGAAGCCCAGCGCGAAGCAGATGAACATGATCAGGAAGAGCAGGCCCCAGGAATCGAGGCCGGCTTCCAGGATCAGGTGTTCGATGATGTCGTCGCCGCCGAGCGAGCGGTAGACGTAGGCGAAGGACGTCGCCGCGATCAGGATGTAGAAGATCATCGACACGGTCTTGGCGCAGGACTGCGCCACCGACGACAGCACGCCATGGCCGAGGCGGCGATTGACGATCGCGAGGACGAGCGCGCCAAAGGCGCCCAGCGCACCAGCTTCCGACGGGGTCACGAAGCCGACCAGGATGCCGCCCTTGATCAGGCCGATCAGGAACACCGGCGGCAAGAAGGCCTTCAGCAGCATCGGCATCATCTGGCCGGGCTCGACCTTGAGCAGTTCCGGCGGCAGCGGCGGCGCCATGTTCGGATTGATCGTCGCGCGCACCACGACGTACATGATGTAGAACGCCGCCAGGCACAGGCCCGGCAGCAGCGCGGCCATGAACACGTTGCCGACCGACACGCTCATCAGGTCGGCCATGATGATCAGCATGATCGACGGCGGGATCAGGATACCGAGCGTTCCTGACGCCGCGATCACGCCGCAGGCCAGCTCTTTCGAGTATTTCTGCCGCAGCATGGTCGGCAGCGCCAGCGCCGTCATCATGGTGACCGAGGCGCCGATGATGCCGGTCATCGCGGCCAGGATCGTGCCCATGATGGTCACGCCCAGTGCCAGCGAACCCGGCACCCGCTTCAGTAGCACCTGCACGCAATAGAGCAGGTCCTGGGCGATGCCCGAGCGCTCCATCATGATGCCCATGAACACGAACGCGGGCACCGCGACCAGCACCAGGTTCTCCGCCGCCTGGCCCCAGATGCGCGGCAGGAAGTTAAAGAACTCAATGAGTGAGAAGGATCCGAGGAAATAGCCCAGGACGCCGAAGCCCATGGCCAGGCCGCCGAGGATGAAGGCGACCGGGAACCCCGAGAACAGCAGGAAGGCCAGGGTCAGGAACATGATGATGGGCAGGAAGTCCTGCGCCATATACAGCAGGTTCTTGGATTCCTGAGGCGAGAGGCCGGAAATGTAGATCGCGGCGGCGGCGATCACGGCGATGATCACGCCGACGACGATGATCCCGGTTTTTCCGCCCGCACGGCCTGGTTTGGCCGTTTGCTGCATGTCAGTCATGACACTGCCCTGTACTTAGCTGACTGTTGTGATGATTACCGCGAGGTGGAGCCGGAATCGAGCGAACCCGATCCCGGCCCCATTGTCACACCAACGTTTCGTGAGCGCCAGTGCCTCGCCGCATGGTCGTTTACTGGTACGTGGACTGCAGCGACTGCGCAGAGCCCCAGACCCGGTACCGCTCGCGGAAGGCCAGGTAGTGGTCGGCGACCTTCTTGAAGTCCGCGTCGGCCGCAGAGCGCTCGGCCAGAACCTCGTTCCAGGCCCGCTCGAAGACCGCCAGATCGGCGTCCTTCCAGCGACGCACGGTGACGCCGTGCTTCTGCTGCATCTCCAGCATGGCGGCCGGGTTCGTGCCCTCGGTCTCGGCATAGCTGTAGATCAGGCCGGACCGACCGGCGACCGTCAGCAGACGCTGGTACTGATCGGACAGCCCGTTGAACTGATCCAGATTGGTCAGGAACTCGCCGCACGACACCTGCTGGTGCCAGCCCGGGAAGTAGTTGTTCTTGGCGATCTGGTAGAAGCCGAGCTTGATGTCCATGGTCGGCATCGAGAACTCGGTGGCGTCGACAACGCCGCGCTCCAGCGCCGGATAGATTTCCGCCGCCGCCAGCAACTGCGTCGATACGCCGAGCTTCTGCATCACCTGGGCGCCCAGGCCGAAGAAGCGCATCTTCATGCCCTTCAACTGCGCCAGATCCTCGATCGGCTCCTTGAACCAGCCGGAAGTCTCCGGACCGATGCAGGAAGCGATGACCGGACGCAGATTGTGCTCCGCATAGAGCTCATACATCAGGTCGTCGCCGCCGTTGAACCAGCGCCAGGCGAGGAACTCGCCGAGCTGCGGGCCGAACGGCACGGTGGTGAAGAACTGCACCGCCGGCACCTTGCCGGCGTGATAGCCAGGGGTGGTCCAGCACGAGTCGATCGAGCCCTTGCCGACCGCGTCGAAGCATTCCAGCGACGGGATCAGCGAGTTCGGCTCGAAGAACTTGACCTCGAAATTACCCCCAGACAACGCCTTCACATCGTCGACGAACCGAATGCCACCCGGGCCCAGGGTCGGCAACGTCGACCCGAAGGTGCTCTGCATTTTCCAGCGCACCCGGTCTTGAGCCTCGGCAGCAGTTGCCGCGACCAGCATGCCAGCGGCCATGCCGAGCGCGCCAACGGACTTCACAAGTGTCGGTAGCTTCATGTCGATGTCTCCCAGTTGAATTGGACGTTTCTTTTTTTTGCACCGGCGGGCCCTTTCACGGGCCCGCCGGTGTGCCCAATATTATAAGCGTAGCCTGTTATCCACGCTTTGACAGTCGTTGCTGGCTTATTGGTAAGTCGCCTGCAACGACTGTGCTGCACCCCAAACTTTGTACTGCTCGCGGAACGCCAGGTAGTGATCCGCGACTTTCTTGAAGTCGGCGTCGGAAGCCGCACGCTCCTTGAGGACTTCCAGCCAGGCACGCTCGAAAACGGCCAGCTGATCGTCGGTCCAACGACGAACCGTGACGCCATGCTTCTCCTGCATTTCCTTCATGGCCTTGAAGTTGACGCCCTCGGTCTCGGCATAGCCGTAGATGATTTCCGCGCGGCCGACCGTGGTCAGCAGACGCTTATACATCTCCGAAAGGCCGTTGTACTGGTCCAGATTGGTCAGGAACTCGCCGCACGACACCTGCTGGTGCCAGCCCGGGAAGTAGTTGTTCTTGGCGATCTGGTAGAAGCCGAGCTTGATGTCCATCGCCGGCATCGAGAACTCGGTGGCATCCACCACGCCGCGCTCCAGCGCCGGGTAGATCTCCGCCGCCGCCAGCAGCTGCGTCGATACGCCGAGCTTCTGCATCACCTGCGCGCCCAGGCCGAAGAACCGCATCTTCATGCCCTTGAGCTGCTCGAGATCCTCGATCGGCTCCTTGAACCAACCCGAAGTCTCCGGGCCGATGCACTGCGACGGGATCGGCTTCAGGTTGTGCTCGGCATAGAGCTCGTCCATCAGGTCCTGGCCGCCGTTGAACCAGCGCCAGGCCCAGAATTCACCAATCGACGGGCCGAACGGCACGGTGGTGAAGAACTGGACGGCCGGCACCTTGCCGGCGTGATAGCCAGGCGTGGTCCAGCACGAGTCGATCGAGCCCTTGCCGACCGCGTCGAAGCATTCCAGCGACGGGATCAGCGAGTTCGGCTCGAAGAACTTGATGTCGAAATTGCCCCCGGAAAGGACCTTCACGTCGTCTGCGAAACGCACGCCACCCGGGCCCAGCGTCGGCAGCGTCGAACCGAACGTGCTCTGCATCTTCCAGCGCACACGGTCCTGCGCCTCGACCGCAGTAACCGCGGCCAGCATCCCAACGGCGGCGCCAAGCACGCCCACCGCTTTCGTTACTTTGCCCAATCTCATATAGGTTTTCTCCCAACCCGTTTTATGTTGGCACTATGCGCGCCATGGCTCTTCGTGAGTACTCGACTTACGCGCGAACCCTGACACGCCAACCGTTTCGCCCCCGCCATCCCCGGTAAATCCGTTTGTCGGAACATCAGGAGCCAAGGCACCCTAGCCGAGACAATCGGGACCGACAAGTGAAACGCCGCGGCCCCGCATCGCGCCGCCGCATGCCGCAAATGCAAGGCGCCCGGCGGGTTTCCCCGCCGGGCGCCTTGGTCCGATCTGGTGCCGCGTGCTACTCGCGATTGCCGAACAGGTACAGCAGCATCAGGAACAGGTTCAGGAAGTCGAGGTAGAGCTTCAGCGCGCCCATGATCGACTTCTTGGCCGCGACGTCGTGGCCGTCGCCCTCGTAGTACATCTCCTTGATCCGCTGCGTGTCGTAGGCGGTGAGGCCAACGAACACCAGCACGCCGACCACCGAGATGATCCACGCCATCATCGACGACTGCAGGAAGATGTTCACCACCGCCGCGATGATGATGCCGATCAGGCCCATCATCAGGAACGAGCCCATGCCGGACAGGTCGCGCTTGGTGGTGTAGCCGTACAGGCTCATCGCACCGAAGGTGCACGCGGTGATCGCGAACACCCGGGTAATCGACACCCCGGTATAGGCCAGGAAGATGTAGCTGAAGGCGACGCCGTTCAGCGCCGCGTAGAACCAGAACGCCGCCTGCGCCGCGCCGGCGCTCATCTTGTGGATGCGCGCCGACAGGAAGAACACCACGCCCAGCGGCGCCAGCATCACCACCCACTGCAGTGGTGTGCCGTAGATCGCCTGCAGCATCGCCGGCGACTGCGCCACCAGATAGGCGACGATGCCGGTCAGCAGCAGGCCCGAGGCCATGTAGTTGTAGACCTTGAGCATGTACGCGCGCAGGCCTTCGTCGATCGCGATTTGATCGACGGTGCGCGCGCCAAGCTGGCTCGTCCGTGAGCCGCGGAAATCGGTCGCCATCTCGATAATCCTCCGATGGTGTCCGGTGAAGTTGGAAGTCTTCTGGAATATCGGCTGCCAAGGCCCCGAAATCAAGGAAACCCCGACCGCCCGGCCGGAACGAGGATAATTCCGGATGGTTGCCTAATCGTTTCGCAGCAACGGCGCCGGGCGCTGGCTCAGTGCCGCCAGGGTACCGATCAGCCCCAGCCCGACGGTGATCGCCATCGCCAGCAGCGCGGTGCCGGCAATCGTGCCCGGCAGCCAGATCCACGGCGCGCCCATCACCTGCGTCACCACCACGTAGGCGGCCAGCGAGCCGATCACCGCCGCCAGCGCCGCCGTCACCAGCCCGAGCAGCGCGTATTCCAGCAGGAAGGTGCGCAGCACGTCGGCCCGGGTCGCACCCAGCACTTTCAGGATCACCGAATCGTAGACCCGCCGGCGGTGCCCGGCGGCGATCGCGCCGGCCAGCACCAGCACGCCGGCCACCAGGGTCACCGCCGCGGTGGACCGCACCGCCACGGAGATGTTGTCGAGGATGCGGTTGGCGGTCGCCAGCGCGTCGCGCACGCGGATCGCGGTGATGTTGGCGAACTGGTCGGTCACCGCCACTTCCAGCGGCACCTCGGCGTCGATCGTGGCCTGGGCGGTGGCGATGAAACTGTGCGGCGCCGCCTCCAGCAGGCCGGGCGCGAACACCAGCACGAAGTTGATCCCCATCGTCGACCAGTCGATCCGACGCAGGTTGGCGATCCGCGCCGTGAGCTCGCGGCCCAGCACGTTGACGGTCAGCGTGTCGCCGATGCCGACGCCCAGGCCGGCGGCGATGTCGGCGTCGAACGAGACCAGCGGCTCGCCCGCGTAGTCCGCCGGCCACCACTCGCCCTTCACGATCTGGGTGCCCTCGGGCGGCGAGCCCGAGTAGGTCAGGCCGCGGTCGCCGCGCAGCGCCCAGCGTGCATCCGGCGCCACCTTCTTCGGATCGACCGCCTCGCCGTTCAGCGCCACGATGCGCCCCCGCAACATCGGCACCTTGGCGATTTCGCCGACGCCGGGCACGGCTCGCGCGGTGGCCTCGAACGGCGTCACCTGCTGCGGCTGGATGTCGATGAAGAAGAACGCCGGCGCCTGGTCCGGCAACCGCTCGGCGACCTGGGCGGAAAGATTGCCCTGCAACGTCGCCACCGTGACCAGCACCGACAGCCCCAGGCCGAAGGACAGCACGATCGACAGCGTCGGCGCGCCCGGCCGGTGCAGGTTGGCCAGCGCCAGCCGCAGGTCCGGCCGGCGCGGTCGCTTCATCCGCCGGGCCAGGTCGACGATGGCGTTGCCGGCGGCCAGGAACAGCAACAGGGTCGCAAAGGCGCCGAGCACGAACCAGGCGGCGAAGTCGGTGCGCTCGGCCGTCAGCACCGCGGTCGCCGCCAGCACCGCGAAGGCCGCCGCCACCGCCGCGATGAAGATCGGCTTCGGGCGGGTCGTCGACGGCGCCGCCACGTCACGCAGCAGCGCGGCGGCCGGCACCTCGCGCGCCCGCGCCAGCGGCCACAAGGCGAACGCCAGTGCCGTCAGCAAGCCGTAAACCGTCGCCATGAACAGCGGCAGCGGATAAAAGCCGATCGCAGCATCGAACGGCAGGTAGGCGCGCAGCAGCCCGGACAGCACCGGCGGCGCCAGCCCGCCGATCAGCAGCCCGATAGCGATCCCGGCCGAGGCCAGCAGAAGCACCTGGGTCAGGTAGATCCGGAACACCAGTCCGGCCGGCGCGCCGACGCATTTCAGGATCGCGATGGTGCGGCCCCGGCTGTCGAGATAGGCCTTCACCGCGTTGCCGACGCCCAGGCCGCCGACCAGCAGCGCGGTCAGGCCGACCAGCGTCAGGAACAGCCGCATCCGCTCCAGGAAGTTGCGCAGGCCCGGCGCCCCGTTGCGCACGTCGCGCACGCGCCAGCCGGCATCCGGGAAGGCTTGCTTCAGCCGCTCGATCCAGCCATCGAGGTCCGCCGTCGGCGGCAGCATCACGCGGCTGTAGTAGCGGATCATCGAGCCGGTCTGCACCAGCCCGGTCTCCGCCATGCTGGCGCCGGCGACCATCACCCGCGGCCCCAGCACGAAGGCCGAGGTGCCGCTGTCCGGCTCATGCTCGATCTCGGCGCGGATCTCGTAGTCGACCTCGCCGATGCGCAACGTGTCGCCGGTCTTCAGGCCTAGGCGCCGCGACACCGCCGGGTCGACCAGCGCGCCCCAGCGCCCGTCGCGCCGCGCCACCAGGTCCTGCGGCGAGCCCGCCACATCCAGCTTCATTGCGCCATAGAGCGGATATAGATCGTCAATCGCCTTCAGTTCGATCAGGGCGCGCTTGGTCGTCGTCGCCATCTGGGGCCCGCGCGCCATCGCCCGCATCTGGATGGTCTCCGACACCATGCCGTTGGCCGCCAGCCAGGCGCGCTGCGCGTCGCTCGGCGGCCGGTGTGTCAGCCGCAGCTCGACGTCACCGCCCAGCAGCCGTTGCCCGTCCGCCGACAGCCCCGCGACCAGCGCCGCCGAAAGCGAGCCCACGCCGGCGATCGCCGCCACGCCCAGCGCCAGGCACAGCAGGAAGATGCGAAACCCCTTAACGCCACCCCGCAACTCGCGCAGCGCGAAACGCAGACTGAGCGGGAGGGTCAAGAACCGGCCCTTCGCACAACACGATGACAGCGCGTGTCGCCGGCCAACCTGCTCATTCCGCCGCCTCGGCGGCGCGGTCGATCAGGCCGTCGCGCATCGCCACGATGCGCTGGCAGCGTTGCGCCAGCGCCGGGTCATGGGTGATCAGCACCAGCGTGGTACCGGCGCGCTCGCGCAGTTCGAACAGCAGGTCGACGATGTGACCGCCGGTCGCGCCGTCCAGGTTGCCGGTCGGCTCGTCCGCCAGCAGCAGGCGCGGCGAACACGCCACCGCACGCGCCAGCGCCGTGCGCTGCTGCTCGCCACCGGACAGTTGCGAGGGATAGTGGGTAAGGCGATGGCCGAGCCCGACCGCCTCCAGCCCCTCCGCCGCGCGCTCGAAAGCATCGCCCCGGCCGGCCAGTTCCAGCGGGATCGCCACGTTCTCCAGCGCCGTCATCGTCGGCACCAGGTGGAAGGCCTGGAATACGATGCCTATATGATCGCGACGGAAGCGGGCCAGACGGTCCTCGTCCAGGTCGTTCAGGCGCTGACCGGCAATCACCACGTCGCCGGCGCTGGGCCGCTCCAGCCCGGCCATGATCGCCATCAGGGTCGACTTGCCGGAACCGGACGGGCCGACCAGGCCGATGCTTTCGCCGGGCGCCACCGACAGGTCGACGCCGCGCAGGATTTCGACCGGGCCGGCATCGGACGGCAAGGTCAGCCGTACATCGGCCAGGTCGATCATCGAGGAAAGGTTGTTCATGCCCAACTCCGCCGCCGCCAGACAAGGCCCGCGACCCGCTCGATATGGCACCGCAGCATGGATTTTCAACGTGCTGGCCCTTTGCCTGTTCGTGCTGGCCACGCCCGCCGTCGCCGAATCGGCCCGGATTGTCGCGCTGGGCGACAGCCTGACCGCCGGCTATGGCCTGCCGGAGCACGAGTCGTTCACCGTCCGCCTGCAGCAGAAACTCCGCGATCTGGGCCACGATGTGGCGGTGCACAATGCCGGCGTCTCCGGCGACACCACCGCCGGCGGCCTGGCCCGGCTGGACTGGGCGCTGGGCGGAGAGGTCGACCTGGTGCTGGTGGAACTGGGCGCCAATGACGGCCTGCGCGGCATCGACCCGGCCGAGACCCGGCGCAACCTGGACGCGCTCCTGGCCAAGCTGGCCGAGCGCGATCTGCCGGTGCTGCTGACCGGCATGCTGGCCCCGCCCAACCTGGGAAAGGAATATGGCGACGAGTTCAATGAGATCTACCCCGCGTTGGCGTTCAAGCACGGCGTTGCGTTGTACCCCTTCTTTCTCGACGGCGTGGCCGCCGAACCCGACCTGAACCAGGCCGACGGCATCCACCCGAACGCCGCCGGGGTCGACGTCATCGTCGAGCGGCTGGCGCCTTACGTGGTGCGCGCACTGACCGACAATTAGGCGTTATGGTTGTGGTCGGCGAATCACGAGCCGGGAGGACCTGAGCCGATGCGACTTTTCGTGGCCCTCTCCCTGCCGGAAATGGCACGCACCCACCTGTCCCTGCTCGGCGGCGGCGTGCCCGGCGCCACCTGGTCGCCGGCGGAGAACCTGCACCTGACCCTGCGCTTCATCGGCGAGGTCTCGACCAACGAGGCGCGCGACATCGACGACGTGCTGGCCGCGATCGGCGGTCACGCGATCAATGTCGAGATCGCCGGCGTCGGCCAGTTCGGCGACAAGAAGCAGGCGCGCGTGCTGTGGGCCGGCATCCGCCCGAACCCGACCCTCGTCGCGCTGCGCGATCGCATCGAGCGCGCGCTGATCGGCATCGGCCTGGCGCCGGAGAGCCGCAAGTTCCACCCGCATATCACGCTGGCCCGCCTGCGCAATGCGCCGGTGGAGCGCGTCGGCCGGTTCCTGAGCGAGCACGCCGACTTCACCTTGCCAGCCTTCACCGCCGACCACTTCACGCTCTACTCCAGCCTGCGCGGCAACCAGTCGCCGGTCTATCACCCCGAGGTCGAGTACCCGCTCGACGTCCACGCGCACGCCGCGGACTGAGCCGCGGATGCTTCGGGCGCAGACGCTGGCCTGCCGGCGCGGCGACCGGCTGGTTTTCGCCGGCCTCGACTTCGAGCTCGGAGCTGGCGCCGCGGCCGTGGTGCGCGGGCCGAACGGCGCCGGCAAGTCCAGCCTGCTGCGCATCCTCGCCACGCTGCTGAGGCCCGAGTCCGGGCGCGTCACCTGGGACGACGCCGACATCTTCGCCGCCGAGGGCTACCGCGCGCGCCTGCACTATGTCGGCCACCTCGCGGCGATCAAGCCGGCCTTCACCGTGGCCGAGAACCTGGCCTTCTGGCAGCGGCTGCGCGGCCAGCCCGCCGATCCGGCCGCGCTCGACACCTTCGGCATCGGGCCCCTGGCCGACATCCCGGCGCAGTGGCTGTCGGCCGGCCAGCGCCAGCGCCTGTCGCTGTCGCGCCTGGCCGCGATCCCGGCGCCGCTCTGGCTGCTGGACGAGCCGACGACCTCGCTCGACGACGCCGGCATCGCGGCGCTGGTTGCCGCCATCGCCGCGCATCGCGCCAGCGGCGGCCGGCTGCTGCTGACCACGCACCTGCCGCTCGACCTGCCCGACGCCGAGACCATCTGGATCGGGGCCGGTCGGTGAGCGGCGGGTTCCTGGCCGTGCTGGCGCGCGACCTGCGCCTCGCAGTGCGCCAGGGCAGCGCCACGTGGCTGGTGATCGTATTCTTCGTATTGACCGTCAGCCTGTTTCCGTTCGGCGTCGGGCCGGAGCCGAACACGCTGGCGCGAATCGCCGCCGGGGTGTTGTGGGTGGCGGCGCTGCTGGCCGCGCTGCTGTCGCTCGACCGGCTGTTTCAGGCGGATCTGGAGGACGGATCGCTGGACCAGCTCGCCCTGCACGGTCCCGGCCTGGAACTGACCGTGGTGGCCAAGGTGCTGGCGCACTGGCTCACCACCGGCCTGCCGCTGCTGCTCGCCGCGCCGGTGCTGGCGGTGCTGCTGAACATGGATGCGGCCGGCTTCTGGCCGCTGGTCGCGTCGATGGCGCTCGGCACCCCCAGCCTCAGCCTGATCGGCGCCATCGGCGCCGCGCTCACCGTCGGCCTGCGCCGCGGCGGCGTGCTGTTGTCGCTGCTGGTGCTGCCGCTCTACGTGCCGGTGCTGATCTTCGGCGTCTCCGCCATCGACGCGGCGGTGTTCAACATGGCCACCGACGCCCCGCTCCTGATCCTCGCCGCCCTGCTCCTCGGCGCCCTCGCCCTGTGCCCCTGGGCGGCTGCCGCCGCGCTCCGATTGGCACTGGAGTAGGTGCGCGCTTGTATGTACAAATCGGCACGCCAATGTAATGACCGTTGAATTCGCTGGGTTCGACTGGGACGGCGGCAATCGGGAGAAGTGCCAGAACCACGGGGTCTCGATTGCCGAGATCGAGTTCTTGTGCACGGCCGATCAGCGCCCGCTACATGCACAGGGCTGAGGTAGAGGCCTATGAAGAAGCGATTTCCAGACTTCAAGAGTGACGACGAGGCCGAGCAGTTCGTCGCCGACGCAGACCTTACCGAATACGACTTCTCCGACTTCCGGCCGGTGCAGTTCGAATTCGCCAAGAAGTCCGCACGGATCAACATGCGCCTGCCCGAAGCCCTGCTGGCAGCGATCAAACAGAAGGCCGAGGCACGCGGGCTGCCCTACCAGCGTTTCATCCGGGAAGTGCTGGAGCAGGCCGTACGGCAAACGAAAGCCACACCGCGCTAGCGGCAAAGTGTCCCGCCCCGGCTTGCCTGAAACCGGGGGCCGGGGTACATCGGAAGCATGCATCGTTTCGCCAACCCGACGCGGTTCATGCGGCTTTCCGGCGCGATCCTGCCGTGGAGCGCCGCCGTGGCCGTCGTGGCACTGGTCGCCGGGCTCGCCTGGGGGCTGGTCTGGTCGCCGGCCGACTATCAGCAGGGCGACAGCGTGCGGATCATGTACATCCACGTGCCGTCGGCCTGGATGGCGCTGTTCTGCTACACCTTCCTGGCCGTCGCCAGCGTCGTGGCGCTGATCTGGCGACATCCGCTGGCCGACCTGTCGGCCAAGGCGGCCGCCCCGATCGGCGCCGTGTTCACCGCCGCCGCGCTGATCACCGGCAGCCTGTGGGGCAAGCCGATGTGGGGCACCTGGTGGGTCTGGGACGCCCGCCTGACCTCGGTGCTGGTGCTGCTGTTCCTGTATCTTGGCTACATGGCGCTGTGGCAGGCGATCGACGATCCGCGCAAAGCCGCGCGCGCCGCCGCCATCCTGGCCATCGTCGGCTTCGTCAACGTGCCGATCATCAAGTTCTCGGTCGACTGGTGGAACACGCTGCACCAGCCGGCCAGCGTCATCCGCATGGACGGGCCGACCATCGATGCCTCGATGCTGTGGCCGCTGCTGCTCACCGCGCTCGGTTTCAAGGCGTATTTCATCACCGTGCTGCTGATCCGGGTCCGCACCGAGCTGAACGCCGCCAAGCTGCGCGCCCTGCGCCAGGCACAGATCGCCGAGGCGATGGGCGCGCCTGCGATGGAGGCGGCGGAATGAGCGCGCAACAGCACGCTCATAGTGAAAGACCGGCCATGTCCTGCTGGGCACGGCCATGAGCGCGCGACAGCACGCTCATATTCGTAGGCAGGCCCTCGACGCAATGCGTCGAGCCTGCTGGGCACGGCCATGAGCGCGCAACAGCTCGCTCATATTCGTAGGCAGGCCGTGTCCTGCTGGGCACGGCCATGAGCAGCGGCGTGAGCGAGTTCTTCGCCATGGGCGGCTACGCGGCCTACGTCTGGCCGGCTTTCGCCATCGTGCTCGGATCGATGGCCGGCCTGCTGATCGTGAGCTGGCGCGACGGCCGCCGGACCGCGAAGACGCTGGAGGCACTGCAGGCCGAGCGCCGTTCCGCCCGAGAAGCCGCGTGAGCGCGCGTGATTAGAAAACGCCAGCGTATGTGGCTCGTCGTCATCGGCGTGCTGTTGCTTGGCAGCGCCGCGGCGCTGGTGTTCCTGGCGCTGGGTGACAGCGTGTCTCTGTTCCGCACCCCGAGCCAGCTCGCCAACGAGCCGCCGCCGCCGGACCGCCGGCTACGCCTGGGCGGGCTGGTCGAGGAAGGCAGCGTTGCCAAGGAGGCCGACGGCGTCACCGTGGCCTTCCGCGTCACCGACACCGTGAACGTGGTGCCGGTGCGCTATCGCGGCCTGCTGCCGGACCTGTTCCGCGAAGGCCAGGGCGTCGTCGCCGAGGGCCGCATGGGGCCGGGCGGCGTGTTCGTCGCCGACGAGGTGCTGGCCAAGCACGATGAGAACTACATGCCGCCGGAAGTGGCGCAGGCGCTGAAAGACGCAGGGCAGTGGAAGGGCAAGGAATGAGCGGCAACCAGGTCGAGGTCGTGGCGCTGATCGACTTCCCGGAGGTCACCGACAAGCGGCTGCGCGAGAATTTCGTCGTCCACAACCTCTACGAGGCCGACGATCAGGCAGCAATGCTGAAGGAGCTGGCGCCGCGCGTCCGCGGCGTCGCCACCATGGGCCAGATCGGCTGCACGGCGGAGATCATGGCGGCACTGCCGAACCTGGAGATCATTTCCTGCTATGCCGTCGGCGTCGACGCGGTCGACATGCCGGCCGCGCGCGAGCACGACGTGATCGTCACCAACACGCCGGACGTGCTGAACGACTGCGTCGCCGACCTCGCCGTCGGGCTCACCATCTCGCTGCTGCGCGACATCCCCAACGCCGATCACTTCGTGCGCAACGAGCCCTGGTACACGCCAACCGACTATCCGCTGACCCGCGCGCTGGGCGGCAAGACGCTGGGCGTGGTCGGGCTCGGCCGCATCGGAATGGGTGCCGCGAAACGCGCGCAGGCCTTCGGCATGAACATCGCCTATCACAACCGGTCCAAGCGCGACGACGTCGACTTTGCCTACTACGCCAGCCCGGCCGAGCTGGCGGCGAATTGCGACGTGATGGTGCTGCTGTGCCCCGGCGGCCCGGCCACGCAGCACCTCATCGACAAGGACGTGCTCGACGCGCTGGGGCCGGATGGTTTCCTGGTGTCGATCTCGCGCGGCACCGTGGTCGACGAGGCAGCCCTGGTCGACGCACTGGTCAACAACCGTATCGCCGGCGCCGCGATGGACGTGTTCGAGCACGAGCCGCAGGTGCCCGACGCCCTGAAGCAGGCCAGGAACGTGATCCTGACGCCGCACATGGGCTCCGGCACGCGCGAGACCCGCGCCGCCATGGGCAACCTGATGATCGACAACCTGATCGCGCACTTTTCCGGCAAGCCGGTGCTGACCCGTGTCGAGTGACGTCGCGGTGCGCGAACGCCGGCTGTCGGCGGAGCTGGTCGCGGGCCAGATCGACGCCGTGATGCGGACCTGGGACATGCCCGACGAGGCCCGCGCCGACGCCGTCGAGATCATGGTCGAGACCGACCTGCGCGGCATCGACAGCCACGGCATATCGATGCTGCCGATCTACGGCCGCGGCCGCGCCGACGGATTCCTCAACATGACGGCGCGACCGACGGTGGTGCGCGACCGGCCGGCGATGGCGGTGCTGGATAACGGCGGCGGGCTTGGCTACCACGCCGGCAAGCGCGCCATGGCGATGGCGGTCGACAAGGCCAAGCAGATCGGCATCGGCGCGGTCGCGGTGCGCAACTCCAACCATTTCGGCGCCGCCGGCGCCTACGCCCTGCGCGCGGCCGAGGCCGGCTGCATCGGCATCGTCACGACCAACGCGCTGAACCGGGCGTTGGTACCGACCCGCTCCAAGCAGAAGCTGTTCGGCACCAACCCGATTGCCTTCGCCGCGCCCGCCAGGGACGAGCGGCCCTTCGTGCTAGACATGGCGACGACGACGGTCGCGGTCGGCAAGCTCAAGCTGAAGTGGCTCGCCGGCTTGCCGATGCCGGCCGGCTGGGTGGTCGACGGCGACGGCCAGCCGGAGACGGACGCGACGCGGGCGTTCGGCGCCGAGCAGCGCGTCGCCGACGACATCGGCCTGACCCCGCTGGGCGGCCTGGCCGAAACCTCCAGCCACAAGGGCTATGGCCTGTCGGCGATGGTCGAGATACTGTCGGCGACCCTGTCCGGCGCGACCTTCATCGCCACCCGCTTCGCCAGCGGCCAGCAAACCACCGACATCGGCCATTTCTTCATGGCCATCGACCCGGCGGCGTTCCGCGAGCCCGGCGAGTTCGAGGCCGACATGGACGAGATGATCCGCACCTTGCGCGGGCTCACGCCGGTCGACCCGGCCGAACCGGTGCTAGTTCCGGGCGACCCGGAAGCCATTTCCGTGGCAGACCGTAAACGGAACGGCGTGCCGATCCCCGACAAGCTGTGGGCGCAGGTTCGCGACCTGTGCGCCGACTGCGGCGCGCCCTTCATCTGGAACGAGTGAGACCGCGATGATCGCCGAGCTCGGACACTACGCCCTGGTGCTGGCGCTGATCGTCGCCATCGTGCAGGCGTCGGTGCCGCTGGCCGGCGCGCAGCGCGGCGACGCGGCCTGGATCGCGGTCGGCCGGCCGGCCGCCATCCTGCAACTGCTGCTGATCGCGATCTCGTTCGCGGCGCTGACCCATGCCTACGTGGTTTCCGACTTCTCGGTGCTGAACGTTGCCGCCAACTCGCACTCGCTGAAACCGATGCTCTACAAGGTCTCCGGCGTGTGGGGGAACCACGAGGGCTCGCTGCTGCTCTGGGTGCTGATCCTGGCCTTGTTCGGCGGCGCGGTCGCGGTCGCCGGCGGTAACCTGCCCAAGCCGTTCCAGGCCCGCGTGCTTGCCGTGCAGGCGATGATCGGCATCGGCTTCCTGGCCTTCATGCTGTGGACCTCGAACCCGTTCGAGCGCGTGGTGCCGCCGCCCAGCGACGGCCAGGGCCTGAACCCGCTGCTGCAGGACCCCGGCCTCGCCTTCCACCCGCCGTTCCTCTACCTCGGCTATGTCGGTTTCTCGATGGCCTTCTCGTTCGCCGTCGCGGCGCTGATCGAAGGCCGGGTCGAGCCGGCCTGGGCGCGCTGGGTGCGGCCGTGGACCCTGGCCGCGTGGTGTTTCCTCACGCTCGGCATCGCGCTGGGCTCGTGGTGGGCCTATTACGAGCTCGGCTGGGGCGGCTGGTGGTTCTGGGATCCGGTGGAGAACGCCTCGTTCATGCCGTGGCTTGCCGGCACCGCGCTGCTGCACTCCGCCATCGTGGTCGAGAAACGCGACACGCTGAAGAGCTGGACCATCCTGCTCGCCATCGTTGCCTTCTCGCTGAGCCTGCTCGGCACCTTCCTGGTGCGCTCCGGCGTGTTGACCTCGGTGCACGCCTTCGCCACCGATCCCGAGCGCGGCGTGTTCATCCTCGGCTTCCTGACCGTCGTCGTCGCCGGCTCGCTGACGCTCTACGCGATCCGGGCCCCGGCGATGCAGGCCGGCGGCCTGTTCGCGCCGGTCAGCCGCGAGGGCGCGCTGGTGCTGAACAACCTGCTGCTGGCGACGGCCTGCGGCACCGTGCTGCTCGGCACGCTGTACCCGCTGGCGCTGGACGCCCTGACCGGCGAGAAGGTCTCGGTCGGGCCCCCTTACTTCAACGCCACCTTCGGGCCGCTGATGCTCCCCGTCCTGGTGAGCATGGTGGTCGGGCCGATGCTGCCGTGGAAACGCGGCGACATTCGCGGTGCCCTGCAACGGCTGAGGGCCGCCTTCGCCATCGCCGTGGTCGCCACGCTGGGCTGCGCCGCCTGGGCCTGGGACGGGCCCTGGCTGGCGATCCCCGGCATCGGCCTCGGCGTCTGGGTCATCGCCGGCGCGGTCGGCGAGCTCGCCGATCGGATCAAGCTGTTCCGCGCCAGTCCGCGCGAAAGCCTGCGCCGCATGGCCAATCTGCCGCGTGCCGCCGTCGGCATGACCTTCGCCCACGCCGGCATGGGCGTGGTGGTGCTGGGCATCGTCGCCTCGACCGCCTGGGAGACCGAGAAGTTGCAGGTGATGGCGCCGGGCGAGAGCACCGAGATCGGCGGCTACACCTTCACCTTCGACGGCGCCCGCCAGGTGCCGGGGCCGAACTACACCGCCGTGATGGGCCGCTTCCGCGTCAGCCACGACGGCGACCCGGTCGCGGTCCTGACGCCGGAGACCCGCACCTACCCGACGCCGCCGATGACAACCACCGAGGCGGCGATCCGGCCGCGCCCGTCCGGCGACCTCTATGCCGTGATCGGCGAGCCGGCCGGCGACGGCAAATGGTCGACCCGGCTCTACCACAAGCCGTTGATCCACTGGATCTGGGTCGGCTGCCTGATCATGGTCGCCGGCGGCGCGATCTCGCTCACCGACCGGCGCCACCGGGTCGGCGCCCCGCGCCGCGTGCGCGCACCCGAGCAAGCGGTGGCCGCCGGTGACTGAGCAGGTCGAAAAGCCCGCGGCGGCGCCTGGCCGCAAATGGCTGTTCGCGCTGCTGCCGCTGGCCGTCGTCGTGGTGATCGCGCTGTTTCTCTACCGCGGCCTGTCGCTGGAGCCGCGCACCATCCCCTCGGCGCTGATCAACAAGCCGGTACCGACCTTCGACCTGCCGCCGATCGACGGCCGCGCCCAGCCTGGCCTGGCCAGCACCGATCTGAACGCCGGCGAGGTCAGCCTGGTCAACGTGTTCGCCTCCTGGTGCGTCGCCTGCCGGGTCGAGCATCCGCTACTGATGGAAATGGCCGAGGCCGGCGAGGTGCCGGTGCACGGCCTGAACTACAAGGACGAACCCGGCGCCGCGCTCGGCTGGCTGCGCCGGTTCGGCGACCCCTACGCCAGGGTCGGATCGGACCGCGACGGCCGCGTCGGCATCGACTGGGGCGTCTACGGCGTGCCCGAGACCTTCGTGATCAGCGGCGACGGCCAGATCGTGTGCAAGCACATCGGGCCGATCATGCCGCACGACCTCGACAACAAGATCATGCCGGCCGTGGAGGCCGCCCGCGCCGGCAGGCCGGTCGCATGTTGAGCCGCCGTCATCGTCACCCCGGCCTTGAGCCGGGGTCCATGTCGGGACCGCGCCCATTGTCGACATGCACCCCGGGTCTACGCGCGCCGCGCTTCGCCCGGGGTGACGCATTGGTTTTGATTGCCGTCATCTTCGCCGCATTGCTGCTCGGGTTTCCGGCCTTCGCTCTCGACAAGCCGCTGGACGATCCGGCGCTGGAGGCGCGCGCCATCGAGTTGAACAAGGAACTGCGCTGCCTGGTCTGCCAGAATCAGGCGATATCGGAGTCCAACGCCCCGCTGGCCGCCGACCTGCGTCAGGTGGTGCGCGACCGAATCGCCGCCGGCGACAGCGACCAGCAGGTCATGAACTATCTGGTCGAGCGCTACGGCGACTGGGTGCTGCTCGACCCGCCGTTCAAGCTGAACACCTGGGCGCTTTGGCTCGGCCCGGCGTTGCTGCTTGTGATCGGCGGCGTCGGCGTGCGGGTCTGGGTGCGCCGGCAGTCCGGCCGCAACGACACCGCGCAGACCGCGCTCAGTGCCGACGAGCAGGCGCGCCTGACCCGCCTGCTGGAGCAGGACGGCCAGCGATGATGCTGTGGCTTGCGCTGGGCGCCATGACGCTGGTGGTCATGGCCGGGCTGCTGCTGCCGCTGCTCGGTCGGGTGCGCAATCCGGCCTCGCGCCAGGCGCACGACATCGCCGTCTACCGCGACCAGCTTGAGGAAGTTCGCGCCGACGCCACCCGTGGCGTGATCTCGCAAACCGAAGCCGAGGCCGCCACGCGCGAGATCCAGCGCCGCATCCTGCGCACCGCCGACGAGCCGACGCAGAAGGCCGCCGATAGCGGTTGGCGCGTCGCGGTCGCCGGCGTGCTGGCGGTCGCAGTACCGGCTGCCGCGGCGCTGATCTATGCCGACCTGGGCCGTCCCTGGGCGCCCGACCAGCCGCTCGCCGCCCGCAACATCCAGCCACCGCCCCAGCCCGCGCCCGACAGCGACCCGCAGCTCACCGACATCGCCTCGATGAGGGAGAAGCTGGAGGCGCGGCTGGCCAACGACCCGAACGACAAGCAGGGCTGGTCGCTGCTCGGCCGCACCAACTGGGAGCTCGGCCGGTTCCCAGAAGCCGCCGAGTCGTACCGCCGCGCCATCGCGCTGGGCGATGCCGAGTCGGGCCTGCTGATGGCCTACGCCGAAGCGCTTGTGTTCGCCGCCGAGGGCATGGTCACGCCGGTCGCGGTCCAGGTGCTCACCGATCTGCGGCTGACCGACCCGGGCCATCCGGGCGCGCGCTACTATCTCGGCCTGAAGCTGTTGCAGGACGACAATCCGCAGGCCGCCTACCGCGCCTGGCTCGATCTGGCCCGCGACACCCCGGCCGGCGCCCCCTGGATCGGGCCGCTGCGGCAACGTCTGGTCGAGGTCGGACAGGCGCTGGACCTCGACGTCGACGCCGACCTGCCGGACGCGTTCAAGGCCGACGCCACGCCGCCTGCCCCGCCGCCGCAGGCCACCGCCGCGATCCCCGGCCCCAGCGCCGACGACGTGAAGGCGGCGCAGGACATGTCGAGCGAGGACCGCCAGGCCTTCATCCGCTCCATGGTGCAGCGCCTGGCCGACCGCCTCGAAGACGAGCCGAACGATCCGCAGGGCTGGTTGCGCCTGGGCCGCGCCTATTCGGTGCTGGGCGAGGACGCCAAGTCGGCCGAGGCCTACGGCAAGGCAGCCGAGCTGGAACCGAACAACGGCGACGCGCTGTACCAGGCCGGTGTCGGCGCCGCCAAGGCCGGCAACGTGGACAAGGCCGTCGGCTACTGGGAAAAACTGCTCGCCGGCATGGACCCGAACTCGCCCGACTACGCCCGCCTGCGAAGCGAACTCGATCGCGTGAAGGCGACGCGCTAAACCGGCCTACTCGCGCTTCGGTGCGAAACTCATCGCGTTCTCGAACCCGACATCGCCACCGCCCACGGTGCGGTTGTCATCCAGATAGACCTTGAGCTTGTCGAGCAGGCGGATGAATTGCGCCAGCTCGTCGTCCGACCAGTCCGCGAACACCGTCGCCAGGTCCGGCCCGAACACATCGCGTGCCTTGGCGTGGGCCGCCAGGCCAGCGGAGGTGATTTTGTGGAACCGTGCGCGGCGGTCCTGCTCGCCGGCGCGGACTTCCAGGAATCCCTTCGTCACCAGTTTCTGCAGCGTCTTGGTCACCGCCGGCTGGTTGACCTCGAAGGCCGCGGCGATGTCGGCGACGCGCTGCTCGCGCTCGGGATGGTGGCTGAAGTGGTTCAGCATGATGAACTGCGGCGGCGGCAGGTCGGTGGCGGCCAGCAGGTGCCGGCCGCGCGTGCCGATCAGTTGCGCGCAGATCATGATCCAGTTGGTCGCCCGCCAGCGCGGGTCGGGACCGTCCATCGGCGTTCTCAGCTCATGATGATGTCGTCCAGCCGCCGCCGCGGCGACGGTTTTGGCGTCGCAGCATAGCCGAGCCGGGCCAGCATCTGCACCGTACGCCCCTGCTCGCCGACGTCATCGAGGAAGCGCGCTTGCAGCGCCGCCATCTCCGGATACTCCTGCAGCACCTGGCTCACCGGGTGCAACGCCACGCCCAGCGCCGTGGCCTGGAGATTGAGCCGGGCATAGGCGCGACCGGCCATGACCTGGGTGCGGCGGTCGTTGCCGGGCGTGCTGAGCCAGGCGAAGGCCGGCGTGGTGGCGAACATCTGGTGGTACATGTCCATGCCCGACTTGAAAGCGAAGGAAGTCGGGTCGGCCATGGTCTGACGGTTGATCATACCGAGCAGCTTGCCCCACCAGAATAGCGGCCCGGCCAGGTCGATACCGTCGCGGTGCGCGGCGATCTCCGCGGCGCCGATGCGCATCCGGTCGACGCTTTCCTGATGCGTGCGCGGCGTCGTCGCCTCGATATCCCAGGCTTCGGTGATGATCGACCGCAGGCGCGGCGGCAGGTCGCCGTCATGCACGATCGTCAGGCGCGGGTCGCCCGCCAGGGCCTCGCCAAGCGCCGCCGCGTCGGCGGCCGCCAGGGGCCGCTCGTCGAACGGCTCCTTGGTCGAGCGCCGGTGCCGGATCTGCTCGAACAGCGGATCGCGCGTCCGGCCGGCATCGGGCGTGAGCCGGACCCGGGCGACCGCCACCTCGCCGATCTCGCCGTCGCGATAGTCGCCGTCGGGGAACAGCGCGATCTCGGTTCCGACGCCGGCCGCCGAGGCCGCCAGGTCGAGTTGTTCCAGGAAGGTGCCGTGGCCGATCATGATCTGCCGGCCGTGCGGGTCGGTCTCCGGCAGCAGCCGTTCGCGGTCGCAGTAAAGCGTGATGGTGTCGGCCTCGCGCAGGTCGACCAGCCAGGGCTGCATGTTGTGCGGATTCGGCGCCAGCAGCGCGTGACCGAGCAAGCGTCGGCGCAGGTCCGCGCCCGCCGCCGGCCCGCGCCACGCGGCGGTCACCTCGTCGTCTACCTCGTCGCAGCCGGCGAGCAGCCCGACGGCCGCCGCCGCCACGCCGACGCCGCCGACTGTGCGGATGAAGTCTCGTCGTGTGCTGGCCATGTTTCCGTCTCCTGTTGCGTTGCACGGAGACATAAATATTCCTAGGAATGTTTCAAGTCAGAAAAGAAGGGGGCGCCGGTGAAAGCGCCCCCTTCAGCTTATCTAACCGGGTTGAGGGCATTACGGCTAGATAAAGAGGGAAAGCAAAACAGTTGGCAGACCGAACAAGTTGTTGCGCCACACCGGCCTGCCTGAGATATGATTAAGCAAGTGCCGTGCCACATGCTGATAAATGCCGGCTAAAAGATCGCAGGCCCGGATCGCGACGTAATACTCGCGCGCCAAAGAAAAAAAGGGCGCCGTTTCCGGCGCCCTTTGAGCTTATCTAACCGGGTTGAGGGCATTACGGTTAGACAAAGAGGGAAAGCATTACGCTAGAGAGCCATCAGGCGAACCTGGAAGCGGCTCTTGCCCCTTACTACGCAACCCGCGTGCCAACCCGTTGCGGCCCCGGAAATGCGCCTTGTACCGATTTTTGTCCCGCGCTGACACGTCCTGGATGTACCTCGGTGGCACATCTGTATCTGGATGACATGGCCGGCTGGCACTGCTAAGGACGGCCACATCATGCCGATCATGACCGCCACCCGCACCGTGCGCCGCGACGCGGCCGGCCCGCGCCGGCTTGCCGTCGACATCGCCGTGCTCGGCGCCGGTATCGCCGGCGTCTCGGCCGCGCTGGAGGCTGCCCGTCTCGGCCGCAAGGTCGCGCTGATCGACGCCGCGCCGAGCCTGGGCGGCCAGTCGGTGGCGGCCCTGATCGGCACCTTCTGCGGCCTCTACGCCAACGGCCCCGACCCGTACCAGGTCACCCATGGCATCGCCGACGAGATCCTCGCCGACCTCGCCGCCGAGGGCGCGACATCGGACCGGTTCGGGCGCAACACCCGGATCGTGATGTACGACGAGGTCGCGCTCGGCCGCTGGATCGAGCGCAAGGTGCTGGCCGAATCGAACATCCAGCCGCTGCTCGGCGCCATGCTGCTGGGCGTGGAACGCGACGGCCGCCGGATCACGGCGCTGCGCCTGGCCACCCGCTTCGGCGAGCTGGCGCTGAGCGCCGCCGGCTTCATCGACGCCTCGGGCGACGCGGCCCTGGCCTGGCAGGCCGGCCTGGCCTGCCGCGAGCCGGCCGACGGCCCGGTCTACGGCACCCAGATGTTCGTCATCGAGGGCCTGGACGAGGCCGCCGCGCCGACTCGCGAGCAGGTCGAGGCGCGCCAGGGCGAGGCCGCCGGCCGGTATGGCCTGACCCGGCGCGACGGTTTCGTCTTCGCCTTCCCCGGCAAGGGCCGCGCGCTGGTCAACATGACGCACCACGAGACCCCGCTCGACGCGGTGGCGATGAGCCGTACCGCGCTGGCCGGCCGGCGCGAGGCCGACAAGGTGCTGGCCTTCCTGAAAGCCGAGTTCCCGGATGCCTTCGCCGACGCCGCGATCCGCACCTACGGCCTACTCGGCGTGCGCCAGACCCGCTGGATCGCTGGCCGCCACCAGCTCACCATCGACGAGGTACGCGGCGAGCAGACGTTCGCCGACGCGATCCTGCGCTGCTCATGGCCGGTGGAACTGCACGACCGCGCCGAGGGCGCCTACTGGGAGGTGTTCGGCGACGATCACCTGCACTACGTGCCGCTGCGGTCGCTCACCCACGACGAGACCGACAACCTGATCGCCGCCGGCCGCTGCATCGACGCCGACGTCGCCGCCCTGTCGACGGTCCGCGTGATGGGCCCGTGCATCGCCATGGGCGCGGCCGCCGCCCACGCCCTCGATCTCGCCGGCGCCGGGTCGGTGCACCAGATCGACGTCGCCGCCCTGCAACGCCGGCTCGCCGACAATCTGCAGCGCACCGACTGACCGCGCAAAAGCGCAGGGCCGCCGTGCAGAGCATGCGACGAACGGCACCTTGACTTGCGCTTCGGAACGCATTGTTTATCGCGACGAAGTTCACCACGCTCGACGGAACCGAGATGCTTCACCGCCGCCTCACCGCCCGTATCGAAGCCGACGGCCAATGGCTGTTCCGCTGGCGCAGCTTCGCGCCGTTGATCCTGACGCCGGTCGCGCTGGTCGCCCTGGCCGAAGCGGCGAAGCTCGAAAGCCGGTTCGGCGACGCCTACGACCAGGCCTGGTT
Organism: Alphaproteobacteria bacterium; assembly: GCA_040223615.1. Classification (GTDB taxonomy): domain Bacteria; phylum Pseudomonadota; class Alphaproteobacteria; genus JAVKFY01. The sequence goes on from JAVKFY010000052.1 coordinate 108,483, forward strand.
CCTGGCCTGCCTGGCGCTGTCGCTGTCGGGGCTGGCGATCCGCTGGGCGACGGTCGGCTTCGCGCCGGCCGGCACCTCGGGACGCAACACACGCGGCCAGCGCGCCGAGGTGCTGAACACCACCGGCCTCTACTCGCTGGTCCGCAACCCGCTCTATCTTGGTAACTTCGTCGCCATCATCGGCGTCGTCATGGCGATGTCGGTGTGGTGGTACGTGGCCATCGCCAGTCTTGCCTACTGGCTCTACATCGAACGGGTGATCGCCGCCGAGGAGGCCTACCTGGCCGGCAAGTTCGGCCGCGCCTACGACGATTGGATGGCGCGCACGCCGGCTTTTCTGCCGAAACTCAGCGGCTGGCGGTCACCAACCGCTGCTTTCTCCGTCCGCACCGTGCTGCGCCGCGAATATAACGGCGTGATGGCGATCGCCACGGCCTTCCTGGTGCAGGAGGCGGTGCTCGACCTGTGGTTCGAGCATGAATCGCTCGGCGAATGGCTGGTCGAGGATCGCGCCTGGGTGATGGTCTTCGCCATCGCCGCGGCGACCTTCGCGGTGCTGCGCACGCTGAAGAAGCACACCCGCCTGCTGCACGTGCCGGGCCGCTAGCGCACCACCACGACAACGCTGAGCACCACGTCGCGGCCGTCGGCCGTGACGCTGTGCTTGCCGGCGGCCAGCGGGCGCTGGCAGGTGGCGCTGCCCGAGGCGGCGACGCAGGACGCACCGTCCAGGCTCACCGAAACGCGACCCGCGCCGTAGGCGGTGGCCAGCAGCACCGCGTCGCGGCCGACGGCAAAGTCATGCGTAGCGCGGTTCCCGTCGCGGATTACTTCGGCCACCGGCACCGCGTCCCCGCCGATCTGCTGCCGGCGCTGGGCCGTGCGCTGCGCTTGCTCCAGCGTTTGCAGCTGCTGCGTCAGGCGCCGTACCTCGGCCTGGAGCTGGCGATACTCGTTGCAGAAGTCGTAGATGCCCTGGAGTTGCGTGTCGCCGGCATGGCTGGTGACGCGTAGCCGGTCACAGGATTGAGCGGCGGCGGTGGTGGCCGCGAACATCAACGCCAACGACAGCACACCGAGGCGTACCGCGTTCATTCATAGGTCCTCGCGTCCTCGATCATGCGGCCATCGTCGGGCAGCGCCGACGCGTCGACGAACTCGGCCTGGCCGCGCAGCTTGGTCACCGACTGCAAGGTCGCGGCGATGGCGTCGCGCAAGCCATCGCCGCCGCCGTCGACCGCGCAGCGCAGCGTCATCACGTCGACATTGTTGGCCGAGGTTACGACCAGGCGCGCCTTCTTGATCTCCGGATGCCGGCCGGCGACCTCCATCACCTGCGCCGGGTGCACGAACATGCCCTTGACTTTGGTGGTCTGGTCGGCCCGGCCCATCCAGCCCTTGATCCGGGTGCCGGTGCGCCCGCACGGACTGGTCCCCGGCAAAACCGCCGAGAGATCGCCGGTCGCCAGCCGGATCATCGGATAGATCGTCGAGAAGGTCGTGACCACGACTTCGCCGGTCTCACCCTCGGCCACCGGATCGGTGCCGCCCGGCTCGACCAGTTCGACGACGATCTCCTCGTCCAGGATCATGCCCTCGCGCGCCGCGCTTTCGAAGGCGATCAGCCCGAGCTCGGCGGTGCCGTAGCTGTTGAACGTCTGCACCCCCAGCTCGGCCAGCTCCGCGCGCATCGACGGGGTCAGCGCCTCGGCGCCGCACAGCCCGCACTTCAGGCTGGAGTGATCCAGCCCCATCTCCTTGATCTTGGCCAGCAGGATGCGCAGGAAGGACGGCGTGCCGACATAGGCGGCCGGCTTCAGGTCGTTGATCACCTGCGCCTGCACTTCGGTGTTGCCGACGCCGGCCGGGATCACCGGACAGCCGATGGCGTGCGCGCCGCTCTCCACCAGCAGCCCGGCCGGCACCAGGTGATAGGAGAAGGTGTTGTGCACCACGTCGCCGGGCCGCACGCCGGCGGCCCACAGGCCGCGCGCGAAACGGCCGTGATTCTTGCCGTGCGCCCCGGGTTCGTAGATACCGCCGGGCGAGGCGAACAGGTGCGCCATGTCGGCGATCGGCACCGCGTTCATGCCGCCCAGCGGCCGGTTCGCCGCCTGCCGGGCTGGCATGTCGGACTTGCGCGTGATCGGCAGCTTGGCCAGCGCCGCCCGGTCGGTGAGCGCGGCCGGATCGACATCCTTGAGCGCCTGCGCGAAATACGCCGTGTTCGATTTCGCCGACGCCACGGTGTCGCGCAGATTGCGCATCAGGTCCGCCTCGCGCTGGTCGGCGGAGCGGGTCTCAAGATCGTCGTAGAAGTCGCCAGCCATGTCCAAGTCCTCCCTATTCTTGAGGCTGAGGCTAGCGCATTTTCATGACGCCGCGCACGCGGCGGACGCTAGACGGCGCGCCCGCGCCTTGCCACCATGGCGCCATGAACAACGGCCCGATCTCGACCTATCCCTTCGGCCTGCGGGTGCCGGACGGCGACAACCGCGAACGCCACGTGTGCGGCGACTGCGGCTGGATCCATTACGTGAACCCGAAGATCGTGGTCGGCGCGGTGATCACCTGGCGGGGCAAGTACCTGCTGTGCAAGCGCGCCATCGAGCCGCGCGTCGGCTACTGGACCATGCCGGCCGGCTACATGGAGGAGCGCGAGACCACCGAGGAGGGTGCCAAGCGCGAGTCGCTGGAAGAGGCCAACGCGCATATCCGCATCGACGCCCTGCTGGCGGTCTACAACATCCCGCGCATCAGCCAGGTGCAGATGATCTACCGCGCCGAGATGGTCAACCCGACCTTCTCGCCGGGCGAGGAGAGCCTGGAGGTCGACCTGTACGACTGGGACCAGATCCCGTGGGACGACCTGGCGTTCCCCAGCGTGCTGTGGGCGCTGAACCAGCACCGCGAGGTCGACGGCCGCAACGACTTCGCCCCCCACGGCGTCCCGCCAGGCGACTGGGGCAGCTTCTTCCGGCGCTAGCCCGTTGGCCGACATCGTGCCGTTCGGCGCCTCGTCAGAGATCGCCGGGCCAAGTCCACGGGTGCCGGTTAAGCTTGCGGTGATTATCCGTTTTCTGTTGCCGCTCAAGCGCTTGCGCCGTCTGGGGCGGCACCGGACAGAAGAACCGTAACCGATCGGTCCAGCTTCTGGACGTGGATGCCCCGGACAAGCCGGGGCATGACGATGTTATTGAAGAACATGGAAAACGCGTCATGGCCCGGCTTGTCCGGGCCATCCACGTCCCTGAGCTTGCAAGGATGTCGAAGATTAGCCGCTGGCCCGGCAGGGCTTGACCGGCATCTCGTATCAAGCGTCAACCCAGCTTCAGATCGCGCAGGAAGCTGGCCTGGGTGTGGGCGCCGTTCATCATGAAGCCGAGGTCGTTGCCGGACAGGATCATGCGGAAGCCCATGGCGATCCGCTTCTCCATCAGCTCCGGCACGTAGACGCCGCCGAGGCCGGCCCACTTGCCGTGCCGCTTGCAGCCCGCGATGATCTTCTCGTAGGCCTCGATCAGCTCCGGCGCCTCGTGCTGGCCCGGGATGCCCATGTCCAGGCACAGGTCGTTGGAGCCGACCAGCACCACGTCGACGCCGGGCGTCGCCGCGATGGCGTCGACATTCTCGATGGCTTGCCGGGTCTCAACCATCACCGTGACCAGCACCAGCTCGTTGACCAGCCGCACCGCGTCGGCCGGGCTGGTGCCGCCGAACCCGAGCTGCACCGCCGGACCGCCCATCGAGCGCTTGCCAGCCGGCGGAAAGCGGCAATAGTCCGCCAGCGTCGCCGCCTGCTCGGGCGTGTCGACGTGCGGGAACACGATGCCCATGGCACCGGCGTCCAGCGCGCGGCTGGCGTGGTGATGCTCGAAGCCGGGCACCCGCACGATCGGCGCGATGCCGGCGTCCAGCGCCGCGACCTGGATCTGCGCCACCTGATCGAGATTGTGCGACCCGTGTTCCATGTCGATGAACAGGAAGTCGTAGCCGCAGGCCGCCATGATCCGGCCGATATCGACGGTCCGCGTTTGCCGCAGCCCGCAGCCCAGCGCCAGCTCGCCGGCCTCAAGCCGCGCCCGTGCCTGGTTCACCACACCGCTCATGCCGTCCCTCCCGCGCATGTCCACGGCGGCGATGCTAGAGCATTCGCCAGTTCGGCGGCAGTCCCGCCGGGATTTCTCGGAAATGCGCGCTCAGGCCTCGAGGCTGAGCGCCGGGGCACCGGCGCCGAACAGGCTGACGTCGCCCTTCAGCAGGCTGATGAACTGCGGCAGTTCCTCGACCCGGGTGACCCACAGCCACTGACCGAGCTCGCCGCGTCCGACGGCGCGGCCGTTCTCGTCCATCCACATCGTGCGGAACCGCAGCCGCCCGCCGCCGACCAGGATCGGGCCCGGCCCCTCGAACCACAGCGCCAACGCCGTCAAGGCCAGAACCGGCGCCGTCGCGACGAGAATCGCACCGGCGATCAACAGATCCAGCGCACGGGCGAAAGCGAAGGCGGCGTGTCTCGGCATCGGCTAGGTCCCCTCCGGCAGCATCCCTGAGCGGGACGACTTGCGGTGTGGTGTGGCGAAGGCGGGGCAATGTTGCGCCATCTCGGCACAGCGTTGGACGTTCCCCGTCCGGTTACCTTTTGGAAAGCAGCCTTCGTGCCAAATGCCGGCGAACGCGCGGCTTGCGGGCGTGAACATACCTGCTACGCTGAACATGGGGGAATTTCCGGTGATCGAACCGACCTCGCCCGGCGCTTTTGCCGGTCGTTGACGCTGCGTTCCCCCCAAAACAGGGCATCCGCCGTCGCCCGCCCGCCCGGCGGTCCGCGCGCTCGAACATGAATGGCTAGTTGGAAGGATTCACCATGGCCGGGAAAGCTGACGAGAGACTCGACAATTTCATGCAGGGCCTGATCCGCCGTAACCCCGGCGAGACCGAGTTCCATCAGGCGGTTTTCGAAGTCGCCAATGACATCTTCCCGTACATCGCGGACAAGCCGATCTACGAGAAGATGCACATCATGGAGCGCATGGCGGAGCCCGACCGCATCGTCAGCTTCCGCGTCTGCTGGGAAGACGACGCGGGCAACATTCGCGTCAACCGCGGCTATCGCGTGCAGAACAACAACGCCATCGGTCCGTACAAGGGCGGTATCCGTTTCCACCCGTCGGTCACCCAGTCGGTGCTGAAGTTCCTGGCCTTCGAGCAGACCTTCAAGAACAGCCTGACCGGCCTGCCCATGGGCGGCGGCAAGGGCGGCGCCGACTTCAACCCGAAGGGCAAGTCGGACGCCGAGGTGATGCGCTTCTGCCAGTCGTTCATGACCGAGCTGGAGAACTACATCGGCGAGGACATCGACGTGCCGGCCGGCGATATCGGCGTCGGCGCGCGCGAGATCGGCTACATGTTCGGCCAGTTCAAGCGGCTGGAGAACCGCTTCGTCGGCGTGCTCACCGGCAAGGGCATGGAATTCGGCGGCAGCCCGATCCGCACCGAGGCCACCGGCTACGGCACCGTCTACATGATGGAAGACATGCTGGCGGTGAAGAAGAACGAGATCGCCGGCAAGACCTGCGTCGTCTCCGGCTCCGGCAATGTCGCCACCTACGCGGTGGAGAAGATCAACCATCTCGGCGGCAAGGTCGTGACCCTGTCCGACTCCAACGGTTTCATCTACGACAAGGACGGAATCACCCCGGAGAAGCTGGCCTGGGTTATGGAGCACAAGACCAAGCGCCGCGGCCGCATCGAGGATGCCGCCAAGGAGTTCGGCTGTGAGTACCATGCCGACAAGCGCCCCTGGGGCGTGACCTGCGATCTCGCCTTCCCCTGCGCGACGCAGAACGAGATCGAAGGCGACGATGCCAAGACGCTGATCAAGAACGGCTGCATCGGCGTTTCCGAGGGCGCCAACATGCCGACCCTTCAGGCCGGCATCGACACCTTCCTCGAAGCCAAGATCTTCTATGCCCCGTCGAAGGCGGCGAACGCCGGCGGCGTCGCCGTGTCCGGCCTGGAGATGAGCCAGAACAGCGCGCGCATCACCTGGAAGGAATCGGAGCTGCAGGATCTGCTGCGCAACATCATGACCGGCATCCACGACAACTGCCGGCGCTATGGCGAGGAAGGCGACTACGTGAACTACGTGAAGGGCGCCAACGTCGCCGGCTTCGTGAAGGTCGCCGACGCCATGTTGGCCTACGGCGTGGTCTGATCCGACCGACGAAGACTTGACTGCCAACGGGGCCGGCTTTGCCGGCCCCGTTTTCATTTGCCGAATACATCGTCTAGCCTTGCGGCTTAATCGATCGTTCTCAATTGCCCGGCAAACTGTGGCGGGGGCGCGCGAAGCGGCGCCCGGCGGAGGAAACGACGATGCTGTCGATGAAGGCGCGTGAGGAGAAGAGCGAGCGGCTGGCCAAGGCGGGCGAGCATGCCCGCGACCGGCTGACCGCCGCCGAGGCCGAGGAGGTCTGGGCGTTCATCAGCCGCTTCTACGACCGTATCGCGCCGGAAGACATCCTGGAGATAACCCCGGAGAACCTGTTCGGCGCCGCCTACTCGTTGTGGAAGTTCGCCGCCCGGCGCCCGGCCGGCCAGCCCCGCATCCGGGTCTACAACCCGCGCATCGAGGAACACGGCTGGCAGTCGCCGCACACCGTGATCGAGCTCGTCAACGACGATATGCCGTTCCTGGTCGACTCGATCACCGGCTGCCTGAGCCGCTTCGGCGCCGACGTGCACCTGGTGATCCATCCCGTCATCGGCATCGCGCGCGACGGCGCGGGCAACCGCACCGGCCTGGACGACGACGGCATCGGCGAATCGCTGATGCACATTGAGATCGACGAGCAGCCCGACACCGCCACGCTGGAGAAACTGGCCGCCGACCTGGCAGTCGTGCTGGCCGATGTCCGCGCCGCGACCGAGGACTGGCAGCCGATGCTGGAACGGCTCGACGAGGCCGTCGGCTGGCTTAACCGCAAGCTATCCGGCGTCGAGGCCGAGGAGGTCGCCGAGGCCCGCGAGTTCCTCACCTGGCTGCGCGCCAACCATTTCACCTTCCTGGGCTGCCGCGACCTGCGCGAGGGCAAGGACGGGCTGGAGGTGGTCGAGGATTCCGGCTTCGGCATCCTGCGCGACCCGTGGCGTTCGATGCTGGCCCGCGGCGGCAGCGGCAACGGCATGGCGCCGATCATGAAGCAGTTCTTCGACCGCCCGGAACTGCTGCTGATCACCAAGACCAGTGTCCGCGGCCATGTGCACCGGGCGGTGCACATGGATTACGTCGGTGTCAAACAATACGACGCCAAGGGCAAGCTGCTGGGCGAACGCCGCTTCGTCGGCCTGTTCACCTCGTCGGCCTACAACCGCACCCCGCGCGACATCCCCTACCTGCGCCGCAAGGTCGCCCAGGCGCTGGAGATGGCCGGCCTGCCGGAGGCCAGCCACGACGGCAAGGCGCTGACCAACATCCTGGAGACCTATCCGCGCGACGAGCTGTTCCAGATCGACCTGGACACGCTGCACGACATCTCCGGCCGCATCCTGGCGTTGCAGGAGCGCCCCGGCATCCGGCTGTTCGGCCGCCGCGACAAGTTCGACCGCTACTTCTCGTGCATCGTCTACCTGCCGCGCGAGCGTCTCTCCACCACGCTGCGCCGCCGCTTCGAGAAGATCCTGATCGCCGCCTTCAGCGGCCGGCTGTCGAACCAGTACACCCAGGTCAGTGACTCGCCGTTGGCGCGCTGGCATTTCATCATCGGCACCGAGCCAGGCGATGTGCCCGAGACCGTCGACTATGCCGCCATCGAGGCACGCCTGATCGAGGCCGCGCGCTCGTGGCAGGACGACCTGGAGAGTGCCCTGGTCGACCGTTTTGGCGAAGCCAGCGGCAACCGCCTGGCACAGCGCTTCAACGACGCCTTCCCCGCCGCCTACACCGAGGCGGTGAAACCGGAGCTGGCGTTGTCCGACATCGAGAAGATGGAGCGCATCGTCGCCGGCGCCGACATGGCGGTGAACTTCTACCGCGCCATCGAGGACGCCGACCACGAGGTCCGCTTCAAGATCTACCACCCGGCAGAGCCGGTGCCGCTGTCCGACTGCCTGCCGATGCTGGAACACATGGGCCTGAAGGTGATGGGCGAGACGCCCTACCAGATCCACCCGGCCGGCACCGCGCCGATCTGGGTGCATGACTTCGAGCTGCTCGACCGGACCGGCCGCGACATCGACCTGGCCCGCCTGAAGGACAAGTTCGAGGGCGCGTTCGACGAGATCTGGCACGGCGACGTCGAGGACGACGGCTTCAACCGGCTGGTGCTCGGCGCCGGGCTGGAGTGGCGCGAGGTGGTGCTGCTGCGCGCCTGCTGCAAGTACCTGCGCCAGGCCGGCATTCCGTTCAGCCAAGCCTACATGGAGGACACGCTGGCCCACAATCCGGAGATCGCCCGGATGCTGGTGGCGCTGTTCCATGCCCGTTTCGACCCCGCCCGCGCCGACGATGACCGTAACGAGAACGCGCTGGTCGCCGAGTTCGAGACCGCGCTCGACGCGGTGCAGAGCCTGGACGAGGACCGCATCCTGCGCCGCTTCGCCAACTTCGTCCGCGCCTGCCTGCGCACCAACTACTACCAGGGCGACGAGATCGGCCGGCCGAAGTCTTACGTCGCCTTCAAGCTCGACAGCACCGCGCTCGACGAACTGCCGAAGCCGCGCCCGTTCCGCGAGATCTTCGTCTACAGCCCGCGCGTCGAGGCGGTGCACCTGCGCGGCGGCAAGGTCGCCCGCGGCGGCCTGCGCTGGTCCGACCGGCGCGAGGACTTCCGCACCGAGGTGCTGGGCCTGATGAAGGCGCAGATGGTGAAGAACGCCGTCATCGTGCCGGTCGGCTCCAAGGGCGGCTTCGTGCCCAAGCGCCTGCCGGTCGGCGCCGACCGCGAGGCGGTCCAGGCCGAGGGCATCGAGTGCTACAAGACGTTCATCCGCGGCCTGCTCGACATCACCGACAACCGCGACGGCGACACCATCGTGCCGCCGGCCGACGTGGTGCGCTATGACGACGACGACCCCTACCTCGTCGTCGCCGCCGACAAGGGCACCGCGACCTTCTCCGACATCGCCAACGGCGTGTCGATGGAATACGGCTTCTGGCTCGGCGACGCGTTCGCGTCCGGTGGCGCCGTCGGCTACGACCACAAGGGCATGGGCATCACCGCCAAGGGCGCCTGGGAATCGGTGAAGCGCCACTTCCGCGAGCTCGGCCGCGACATCCAGTCGGACGAGTTCACCGCTGTCGGCGTCGGCGACATGTCCGGCGACGTGTTCGGCAACGGCATGCTGTTGTCGAAACACACGCGCCTGCTCGCCGCCTTCGACCACCGCCACATCTTCTTCGACCCCGATCCCGACCCGGCGGCGAGCTGGGCCGAGCGCGCGCGCATGTTCGCCCTGCCGCGCTCGTCGTGGGACGACTACGACAAGAGCCTGATCAGCGAGGGCGGCGGCGTCTTCGACCGCCGCGCCAAGTCGATCACGCTGACGCCGCAGCTGCAGGCGCTGACCGGCCTGGACGTCACCCGCGCGGCGCCGGCCGAGATCATGAAGGCGCTGCTGAAGGCCGAGGTCGACCTGCTCTGGTTCGGCGGCATCGGCACCTACGTCAAGGCCAGGTCGGAAAGCAACGCCGAGGCCGGCGACCGCGCCAACGATGCGCTGCGCGTCGACGGCCGCGAGCTGCGCGCCAAGGTGATCGGCGAGGGCGCCAATCTCGGCGTGACGCAGCGCGGTCGCATCGAATACGCAATGGCCGGCGGCCGGCTCAACACCGACGCGGTCGACAATTCCGCCGGCGTCGACTGCTCCGACCACGAGGTCAACATCAAGATCCTGGTCGACGCCATCGTCCGCGACGGCGAGATGACCGAGAAGCAGCGCAACAAGCTGCTGGCCGAGATGACCGACAACGTCGGCGAGCTGGTGCTGCGCTCCAACTACCTGCAGACCCTGGCGCTCAGCATGCTGCGCAGCCAGGGCGTGCGCCTGCTGCAGGGCCATGCCCGCTTCATGCGCGATTTCGGCCGCATGGGCCTGCTCGACCGCGAAGTCGAGTTCCTGCCCAGCGACGAGGAGATCGCCGAACGCCAAGCCGCCGGCCAGGGCCTGACCCGGCCGGAACTGTCGGTGCTGCTGGCCTACGCCAAGATGCATCTCTACGACCAGTTGCTGGCCAGCGACCTTGGCCAGTCGAACTACCTGGCGATGGACCTGCAGCGCTATTTCCCGCCGCAGCTGCACGAGCGTTTCGCCGACGCCATCGCCAACCACCGGCTGCGCGGCGAGATCATCGCCACCACCACGGCGAACTCGATCGTCAACCGGCTCGGCATCACCTTCGTCCACGACCTGCTGAGCGACACCGACTTCACCCCCGGCGACATCGGCCGCGCCTACACGCTGGCGCGCGATGCCTTCGCCATGCGCGAGCTGTGGGCCGACATCGAGGCGCTGGACAACCAGATTGCCGCCGATCTGCAGATCCGCATGTACATGGCGACCGCCGCGTTGATGCGCCGCGCCACCGCCTGGTTCCTGCGCAACGCCTCGCGACCGCTGCGCGTGACGTCGATCCTCGATGCCTACGCGCCGGGCCTGCGCGAATTGCGCGAGGTGTTCGACGACGCGCTCGACGAGCACCAGCACGCCGCGCTGGCCGACGAGGTCGCCCACTTCGTCGCCGCCGGCGTGCCGGAGCCGCTGGCCCAGCGTGTCGCCAGCCTGAAGCCGATGGGCGCCGGCTGCGACATTGTCGAGGCCGCCAGCCGGGTCGGCCGGCCGGTGCCGGAGGTGGCGCAGGTCTACTTCGCCATCGGCGGCCGGCTTGGGCTCGACTGGCTGCGCGACGAGGCGGAGAAGCTGGAACTGGCCGACTACTGGTCGCGCACCGCGGTCGGCTCGATCGTGGAGGACCTGTTCGGACAGCAGCGCGCGTTGACCGCCAACGTGCTCGGCGCCAAGGGCACCGGCGGCCTGCCGGCGCTCGACGCCTGGCAGGACGCCAATGCGATCGGCGTTGACCACCTGCGCAACCTGATGGAGGATTTCCGCAGCGGCGGCGCGCTGGACGTGGCCCGGTTGGCGGTCGCCAACCGCTTCGTTCGGCGCCTGATCGTCGGCAGCGCGTAGCAGTGCCTGCATAGAGGTCGAGCTCATCGGCAGACACCCACCTTACCCTGCCCCTTTCCCCCCTGAGGGCGGAGAGGGAACGAGGTGGCGATGCCTTTGCGGCTCCCTCTCAGTCCCTGGGGGCGGAGAGGGTTGGGGTGAGGTGGGGGACCGTCGGTGACGACCGGCCAAAATGTCGAACGATTGACTCCCGCCGGCACGGCCCCGGCCAGCCGTCTGGGGCAGTGGTCGTGGGCGCTGTTCGACTGGTCGAATCAGCCCTACCACACGCTGATCACCACTTTCATCTTCGCGCCCTACTTCACCTCCGCGGTGATCGGCGACTCGGTGCGCGGTCAGGAACTGTGGGGTTACGCCGCCTCGATCGCCGGCCTGATCATCGCGCTGGGCAGCCCGGTGCTGGGCGCCATGGCCGACGCCGGCGGCCCGCGCAAACCCTGGATATTCTGGTTTCAGATGGTGCTCGTCCTGGGCTGCGTGTCGCTATGGTGGGCGACGCCGGACGCCCCCAGCGGCGTCGTCTTCATGGCGCTGGGGGCCTACATCGTCGCCACCGTCGGCGCCGAGTTCTCCGTCGTGTTCAACAACGCCATGCTGCCCTCGCTCACCTTGAAGGAACGCATGGGGCGGCTGTCCGGCTATGCCTGGGGCCTGGGCTACATCGCCGGCATCGCCACCCTGTTCGTGGTGCTGCTCGGCTTCTCGCTGCCCGACGAGCCGCTGTTCGGGCTCGACAAGGCGGCGCACGAGCACGACCGCATGGTCGGCCCGCTGTCGGCGGTGTGGATCGCGATCTTCGTGATCCCGCTGTTCCTGTTCACGCCGGACGCGCCGTCGGCCGGCCTGACCAGGGGCGAGGCGGCGCGCCAGGGCATCGCCAACCTGATCAAGACGCTGCAGCACGCGCGCAACTACGGCAACGTGCTGCTCTTCCTGGTCGCGCGCATGCTCTACAATGACGGCCTGCTGGCGATCTTCTCCTTCGGCGGCATCTACGCGGCCGGCCTGTTCGGCTGGGATATCACCTCGCTCGGCATCTTCGGCATCGTCATCACCATCTTCGCCACCGTCGGCGCCTTCGCCGGCGGCTGGCTCGACGACCGCATCGGCTCCAAGCGTACGGTGATCGGCTCGGTGCTCGGCCTGGCCCTCGCCACGGTGATCATACTGACCATCTCGGTGGAGCCGATCGACGCCACGCAGCGACAGGAGACCATCCTGTTTTTCATCACCCTGGTGCACGAGCTGCCGGCCGAGCCGGCGCTGTTCGGCTCGCCCGGCGAACTCACCTTCCTGGTCGCCGGCATCCTGATCGGCCTGTTCGGCGGGCCGGCCCAGGCCGCCAGCCGTACCCTGCTGGCCCGCGCCGCACCGCCGGAGATGATCGGCGAGTTCTTCGGACTCTACGCCTTCTCCGGCAAGGCCACCGCCTTCATCGCGCCGTTCGCCATCGCCGTGGTCACCGGCCTGGCCGACAGCCAGCGCGCCGGCCTGACGGTGGTGCTGGTGTTCCTGTTCGCCGGCCTGGCGCTGCTGCTCGGCGTGCGCGAACCGGAACGCGCGCCGGCCCCGCTGCCGCCGGCCTAGCCTGCCGATGCGCCCCGTCGTCAAACGCCGCCTGGTCCGTGGCGGTCTCGGACTGCTGGCGCTGGTGCTGCTGGTCGCCTCGGTGGCGATCTATTTCAATCGCTATGCCGACCCCCGCCGCCAGCAACTCGGCGCTGGCGTGGCCTGCCAGGACTGCGCGCTCTCCGGCCTGAGCTTCTGGCGCGGCGACCTGCAAGGCGCGGACCTCTCTGGCGCGGACCTGGCCGGCGCCGCGCTGTGGTGGGCCGACCTGCGCGGCGCCACGCTCGCCAACGCCAATCTGAACGGCACCAACCTGTGGTGGGCCGATGCCGATGGCGCCGACTTCACCGGCGCCGATCTGCGCCAGGCCCGGGCGCGGCGCCTGGAACTGCCGGGCGGCAAGCTGGACGGCGCGCGACTGGGCGAGGCCGACCTCACCGGCGCCAACCTGACCGGCGCCAGCCTTGCCGGCGCCGACCTGGAATGGGCCGACCTGAAGCAGATCAACGCGCCGAAAGCCGACTTTGCCGGCGCCAGGCTGGTCCAGGCCAACCTGTTCATGGCCATCGCCCGCGGCGCCGACCTGCGCGGCGCCGACCTGGGCAACGCCACCGCCAACAAAGCCGATTTCAGCGGCGCCGACCTGACCGACGCCAAGCTGGTCAAGACCCGCATGGGCGAGGCCAACCTGTCCGGCGTGAACCTCACCGGCGCCGACCTCACCGGCGCGCAGGTCGTCGCCACCTCGTTCAAGGCCGCCAAGCTGGTCGGCGCGGTGCTGCGCGACGCCAACATGTGGCGCGCCGACCTGACCGACGCGGACCTGACCAACGCCGATCTGACCGGCGCCAACCTCGACGACGTCGTGCTGTGCCGCACCAGGCTGCCGACCGGCGAGGACAGTTCGGGCTGTCCATGAGCGATGCCCGGATCAAGTCCGGACATGACGGGCTGTTTGAGTATCGTCGTGGCCGGGCCTGACCCGGCCATCTCGGCTCAGTGCCGGAAGTGGCGCATGCCGGTGAACACCATGGCGATGCCGGCGGCGTTGGCGGCGTCGATCACGTCCTGGTCGCGCATCGAGCCGCCGGGCTGGATCACCGCCGTGGCGCCGTTGTCGATCACCGCCTGCAACCCATCCGCGAACGGGAAGAAGGCGTCCGACGCCGCCGCCGAGCCGACCGTGCGCGGCGTCGCCTCGCCCGCCGCCTCGGCCGCTTCCTTCGCCTTCCAGCCGGCAATGCGGGCGCTGTCGACCCGGCTCATCTGACCGGCGCCGACGCCGACCGTGGCCCCGTCCTTGGCATAGACGATGGTGTTCGACTTCACGTGCTTGGCGACGCGGAAGGCGAACAGCAGGTCGGCGACTTCCGCGTCGGTCGGTGCGCGTTCGGTGGCGACCTTCAGGTCGGCGGCGCCGATCCGGCCGGTGTCGGCCTCCTGCACCAGCAGACCGCCGTTCAGCGTCTTGGCGGTCAGCGCCGCGCGTTTCGGGTCGACCAGCCCGCCGGTCAGCAGCAGCCGCAGGTTCTTCTTCGCCGCCAAGAGTTCCCTGGCCCGGTCGTCGGCGTCCGGCGCGACGATCACCTCCAGGAACAGCTTGCCGATGGCCTCCACCGTGGCGGCATCGAGCGGCGTGTTCAGCGCGATGATGCCGCCGAAGGCGCTGACCGGATCGCAGGCCAGCGCCGCCTGGAACGCAGCCGTCTGGGTCGCGCCGGTGGCGACGCCGCAGGGATTGGCGTGCTTGATGATGGCGCAGGCCGGGCCGTCAGCCGGATCGAACTCGCTGGCCAGCGCGAAGGCCGCGTCGGCGTCGTTCAGGTTGTTGTAGCTGAGCTCCTTGCCCTGCACCTGGGTCGCGGTGGCCAACCCCGGCAGCGGCGGCTCGGTGACATAGAAGGCTGCCTGCTGGTGTGGATTCTCGCCGTAGCGCAGCACCTGGCTCAGCTTGCCGCCCAGCACAAACCGGTTCGGGAAGCGCTCGCCGACCTCGCCGGCCAGCCACGGCGCGATCGCCGCGTCGTAGGCCGCGGTCCGAGCATAGGTCTTCGCCGCAAGCTTCCGGCGCAGCGCCAGCGTGGTCATGCCCTTGTTGGCGTCCATCTCGGCCAGCACCGCGCCGTAATCCTCCGGCTCGGTGACGACGCAGACGAAGCCGTGGTTCTTCGCCGCCGAGCGCAGCATTGCCGGGCCGCCGATGTCGATATTCTCGATGCAGGTGTCGAAGTCGGCGCCGGCCGCCAGGGTCTGCTCGAACGGGTAGAGGTTCACCACCACGAGGTCGATGCCCTCGATCTCGTGCTCGACCATCGCGGTCTGGTGATCGGCGTTGTCGCGCAGCGCCAGGATGCCGCCGTGGACCTTGGGATGCAGCGTCTTCACCCGGCCGTCCATCATCTCCGGAAAGCCGGTCATGTCGGAGACGTCCTGCACCGGAATGCCGGCCTCGCGCAGCGCCTTGGCGGTGCCGCCGGTCGAGATGATCTCGACCTTGTGCCCGGCCAGCGCCTGGCCGAATTCGATCAGGCCGGACTTGTCGGAAACGGAAATCAGCGCGCGGCGCAGCGGCACCAGGTCGGGCATCGGCGGGCTCCGGAGGTCGGTCGAAGGACGGTCCCGGCTATAGCATGCTGGCGGCCGGAGTCCAGACGTCAGTCTGACGCGGATGCCGCGCGCGGCGCCGGGCCGCCGTAGTCGGGCACCAGGTGGTGCAGCTGGGCCAGCATGTCGTCGGTGCGGCGGGCCTCGGCCAATTCCGCCAGCTTCTCGAGCTGCGGCCGCAGCAGCCCGAAATCTATCGCGCGCGGCGCCGCGAGCAGGATGCCGGGCGCGGCGGTGCGCTGGGTCTCGCGGTCGTGGAACAGTTCTTCCGCCAGCTTCTCGCCGGGCCGCAGGCCGATGAACTGGATCGGAATGTCGGCTTCCGGCCGCAGGCCGGCCAGGCGAATCATCTGCCGCGCCAAGTCCAGCACCTTCACCGGCTTGCCCATGTCGAGGACGTAGATCTTGCCGGCCTCGGCCTGGCCCAACGCGGAGGCGGAGAGCACCAGCTCGACCGCCTCGCGCGTGGTCATGAAGTAACGCACCACGTCCGGGTGCGTGACCGTGATCGGCCCGCCGCGCGCCAGTTGCCGCTGGAACAACGGCACCACCGAGCCGGTCGAGCCCAGCACGTTGCCGAAGCGCACGGTGACGAAATGGGTGTCGCCGCCGGCCAGGCTCAGCCCCTGGCAGATCATTTCCGCCACGCGTTTCGAGGCCCCCATCACCGACGACGGATTGACCGCCTTGTCGGTGGAAATCTGCACATAGGTGGTCACGCCGGCGGCCTTGGCCGCCTCGGCGACGTTCAGCGTGCCCAGCACGTTGGTCAGCACGCCCTCGTTCGGATTGGCCTCGACCAGCGGCACATGCTTGAACGCGGCGGCGTGGAACACCGCCGTCGGGCGATGCCGGCGGAACACCGTCGCCACCCGGGCCGCGTCGCGCACGTCGCCCAGCACGGCGGAGCGCGCCACGTCGGGGAACCGTTCGCCCAGCTCCAGGTCGATCTGATAGAGCGCGTGCTCGCCGTTATCCATACAGGTGATGTGCGCCGGGCCGAGCGCCGCGATCTGCCGCGTCAGTTCCGAGCCGATGGTGCCGCCCGCCCCGGTGATCAGCACCCGCTGCCCGGCGACCAGCGCCCGCATCGCGGCGCGGTCCAGGGTCTGCTGCGGCCGGCCGAGCAGGTCCTCCACGTCGACCGGGCGCACCGTGATCGGCCGGCCGTCGTCGGCGGTGAAGTCGGTCAGGCGCGGCACCCGGCTGAGCTTCAGGCCCAGCGCCTCGCAGCTTTCCAGCAGGTGCGCGACGGTCTCGCCCTCGATCCGGCGCGAGGCGATGATCAGGCGCCGGGGCCGCCGGCCGGCGCGGCCGAGCCGGTCGACCACCTGCGGCAGGCTGGCCAGGTCGCCCAGCACCCGCACGCCGCGGATGTCGCGGCCGATGCGTTTCGGCTTGTCGTCGATGATGCCGACCACGCGATAGCCGGTGACCCGCGCCCGGCCGACCTCGCGGATGAAGGCCTCCGCCTCGTCGCCGGCGCCGACCAGCAACACCGGCACGCGCTGCGCCGGATGGCGTTCCAGCACTGCCGACAGGTTGCCGTCCTTGAACAGCCGATAGGCCAGCCGCGGCGCGGCCAGCGCCAGCACCAGCAGCACCCACACGATCGGCAGCGCGGTGCGCGGGAACTCGTCCAGCCGCGTGACCCAGAACAGCATCGGCAGGAAGATCAGCAACGCCATGGTCACGGCCTTGGCGATCGCCACCAGGTCGGCCATCGAGGCGTAGTGCCAGATGCCCCGGTACAGCCCCATGCCCCAGAACACCACCGCGCAGACACCGGTGAAGATCACCGTGCCTTCCCACTGGAACAACAGCGGCTGCGGGTCGCCATAGGTCCAGTAGCGCAGGAACAGCGCCAGCTCGAAGGCGAGCGCCGCCATCACCACGTCGTGCACCGCTACCGTGGCGATTCGGCGGTTCACGTAGAGGCGCCTCATCGGGCTAGGACGTTCGTCCGTCATGGCCGGCTCGTTTGTCCGCTGTGCCGAAATACCATAGCACCACCGCGACCCCGACGGCGGCGAAGGCCAGCGCCCGCCATTCCTTGCCCGGGCACGCCGCCGCGTAGGCTGCGCACGCCACCAGGAGCAGGTTCAGGCAGCCGATCACGCGCAGCACCGGCAGGTGCCCGCCCATCGCTCGCGCCGCGCGCTGGTAGAAGTGCTCGCGGTGCGCCCGCCACACTTTCTCGCCCTTCAAGGCGCGCCGGCCCAGCGTGATCGTGGCGTCAGCCAGGTAGTAGGCTGGCAGGATCAGCGCCACCTGCCAGTAGCCGGCCGCCGCCAGCGCGATCAGCAGGAAGCCGATCAGATAGCCGAGCCCGATCGAGCCGACGTCACCCAGGAACAGCCGCGCCGGCGGCCGGTTCCAGTACAGGAACCCAAGCGCCACGCCGAGGATCGCGGCCGCGAACGGCGCCAGCACCTCCATGTAGAGCCCGATCAGCGCCAGCGCGATCAGCAGCCCCAGGCCAATCGTGCCAGCCTCGACCGCCGAGATGCCATCGATCCCGTCCATGAAGTTGGTCAGGTTGATGAACCACAGCCAGGCGAGACCCATCAGGATGCGGTCGACCGGGAACGGCAGCAGCCCCTGGAACAGCGCCATCTCCGGCGGCAGCAGCAGCAGCATCGGCGCCACCGCCACCGCCTGCGCCAGCAAACGCGACCATGCCGGCAGCCCGCGCAAATCGTCGACGAAGCTGAAGGCCGCCAGCAGCGCCGCCAGCACCGGCACCAGCGCCAGTTCCAGCGGCATCGGCCCGGCCACCGCCCAGGCCAGCCACACCAGCACCAGCGGCGCCATCACCGCCAGCCCGCCGCCGCGCGGCACCGGCGTCTCGTGGCTGGAACGCGCGTTCGGCCGGTCCAGCACCGCGCGCCTGAGCAGCCAGCGCCGCACCAGCCCACAACTCCAGAGACTGGCAAGGAAGCAGAACAGGCCGGTGGCCGCGGTAATGACCCAGATCATCGACGCTGTATAGCCAGCACGGCAGGCGGCGGCAATTGCGCCGGGTTGTTATACTGCCGGCTTCATCAAGGCGTGGTGGGGAGGTGCGGCTTTGCGCGCGATTGTCTTGAAGGCACCGGGGGGCGATCCCGGCAACATGGTCATCGAGGACGTGGCCGAGCCGTCGGCTGGTCCGGGCGAGGTGGTGGTCGAGGTCGCCTATGGCGGCTGCAACTTCGCCGACACCATGATGCGCTCGGGCACCTACCCGCATCCCAAGGGCTATCCCGTCGGCGCTGGGCTGGAGTTTTCCGGCACGGTGGTGGCGCTGGGCCCGGACGTCAGCGGTGTCGCGGTCGGCGACCGGGTCACCACCTTCAACGAGGGCGCCGGCGGCTTCGCGGAACGCTGCGCGGTGCCGGCCGAACGGCTGATCAGGCTACCCGACGCCGTCGGGCTGGACGTCGGCGCGGCGTTCAACGTGCAGGCAATGACTGCGTGGAGCATGCTGCATATCGTTTCGGAAACGAAACCAGGCGACGTGGTGCTGGTGCACGCCATCGGCGGCGGCGTCGGCCTCTATCTTACCCAGCTCGCGGTCCGGGCCGGCGCAGAAGTGATCGGCACCATCGGCACGCCCGGCAAGGAAGCCCGGCCACTGGAATACGGCGCCGCCAAGGTGATCAACCGGCGCGACGAGGACTTCGTGCAGGCGGTGCTGGACGTCACCGACGGGCGCGGCGTCGACAAGATCCTGGACTCCACCGGCGCCACCATCCTGGACCGGAGCTTCGGCTGTATCCGCAATCTCGGCCACGTGGTCTCCATCGGCGAGGCGGAAGGCCCGCCGCAGGCCAACCTGTGGGAGCGGCTGGTGCGCGGCTCGCTGACCTTCACGCGCTTCCACCTCGGCCATAGCGAATTCCGGTCGCCGGCCTGGCGCGACGGCACGGCGGCGGTGCTCGGCGCCATCGCCGACGGCTCGCTCAAGGTGCCGATCGAGCAGACCTTCCCGTTCGAGCAGTGCGCCGCGATGTACGACCGGCTGGAATCGCGCCAGGTTTCCGGCAAGCTGCTGCTGGAGGTCAAACCGGAGTAAGTCGATGGACGCGAGCGACCTGCGGTTCTTCGCGGCGGTGGCGCGGGCCGGCGGGATGAGCCGGGCGGCGGCCGAGCTCAACACCGTGCAGTCCAACGTCACCGCCCGTATCCGCGCGCTGGAGGACGAGCTCGGCGTCGCGCTGTTCCGGCGCCACGCGCGCGGCGTCGAGCTGACGCCGGCGGGTCAGCGGCTGCTGCCCTATGCCGGGCGGGTGGCGCATATCCTGAGCGATGCCGCGACCGCGGCGCGCGACGACGGCGAGGCCGCCGGCCCGCTCCAGCTCGGTTCGCTGGAAACCACCGCCGCGCTGCGCCTGTCGCCGCTGCTGGCCGATTTCGCGCGCCGCTTCCCGGCGGTCGACCTGGTGCTGGAGACCGGCACCACGGCGGAGCTGATCGACCGCGTGCTGGCCCGCGCGATCGAGGGCGCCTTCGTCTGTGGCCCGGTGGAGCATCCCGACCTGGTCGCCGAGACCGTGTTCGAGGAACGCCTGGCGCTGTTCACCGCGCCCGGCCTGGACGGCATCGACGCGCTGTCGCGGCAGCCCGATGCGCGTATCGTGGTGCTGCGCGCCGGCTGCTCCTACCGCCAGCGGCTGGAGGAGATTCTCGCCAGGCGCGGTGTCGTCGGCCTGCGCCGGCTGGAATTCGGCACCCTCGACGCGATCGTCGGCTGCGTCGCCGCCGGGCTCGGCGTCACCCTGCTGCCCGAGGGCATCGGGGAGGATGCGCGGCGCGGCGGCCGCGTCGCCGTCCACGAACTGCCCCCGGCCGAAGCCGTGGTGCGCACCGAGTTCGTCCGCCGCCGCGACGGCTATCGCTCCAGCGCGATGTCGACATTTCTCGACATCGTCCGCCCGCGCGCCCGCGCCGCCGCGGAGTGATCTGTCTCAGCGATAGGTCGGATCGCTAGAAAGCATTTTTCGCGCTCGATGGCCGGGCCCATGTTGCAAGCATGGACGCCCGTCATCCCTCCCCCAGCTCGCCTGTCTTCTCTGCCACTAGAGGCAGAGAAGGACGCAATGGTGCTGGCATCGCCACCCCCTCTCCCTGGCCTGGCGTCGCCGCCGCGCTGGCCGCGAGCCTGGTCGGGATCGGGCTGGCGCGGTTCGCCTACACGCCGCTGCTGCCGGTGCTGGTCGAGGCCGGATGGTTCGAAGCCGGCGACGCGGCCTGGCTCGGCGCCGCCAACCTGGCCGGCTATTTGGCCGGGGCGCTCCGGGCGCGCGGGCTGGCCGCGACCCGGCCGCCGGCGACGGCATTGCGCGCGATGATGGCGCTGGCGACACTGGCCTTCGTTGCCTGCGCCTGGCCGCTGAGCTTCGCCTGGTTCTTCGCCTGGCGGTTTCTCGCGGGCTTCGCCGGTGGCGCATTGATGGTGCTGGCCGCATCGACCGTTGTGCCGCGCGTCGCGCCGGCGCGGCGCGGGGTGGCCGCCGGCGCGGTGTTCACCGGCGTCGGCCTCGGAATCGCCGCGTCGGGCACCTGTGTGCCGCTGCTGCTCGAATTCGGCCTGCGCGAGACCTGGCTCGGGCTCGGCGCCATCGCCGCAGCGTTGACCGCCGCCGCCTGGTTCGCCTGGCCGGCCGATGCGCCGCCCATCGCCACGCCACGCGCCAGGCTGCCGCGCGTGCCGGGGCTCAGCCGTCTGACCGTGCAATACGGCCTGAATGCCGCCGGGCTGGTGCCGCACATGGTGTTCCTGTCCGATTACGTCGCGCGCGGCCTGGAGCGCGGCACGGCGGCCGGCGCCGGCATCTGGGTGATGTTCGGCCTCGGCGCCATTGCCGGCGCACTATTGTCGGGATTGGCCGCCGACCGCTTCGGTTTCGCACGCGCCATTCGGGCCGGCTTCATCATCCAGTTTGCGGCGGTCCCGCTGGCGCTGGCCGGCGACGCCGGGCTCTATGTGTCGGCTGTCGTCGTCGGCGCCTTCGTGCCCGGTGTGGTGCCGTTGGTTCTCGGCCGGGTGCACGAACTCGCCGCGCCCGAGGCGCGCACCACGGCCTGGGGCCGGGCGACCGCCGGCTTCGCGCTGGGCCAGGCGGCGATGGCGGCGGCGCTGTCCTGGCTGTACGGCGCCACCGGCACGCACGTCTGGCTGTTCGCGGCCGGCGCGGCGGCGCTGCTGCTGGCACTTCTGCTCGACCTGGTGCCCGGCTTGCGCCACCGCGCGTAAGGGTGTTAATCGGCCCGAGACGCCAACCGCCACCCGAGCCCCATGTCCGCCGACCTGCCTTGGCCACCGCGCATCGCCGTTATCGGACTGGGCTATGTCGGCCTGCCGCTGGCCGTCGCGCTGGCACGGCATTTCCCGGTTACCGGTTTCGACATCGCCGCGGCGCGCATCGCAGAACTGCAGCGCAACCACGACCGCACCGGTGAGATCGACGACGCCACCCTGGCCGCCAGTTCGCTCACCTGCACCGCCGAGGTCGCGGCGCTGGCCGACAACGATCTCTACATCGTCACCGTGCCGACGCCGGTGACCGCGGCCAACGAGCCCGACCTCTCGGCGCTGCTCGCCGCCTGCGCCACGCTCGGCCCGCGACTGATCGCCGGCGCCGTGGTGGTGTTCGAGAGCACCGTCTACCCCGGCGTGACCGAGGAGATCTGCGGCCCGGCCCTGGCCAGGGCCTCCGGCCTGACCGTCGGCGACGACCTGCTGCTCGGCTACTCGCCCGAACGCATCAATCCGGGCGACCGCGAGCACACCGTCGACCGCATCACCAAGATCGTCGCCGGCCAGACCCCGGCGGTGACCGACTGGCTGGCCCGGGTCTACGGCGCGATGAACGGCGACAACATCCACCGCGCGCCCAACATCAAGACCGCCGAGGCGGCCAAGGCGATCGAGAACGCGCAGCGCGACATCAACATCGCCTTCGTCAACGAGGTGGCGATGATCGCCCAGGCGCTCGACCTGTCGGTGTTCGACATTCTCGACGCCGCCAACACCAAGTGGAATTTCCTGAAGTTCCAGCCCGGCCTGGTCGGCGGCCACTGTATCGGCGTCGATCCCTACTACCTCGCGGCGCGTGCCAAGCAGGCCGGCCACGACCCGCGGATGATCCTGTCCGGCCGCTCGATCAACGACAGCGTCGGCAACTGGCTGGCCGGCCGGCTCGCCGACCTGCTCGGCAAGCCGTCACGGGTGCTGGTGCTGGGCCTGACCTTCAAGGAGAACGTGCCCGACCTGCGCAACACCAAGGTGGTCGACCTGGTCGACGGCATGAGGCGGCGCTACCACACCGTCGACGTGCACGACGCCATTGCCGACCCGGCCGAGGCCAAGGCGCATCACGGCATCGACCTGCTGACCGGCCCATTGTCGGCATTGGCGGGATATGACGCGGTGATCGGCACCGTGCCGCACCGCGCCTATGCGGATCTCGACGGCGCCGGCCTGGCCGCCCTGCTGGTGCCGGGCGGCCTGGTCGCCGACGTGAAGGGCATGTGGCGCGGGCTCGCCCTGCCCGACGGTCTCAGGCGCTGGCAGTTCTAGCGCCGCCGCAACACACCACCGTGCCGCCCGAACTGGGCGCCGCATCGAGCTGGTTGCGGTCGTCGCCGGCATGGGTGATCTCGCCGGTGGTGTAGAAGGTCTCCCAGCTGATCCCCTGCGGATCACGCGACCAGGCCTTGTCGGAGACGTGGTAGCAGCACTGCGCGGCCGTTTGCTCCTGGAGAAGCTCCTCGGCGGCCTTCAGCCGGTCGGCGACCTCGACCAGCTCCGCCGGGCTTTCCACCTGTAGCCCCAGGTGATTGACGCCGCCGTCCGCTGCGGCTTTGTGGACCACGAAGTTCACCCGTGGGTCGTCCAGGAACCACTTGGCATAGCCCGGCCGCTCGGTCGTCGGCCCGCCGCCGAACAAGGTGGTGTAGAAGCCAACCGACTTGGCGAAATCCTCAACAGCAATCGACACGTGCAAGCGCTTCATGGCCCTGTTCTCCAATGGCGGTGCCGGTATCCGGCCCGCGACAGCAGTGCTCGGTGAGATAGCCCAGCAGACCGGACATGGCCTGATAGGCGGCGACGTAGATCAGCGAACGGCCTTGCCGGTGCTGCGTGACCAGCCCGGCCTGGCGCAACTCCTTCAGGTGGAACGAAGCGGTCGGCCCTGCCAGCCCCAGCCGCTCGGCGATCCCGCCAGCCGGCAGCCCCGCAGGCCCGCTGCGCACCAGCAGCCGGAACATGTCCAACCGGGTCTCCTGCGCCAGCGCGCAGAGGGAGTTGATGACGTCCATTTTTTCCATGATTCGATATTTATAGAAATATTGATCAATTGCAAGCCCCGAAACGAAACCGGGCCGCGACGATGTCGCGGCCCGGTCCGGAGGGTTGTGCAAGTGGCGCCGCGGCGCTACTCGA
>JAVKFY010000053.1:0-64983 GCA_040223615.1 Alphaproteobacteria bacterium
TTTTGGTGTGGTTTGTGGGTAGCTTGCTTGGGGGCGGCGGCGCTGGTGGCGGCCGCCGCTTTTCCCGCCTGTCGACCGGTTTGGCATCGCCTCCTCAGCATGGCACTCTCCGCGGCGATGACCCGCCCTTCGCCACCCGCCGCCGAACGCCGCCCCGAAACCGTTGAACTGCACGGCATCTCCCGGACCGACGACTATGCCTGGCTGCGCGACCCGGAATGGCGCGACGTGCTGCGCGACCCGACGAAGCTCAGCCCCGACATTCGCGCCTACCTGGAGGCCGAGAATGCCCACACGGAGGCGGTGCTGGGCCCCTACGAGGAACTGAAGCGGCGCCTGGTCGCCGAGATGCGCGCGCGCATGCCCGAGGAAGATGCCTCGGTGCCGTCGCCGGACGGGCCCTGGGCCTATTTCAATCGTTTCCGCGAGGGCGGCCAGCATCCGCAATGGTGCCGTATCCCGCGCGATGGCGCGCCCGAGACCGACGCCACGCTGCTGCTTGACGGTGACAAGGAGGCCGAGGGCCGGGACTTCTTCCGCATCGTCGCCGCCCGGCACAGCCCCGACCATCGCCTGCTCGCCTGGGCCACCGACACAGCCGGCAACGAGCTCTATACGATCCGGGTCCGCGACCTGGACAGCGGCACCGACCTCGCCATCGCCATCGAGGGCAACAATGGCGGCTTCGCCTGGGCCAACGACTCCAGGACCCTGTTCTACCTGCTGGTCGACGAAAATCACCGCGCCTCGTCGGTCTGGCGCCGCCGCGTCGACCGGCCGGACGAAGAGGCGGTGCTGGTCTATCGGGAGGACGACCCCGGCTTCTTCCTCGGCGTGGCGCGTCTCGCCGCCGGCCGGTTCCTGGCGATCGACGCCCACCAGCGCAACACCTCGGAGGTCTATCTGGTCGACGCCGACGACCCGGCATCGCCGCCACGCGTCGTCGCCGAACGCACCGAGGGCATCGAATATGCCGTGGAGCAGCACGGCGACCGGCTGATCATCCGCACCAACGCCGACGACTGCGAAGACTACAAGCTGGTCACCGCGCCGCTGGCCGCGCCGGGGCGCGAGAACTGGGTCGACCTGGTGCCGCACCGGCCCGGCTGCCTGATCCGCGGCTATGACCTGTTCGAGCAGCACCTGGTGCGGCTGGAAACCGAGAACGCACTGCCGCGCATCGTCGTGCGCGACCTGGCCAGCGACGCCGAGCACGCCATCGCCTTCGACGAGGCGGCCTACGCGCTCAACCTCGGCGGCGGCTTCGAGTACGCGACCACCGCCTTGCGCTTCGGCTACAGCTCGATGACCACGCCGGCGCAGGTTTTCGACTACGACATGGCAAGCCGCGCGCGCACCTTGCGCAAGACCCAGAAGGTCCCCAGCGGGCACGACCCGGCCGCCTACGTGACCCGCCGCATCACCGCCACGGCGAGCGACGGCACCGAGATCCCGGTCTCGATCCTGGCCCGCGCCGATGTCGCGCTCGACGGCACCGCGCCGCTGCTGCTCTACGGCTATGGCAGCTACGGCATCTCGATGCCGGCCAGCTTCGGGACCAACCGGTTGAGCCTGGTCGACCGCGGCGTCGTCTACGCCATCGCCCATATCCGTGGCGGCATGGAAGGCGGCTATCGCTGGTATCGCGAGGGCCGGCGCGAGGCCAAGACCAACACCTTCACCGACTACATCGCCTGCGCCGAGGCACTGATCGACGCCGGCTACACCGCCGTCGGCCGCATCGTCGGCCATGGCG
Organism: Alphaproteobacteria bacterium; assembly: GCA_040223615.1. Taxonomy (GTDB): domain Bacteria; phylum Pseudomonadota; class Alphaproteobacteria; genus JAVKFY01. The sequence goes on from JAVKFY010000053.1 coordinate 1,757, forward strand.
GCAGCGCCGGCGGCATGCTGATGGGCGCGGTCGCCAACCTGCGGCCCGACCTGTTCGCCGGCATCGTCGCCGAAGTGCCGTTCGTCGACGTGCTGAGCACCATGTGCGACGCCAGCCTGCCCCTGACGCCGCCGGAATTTCCCGAGTGGGGCAACCCGATCGAAGACCCGGAGGTGTTCCGGCGCATCGCCGCCTATTCGCCCTACGACAACGTCGCCGCGCGGGCCTACCCGGCGATGCTGGTCACCGCCGGCATCACCGACCCGCGCGTGACCTACTGGGAACCGGCGAAGTGGGTGGCGAGGCTGCGCGAGCTGAAAACCGACGATAGTCTGTTGCTGCTGAAGACCGAGATGGCGGCCGGCCACGCCGGCGCCGCCGGGCGGTTCGACAAGCTGGAGGAAGTGGCGCTGGCCTACACCTTCGCCCTGCTGACGGTGGGGCTGGCCGACAAGGAGTTGGATCGATGAGTGAGTGGTATTTCTCCATCGACGGCAAGCAGAGCGAGCCGATGGACCACAGCGAGGCGGCGAACTACGCCGCCGCGCATCCCGACGCCTATTGCTGGCGCGCCGGCTTCTCCGACTGGCAGCTCGTCAGCTCGGTGGGCGAACTGCAGGACAAGGTGCCGCCGCCGCCGATGGCGTCCGTCGCGGCGAGCCACCGCAGCCGCGCCGACGAGATCGACTACCGCATCCTCGGCCACGAGATGCAGTACGTGGAGGTCGAACTCGATCCCGGCGAGAGCGCCATCGCCGAGGCCGGATCGATGATGTACAAGGACGCCGACATCGAGATGACCACCATCTTCGGTGACGGCTCCGGCCAGGACAGCGGCTTTCTGAACAAGTTGATGGGTGCCGGCAAGCGGGTGCTGACCGGTGAATCCCTGTTCGCGACGGTGTTCACCCACCAGGGCGCCGGCAAGGCCCAGGTCGCCTTTGGCGCGCCCTTCCCCGGCACCATCCTGGCGCTGAACCTGGCGGAGAATAACGGTCGACTGATTTGCCAGAAGGACAGTTTCTTGGCCGCCGCCAAGGGCGTGCAGATCGGCATCCACTTCCAGCGCCGCATCCTCACCGGCCTGTTCGGCGGCGAAGGCTTCATCATGCAGAAGCTGGAGGGCGACGGCTGGGTCTTCGTGCACGCCGGCGGCACCCTGCACGAGCGCACGCTGCAGCCCGGCGAGCGCCTCCACGTCGACACTGGCTGCGTCGCCGCGATGACCGCCGATATCGACTTCGACATCGTCCAGGCCGGCGGCATCAAGTCGATGCTGTTCGGCGGCGAGGGCCTGTTCTTCGCCAGCCTGACCGGGCCCGGCACGATCTGGCTGCAGAGCCTGCCATTCTCGCGCCTGGCCGGCCGCATGCTCGCCGCCGCCCCGCAACGCGGCGGCTCCAAGGGCGAAGGCTCGGTCCTCGGCGGCCTCGGCAAGCTGCTGGACGGGGATAACTAGGCGCCGGCGGCGCCGGATGCCCGAATCAAGACAAAGGGTGTCCGGTTAAGATTGGGGTGATTGTCCGTTTCCTGGTGCCGCTCAGGCGGTTGCGCCGCTTCGGGCGGCACCGGACAGAAGAACCGCGACCGATTGGTCCAGCTTCTGTACGTGGATGCCCCGAACAAGTCGGGGCATGACGACCTTACTAAAAACATAGAAAACGCGTCATGGCCCGGCTTGTCCGGGCCATCCACGTCCCTGCACTTGCAAAGGCGTTGAGGGGGGCGCAGGACCGGAAGGACTTAACCGGACAGCCGTGGATCAAGTCCGGGCATGACGAGATTTGTTTCTGATCGTCATGGCCGGGCCTGATCCGGCCGTCTCCTACCGTCTCAGCCACGGCTTCATCAGCCCGCCGAGGTCTCGTGACGAATGCGCCCGGGCGGCGAAGCCGAAGTCGCCGGCCTTGATCTCGGCCAGCGTGGCGTTGACGAAGGTCGATGCCGCCTGCATCAGGCTGCCGCCGAGGCTGACCCGGCGGACGCCGAGGTCGCGCAGTTCGGCCAGCGCCGGCATGGCGCGACCGGCCACGGTGTGTACGTTGAGCGGCCCGTCGATGGTCGTCACCAGCCGACTAATGGTCGCCGCGTCCTGCACGCCCGGCACGTAAACGCTCGGCGCGCCGGCGGCCAGGAACGCATTGGCCCGGCGCACCGCCTCGGCGAAGTTCGCCTCCGCGTCGCCATGACCGACCAGGTAGGGGTCGGTACGCGCGTTCAGCACGAAGTCGACACCGGCCCCGCGCGCCGCCGCTACGCCGGCCTCGATCCGCGCCACCGCCAGCTCGAAGGGCATCAGTTCGCCCGAGCCGGGCACCACGTCCTCGATGTTGCAGCCAACCAGCCCCGCCGCGATCGCTTGCGCGACGGTCGCCGCAACCGCCTCCGGCTCGGTGCCGTAGCCGGCCTCGAGGTCGGCGGTGACCGGCAGGTCGGTGCGGTTCGCGATCCCGCCCGCGAAGCCGATCTGGAACGCGCGGCTCAGGTTTTCACCATCCGGCGCCCCGTTGGCGACGGCGACACCCGCCGAGGTGGTGGCGATGGCGGCGAAGCCGGCCGCCGCCATCAGCGCCGCGCTGGCGTGGTCCCAGCAGTTCGGCAGAAGCAGCACGTCGCCTTCGGTGTGCATGCGGTTGAACGCGGCGGTCTTCTCTCGCTGCGCACTGCTGACGGTCATCTGCGGTCTCCTTGGCTGTCATTCGCCGTATCCTCGCCTTGCCGACCTGATCCGTCCAATGCATAGTATGTAGAGACAACATCAGGAATTCTGATGAACTCGACGGCCGAGATCGAAGCCTTCGTTGCCGTGGCGCGCCAGCAGGGCGTGACTCGCGCGGCGGCACACCTGAACCGTTCGCAGCCCGCGATCACCCGGCGCATCCGGCAGCTGGAAAAGGCGCTGGGCGCGCCGTTGATCGAGCGTGGGCCGGGCGGCGCGGTGCTGAGCGAGGCCGGCCGCGCCTTTCTGCCGCACGCCGAGGCGGCGCTGGCGGCGATCCGCGATGGCGCCGAGGCGGTGGCGGCGCTGTCGCGCGATGACGCCGGCGTGGTGTCGCTCGCCATCGTTGGCACGCTTGCCGACTCGCCGCTCGTTGCGCACCTGCAGGCCTACCTGCGCCGCCACCCGGATCTGCGTCTCGACCTGCGCACCGCCAACAGTCAGGAGGTCAGCGCTCAGGTTCGCCGCGGCGAGGTGGCGCTGGGTCTGCGCTACTTCGCCGATGCCGGCGCCGATCTGGTGTCGCAGGACATCGGCGCCGAGCCGCTGATCCTGGTCTGCGCCGCCGACCATCGCTTCGCCGGCAAGCGGCCGCGTCCGCTGTCGCAGCTCGGCGACGAACGCTGGCTCGCTTTCCCGGCTGGCCGCAACCGGCCGCCGTCGTCCGGCCACCAGGTCGAAAACCAACTTGCCAAGGCCGGGCTCGGGGACGCCGAGATGCTGACCGTCGACAGCCTGACGGCGCAAAAGCGCCTGGTCGAGGCTGGCTTCGGCATCGCACTGCTGCCGCGGAGTGCGATCCGCGAGGAACTCAGGCTCGGCACGCTGGCGACGATCGCCGCACCGAGCCTCGCCGCGATGCAGCCGGTCTGCGCCGTGCACCGGCGCAACGGCTACCTCAACGGCGCCTGCCGCGCCCTGCTCGACGATCTACGCTCGGCGAAGATCGCGTTCTAGCCGCCCTTCTGCCATGCGGCCATCAGCTTGTTGGCCTCCGGGTGGCTCATCATGTTGCCGCCATAGCCGAACGTGCCCTCGGCCTTCAGCGTCGCCAGGGCATCGCGCACAAGTCCCAGCGCCGCCAGCGCCAGGCTGCCGCCGATGGAAATCCGCGCCACCCCTAGCTTCTCGTACTCAGCCGCCGACAAGGTGCCGGGCCGGCCGGCCATCACGTTCATCGGACCGTCGATCGCGCTCGCGAGCTTGCCGACGGTGTCGGCGTCGACCGGCCCCGGCACGAAGGCCGAACCGGCACCGGCGGCGAGGTAGGCGTTGGCGCGCCGGATCGACTCGTCGAGGCAGGCCGACGGTTCGCCGAAGCCGCGCAGGTAGGGATCGACCCGGGCGTTGATCACGAAGTCCGGCAGGCCGGCCTTGTCGGCGGCCTCCGCGCCGGCATGGATGCGCGCCACCGCCAGGTCGAAATCCATCAGCTTGCCGCTTGCCTGGTCGCCGTCCTCGATGTTGCAGCCGGCCAGGCCGATGCCGATCGCCCGGGTCACCGTGTCGGCGACCGCCGCCGGCTCGCTGCCGAAACCGGCGACCAGGTCAGCGGTCACCGGCACGCTGGCATGCGCGGCGATGCTGGCAGCGATGCCCAGCATCCGGTCCTGGCCGATATGTTCGCCGTCGGGGAAGCCGACCGCGTTGGCGACGCCGGAACTGGTGGTGGCGATGGCCGGAAAGCCGGCGGCGACCATCAATGCCGCGCTGACCTCGTCCCAGGCGTTGGGCAGCACCAGCACCTGTGGGCCCCGGTGCAGCGCGCGGAATGTCTTCGCCTTGGCCTTGTGGTCGTCGCTGATCGCCATGTCTCGCTCCTTTGCTCGCCGTCAGTGTGGCACCGCGGCGGCGGCCGTACCATTACCTGAAACGGAGGGGCCCGGCACCGGCCATTGCCGGCGCGTGGCCCGGGCCGGTTGCCGCTAGCGCGTCGCCGTGCCCTGGCGCGCCGCCAGCGCCGCTTCGCGTGCGCTGAGCTCGGCCTCGACCTCATCCAGCAGTTCGCGCACCCGCGCCTCGTTGGCGGCATAGTCGCGATACAGATCGGGCAGGTCGCGCAGGCGGCGTTCCAGGTTCTCGCGCGCGGGATCGTCGTCCGGCATCAGCCGATGTTCGTGTTTCAGCCGGTCGAGCTCGACCCTGGTAAAGCTCTGGTTCACCAGCAGGTTGTCGATGCCCCACAGATACTGCCGGCGCAAGGCGCGCAAGTAGGTCAGCTCACGCTGCTCGCGGGCCAGATCTTCCGCCGCCGCGGCACTCTCCACCGGTGGCAGCGGCTGCCGGTGCGGCGGCGGCGCGGTCGGCAGCGCGCCGGCCATCAACGCCGTCAGCCCGAGCGCCAGCGCGGCCACCGCCAGACCCAGGGTCAGCTTGCGTTTCGATGTCGCCATGGATCATCCACGCACCGACTCTACGGTGCGAGACCGGCCATCGACAACGCGCTAGACTGCGCCCGGCAATCACGGAGACGACAGCGACGATGGACTTCGAAGCAGCGAAGGCGGCCGGATTCGAGAACCTTCACGAGGTCGTGCGCCAGGCCCGGATCAACCTGAACGCGAATATCTGGGACTATCTGGTCGGCGGCACCGAGAGCGAGACCACGCTGCGCCGCAACCGGCTGGCGCTGGATACCGTGGCGTTCCGGCCGCGCGTGCTGAACGACGTCTCCAAGGTCGACCTGACGTGCGAGTTCCTGGGCAAGCGGCTGGACCTGCCGGTCTGCGCTGCGCCGGTCGGCTCGCTGGAAAGCTTCCACGAGGAGGGCGGCGCCGCCATGGTCAAGGGCTGCGCCGAGGCCGGCACCGCGATGATGCTGAGTTCGGTGTCGCAGCCGGGCCTGGAGGCGGTGGCCAAGGCCGCGCCCGACGCGCTGCGCATCTTCCAGCTCTACGTGCGCGGCGACACCGGCTGGATCGACGACATCGCCAAGCGCGCCATCGCCAACGACTACACCGCTTTTTGCCTCACCGTCGACACCGCGCACTACAGCCGGCGCGAGCGCGACATCGACAAGCGCTTCGACAAGCGCTGGCGCCGTGGCGACGAGTACATGGCGGCGACGCAAGCGGCGTTGAGCTGGTCGGAGGTCGAGCGCTTCAAGGGCAAGCACGATATCCCGCTGATCCTGAAGGGCATCGCCACCGGAGAGGACGCGAAGATCGCGGTCGAGCATGGCGTCGAGGTGGTCTACGTCTCCAATCACGGCGGCCGACAGCTCGACCACGGGCGCGGCGCCATGGACGTGCTGCCGGAGGTGGTCGACGCGATCGCCGGGCGCGCCAAGATCATGGTCGACGGCAGCTTCCTGCGCGGCTCCGATATCGTGAAGGGCATTGCGGCCGGCGCCGACTGTATCGGCATCGGCCGCATGGCGGTGGCCGGCCTGGCCGGCGCCGGCCAGGCCGGCGTCGCGCGCGTCATGCACCTGCTGAAGCACGAGGCGTCGATCTGCTTCGGCCTGCTGGGCGTCACCGGCTGGGACCAGCTCACGACCGCGCACATCCATCGCGGCGCTCCCGCGGTCACCGACCCGTCGGTGTGGAGCGCCTTCCCGCTGCTCGACTCGCCGCGCTGACCATAAGCAACATCACGAACAGGAAACCCGATGAGCAAGCTGACGATCTACGGGACGCCGCAGGCGCGTCCCTACCGCACCTACTGGATGGCGCGCGAGCTGGGGCTCGACTACGAGGCCAAGCCCTGGAGCTTCCGCGGCGAAGAGCTGAAGAGCGACGCCTACAAGGAAATCAACCCGAACGTCCGCATCCCGGCGATCGATGACGACGGCTTCAAGCTCTGGGAGTCGATGGCGATCAATCTCTATCTCGCCCGCAAGCACGGCGGCCCATTGCAACCCGCCGATCTGCAGGGCGAAGCGCAGGCGATGATGTGGTCCTTCTGGGTCATGACCGAGATCGAGAAGCCGGTGCTGGCCTACCTGTTCCAGATGATGGGGCCGGAGGACAAGCGCGACCCGGCGGTGATGGAGACGTCGCTCGACGAACTGAAGCGGCCGCTCGCGGTGCTCGACGATCATCTCGCCAAGTCGCCCTACATCCTCGGCGGCGATTTCACCGTCGCCGACCTCAACGTCGCCGCGGTGCTGAGCTGGGCCAAGATGTCGAAGATCGACCTGTCTGCCTGGCCCAAGGTGAAGGACTGGCTCGACCGCTGCCTCGGCCGACCGGCCGCCAAGGCGGCGCGCGAAGGCTGACGCGGTTGCCGCAGCCGGCGGATTGACACGGATTCGCCGGCTTCGGCATAAGGGCCGCCATGTTTCACCACCGAACCGCGCGCAAGACCATCGACCGCCTGATCGAGGTCCTGGAGGAGATGGCGACCCGCCGCCAGTTCGGCCCGCCGGGAGGCGCGCCGGATGCCGCCCAGGCACTGTCGCTGGCGGAAAAGCTGCGCAGCGGCTTCGCCCGGAAGAAGTACGACATCGATGAGGCCGAGGCGCGCTTGCTGGTCGCCTATCTCGACGCCTACAACCTGACCGCGCCGTCCGGCACCGAGTGGGACAAGGGCGTCGACAAGCTGGCCCAGGACCTGCAGAAAGCCTTTGCTAAGTCCTTCTCCGGCACAGTGTACCCGCACGACAAGCCAGCCGGAGCTGCGGGGGAGTAGCTTAACTGGGAAAGCCCTGACCCGTTCGCGGGCCAGCAGATTCAGGTTCGACTCCTGACTCCTCCACCAGCCAGCCACAGGGCTCTGATTCCCTCCGCAAACGCTTACCAGCCTTCGATCGCGCGGCGTGCGCAGGCGGCCGCGTCAAAGCCACTCGGGCGAGGGCCGGCCGGTTGCCGCGAGCCGAAGCTCGGCAGATATGTCGGGAAACTTTACAGTTCAGAATTAGAGTGCATGAATTCAGCTCCAACCATCTGTCTAGGCGCGTTTGTCGTGGCCACGGGCCTGCCCTACCATCGCCGTGGCTGATTCGTCCGCCGGAGAAGGCAAGAGTACGCGCCGCATGATCCTGCTCGTCGGTTCGCCCCGGTCCGGGACCACCTGGCTGGCGAAGATTTTTGATAGTCATCCGCGCGTGCTGTACCGGCATGAGCCGGATACGGTCGATCGTGGCCATGAGCTGCCGATCTACTGCGAGGGCGAGAAGATCGAGCAGAACCTCGATACCGCCCGTGCCTATCTCGACCGCCTGGTTCGGGTGCGCAACACCAAGTCGACCGGCTCGCTGCCGATCTTTCCGAAGACCTACCTGGCCGGTCCAAGCCTGGCCTTGCGCAAGGCCATGATCGTCGCCGCCAAGGCCGGCGAACGGCTGCCCCTGGTCGGCGATGGCTTCCGCCGCCTCGACCTGCCCGATATGGCCGATCCCACCGCGCCCGACATCGAGATCGCGATCAAGTCGATCGGTGCGCTCGGCCGGGTGCGTCTGTTCCTGCGCGCCCGTCCCGACACCCGGGCGATCGTCATCGTGCGCCACCCGTGCGGCCACGTGTCGTCGGTGCTGCGCGGCATCGCCCGCAACATGTTCGACGACAACAAGCCGGCGACCGAGGCACGCGGCATCTACGAGGACCTGGCGACCACCGAGCCGGCCAAGCGCCGCGGCCTGGACGCCGACGCCTTCATGGCGATGACGCCCGAGGCGCGGCTGACCTGGCGCTGGGCGATTCCGAACGAGCTGGCGATGGCGGCGGCCGACGACGCCGCCGGCCGGGTCCGCGTGGTGCGTTACGAGGATGTCTGCCGGGCGCCGGAAGCGCTGGCCCGCGAGCTGTTCGAGTTCGCAGGCCTGGATTGGCAGGACCAGACCGCCGGCTTCGTCGGCGCCTCGACCGCCGGCGGCGATGGCAACGAGAGCTACTATCAGCTGTTCCGCGACCCGCTGAAGTCGGCGATGAAATGGCAGCAGGAACTGTCCGACGAGCAGCAGGCGGCGATCCTGGCCGTCGCCGCCGAGACCGCGCCGGGGCGGCTGTTCACGGAAGCCGCTTGAGATAGACCTGGGCCGGCCCGACTGGCGGCCCGGATACCGGAAAGTCGACCGACAGCGGCGGCTGCGCGACGTAGCCGCGTGCCCGCGCCCAGTCGCGCAACGCCGTCTCCGCGACCGGCTCCATGCCGACCAGGATCGCCGGCGGATCGAAGCTCTCGTCGAGAGACATCGGTGCCAAGGCCGGCAGCGTCGCCGCGAGCTCGGCAGTGCCGGTGCGGAAGAAGAACGGGCCGCTGGCCAGTTCCGGCAGGATCGCGCCGCCGCCGTCCAGCACCAGAACCGGGCTCAGCGTAGCGACCGGCCCGGCGCCGGCCTGGGCCGCGATTGCCTGGGCGAGCGCGTGCAGCCGCGTCGGCACCCAGTCGGCCGGCGAGACCCACTGCTGGCTCAGCCGCGCCGTCTGCACCGCGACGGCGAGCCCGGCCAGGCCGGCGAAGACGTAGGCATGACGCCGCCGGTACCACACCGTCGGCAACGCCGCCGCGCCCAGGATCAGGAACGGCACCGCCGGTTGCAGGTAGTACTGCCACGGCGGCCGCGGCCCGAAATACGCCAGCGCGCCCAACGCCGCCGCGAGCAGCACGATCAGCCCGCCACGCCGGCGCAGCACCGCGTAGCTCGGCCGCACATGGCGGCGCAGCGCGATCAACCCGCCCAGCAGGAGCGCCAGCGCCGCCAGCAGCGCCGGGTCGGCGGACACCGCCCGGGCCAGGTAGGCCCATTGGAAACCATGGCTCAGCCATGCTTCGCGGCCGGTCGCCACGTACCAGTCGTACGGCGCCGTCAGGTGATAGGTGAAGCTGCCATAGACGAATGCGTCGGGCGCCAGCGCCGCCAGCACCGCCGTCGGCAGCAGCCCGGCCACCCCACCCAGCAGGTAGGCAGGCAGCAGACGCGGCACGATCCAGGCCAGCCCGATCATCACCGCCAGCCCGGCGAACCCGGCCGATAGCTTGGCCGACAGGGCCAGGGCCAACACCGCGCCGGCCAGCGCCACCAGACCATGGCCCCGCCGGTCCGATGCCTTCAGCGCCAGCCAGACGCCGAGCAGTGCCAGACAGATCGGCAGGATGTCGTTGCGCGCCGTCCCGAAGGCCGGCCACATCGTCGACGATGTGACGAACAACGCCGCCGCCACGCCGGCGACCAGTCGCCGCCCGGACAGCCGCCAGGCGACCGCGTGGACCAGCACCAGCGCGACGACGCCGAACGCCGCCGACGCCAGTCGCGCCAGCACGAACGGCGGCGCCTCGACCGCCGCCAGCAGCGGCGCCAGCAGCAGCGGCTGCAATGGCGTCTGCAGGTACAGGAAGTCGCGATAGGGCAGCAGGTCGCGCGCCAGCACCGCCGCCGCGACATACTGCTCCTCGTCATGGTTGAACGGCTGGGTCAGCGCCTGTAGCGGCGGCACCAAGGCCAGCAACGTCAGCAGCAACGCCGGTGCCAGCCAATCGTTCGGCGCCCGCCCTGTCGTCGCTTGATCCCGCATCGGTCTCAGCCCAGCAGCAGGCGCTCGTAGGTCTCGAACATCCGGTCCGGCGGGAAGCGCGTGCGCGCCGCCTCGCGGTTGGCGGCGCCGAGCGAGGCCCGCAAGGCCGCGTCGCCGGCCAGCACCAGCATCGCCTGCGCGAACGCGGCCTCGTCATCGCGCGGCACGACGAAGCGCTGGTTCGCATCGGCCACCATCGAGCGCACGTCGCCGACGTCGACACTGGCCACCGGCTTGGCCGCCGCCATCGCCTCCAGCACCGACAGCGGCATCTGCTCGGTGTCGGAACTCAGCGCGAAAATATCGAACAGCGGCACCACGCGCGCCGGTTCGGCGATGTGTCCGGTGAAGATCACCGCGTCGCCGAGCCCCATGCCGGCGGCCTGTCGCTCAAGCTCGCCGCGCACCCGGCCATCGCCGACGATCGCCAGCCGCGACAACGGCAGGCTGGCATGCACGACCGCGAAGGCGCGCAGCAGCCGGCCGAGATTCTTCTCCGGCCGCAGCGCCGCGACCGTGCCGATCACCGGTCCCTCTGCGGCCGGCAACAGGCTGGCATCGCCGCCGCCGGTGAAGCGGTCGACGTCGATGCCGTTCGGCACGTAGTGGACTCGGTTCTGCGGCTGTCGCCAGATCTCGGTGGCGATGCGCTGCAAGGTGAGCGACGGCACGATCAGTTGCCGCGTCCGGCGCAGCGCCAGGCGCCGGTACAGGACCCGACGCCGCAACTGCCGCTCCGCCTCTTCCGGCCCAAACCCGTCCTCGAAATGCACGTGCGGCGCGATCGGCGCGACGGCATTGGCCAGCGCCCAGTCGACCGCGCCCCAATTGTAGGTGACCAGCAAGTCCGGCCGCGCCTGGCGCAGCACGCGCCGAATCGTCGGCAGGTTGAGGGCGGACAGCTTCTTGTTGACCGGCGGCTCGATGAAGTCGGCCGCGAGTCCGGCCGGCAGCTTCTCGCGGGCCGCGAAATTGCCGCTGATCGACACCACCGAGTGCCGGGCGCGGTCGCCGATACGCTCGGCGATATGGGCGAAGCGGACTTGCGGGCCGCCGACCGCGAAGGTCGAGAAGACGTGGAACAGGTGGCGCTGTTCCGGCGCGTCGCTCACTCGATCGGACCGTGCACGTCGATGGCACGGCGGACGAAGGTCGCGTGGTCGGAAACCGGCGACCAGCCCAGGTCGCGCTTGGCGTCGGCGCAGTCGAAGCGCGCCATCAGTCCGCGCGAGCGCAGGTCGGCGATGCTGGGATAGGGCGCGTCGCGTCGCCCGATCGCCTGCTTCACCAGCCACTTGAACACTTCCGTCGATTGCAGCCAGCCGACGCTGTGGCCATGGAAGCGCAGCGGACGGCGCAAGGCCTTGCCCAGCGCCTCGACATATGCGCGCGCCGAGAGCCGGACGTCGCCGACCAGATTGTAGGCCTTGCCGTTGGCTGCATCAGCGTTGTTCAGCGCGCCGGCCACGGCGGCGGCGACGTCCTCGACCAGCACGAAGGGCAGCGGATTGCGCCCCTGGTTCCAGCCCAGCGTGTGCCGCTCGCGGTTGAAGAACCCAAGGCCGCTGTGAAATGCCAGGCCACCCTCTCCGACCACCAGGCCGGGCCGCAGGATGCAAACCGGCAGACCTCGCTCGCGGTGCATCCGCAACAGCGCGTTGTCGGCCATGCCCTTGCCGCGCGAGTAGACCGCGCGCTTTTCCGGCTCCGGGTCGGTCGGCGTCTCGCCAGTGATCGTGGCCGAGGGGTCGCCGAGTTGCAGCGACGCGATGGTGCCGGTGTGCACCAGCATCTCCACGCCCTTGTCCAGGCAGACCTCGCCGACCAGACAGGCGGAATCGATCATCGACTGCTGGATTTCGTCGGCCGAGCCGCCCTGTGCGCCCTGCGCCAGGTTGACCACCAGCCGGGCCTGGCCGATCGCGCGCTCGATGTCCTCGCGCCGGTGCACGTCGCCGGTGACGATCGCCACGTCGGGGTCGGCGAAGACCGCGGCCGACGGGCTCGCCGATCGCGACATCACGCCGACCTTGTGGCCCTGCGCGCGCAACGCGGCGACGACATGCTGGCCGATGAAGCCGGTGCCGCCGAGCACGGCGACGTCCCAGCTCTCGGTGCGCGTCACGGCCGGCGCCGCGGCCGGCGGCTCGATGCCGGCGGCGTCGGCAATCTGCTCGCACAGGCCGATCAGGTCGCCGCCAAAGCGGCCGTCGCTTTGCAGCGCGCCGCCCTGACGGCTGGCATGGAACGCACCGATCGAGCCCTTCATGCTGACGAAGAACGGGTCGGACCGTCCGCGCAGCTTCAGCAGCGACAGCACGTCGCCGACCATGTTGCCGGTGGCCTGGCCCAGGCCGGACAGCGCCGGCATGGTGCCGCCCTGCCAGAAATCGAAGAACTCCGGCCAGCGCGACGCCCGCTCCACGGTGACCCGGTTCGCCAGCACGTCGGCATGGACGATCCCGTCGCGGCAGATCGCCTGCACCCGCCACGCCGGATAGTCCTGGCCGAAGGCAAACAGCGACTGTGCCGTCACCGTGCCGTGGCGGCTGGCGACCATGAACCGCTCGTAGAACGGCTGGCCCGGTCCCAGCTCGCGCGGCGGCGAAGCGGAGGCCGACAGTTCGTCGGCCGACCCCACCAGCGCCTGGATCAGCGACAGCGGATGCACCGCCTGCTCCAGCAGGATGTTCTGCGGCGCCTGGAACATCCAGTGCCCGAACTGGCCGGCCGAAAGCTGGCGCAGCGGCATGTTGTAGACCAGGCCGAGATGGCGCAGCTCGCCGAGCTCGCCGCTGTCCAGGATCTTGCGCAGGCGCACGAAGGCCGGGTTGAAGACGAAATTCTGGTTCACGCCGAGCCGCGCCTTGCCGGCCTCGGCCGCGGCCAGCAGCGCCTCGCACTCGGCCGCGCTGACGCCCATCGGCTTTTCCAGCAGCACGTCGATGCCGGCTTCGAGCAGCGGTGCCGCCACCGCGCGGTGCGCCGCCGGCGGCACCAGCACGTGCGCGACATCGCACGCCCGCGCCGCGATCAGCGCGTCGACGTCACCGAATGTCTGCGGGATCTTCCAGCGCCCGGCCAGCGCCTCGGCGCGTGCCGGATCGCGCTCGACCACGGCCGCCAGCGACACCGACGGCAGCCCGGCCAGCGCCTGCGCATGAACATCGGAGATGAAACCGGCACCGACGAGCGCGACGCGAGCCGTCGCCGTGGACATCGCTGTGGCTCCCGATTGCGGCTCAGGCCGCGCCGCTCTTGGCCGACTCATAGCGGAAGTTGCTCTTCACGTAATCGATGATGTGTTGCACGCAGTCGTCCACCGCATCGCGGCTGGTGTCGACCACCAGCTCGGCCTTCTCCGGCGGCTCGTAGGGCGCCGAGATGCCGGTGAACTCGGCGATCTCGCCGGCCCGGGCCTTCTTGTACAGGCCCTTCGGATCACGGTTCTCGCAGACTTCCAGGTCGGCCTTGACGTAGATCTCGTGGAACTTGTCGCCGGCCGCGGTTCGCGCCCGGTCGCGGTCCGACCGGTACGGCGAGATGAAGGCGGTGACGACGATCATGCCGGACGCGCACATCAGTGCCGCGACCTCGCCGATGCGCCGGATGTTCTCCGCGCGATCTTCCGGACTGAAGCCCAGGTCGGCGCACAGGCCGGAGCGCACGTTGTCGCCGTCCAGCACGTAGACCTGGTAGCCCATGGCGTAGAGCCGCCGCTCGACCTCGACCGCCAGCGTCGACTTGCCGGCACCGGATAGCCCGGTAAACCACATCACGCCGCCCATGTGGCCGTTGCGCTGCGCCCGGGCGACGTCGGTGACGTCGTGCTCGACCGCGTAGATGTTGGTCGCGCGCACGGTGATCAGTTGACGCTGGTCGGCATAGCCTTCCATCGAGATGATGCCGCCGCCGGCGATGTCGTAGCCATCGACCAGCACGAAACGGCCGAGCCGCTGGTCGTCGGCGAAGTCGTCCAGCGCGACGATGCGATCCGCCCGCATGGTGACCTCGGCGACCGCGTTGCGCGGCACCTCGGTACCGCTGGCATTGAGCGACAGGTCGTCGGTGTCGACCACCTGGTCGATCGACTGCACCCGCACCGGCACCACCGCCGTCGCCAGCTTCATCTTGAAGCGGTCGCCGACCTTCAGCGGTCGCTTGCCGAGCCAGAACACACGGCCGCGAAACACGTCGGTCTCCACTGGCGGCTCGACCTCCAGCGAACAGATCTCGCCGCGCTCGACGAAGAGTTGCTCGTCCAACGTGATACCGACGCTCTCGCCGGCCGATGCCTCGGTCGGCTGCTCGCCGACGCTCCAGGCCTCGATCGAGGCGACCCGCGCGGTCTTGTTCGACGGCGAGAACAGCACCCGGTCGCCGACCTTGAGCCGCCCGCTCTCGATCCGGCCGGCGATGATCCGGCGCTGGTCGAACTTGTAGACCGCCTGAACCGGCATGCGCAGCGGCTGCTCGGTGGGCTGGGTCACGACCTGGAACTCGTCCAGCGCCTCAAGCACCGTCGGGCCGCGATACCAGTCCATGGCCGACGAACGGTCGGCGACGTTGGCGCCCTCGCGGGCCGAGATCGGAATGAAGAACACCGGATGCACGCCGAGCCCGGCGAGGTATGCGGTGTACTCGCGCTCGATCTCCGCGAAACGCTCCTGGCTGTAGCCGACCAGGTCCATCTTGTTGACCACCACCGCGACCTGCCGCACGCCCAGCAGGTGCAGCAGGTAGCCGTGCCGGCGCGACTGTTCGCGCACGCCTTCCTCGGCGTCGATCAGCAGCAGCGCGGCGTCCGACGCGGCCGCGCCGGTGACCATGTTCTTGAGGAATTCCTTGTGCCCCGGCGCATCGATGATCACGTATTCGCGCTTCTCGGTGCGGAACCAGATCTGCGACGTGTCGATGGTGATGCCCTGGTCGCGCTCGGCCTGCAGCGCGTCCATCAGGAAAGCGTACTCGAACGGCATGCCGCGCCGCTCGCACATCGCCTTGATCGACTCGTACTTGCCGTCGGGCAGCGAGCCGGTGTCGTGGAACAGCCGTCCGACCAGGGTCGACTTGCCGTGGTCGACGTGGCCGACGATGACGATCTTCATGTTCTCGCGGGTCTGGGTCATGGCCGCCATTCCCTCACATATAGCCCGCGGCGCGCAGACGCTCGAACGCGTCCTCCGCCTCATGGTCCATGGCCCGACCGGACCGTTCCGCGACCTTGGTGGTCTCCAGCTCGGCGATGATCTCCGGGATCGTCGTCGCGTTCGACTCGACCGGGCTGGTGATGTCCTTGTCGCCCAGCGACCGGTACCGCTTGCCGTCGCGCGCGAAGTAGAGCGGCACCGTCGGGATGCCCTCGCGCAGCGTGTAGCGCCAGATGTCGATCTCGGTCCAGTGCAGCAGCGGGTGAATGCGCACGTGGGTGCCGGGCGCGAAGTCGGTATTGAACTGGTTCCAGAATTCCGGCGGCTGGTCCTTGAAGTCCCACTGGCCCTGGGCGCCGCGCGGGCTGAAATAGCGCTCCTTGGCGCGCGTGCCCTCTTCGTCGCGGCGGATGCCGGCGAAGATGCCCTGATAGCCCTCGCGCTCCAGCAGCGCCTTCAGCCCGAACGTCTTGCGTGCCGCCGACCGCGCCGCCGGCGGCAGCGTCTCGTCCATCTCCTCCACCGGCGGGCAGTAGCCCAGCACCAGGTTGAGGTTCCATTCCTTCGAGTAATGCTCCCGGAAGTCGTACATTTCCGGGAACTTCTTCTCGGTGTCGACGTGCACCACCGGGAACGGCACGTGGCCGAAGAACGCCTTGCGCGCCAACCACAGCATCACGTTGCTGTCCTTGCCGAGCGACCACAGCATGGCGATGTTGTCGATCTGCTCGAACGCCTCGCGGAAAATGTAGACGCTCTGGGCTTCCAGTTGGCTGAGATGGTCCATCGATAAGCTACCAATCGTCTGTCCGGCGGACGAACGTCCGCGCGTATGTCCTTGGCCGCGCTGTGTAGGAGTCGCGATGCCAAGCGTCAACCCGCAGTCGAGTGACAACTTGACAACATCAGCCTACCGAAACGCTAACAGCCCTCCGGTCTTGGTTAAGCAAGCGACGGGCCAATTCATGTTGCAGTGCAGCACAACGCCACATGTATTGAATCGTTCCTGAGTTTCAACAGCTTATTTCCCGCGTGCCGCCAGCAGCTCAAGGAACAACGTTTCAACGCGGCGCGCGTTGCCGTCCCACGTGTAGTCGTGCACCGCAATGGCACGGGCCGCGGCGGCGCCGAGCCGCGTGCGCAGTTCGGAATCGGCACACAGCCGGTCGATGGCACCGCGGAAGGCGCCGGGCGCAGCGGGGTCGAACAGCAGCGCGCTGTCGTCGTGTTTCAGGATCTCACGGATATTCGGCTGGTCCGGCGCCACGATCGCCTTGCCCAGCGTCATGTATTCGAAGGCTTTCAGCGGCGAGGCGTAGTCGGTCACCTTCGGCTGCAATGCGACGTCGAAGGCGGCAACGTAGTGCGCCACCTGGTCGCGCTGCACCACGCCCAGCACGGTGACCTGGTCCGCCACCCCGCGCTTGGCCGCGTGCGCCTCCAGTTCGGCCCGCGCCAGACCGTCGCCGACGATCAGGAAGTGCAGGTTCTCCCGGTTCGGGCTCTCCGCGATGGCATCGACCACGGCGTTGAGCCCGTGCCAGGCGCGCATGAAGCCGGTGAACCCGAGCACCACCTTGCCTTCAAGGCCAAGCTCGGCGCGCGCCGCGTCGCCGTTCAGGCTGGGCGGGAAGCGTCCCAGGTTGATGCCGTTGGGGATCACCCGGATATGCCCGTCGGGCACGCCACCGGCGCGGCAGAAGTCCGCCAGCACGTCGGTCACCGGCAGCACGTAGTCGGCCTGGCGCCAGGCCACGTGCTCCAGCCAGCGCGCGAAGCCGCGCATCGCCAGGTCGCCGTATTTCGCGCGCTCATCGGCCAGCGGCGCGTTGACCTCCAGCAGGAATGGCAGGCGCGCGCGTTTCGCCAGCCAGCCGCCGGACAGCAGGAACAGGTTATTGCGCTCGTACAGCACGTCGGGCCTGTGCTCGCGCCACGCCCGCGCCAGCCGGAAATAGGCCGGCACCGAGTAGCCAAGCTCAAGCAGCTCGTAGACCGGTGCCGGCAGCAGGCGCTTCAGCCAGCCGATTAAGCCGGCACCCTCGGCCGTCGCGTCGTCGCCAAAGGTGGCTTCGCGCATGCCGCCGGGCTCACACATGACGATCTCGTGCCCGCGCCGCTTCAGCGCCGCCGTCAGCTCCTCGATGTGGACATTCTGGCCGTCCTTGGATCGCGTGCGGTGGTGGTAGAGGATGCGCAACTTGCGGGGCGCGGGCTCAGGCTCGCTCGCGCTCATGGCGTCCGCCAGTCGGCCACGACACGCTCGAACAGGTCGCGCTGGCCGGCGCTGGTGTCGTCCCAGGAGAAGCCCTCGGCATAGGCCCGCGTCGCGGCCGGGTCCGGCATGTCGGCGAACAGGGCCTGCGCCGCCGCCACCACCCCGTCGGCGTCCAGCGTCGGCATCAGCCGGCCGGCCTCAGGCGCGGCGACCACCTCCGGCGTGCCCCAGACGTCGGACGCCACCACCGGCGTGCCGCAGGCCATCGCCTCCAGCAGAACGTTGGCCCAGCCCTCACGGCTCGACGCCAGCACCAGCGCGTCGGCGGCCGCGTAATAGGCCGCGAGTTCGCTGTGCGGCACCCGGCCGAGCAGCGTCACCCGGTCGGCCACGCCCAGTCGTTCGGCCAGCGCCTCCAACCGGCCGCGCTCCGGGCCCTCGCCGGCGATCAGCAGCCGGCAGTCCGGCAGCTGTTGCAGCGCCTCGACGATCAGGTGGTGGCCCTTGCGCTCGATCAGCAGGCCGACCGACAGCAGCAGCCGGCCGCCGCCGGCATGGCGGGCGCGGACCTCCGATCCATCGACCGGCCGGAAGCCTTCCAGGTCGACGCCGTTGCGCAGCACCGTGACCCGCTCCGGTGCCACGCCGATGTCGACCAGCTCGTCCTTCAGCGCCTGGCACACGGTTATCATTGCCGCCGCCTGCCCGGTGACCCAGCGGATCATCCGGCGCGGCAGCGCGTAGTCGAGCATCAGGTTCAGGTCGCTGCCGCGCGCCGTTACCACGAAAGGCAGCCCGAAGCGGCGCGCCAGCAGCGCCGCCGCGACCCCGTCAGGATAGAAGAAATGCGCATCGATCACCTGCGCGTCATAGCCCGACGATAGTTGCTTTTCGATTGCCGGAATGCTCGCCCGATACAGAAACCACGGCGTCACATTCTGGCCAATCTTCGGCAGCACAATGTAGCGCGGATGGTCGATGTCGAAGCCGTGGCGGCTTTCGCGGCGCGGCGCGGCGGCGAACTTGGCATACTCGCCGAAGGCAGGCGAGGCGAAGGGAAACCACGGTACCGGCGCCACCACGTGGCTCTCCGCGGCGCCGGTCGCGACAAGATGGCGAAGCCGATTCTCGACGAACACCCCATGGTTAGGTTGTGCGAGATTTGGGTAAAGCGTAGTGTATGTGATCAATCGCACTGTCATCGGCGATCATCATTACTATTTATACATGGTTTGGACTTAGGTCTTGGGGCCGGCGCGGTCCAAACTAGGCGCCTGTAGCTCGCAAGGCAATCCGATTGGAGCGATCTCTCGCAGCCGACATGAATCTGGACTTCCTTGCGGACATAATCGGCGCCTTGCGCGCCGGCCTGTCGTTTTCGACCTACGACATCGCGGTGATGTCGCTGTCGGCCTTCGGCGTGGTGTTCGTGGCGCTGTTCGTGCTGCCGATCGGACTCCAACGGCTGGGCAGCTACCGCGAAACCAACCAACGGCTCAGCAGCCTGCGCCGCGACAAGGCCGAAGACAACAAGGTCTCGATGAGCGCGGTGATGAGCTGCTTCGCCGCCGCCGCGCACATGAGCAACGATGCGTCGAGCTACCTGCGCACCGTGCAGCGGCTGTCCAATCGCGGCGACGAGGGGCTGCCCGACTTCGGCACGTCGGAGGTGGCGCAGCGCTACTTCTCGACGGAGAAGCTTGGCCGCTCGGTGGTGCGCGATATGGCCTATGCGCTCGGCTTGCTGCTCACCGGCCTGGCGGTGATCTCGCTGGTTCTGAGCGCCATCGGCGGCACCCGGCTGGCGCCGGACGGCAGCGATCTGGCGGCGATGGCGACCAATCCCTACACGGTGGCGGCGCCGGCCGTCGCCGCGCTGTTGCTGTTCGTGGCCGCGGAATCGATCTACCTCGCACAACGGCGCGAAATCCGCCGCATGTGCTGGATTCTGGACGAACTGTTCCTGGTGCCGGCCTCGCTGCTCACCGCGGAGCACCTGGTCGCTTCCCTGCGCGCCAGCGCCGACCGCCAGCGCGAGTCCATGTCCGGGCTGGCCGAGGACATCCGCCGCGCCATCGCCGACGGCCAGAACCGCTTCGCCGAGACGCTGCGCGCGCACGACGAGAGCTTTTTCGAGACCATGAGCGAGCGCCTGCGCGAGAGCCTCAAGGAGCCGACCAAGGCGCTGACCGACGCGGCCAAGGCCAACGCCAAGGATCAGACCGCCAAGGTCAAGGCGCTGGTCGAGGACCTGCTGAAGAACTACGTCGCCGAGCTGACCGCGATGGAGCGCAGCCAGCTCGAAGGCCTGAGGGACGTGCTCGCCGAGATGCTGACAGCGACCCAGGCGATCCACGATGCGTTCGACTCCGGCGCCGACCGTGTCGCCACCGACGCCGCCGAACGCGCCGCCGCCCTGACCCAACGCCTGGAGGACTTGATTTCCGAGGACTTCGGCCATTCCGTACGCGGCATCCGCACCGCCAGCGACAGCTTGCAGGAGGCCAGCGGCAGTCTGCGCGACACCGTGACGCAGCTCCAGGAGACGATCGCCGCGCTGCCGGCATCGATGCCGGCGCCAGCACCGGCGCCCGAGCCGGAACCGACTCGCCGAAGCAGTCGCTCTGCCGTCCCGGATCGACGCACCTCCAACGAGATTGCCGATATATTAGGCGAATTCCAAGAAGAGGCGGATAAGCTCTCGCGCTCGCTCGGCCGCCGTTGACCGGCGTCGAAATTCTTTACACTTTCGCGACCATCACCCTACCCCGCTCCGGATAACCTATTGAGCATCCTTACTCGGACCCGCTTGGCCCGAATTATGCTTAATATCATTCGGTGAGGGCCGCGCCCGTCCTGGGTTTGCGGAAAACAATAAGGTGCGGAGCGAACTATCGTGCCTCAAACTATCGGTCTCAACACGCGTAAGCCGGTCGAAATCGGCGCACCGGACCTGGCCGCCGAATTGGCGGAACGCTTCATCAACGTCCTGGCCGAGAAGAGCTGGGCGGAGCGGCTGGACGTGCTGATGGAACTGCACGATCAACTACGCGACGATATCGAGAATTTCGCGATGTTTTGCGAAGTCTTCCCGATGTTCATCGGCAAGCTTGTCGAGCAACTGGGCGGCGGCGTGATCAATTCGCAAGAGCAGGCGCACGTCTACGCCAATTCCGCAGTCGCCGGGCATCGGCAGGCCGCCGGCGACTGGTTTCGCGCCAACGCCGCATAGCGGCTGCTCGGCGCAGGCAACGCGGATGGGTCTGGATTAGCCCCAGACCCGCTGACTCAGCGCGACCGTCAGGTCGAGCTTGCGGCGCTGGTCGTCGGCCGTCAGGGCGTTGCCGTGATAGGTGCTGGAAAAGCCGCATTGCGGGCTCAGGCACAGCCGGTCCAGCGGCACGTGGCGGCTGGCCTCGTCCAGCCGGCGCACGATCCGGTCCGGATCTTCCAGTTCCGGCGTCTTCGATGTGATCAGCCCGACGACCACCAGCGTCTCCGGGCGCACGAAACGCAGCGGTTCAAAACCGCCGGCGCGGTCACTGTCATATTCGAGGAACAGCCCGTCGACCTTCAGGCCGCCGAACACCGCCTCGGCGACCGCCTCGTAGCCGCCTTGCGCCACCCAGCTCGACTTGAAGTTGCCACGACACATGTGCGTGGTGACCACCAGATCCGGCGGCCGGTCGGCGATCACCCGGTTGATCAGGTCGACATAGAGTGCGCAGGTCGCGTCCGGATCGTCGCCGCGCGCCTCCAGTGAATTGCGCATCGTCGCGTCGCACAGATAGGCGAAGCTGACGTCGTCGATCTGCAGGTAGCGCAGCCCCAGGTCGTAGAGCGCCTGGATCTCCGCCCGATAGGCCACGACCACGTCGTCCCAGAACCTATCCAGGTCGGGATAGATCGACGCGTCGATGCCGGCCCGTCCGGGACGCAGGTGATACAGTGCCGGACCCGGAATGGTCAGCTTCGCGGTTCCCGACGTCGCCGCCGCGAGGAACTTGAAGGGTTCGGTGAAGATGCCGTGGCCGTGGCGCACCTTGCCGACGACCTTGGTCACCGGCGGCCGCTCGCCGCTGGCGAAGCTCGGCGCGGCGGTCTCGTAGGCAAGCTCGATGCCCTCGAAGCCGGCCAGGAAATCCAGGTGCCACCAGTCGCGCCGGAACTCACCGTCGGTGATGCCCTGCAAGCCGGCCGCGGCCTGCAGCGCCACCGCCTCGCGCACCGCCTCGTCCTCAACCTCGCGCAACTCGTCGCTGGTCACCTCGCCCTGGCGCCAGCCCTCGCGCAGTTCCAGCAATGATCGCGGCCGCAGCAGGCTGCCGACGTGATCGGCCCGAAATGGCGGCTTATCGCGTTGGCTCATGCGGATGCCCCCTCAGGCCGTCAGGAACGGGCGGTCGCCGCTGATCGTCACCCGGTGACCCTTGCGCTCGTCCGGCCAGTAGTCCCAGATCGCATGGTGTTGCAGGCAGCGGTTGTCCCACAGCGCCACGTCGTTCGGTGCCCAGCGGAACCGGCACATGAACCGCGGCTGCTCCAGGTGCCGGAACAGGAAATCGAGCAGCGCCCGGCTCTCCGCCGGCGCCAGGTCCTCGATGCGGGTGGTGAACGAGCTGTTCACGTAGAGCGCCTTGCGGCCGGTCTCCGGGTGCGTGCGCACCACTGGATGCGACGCGCTGGGATACTCACGGCCGCCGTCGTCGACGCCCCGGTCAGCATAGCGGCCACGGTAGATATGCTCCGACTCGTGCCGCGCGGTCAGTGTGCAAAGAAACCGCTGCAACGCCGGCGACAGCGCCTCGTAGGCGGCATACATCGACGCGAACAGCGTATCGCCGCCGGACGCCGGCAAGAGGTGCAGCTGCAGCATGGTCGCGGCCGGCGGTTCGGTATCGCAGCTCACGTCGGTGTGCCAGGCATTGCCGTTGGCGATCTTCGAGCCCTTGTGGGCGTGAATCACGAACACCTCGGGCATGCCGTCCAGGTGCGGCGCGGCAGGATGCACGTGCAGGTCGCCGAACATCCGGCCAACCTCGACCTGGCGCTGCGGCGTCATCGGCGTCTGGTCCTTGAAGAACAGCACCTGGTTGTCGAGGAAGGCGCGGTGCACCTGCTCGAACTCGGCCTGGCTCAGACCCTTGGCCAGGTCAACGCCACGGATTTCGGCGCCGAGCGTCGGCGTCACCTTGCTGACCTGGATGTTGCCGCCCATGACCTTGCTCCTCAAACCGGCCGGTCGCCCTTGACGGTGACCCGATGGCCGCTGCGGGTTTCGGGATAGTAGTCCCACATCGCATGATGCTGGGCGCAGCGATTGTCCCACATCGCGACCGAGTTCAGCCGCCATCGGAACCGGCACTGGAACTGCGGCTTGGCGGCATGCGCGAACAGGAAGCGCAGGATCGCGTCGCTCTCGTCCCTCGGCACGCCGTCGACATGGGTGGTGAAGACACTGTTGACGAACAGCGCCCTGCGGCCGGTCTCCGGATGGGTACGGACCATCGGGTGCGACGCGGCGGGATACTCGCGCGCCGGATCGAGCCGGCCGGCGCGGCGTGCGCGGTCGCGATAGTTCGGCCCGCCGTCGTGCGTCGCCGTCATCCCCTCCAGGTAGCGTTTCATCGGCGCCGACAGCGCCTCGTAGGCCGCGTACATCGACGCGAACAGCGTGTCGCCGCCATTCTCCGGCACCACGTGCAGCTTCAGAATCGAGGCCATCGGCGGCTCGTCGTCGCAGCTCACGTCGGAATGCCAAGCGTCGCCGGCGGTGCGCGAGGTCTTGTCGTCGGCGTGGATCACCAGGATTTCCGGATGATCCTCGATCGCGGTGTCCAGACCCGTCGGATGGATGTGCAGCGCGCCGAACCGCCGCCCGAAGGCCTTGTGCTGGTCGATCGAGATGTCCTGGTCGCGGAAGAACAGCACCTGGTGGTCCAGCAGCGCTTGATGCACCGCGTCAAAGCCGGCGTCGTCCAGCGCACCGAGGTCGACACCCTCGATCTCGGCGCCGATCACGGGTGTCAGCGGCCGGCATGCGATCGCCATCGCGATCTCCTCCCGCATGTTCTGATTGCCGACACTGTACCGGGTCGGCCGCGCCCGGCCAATTCGCCGCCGCCGGCCACCGACATGCGGAATTTTTTCCATTCGGCTAACGTAAGCGTGATCGGGGCGTCACGCGCGACGGGACAGACCGCGTCAGGCTGCGTCCCAGAACCATCGACAAAGGGGAAGTCCACATGTTCCGCAAGCTATTCGGCCCGCTGCTGGGCGGGTTGGCGCTGGCCGCGTTCGCGCTCGGCGCCGCGACGGCGGCCGAGGTCACCTGGTACGGCCAGGCCGCGTTCAAGATCGTCTCGCCGGGTGGCAAGGTCATCGTGATCGATCCGTTCATCACCAAGAACCCGAAGACCCCGGCCGACATGAAAGACCTGTCCAAGATCGGCAAGGTCGACCTGATCCTGGTCACGCACGGCCATTTCGACCACACCGCCGACGTCGTCGAGTTGGCCAAACTGACGGGCGCCAAGGTGGCGATGAACGCCGACATGGGCACCACCTACGAGACCCTGGAACTGCTGGCGAAGGAGCAGCTGATCCGCTTCAACAAGGGCAACGGCCTGCAGCCGATCGAAGGCGTCACGGTCTACATGACCCGCGCCGAGCACAGCTCCACAGTGCTGCATAAGGGCGTGGCGCATCCCGGCGGCGAGCCGGTCGGCTACGTCATCGAACTGGAGGACGGCAAGAAGATCTACCACTCTGGCGATACCGGCGTGTTCGGCGACATGGGCTGGATCGGCAGCTACTACGGCATCGACCTGGCGCTGATCTGCATCGGCGGCCACTTCACCATGGATCCGAAACATGCCGCCTACGCCACCAGGGAGATGCTGAAGCCGAAGGTCGTGATGCCGATGCACTACGGCACCTTCGGCCTGCTGAAGGGCACGCCGGAGCAGTTCAAGGCGGCGCTCGGCGACTGGTCAGGCGAGGTCGTGGTGATGCAGCCGGGCGACACCCGCACCTTCTGAGCCGGACCGCCAGACATGGCGATCCGAACGTAAGTCCAGTAGCCACAAAACGTACGGTCCAACAGGGGCGGTCCGGTCAAACGGGCCGCCCTTTTTCGTAGACTTGCGGAACCAGCCAGGAGCCGCCGATGTCCGCCACCACGATCCTTTCCGCCCGCAAGATCATCACCATGAACCCGAACCGGCCGGAGGTGAGCCACGTCGCCATCCGCGACGGCCGCATCCTTGGCGCCGGGTCGTTGGCGGAACTGGAGGGCTGGGGCGACTACGCCATCGACGACCGCTTCGCCGACAAGGTGCTGATGCCCGGCTTCGTGGAGGGCCACAGCCACCTGATGGAGGGCAGCATCTGGAAATACGCCTACTGCGGCTACATGCCCCGCATCGGCCCGGACGGCACCCGCTATGACGGCCTGGAGAACATCGAGGCCGTGGTCGACTGGCTGCAGCGCTGCGAGGCCAGGCTGACCGACCCGGACGAGCCGCTGGTCGGCTGGGGCTTCGATCCGATCTACTTCGCCGGCCGGCGCATGGTGAAGGCCGACCTCGATCGCGTCTCCACCACCCGGCCGATCGTCATCATCCACTCCAACTTCCACCTGGTCAGCGTCAACTCGCTGCTGCTGGAGCGCTCCAACATCACCGCCGCGACCAACGTCGACGGCGTCGCCAAGGACGCCGATGGCGAGCCCAACGGCGAACTGCAGGAAATGGCGGCCAAGTTCATGGCGCTCGACACCATCGGCCTGAACTACGCCGCCGAGACCGCCCAGGCCCAGGGCTTGCGCAACTTCGCCAACATCGCGGTGCGTACCGGCACCACCACGGCGACCGATCTGGTCAACACGCTGACCGACGACATCCTCGCCGCCCTGCTGGCGGTGACCGGCGCTGACGACTATCCGGTCCGCCTGGTGCCGGCCTTCCACGGCGACAGCCTGCCACCGGCGGAAGGTGCCGCGCGCGCCGTGGCGCTGAAGCGCAAGACCACCGACAAGCTCAAGCTCGGCATCGTCAAGCTGGTCACCGACGGCTCGATTCAGGGCTTCACCGGCCGGCTGCGCTGGCCCGGCTACTACAACGGCGCCGCCAACGGCGTCTGGAATGTCGGCCCGGACCGGCTGGAGGCCGTGGTCGCCGCCTACCACGACGCCGGCTGCCAGGTCTTCATCCATACCAACGGCGACGAGGCCATCGAAGTCGCCATCGACGCCGTCGAGGCGGTGACCCGGCGCAACCCGTGGGGCGACCACCGCCACACATTGCAACACTGCCAGATGGCCGACGCGGCGCAGTTCCGGCGCATGGCCAGCCTGGGCATGTGCGCCAACCTGTTCGCCAACCACCTGTACTACTGGGGCGACCAGCACTATGGCGTGACCATGGGGCCGGAGCGGGCCGACCGCATGGACGGCTGCGCCACGGCGATGGCCAGCGGTGTCCCGTTCGCGATCCACTCCGACGCGCCGGTCACGCCGCTCGGCCCGTTGTTCACCGCCTGGTGCGCGGTCAACCGCACCACCGTGTCGGGCCGCGTGCTCGGCGAGGCGGAGCGCATCCCGGTCGCCGACGCCCTGCGCGCGATCACGCTCGGCGCCGCCTACACGTTGAGACTGGACCACGAGATCGGCTCCATCGAGGTCGGCAAGCAGGCCGACTTCGCGGTGCTGGACGACGATCCGCTCGGCGTCGCACCCGAGGTGCTCAAGGACGTGCCGGTGTGGGGCACCATCGTCGGCGGCCACGCGTTCCAGGCATGACCCCGCTCACCGTCATCGGCGGCTTTCTCGGCGCCGGCAAGACGACGTTGCTGAACAACCTGCTGCGCGCCCGGACCGGCGTGCGGCTGGCGGTGCTGGTGAACGACTTCGGCGACCTGGCGATCGACGGCGACCTGATCGCCGCGCACGACGGCGACACCATCACGCTGGCCAACGGCTGCGTCTGCTGTTCGATGGGCGACGACCTGCTGCGCGGGTTGATGACGGTGATGGCGCGACCCGAGCCGCCGGAGCAGATCCTGATCGAGGCGTCCGGCGTCGCCGACCCGAAGCCGATCTCCGATGTCGGCGAACTGCACCCGAAGCTCACCCGCGACCTGGTGATCGTGCTGGCCGACGCGGAGACCCTGGCCGAACGGCACGCCGACCGGCGGCTGAACGACACCGTCGAACGCCAACTGCGCGCCGCCGACCTGGTGTTGCTGAACAAGTGCGACGTCGCCAGCGATGCCGCCAAGGACGCCGCCCGCGCCCTGATCGCGCGGCTGGCGCCGGCCGCCAAGCTGGTCGAGACCAGCCAGGCCGCGCTCGATCCGGCAGTGCTGACGCTGCCGGCGCTGCCGCACCAGCCGGCGCCGCCGCACCATCACGACCAGCAGTTCAGCACCGTGACGCTGCGCCGCGACGCTCCCTACGCCCGCGCCGATCTCGAAGCGAAGCTGGCGGACCTGCCCGACGCGGTGTTGCGTGCCAAGGGTCCGGTGCGGCTGGACGATGGCCGGACCTGGCTGGCGCAGCGCGCCGGCCGCCGCCTCGACCTGTCCGCCTGGCCCGGCGCGCCCAGCCGCACCCGCCTGGTCATCATCGGCACCGCCGACATGCCGGATGTGAACTGGTTCGCGCGCACATTTGACGCCGAGGTCGATTGACGCAAGTTCGCGGCGCCCTGCGACCCACCGGCGCCGTCATGCCGGCCTTGAGCCGGCATCCATGTCGAAGACGTAGTCGGGCAAATCGTCGCTGACGCCCTACCGGCGTCACCATGGCCCACGGTTCAAGTCCGGGGTGCCGACGAACCTATCGCGGCTGCGGCTGTGCCTGCTGCGGGTCGATGGCGAAGAAGAAGAGCTGCACCAGGCGGCCGTTCTCCTTGTTGTCGCCGAAGGAGAGACCGGCGGTGTGCCATAGCCAGGGACGCAGCAGGATCAGCCGGTTGAACCGCATCGGGATCGTCATCAAGTGCTCCCACTTGTCGGGATCCCTGCTGTCCGCGTCCATGATGCGGTCGGCGGCTTGCGGATAGTTGGCGGCGCCGAACTTCTTCAGCTCCGGCTCGTAGAGCGGCGCCCGGTCCATGCCGGTCGGCTTGTGCCGGTAGAACTCGGTCCCGCCTTGGCAATGTTCCGGCAAGGTCAGGTAGACGATGCCCGACCAGTAAAGCGTCGGCGCGGCGCCTTCGGCGTTCATCAGCACGTCGCTGTGCACGTTGGAGCGCCGCTGCGCGTCGTCACCGGCCAGCGATACCCGAAAGCGCCCGTGCGACGACGGGTTCGCCTTGAACGCGACCAGCGGCTCGCTGACGATCCGGCTGATGCCCTGGTCGAGGCCGCCGACCTCCATGACCTGCGCGGAGTTGCGGCCGGGGAAATTCTCGACGACCTCGGGCTCGGGATAGTCCATCGAGAGCGCGATCCGCCGTACTTCGTGCGGGTCGTCGTAGAAGTCGTCGATCACCATGAATGAAGCGTACATGGCGCAGCCTTAGCACGATTCGCCGCCGAGGTGGGCTACCCCGCGGCACGCACCTGCTGGTCGGCCAGGGCCGACTTGCCGGTATCGTGCACCTGGCGCAGGAAGCCGTCGAACATCAGCAGGTTCCACAGGCCGGTGGCGTGGTCCCAGCGGCCGGACTGGTGCTCGTCGACCAGCCGCGCCACGGCGGCCGGTTCGAAGATGCCGCTGTCGGCCAGTGCCGGACTGGCGGCGACGGCGCGGATGCGGTCGGCCAGCGGACCGCGGAACCAGTCAGCCAGCGGGATCGAGAAACCCATCTTCGGCCGGTACAGGATGTCGGCCTCGATGTGCGGCTCCATCGCCTTCTTCAGCAGGTACTTGCCCTCGCGGCCGCGCAGCTTCATGTCGGCCGGCAGGGTCGCCGCCCACTCGACGAACTCGTGGTCCAGCAGCGGCGCCCGGGTCTCCAGCGAGGCCGCCATCGAGGCGCGGTCGACCTTGACCATCATCCGCCCCGGCAGCCAAGTCTTCAGGTCGGCATACTGCGCCTGCAGCAGCGGCACGTCGGTGTCCGCCTCCTCCATCGCCCCGCGCAGCACCTCGCAGGCGTGATAGCCGGCCAGCTCGCGCTTGAAGCCGGACGAATAGATCTGGTCGCGATGCGCGTCGGTCATCGCCGAGACCGAGACGAAGAAACCACCGACCGCGTCCAGCGCCAGTTCCTGCAACGTGGTCTTGGCGCGCAGCGGCCGCGGCGCCCAGTCGAGTTTCGGGTAGAGCCGCCCCAGCGCGCCGAAGACTGGCCCGCGCAAGGCCGCCGGCAGCAGGTGACGTACCCGCTCTTCGTTCACGTGCCAGGGATAGCGTCGGTAGCCGGCCAGCACCTCGTCGCCGCCGTCGCCGCTGAGCGCCACGGTGACGTTCTCGCGTGCCACTGCGCTGACCCGGTAGGTCGGCATCGCCGAGCTGTCGCCGAACGGCTCGTCGTAGATCGACGCCAGCCGGTCGATCAGATCGAACTCCTCGGCCGCGACGATTCGGGTGAAGTGGTTGGTGTGATAGCGCGCGGCGTGGCGCGCGGCATATTCGCTTTCGTCGAACTTCGGGTTGTCGAAGCCGATCGAGAAGGTGTTCACCGGGTCGGTCGACTGCTGCGCCATCAGTGCCACCACGGCCGAGGAGTCGACGCCGCCGGACAGGAACGCGCCGATCGGCACGTCGGAGACGCGGCGGATGTCGACCGCGACGCGCAACCGCTCCGCCAGCTCGGCCGCCGCTTCGGCCTCGCCGCGCGCCCGCGGGTCGAAGCGCACCGACCAGTAGGTTACCGGTGCCGGCACCGGCCGCCCGCTGGTCACCGTCAGGGTCGTCGCCGGCGGCAGCTTGGCGACGTCGCGATAGATCGAGCGCGGGTCCGGCACGTAGCCGTAGGCCATGTAGTCCTCGACCGCTCGCGGGTCGATGCGGCGCGGCAGATCAGGCAGCACCAGCAGCGCCTTCAGCTCCGAGGCGAAGGCGAGCCGGCCATCGGGCAACTCGGTGTAGTAGAGCGGCTTCTTGCCGAGCCGGTCGCGGGCCAGGAACAGGCATTGCTTGTTGGCGTCGTGCAGCGCGATGGCGAACATGCCGCGCAGCCGCTCGACGAAGTCCGCTCCCCATTCCTCCCAGGCATGCACCATCACCTCGGTGTCGGAGACGGTGCGGAAGGTGTGGCCCAGCGCCTGCAGCTCGGCCATCAGCTCGCGGTAATTGTAGATCTCGCCGTTCTGGATGACCGCGACGCTGCGGTCTTCGTTATAGATCGGCTGGTCGCCGGTGGTCAGGTCGATGATCGCCAGCCGGCGATGACCCAGGCACACGCCCGGCGCGGTGTGAAAGCCGTCGCCGTCCGGGCCGCGATGCGCGATCGCGTCCGTCATCACGGCGACGGCGCGCGGATCGATCGGCCGCAAGCCTTTCGTGTCGAACTGTCCGGCCAGCCCGCACATGGCCTAGGGCGCCTTCGCCCGTGCCGCCGCCAGCGTCGGCGCCAGCGGACCGAGCTTGTCGACAAAGGCGCGTAGCGTCGCCAGCGCCGCTTCCGGATCGTTCCCGGCCTCAGTGGCGACCGCGATCTGCGCCGCCGCCACCTGCCCGGTGAGCAGGCGGGCGCTGACCTGCGCCAGCTTGGCGCGCAGCCGGCTGGCGGTGAAATGTCCGTCGACCCAGTAGAACGGCAGCACGACCAGGCTGCCACCAGCGTATTGAAGCCGTTCGCCGCGCACCTGCAACACCGTGCCGTCCGGCGCCAGCGTGCCGTTCAGGCTGGCGACCCGTTTCCAGGTCTCGTCGTCGTACAGCCGGTTGTTGTGCGAGATCAGCTCGGCCCCCTCACGCTCGTAGGCATAGTAGGCGATCTCGAGTTGAACCAGCTTGCCATCGGCCTCGTAGGACTGTGACAACATCGCGTCGGGATGGCGGTGCACGATGTGCCAGCCGCCCAGGTCGCGCGTCGTGGGCCGCCATGGTGCCGCGACGGGCGGGGCCTGCAACGCGACCGCCGTGGTGGCAGGTTGGCCGACGATATAGGTGGCATAAGCCGGCCCGGACACGACCAGCAGCGCCGCGATCGCGCCCGTCAGCACCATCGCGAACGGCGTGCCGGCGATCGGCGCCGGACCCGCCGGCGCGGCGCGTTCGGTTTTCTCCGCCTCGATGTCCTCGCGGAAGCCGAAGCCGATCCACGTCAGCAGGGCCAGAACGAAGGCAAAGAAGAACCAGCCGTAGACCAGGTGGTCGGCGGCAATCGCCATCTGGTTATCGGTGACGTGCGAGAGGTAGATGATACCGAGCGCGCGGAAACCGTTGGCGATCAGCGGCACGACGAAGGACAGCGCCACGAAGACCAGCCGGCGTTGCCATGACCGGTAGACCATGTAGGCGAACAGCAGGCCGTAGGCGATCGACGCGATCAGGAAGCGCAGGCCCGCGCAGGCTTCCGCGACCCTGAAGTTACCGTTCGGAATGGTGATGAAGATGCCGTCGTGCAGCGTCGGAATGCCGAGCAGGCGCAGGGCGCCGACCGAGAAGTCGGCGGTGAAATCCTGTAGCACCGGCACCAGCCACTCGCCGGACGGCACCAACAGGAACAGGTACAGGAACGGGAACCAGGCGACCCGGTAGACCGACCAGCCGAGCACCGCCAGCAGCACCACCTGAGCCATGGCGACGATCGCGAGCTGCTCCAGTTCCAACACGCCGGCCACGTCGCCGATCAGGCGCACCACCAGCAGCGGCAGCAGCAGGACCAGCACCCACGGCATCGGCTTCGGCGCCACGCGCGCCAACGCCGCGCGGTTGTCCCACAGCAGGTAGAGCGAGACCGGCAGGATCAGATAGCAGTGGGTGAAGGTCTCCGAGCGGTTCCACACCCGGATCGCACCGGACACCGCGTCGAAGAACAGCCAGCCCATCAACGCGAACACCGCCAGCACCGTCGCCGTCGCCAGCATCCAGGCGCGACGGTCGACCGCCGGCGTTGTGTCCTTCTCGAACGTCATTGCGACCACGAAGCGCCTCTCGACCAGCCGGGCTGTGCCAAAGTCGTCGCGATGGTCAGGGGCGGGCCGAAACGGCGCAACCCGGCCATCGATAACGATTGCGTGGTCGACATATGAGCAAGAAGCATGCCGCCCGAGCCCATGGCGATGCCGGCCCGGCTACCCAAGGCTTCGCACCAGGTGCGGCCCGACCGCGTTCGCCACCGCCACCGGCAGGCGTTGCCAGGCGGCGATGAACAGGCGGTATTTCGGGTTGTTCGGGTTGTTGTCCGGTACTTCCCGACCTGGCCGCAGGTTGAACTCATAGCGCAACGGACGCGGCGCGAACCCCCAGTTGACCTTGAAGTCGAACGAGCCGGTGCCGCGCTTGGACCGGCCGAAGTCGAACCGGGAAAGCCCGCGCTCGGCGGCACGGCCGATCAGCCGCCAGTACATGTAGCTCTGTGCCCCGGTCTCGCGTGCGGCCGCCATGCCGCCGGCATAGTAGGGCGCGATGGTGTCGCGATGGACGAAACTCATCACCGTCGCCAGTGGCGCGCCGGCGCCGTCCAGCACCGTCAGGAGCTCGCAGTCGTCGCCGAAGGTCGCCTTCAGGTCCCGGAAATAGCCGCGCGGAAAGGCCGGCGTGCCATGGTCGCGCAGGCTGGTCGAATAGACGTGGAAGTGACGGTCGAGGTCGTCGTCCAGTATCGCGCCGAGCTTCAGGTCTTTCACTGCCCGGCGGATCACCTGGCGCTGCGCTTCCGGCACGGCCAGAAGGTTCGCCGCCGGCGAAGCCGATATGTCCTTGGCGAAGGTGACATACAGGTCGTCCTTCACCGCCCAGTCCGGCCGCTGCCGCTCGATCTCGCGGAACTCCACGAAGTCGGCGCCGAGCCGGTCGCGCAATGCCAGCGCGTGGTCGTCGAGCGCGCGCCGCGCCGGCTCGTCATCGGCCACAGGCCCACCGTAGACGCAAAATGGCGTTGAGATCAGCCCATTGGCGTTGAACAGCCGGCTCTTCACGTGCGCCAGCGGCAGCACGCCGCAGACCCGCCCGTCGCGCTCGGCATAGGCGTAGTGGGTCGCCAGCCCGAAGCTGCGCTCGATCAGCCCGGCCCAACCGGCGCGGTGGCAGAAGCTGGCCTGCGGATGCTGGACGACGTAGTCGTCCCAGGCGGCCCGCGCATGCGCGTCAAGCGCCTTGACCACGACCGGCGCCATCGGTCCGGACATCAGCGGCGCGCCGTCACTTGCCGTCGATGGCGGCGGCGAAGGCCTGGTCCATGCGGCCCCAGCGGAAGTCGCGCAGCAGGCGCGTCAGGCGCGGCTGCATCCGCGCCAGGCCGACATAATGGCGAAAGCGGCTCTTGGCGCTGATGCCGCGCTGCCGCGGCTGGTCGGGGTCGACTTCCCAGGGGTGCATGTAGAACACGCCCGGCTGGCCGTCGACCCGGTTCACCCGGGACAGCAGCGCGCGCGACAGCGCATAGGGGAACAAACGGAAATAGCCGCCGCCGCTGCACTGTACGTTGCGTCCGCGCAGGCGCACCGTGGTCATCGGGATCTCGACCAGGCTGTTGCCGGGCCGCGGCCGATAGGCGAAGCGCGGCGCGTCGGGAATGCCGTAGAAGTCGTGCTTCACCGGATAGATCGACGAGCTGTAGGCGTGGCCTTCCTCGGCCAGCACGTCGAACGCCCACAGGTTGTGACTGTTGATCGAGAAGGTCGCCGCGCGGTAGCCGCGAACCGGCGCGCCGCCGGTGTCCTCCAGCAGCTTGCGGGCCTGCCGGATGTCGGCGCGGAACGCGTCCGGCGACTGCGTGTCGACGCGAACGTGCGCCATGCCATGGCTGGCCAGCTCGTGGCCCTCGTCGACGATCCGCCGGACCAGAGCGGGATAGCGCTCCGCGACCCAGCCCAGGGTGAAGAAGGTCGCCTTCACGCCGGCCTCGTCGAACATGCCGAGCAGCAGGTCGACGTTGCGCTCGACCCGGCACGGCAGGCTGTCCCAATCGGCCCGGTCGATATTCTGCGAGAAGGCGTGGACCTGAAAATAGTCCTCCACATCGACCGACATCGCGTTCAGCAGCCGGCCGGCGCCGTCGACACGCGCCGGCGCGCCCGGCGCAGGAGCCGCCCTCGACTCCGCCGGCGCGGTGCGCAGCGTGGCGAGATCAGCGGACGTCGGAGTCGTGCTCGTGCTCGTCATCACGGCGTCCTTGTAGGTACTGCACGGCGATGCCGAGCGCCTTCTTGATGATGCGCTCGTGCAGGCCGACATAGTCTTCCAGCACGTCGATCCGGCGCAGCACGTCGTCGATCTCGGCGCGGTCGACGCCGCTGCCGCCTGCGCCGCCATTGGCCGCCGCGCCGGACGGCCCATTGGCCGGCCCGTTGGTCGGCACCTTGACCGTGATCGGGCCCATCTGCGCTTCACCCGGCCGTGGCCCGCTGGCCACCGTTTCGACCAGGTCATCGACGCTGTCGTCGAGGATCTGCCGGGTCTCGTGCTCATGCTCCTCGGCGACCTGATGCACGATGGCGCCGTCGATCCGGTGGATCTCTTCCAGGAAGCCGTATAGCAGCAGGCGCGAGCACAGCGTGTTGATGATGCGCGGCACGCCGCCGGTATGCTCGTAGATCGCGGTGAAGGCGTCGTCGGTGAAACTCGGGTCGTTCTGCCAGTCGGCGAGCTTCAGCCGGTGCTCGATATAGTCGCGCGTCTCGCGCTCGTTAAGCGGGCCGAGGTGATATGAGGCAATCACCCGCTGGCGCAACTGGTCCAGATCCTTCGACGCGAGCAGCGCGCGGAACTGCGGCTGGCCGAGCAAGAAGCACTGCAGCGGCGTGCGGCCCTCGATCTGGAAGTTGGACAGCATCCGCAGCTCTTCCAGCGTCGGGATCGACAGGTTCTGCGCCTCGTCGACCACCAGCAGCGCGTGCTTGCCCTCGTTGTGGTACGCAGTCAGCAGCGTCTCCAGCCGACGCAGCAGCGACGCCTTGTCGATACCCTCCGCCTCGATGCCGTAGGCCGAGCAGACCATGCGCAACATGTCGTCGGCGTTGAGCTGCGTGGTGACGATCTTGGCGGCGACGATCTCGTCCGGGTCCAGCGTTGCCAGCAGGTGCCCGACCATCGTGGTCTTACCCGCGCCGACCTCGCCGGTGATGATGATGAAGCCTTCGCCCTGGCCGATGCCGTAGGTCAGGTGCGCCAGCGCGCGGCTGTGCACACTGCTGCCAAAGAAGAAGCGCGGATCAGGCGTCAGCTGGAACGGGAGCGTCGATAGCCTGTAAAAATCCGCATACATTATGTTCTACTAAAATGTCTTCCTTACAGTGACAACGACAGAATTCTCGGTCAGCTCGTTGTCGCCGGGCCCTTCGGTGGTTCGATTCAAGTGCCGAACCGTCAAGCCGGTATTCAACGTATCGCTCAGGCTGTAGTTGAGCGACGTGCTGATCTGGTACCGCCGACTGTCGGCGGCTGCATTGTCGGCCGTATCGGAGAAAGATCCGTTAACGGACAGGCTCAAATCCGGCCAAAGGCGCCGCGAGAAGCTCCCCGAAACGCCGACTGTCGACGTATCGCGCGGCGTCGCGCTGCCGTCGGTGTCGCGGCGGCTCAGGAACCACGACAAACTATACGTATTGCGCAGTCGCGAGCCAGACAACCCCATGCGGAAAATGCGCGAGCGAAAAACCACATCGGTGAAGCTCTGGTCGAAGGCCTCTTCGCCCGGCGTGATCGGCAGGCCGGTGCGGGTATCGATCAGGATGCCCGTGATCGGATCGGTGGCGACGAACTCGAACGGCTCGGATTCCAGTTCCTGTTGCGTCGTCACCGATTCGCTATAGCTGCCCCTGAGATTCAATGCTGACGAGAACCGATAGCTGAACGATCCGTCGTAGCTGACCGATTGGAAGCGCCGGCCGACGCCGAAGCTCAACGTGGTACGCGGCCCCGGCCGCAGGTCGGCGCCGAAAAGGAAGAAGGCCCCATCGCGGTTGTCGCCGGTCAGCGAGACGTCGCTGAACCCATCGGCGCCGAACCGCACGTAGGGCGTCGCCCAGCGAGTGACCGCGTAGCTGACCCGGCCCTGGACGTTGCTTCGCTTGAAGGTGTTGCCCGATGCGGCGTTGTTGCCGCCGCTGTCGCGCCGTGTGCGGGTATGCGAGCCGCTGAGCGACCAAGCGAACTTGCCGAACCTGTTGCCCGAAGAGATCGTCTCCGACACCCCAAAGGTCGTCGAATCGGATGTCGAGTCGGCCGCCGGGTCGTCATTCTCGTCCAAAACGTCATACATCGACCGCGAAGCGGTTAGTCGCGTCTGCGAGCGGGCCCAGCGGCCAAAGCCAAATTGCAGGGACGGACTCAGCCGGACGTTGAACACGTCCGACTGGTTGCTGCCGAGGTCTCGACCGGACCCGGATATCGCACCGTTTCGATTGAGGGTTGATCGGCGATAAGACGATGAAGCATCGAGAAACAGGTGGTCCTCGAACAACTCCGCATTGGCTGCGCCGGTGATCTGCGGTGTGTAGCCGCCAAGACCGTCGGTTTCGGCGTAGTGCTCTGCGCTGACCGATGCGCTCAGATTCAATCTGAGCCGGCCCCCGGTGCCCCGCAGCTGGAAACCCGGCCGCGCGGTGAACACCAGATCCGATTCGGCCCCCGAATTTACGCCGCGGACATTGTCGGTGTATTCGACGCTACCCGAGATCGACGGATCCAGGCGCCATGTCGCCGCGGTGCTAGCGCCGCATCCCAACACCGTCGCCGCCAGCGCCACAATCGCGCCAGATACGAGCCCTCGCCCCCAGAACATGCCTCGCATCGCCTATCGGTGGTTCCAAGCAGCAGTCTAGGACCAGCCGCTACTAGTACCCGTAGGCATAGGAGCCGAACTGATCCCCCGCACTGTCCGATGTCGCCTTGTTTAACACAAGTGAGATGTTGGGGCACGCACTTAACATGGAAAGTGAGGTTTCCACGTTCTTCTGTGCGGTCTCCTCCGCCTCCACGACGAACACGATCTGGCCAACATGCATGGCCAGCACCGAGGCCTCAGACGCGGCGAGCACCGGCGGCGTGTCGATCACGATGATGCGGTCGGCGTAGCGCCGCGCCATCTCGGTTACCACGTGGTCCATCCGCTGGCTGGCGAACAGCTCGGTCGGGTTTGGCCGCGGCTGTCCGGCCGGCAGCAGCGTCAGGTTCGGCACGTTGGTACGCAGCAGCACGTCGGCCAGGTCGCGCTTCTGGTCGGCCAGGACGTCGAGCAGGCCCGGACGCGGCATCGGCACGCCGAGCACCGACATCGCCGAATGGCCGGCCTCGGCGCGGTGCATGTCGGCGTCGACCAGCAGAACGTTGAGGTCGCGCTCGCTGGCGATGCTCATCGCCAGGTTCACCGCGGTGAAGGTCTTGCCTTCGCGCGGTTGGCTGGAGGTGACCATGATCAGGTTGCCGTTGCGCAGCCGGTCGCTGCCCGTGGCCAGCGCCTTCAGCAACAGCGGCCGCTTGATGATCCGGTATTCCTCCAGGATGCGCGAACGCTCGCCGGCTGGCGTGACCATGCCGGCCAGCTGCATCTTGACCAGTTCCAGATCGACGTAGTTCTCCGCGTCCCGGTCTTCCGGTTCCGGCGAGCGCGCCACCGGGGCCGCCGGGCGCGGCGCCGGCTCGGCAGCGGCTTGCGGTGCCGGCTGCCGCGGCGCTGGGGCCGCCTTGGCTTCGGCCGGCTTCGGTGACGCCGGTGCGGCGGCCTCCGGCGCCGGCTTCGGCTGTACCGGAGCCGGTCGCGGCGCAGGCGGGTTGGCCGTGGCCGCCCCGTTCTGCGCGAACCGCTTGGCCGCTTTTTCGATCAGGCTGCCGCCTTCCGCGCGGTTCATGCGCTCGGCCGCTTTCTGAATCAGATCCGGAGTATCTTTGGTACTCATGGCTTCGACCGCATTGGTTGTCATAGCAAGTTCTCGAATTGAGCAATGATACTGGCCACGTTCACGCGCGGTTCCAGCAGGACAAGTGCCCCATAGATCGCCACCAGGACGGCGCAAACCGAGGCGAATCCGCCGATCTCGGCCAGCCGTAGCCGGGATCGGCCACTTTGGACGATTTTCGACACCGCCCCCAGAACTGGCAATCCGAACGACTGACGCAGGTTATTGGTTGCGACGAACGACGTATCGAGCTGCATCAACAGGAAGATGAAACCGCCACCGACGCCAAGGCCGGCCGCCAGCACCATCGACAGCATCAGGGGCCGGTTCGGCGCCGTCGGCAGGGTCGGCAGCTTCGGCGGATCGACGATGCGGAACTGGATATCGGTCTCCGCGTCCACCGCCTGGGCGATCTTCGCCGACTCGCGCCGCGACAGCAGTTGCTCGTAGTTGCGCTTGATGATCGAGTAGTCGCGGTTCAGGTTGGACATCGCGGCTTCGATCTGCGGCGCCTGCGCCGCCATCGATTCCAGCTCGACCAGCTGTTCCTTGATCTTGCCGACCCGGCGCTCGGACTTCGCGACATTCGACTCGGCGTCGACAAGGCGCAACTTGACGTGCTCGTAGAGGGCGTTCGGGATGCGCTGCTTGCCGCCACCCGTCGTGGTGCTGCCACCGCCGCCACCGCTGGTGCCTTCCGCCGCGACCCGTTCTTTCTCGCTCTCCAGCTGTACCTGCAACGCCTCCAGCGTGCGCCGCGAGGCGATCACGTCGGGATGCTGATCGGTGTATTTCAGCAGCATCGAGTCCAGGTTGCTCTGCAGGTTGCCGATGCGGCTCTGCAGGCTGGAGATCGCCGGATCGATCTGTCGCGAATTGTTGTTCAGCACGACCTGGGGTGCCACGTCGACTTCGAGATACTGCGGCACGGTCTCAAGCTGCGTGCGCAGCTGGTCGCGTGTCAGGATCGCCTCTTCCATCAGCGAGCGGGCATCGCGCAGTTCGCGCTGCATGTCTTCGGCCTTGGCGACGTAGCTGCCTTCGCGCGACAGCAGCTTGCCATTCTCCGCCCGGAAATCGGCGAGACGCTTTTCCGCCTCCTGCAGTTGGCGCTCGTAGTCCAGCACCTGGCCTTCCAGGAAAGCGCGCGCCGACTCCATCTCCTGCCGGTTCTCGCCGACATTGTTCTCCACGAAGATGGTCAGCAACGACTGCACCACGCGCTGCGCCACTTTCGGATCGGTATGGCTGTAGCTGATCGTGAACAGGTTCGGGCCGGATGCCTTGACATTGATCCCTGCCAGCGTGCTGGCGATCAGCCGATCCATCTCGCGTTCCGACGCGATGCCGAGGTCGAGATCCGCCATCCGGATGACCTGCGCCACGTTCGGCCCGCTGAGCAGGGTCTGATTGATCACCCGAACCTGGTCGCGGATGTTCGGGTTGACCGCAATGCCCTTCAGCAATGGCGTCAGCAGCGTCTCGGTATCGACGTAGATGCGGGTCGACGCGTCGTATTTGTCCGGCATTGCCGCGACGGCGAACCAGCCGCCCAAGCAGACCAGCCACGCCATTGCGATCCCAAGCCAGCGGCGGCGCCATAACCCGCGCAGCCACACAGAAATCAAGGATTTTGTGTCTTCCATCGGACGATCCCGGGTCAATGCCCTTTAGCTAGGTCGCGGCTCAGCCGCGACGGCCCTCGACACGGTCCCTGGCGGAACCGCTCGCGACCCATTACGGCACAACTTTCACCGACGCCGCGGTCGCGACGGGAGTTCTGCAAGAAGCGTGCTAGAACCAGCTTTGCGGGATGATCAACACGTCGCCGGGCAGCATTTCCACGTTTGCCGCCACATCGCCGTCCTTCACCAGGTCGTCGAGACGCACCCGATAGCTCTTCTCGCTGCCATCAACCTGCCGCACGATCACCGCGTCGTTGCCGGCGGCGAATTCGGTAAGCCCGCCGACCGCGATCATCACGTCGAGAATCGACATGTTTTCCCGATATGGGATGCCCTGCGGCCGTGCCGCCTCGCCGACCACGCGAATTTGCTGGTCGAACGGACCCTGGAAGCCCGTCACCAGAACGCTGACGATCGGATCCTGGATGAACTTGGCCAGTTCCACTTCCAGGTCGCGCGCCAATTCGGTCGGCGTCTTGCCGGCGACCGGGACGTCGTCGATCAGCGGCACCGTCAGGCGGCCGTCGGGCCGCACCGGCAACGTCACCGACAGTTCCGGGTTGCGCCAGACGAAAATGTTCAGATTGTCGCCGGGGCCAATTCGATAGGCCGGGGTCGGAAAGTCGCCGGCGTCGGCCGGTGCCAGATCACGCTGCGCGCAGCCGGCCAAGACCAGCATGCCGATCGCCGCAATGCCCACCAGCAGTCCGTGGAGTCGCTTCGCCATCACCGGATTCCTATCGCCCGTCGGATGTCGTATTCATCTGCTCTACTCATTATCAGTGCCCGTGAGTCAAATCAACCATGCACCCCAGAGCTTAACCCGGTCCTAATCGATCATGCCTTTACTTGGCGACAAACTGCCGCGCAGGTGGTCGGAAAGCGGGCGGCGCAGCTCGATCCAGTTCAGCCGGCCGCTTGGCCTGGCCCCGAGATCGGTCTTGTAGCGCTGCGCTCCAGCCATGAAATCATAGTGCTGCCGGCCCGCCTTGGCGTGCGCCTCGATGCACAGGTGATGGCTCACCAGGCCAGGGCGGGCACGGTTGTCATCGAAGTATCGCAGGCCGCTTTGATAGAAATAGACCCGGTCGCCATAAATAAAGTTGTAAAGATACCCGATGTCTTCGTCGCCGGCCGCGACCCGGACCAGTTCAACATGACCCTTGTCGAAATTCTCTTCGATCAGCCGACGATGAAAGGTCTCGAAGAAGGGTTCGGCGAACGCGCCGGCGCGGCCGCGTCGGCGCCACGAGGCCTGGTGCAGCACCTTCAGCCGGGCCATGTAGGCCAGCGCCTCGTCGACGCTCCCCGCCACCGTCAACGCCGGCGGGCGAGCGTAGAAGCGCAGCGAGCGCCGGATGTGCTGGCGCACGTTGCGGCTCAACATCGCCAGGTGCCGGTTCGGCGCGTCGAGGTCGGTCAGCGCCAGGCTGAAAACCTCTTTCGAGTCGCGTTCATATACCCGCCAGCCGAGCGACCGGGCCAGGTCGGCATAGACCGACGGCACCCCGCCCAGCAGGAACCGGTCCAGCCACGGCCGCGCCCGCGCCTGCAGAAAGCTCAACGTCGCTCGGCGGATCGCATCGTCATGGCCATGCATGGCCAGCACGCCATTATATTCGATGTAGACGCGGTCATAGCGCTCGTCGCCGAGTTCGCTCAGTGCCAGCCGGCGCTGCCACGGCAGTGCCACCGGCCCCTCGAACCAGGCCGCGAGACCGACCAGCCGCTCGCCGTCGCGCACCGACATCACCTGCGGCGTGCGTCCGGTGGCGCGCGCCAGGCAGCCGATCCAGCTCCACGACTGGAAGAACGAATGCGGACAGTCGCGCTGCAACGTCCGCCACGCCGCACCCAACGCCTCCAGGTCCGGCTGCGGCGCCAGGTGCGCCGTCAGTCGTCCGATCGCGGCGCCGGCCTGCGGCTCGGCTGACCCGGAATGCATGTCGCCGCGTACCCGTCGCTAGATGCGCTGCCGGCCGGCTTCCAGGCCCTGCTGGAGGCAAGCGGCGCCAGGGACTTTCAGAATGGCCGCGCCTGGTACGCGAATTTCATGGCGACTTGCCTCGATCCGGGCGACCGACCGGTTCTGGTTGCGGTGACGGGCGATGACGGTGCTCCCCTTGTTCTTTTGCCGTTGCGCCATTTGGGACACAAGCAGCATGCCAGCATCGGGCGGGAGTTGGCGAGCCTCGCCAACTTCTACACCTGCACGTTCCGCCCGGCCATGGCGCCGATGCCGCCGGCCGAACAGGCCCGCGCCGTGGCCGCCGCGTTGACCGGTGTCCGCGACCGGTTCGACGTGGTGGACCTGAATACGCTGCCGGCCGACGAACCGCTGTATCAGGCGCTGCCGACGGCGCTGGCGGACGCAGGCATGTGGCACCAGGCCTATGAACATTTCGGTAACTGGTACGAAGCCATGCCGGCGGAGCCTGACGCCTACCTGGCGGCGCGGCCGTCGAGCCTGCGCAACACCGTGACCCGCAAGGGCCGGCGCCTGGCGCGCGATGGCAATGCCCGATTCGAGATTGCCCGCGACCGGGCGGCGCTTGCACCGGCGCTCGCCGCCTATCAGCGGATCTACGCCGCGAGCTGGAAGGAGCCGGAGCCCTACCCCGACTTCACCGCCGGGCTGGCGCACGCCGCCGCCGATGCCGGCGCGCTGCGGCTTGGCCTGTGCTGGATCGACGACCAGCCGGCCGCCGCCCAGCTCTGGCTGACCCAGGACGGCCGCGCGACGATCTTCAAGCTGGCCTACGACGAGCGTTTCAAGGCGGCCTCGGCCGGCTCGCTGCTGACCTGGCACATGGTGCGGGCAGCGATTGTCGACGACGGCGTC
This sequence comes from Alphaproteobacteria bacterium, assembly GCA_040223615.1. Taxonomy (GTDB): domain Bacteria; phylum Pseudomonadota; class Alphaproteobacteria; genus JAVKFY01. The sequence goes on from JAVKFY010000053.1 coordinate 43,784, forward strand.
ACCGAGATCGACTACGGCCGCGGCGACCACGCCTACAAGCGCGACTGGCTCGACCAGCGCCGCGCCCGCGGCGGCCTGCTGGTGTTCAACCCTTCGACCCCGGCCGGCTGGCTATCGGCCGCGCGCCACCTCGGCGGCGTCTGGCTGCGTCGCCGGCTGCGCGGCGCCCGGGCCGACACCCCGGCCAACGATTGACGGGTTTCCATCGCGCCGACAATCGGGCATCTATGCGCACCGCTGTACCGGGAGCTTCGATGCGCGTTTCCGCCGTCATCCTGTCGTTCAACTCCGCCGGCTATCTTGAGAGCTGCCTGAACGCGCTGATCGCCGCGCTCGGCGACCACGATGACGCGGACGAGATCGTTGTCGTCGAGAATGGCTCGAGCGACAGCAGCGCCGACATCCTGCGCCGCTTCGAGGCCGACCATCCCGGACTGGTGCACGGCATCTACAATGACGAGAATCTCGGCACCACGGTCTCGCGCAACCAGGCGCTGCGCCGTGCCACCGGGCGCTACGTGCTGATCCTGGACTCCGATGCGACGGTGGCGCCGGACATGCTGGAACCGTTGATGGCCCGGCTCGACGCCGATTCCACCATCGGCCTGGTGGCCCCGAAGCTGACCTATCCGGACGGCCGGTTGCAGATGTCGACCGACGTGTTCCCGACGCTGACCCGCAAGGTGCAGCGCTTCTTCGCGCTGAAGGCGATGGAGAACGCCGCCGACGCCGCGCCGGTCGAGGCGGTCGAGGTCGACTACGCGATCTCCGCCTTCTGGCTGCTGCCGCGCGCGGCGGTGGACAGGGTCGGCCTGTTCGACGAGGCGATCTTCTACTCGCCCGAGGACGTCGACTATTGCTTGCGCATCTGGGCCGCTGGCTTCCGTATCGTCTATGACCCGACCGTCTCCGCGGTGCACGACGCCCAGGAACTGTCGCGCGGCGCCAAGCTGTCGTCTTTCGCGCTGCGCCACATCGGCGGCCTGTTCTACCTGTTCCGCAAGCACCGCTACATGTTCTCGCGGCGCGGCCTGTACCGCCGCTTCGGGCGGCGCTAGGCCGCTTCGCTTTCTGCCACGCTCAGAGGTTCTCGATCTCGACCGGGTCGATGTCGCCGGCCGGCTCGAAACCGAAGATCCGGCCGTAGAAGAACAACTCGCCTTCCAGCGCGCGCTTGATGTTCTCCGCGCGGCGGAAGCCATGGCCCTCGCCCTCGAACGGCACGTAGGCCACCGGCAGGCCCTTGGCGCGCAACGCCGCCACCATTGCCTCGGCCTGGTTCGGCGGCACCACCTTGTCGTCCAGCCCCTGGAAAAAGATCACCGGACAGTTGAGCTGGTCGGTGAAGTGGATCGGCGAGCGCTCGCGATAGACCGGCTCGGCCGCCGGCAGCGGTCCGACCAGGCGGTCGAGATAGCGGCTTTCGAACTTGTGCGTGTCGCGCGCCAGCGCCATCAGGTCGCCGATGCCGTAGTGGCTGGCGCCGGCCTGGAACACGTCGTGGAAGGTCAGCGCCGCCAGCGTGGTGAAGCCGCCGGCGCTGCCGCCGCGGATCGCCAGGCGGTCGGCGTCGACCAGGTCGGCCTCCACCAGGTGGCGCGCGGCGGCGATGCAGTCGAGCACGTCGACCACGCCCCACCGGTTGTCAAGTCGCTGGCGATAGGCGCGCCCGAAACCGGTTGAGCCGCCATAGTTCACGTCGACCACGGCGAAGCCCCGGCTGGTCCAGTACTGGATCGCCAGCGACAGACCGGAGCCGGCCGCCGCGGTCGGCCCGCCATGGCTGCGCACGATCAGCGGCGGCAGCTCGCCGACCGGCGCCCGGTAGTCGCGGTTCGCCGGTGCGTAGAAAAAGGCATGCGCGGTGCGGCCGTCCTCGGTCGGAAACTCGACCGGCATCGCCACCGAGATGTAGTCGGGATCGATCAACGTTTCCGACGCGGCGCGCACCACGTCGATCTCGCGCCCGTCCATCGCCAGCAACGCCAGCCGCGACTGTCGCCGCGTGGTGGCGCCGATCAGCGCCCAGCCGTCCTCGTAGCGATACGGCACGCTGGCCTCCGCGAAGCCGGACTCGAATGGCACCAGCGTGCCGTCGACCACCAGTTGCAGGCTCGGCAGCCCGTCGCGCACCATCGTCGCCACCAGCCGGTTCGGCGCCAGCACGCGATAGCTGCGCATGCCGAGCTGCCAGAGCGGAAAGCCGAACTCGGCCTCGGTCGGGCACACCGGCTCTACCCGGCCGTCGCGCCAGCAGTAGAGATTCGACCAGCCGGACCGGTCGGAGATGAAAAACAGGCTGCCGTCGCTGGCCCACTCCGGCTGCAGCACCGACTCGGCTGCGCCGCCGGCGATCCGGTGCGCAGTGCCGATAACGCCGTCCTCGTCCACCTCGGCAAGCCAAAGCTCGCTGCCGTCCCACGGCATGTTGGGGTGGTCCCAGGTGATCCAGGCCAGGTGGCGGCCGTCCGGCGACAGCGTCGGGTAGGCGAAGAAGTCGTGGCCCTCGGCGATCACCGCGCCGTCCTGGTCGCTGCCGTCCAGTGCCAGCGCGACCAACGCATTGCTCGGCTCGCCCGCTCTGCGATGGTCCTCGCGGATCGCATAGACGCGGCCGCGCGGCAGATCGAAATCGAGATCGGCGAAGCGCAACGCCGCCGCGACGGTCAGCGGCCGGACTGCCTTTCCGGGCTCTATCAGATGGACTCGTTGATCGGCGAAGTCGACATAGCAGACCCTGCCATCGGCGGCGGCCGCATAGGCACCGCCGCCATATTCGTGCACCCGGCTGCGCACGTTCGCCGGCGCTGGCGTCAGCTCGACGATGTCGCCGCCGGCCGGGCGGCACATCAGGGTCGTGCGCCCGCCCTCTGTCGGCCGCGATTCCAGCCAGTAGAGCTGCTCGCCGAGCACGGTCAGCCCGCCCAGCCCGATCGTGCCGGCGACGATCAGGTCGCTGGTGATCGGCGAGGCCCAGGTGCCGAACCGCGCCTCGCTCGCGTCCGGTCGCGCGGAGGTGTCGTTATTCAACGCTGCTGCCCATTTTCCGGGGGCATTTGACCCCGTTGGACATTAACGCCTTCCTACCGGCCAGGACCAGACCCGGCCCTAACCACCGGCCTGTGACAACCGATGGTACTGCGCCAGCGGCACCAGCAGCCGCCCGGCGAACAGCCGCATCGCCTTGTCCGAACTCTCCATCAACGGCGCGCGCAACGCCATCAGCACCTGGCCGGCGCTGGTCTCGCCCCAGAACCAGTCGGCCACCTGGCGCGCCGAGGCGCGCTGCTGGCCCGGCCGTGCGGTCGCCGCCTCCATGTAGAAGGCTTTCAGGTCGGTGCAGGCGAAGCGCAGTTCGTCCGCCGATGGCGCGCCCTCCGGTTCGCGCAACACTTCGGCCAACAGCCGCGCGCAATCCGCCGGCGCCCTGCCGCTCAGCCGCGCGGTCGAGCGCTGCCGGTCGCGTTGCGCCACCGCGTGCCACGGCAGCAATCGCTCGATCTCGGCCAGCAGCGCGGCTTCGGTGGCATCGCCCGGCGGCGTCGGCGGCGGCAGCGGGATCGGGCAGGCCCAGCCCTCGGCCGGCGCCGCGTCCGGCGCTTGATCGGGAAAATCCTCCAGAACCGGTCCCGACGGCGCCGCCAGCAGCGCCAGCGCGGCGCGGAGCACCCGGGTCTGGAACGCGGCGTCGTCCGGCGTGCCCAGCGGCCGGCCCAGATCGAATGGCACCCACAGCGCGCGCGGCGGCCGGATTTCCACCGAATGCTCGCGCACCAGGCTGACCTGCGTCGTTGCCAGTCCCTCGTCCTCGAATACGTGTGCCAGCCCGCCCACGGCGCGCGTGCAAAACGGTCAGACGGGGACCAGGAACACCGTGTTCACGCCATCGGCGCGCATCAGGCCGGCAAGCTCGCGCGCCGCCGGCGCCATCGCCTGCGGCGGCGTCGAGCCCATGAAGGCGTAGTGGTGGTTCGCCACCCCGGCAATCTCGCCCGCCGCCGCCAGTTCCTTCAGCCGGTCGAGCGGGAACACCACGTTCAGGTCCTGCTCGAAGCCGGTGCGGTCGAAGTTGGTGGAGATGTGGCTCATCACCAGGTCGCCCGGCGCATCGTCGGCGGCGATCACCCGATAGCCGGCCTCGCCGACGGCGAATGGCGGATCGTCGCGCCGCTGCAGCGCCGCCGTCGACACGATGGCGATGCGCGCCTCGCTCAGCGGCGGCGCTGTCGTCCACGGCGTCGTCGTGTAACCGGCGCAGTCCAGGTGCCGCAGATGGTCTGCGGCCTCCGGCGCCATGTCGGCAAGTCGGACCATGTCGCGTCTCATTATCGTTGTCGCTGGCGGCGCAGCTTAAGAGGCGCGGGTGAACCTGTCACCGATTGGCCCTACACTGCGACGCCATGATCCCCCAGATGCTTGGTGCAGAGCGTCCGTGAAGCGTCCACCGTTGTTGTTGCTGGTGCTGGTGTCGACCGTGGCGCCGGTGTCGATGAACATGTTCCTGCCGTCGATGCCGGGCATGGTCCGCGCGCTCGACACCGAGCTGCATTCGGTGCAGCTCGCGCTCAGCCTGTTCATTGCTGGCCTGGCCGTCGGCCAGCTGATCTACGGCCCGCTCTCCGACCGCTTCGGTCGCCGGCCCACCCTGCTCGCCGGGCTGGCGCTTTTCGTCGCCGCCAGCGCGTGTTCGGCGCTGGCGCCGACCATCGACCTGCTGATCGTCGCGCGCGTGGCCCAGGCGATGGGCGGCTGCGCCGGCATGGTGCTGACCCGCGCCATCGTGCGCGACGTGTTCCCGCGCGACCGGGCCGCCGCCGCGCTCGGGTACGTCACCATGGGCATGGCGGTCGGGCCGATGCTGGCGCCGTCGATCGGCGGCCAGCTCGACCTGTGGTTCGGCTGGCGCGGCGGCTTCGTCTTCGTCACCGTCTTCGGCGCCCTGCTCCTGCTGGCCTCATGGCCATGGCTGCACGAGACCAACCCGGGCCGCAACCGGGCGCCGCTGCTGATGTCGCTGGTCGGCGGCTATCGGCGCCTGCTCGGCTCGCGGGTGTTCCTGGCCAACCTGTGCGCCTTCGCCTTCACCAGCGGCTGCTTCTTCATCTTCGCCAGCGCCGCGCCCTATCTGGTGGTCGAGACCCTGGGCGGCAGCCCGCGCGACTACGGCCTGTTCTTCATCTGCCTGCCGACCGGCTACATGACCGGCTCGTTCATCGTCGCCCGGCTGGCCACCCGGTTCGGCAGCGAGCGCATGCTGCTGTTCGGGCTGGCGATCACGGTCAGCGGCGTGGCGTTGCTGGCCGCGGTCAACGTGAGCCTGCCGCTCAGCCTGCCGGTGCTGTTCGGGCCGATGCTGCTGGTCACCATGGGCAACGGCATCACCATGCCGAACGCGATTGCCGGTGGCGTCTCGGTGGCGCCGGAACTGGCCGGCACCGCCTCGGGCCTGATCGGCTTCTGCCAGATGGCCCTGGCCGGATTGCTCACCTTGCTGGTCGGCGCGCTACACGACGGCACGCCGTGGCCGCTGGTCGGCCTGATGGCGGCGGTGGTCTCGGTTGCCATCGTCGCCGGCGCCGTGGTGTGGAAATCGCGCGCGACCTAGCTGGCGGCCAGCATCTCCTCGCGCACCGTCGGCTTCATGATCTTGCCGTTGGCGTTGCGCGGCAGCGGTGTGTCGCGAACGTCGATGCGCACCGGAATCTTGAACGCCGCCAGCTTGCCTTTCAGGTAGGCCTGTAGCTCCGCCTGGTTCAGCGCCGCGCCGGGCGCGACCTGCACCGCCGCGCCGACTTCCTCGCCCAGCACCCGGTGCGGCAGGCCGACCACGGTCGCGTCCATCACCGCCGGGTGGCTGTAGAGCGCGTTCTCGACCTCGGAACAGTAGACATTCTCGCCGCCGCGGATCAGCACGTCCTTCACCCGGTCGACGATATAGATGAAGCCCTCGTCGTCGAGCCGCGCCAGGTCGCCGGAGCGCAGCCAGCCGTCGACGAAGCTGGCGGCCGTTTCCGCCGGCTTGTTCCAGTACCCTTGCACGATGTTGGGTCCGTAGATCAGCAGTTCGCCGACCGCGCCGACCGGCAACGTCTCGCCGGCCTCGCCGATCACCCGTACGTCGCAAACCGGCACCGCCGGCCCGCAACTGTCGGGGTGGTCGACATAATCCTCCGCCGAGATTTGCGTCGTCACCGACGACGTCTCGGTCAGGCCGTAGCCCTGTCCCGGCTGGCCCTGCGGGAAGCCCTGGCGCAGCCGCTTCACCAGCTCCGGCGCCGACGGCGCGCCGCCATAGCCGATGGAGAGGATCGACGAGGTGTCGCGCTTGGCGAAATCCGGCGACTCCAGCACCTGCCACGCCATGCCGGGCACGCCGCCGAAGGCCGTGACCCGCTCGCGCTCGATCAGTTCCAGCGCCTGTTCCGGGTTCCAGCGGTACATCAGCACGAGCTTTCCGCCGCCGATCATCGTCGGCAGCAGCGTGGAGTGGCAGCCGGTGACGTGGAAGAACGGCACCGACAGCAGCACGCAGCCCTTCGGTGGCGCCGGCCCGCCCAGCGCCGCCGGCACCCGGCCGTGGCGCAGGTCGGTGCGCGCCCGGCCGAAAGCCAGCGAGTGCGCGTTGGTGGCGATGTTGCGATGCGTGCCGAGCGCACCCTTGGGAAACCCGGTGGTGCCGGAGGTGTAGAAGATCGTCGCCGGATCGTCCGGGTCGATCGCGACGTCGGGCAGCCCCGCCTCGCCTTCGGTGAGCTCGGCGAACCGCACCGTGCCCTCCGGATGCACCGCAGTTCCGACCAGGATCACGGTTTCAAGGTCCGTCAGCTCCGACCGGCGCGGCCGCGCCCGTTCCCAGCGCTGGGCATCGGCGATCAACACCTTCGCGCCGGAGTCCGCCAGCCCGTAGTGCAGCTCCGGCCCGGTCCACCAGCCGTTCAGCGGCACCGCGACGGCGCCGATGGCAGTGGCCGCGAAGAAACTGACCGGCCACTCGGGAAGGTTGCGCATCGCGATGGCGACGCGATCGCCCTTGGCCACGCCGAACTGACCTTGCAGTGCCGCCGCCAGCGCGTTCACCCGGCGCCGGAACTCGCCGTAGCTGACACGCTCGTCCTGATAGACGATGAACTCGTCGTCGCCGAACGCCTCGGCCGCCAGCAACGGTTCGCGCAGGTTCGATGCCGCGTACTTCCACAGCCGCATGCGGCGCCCGAGCGCCTCGCCCTCGACCATCTCGAACGGCGCGCCCGGCGCGGTCAGCCGCGCCGTCGTCTCCGCCAGGCTCAGCGGCATGGACGAAGGATCAGGCCTTGGCGCTCGGCCGGCCGGACACGTCGGCGTGCCAGCGCGCCAGGTTCTTGTGCTGCTCGCCGATGCGCAGCTTGATGACGCGGGCGAAATCCACGGTGATCAGCGCGCTGATGTCGGCAATGGAGAAGTAGTCGCCGACGAAATACTTGCTGTCGCCGAGCGAGGCATCGAGGAAATCGAACATTTCCGGCGCCCGACGCTGGTTCACCTCGGCCCAGCCGGCGACCTGCTCCTCTCTCTCCGCCATGCCCGGATTGCCGTGCCGGAAAGCCGCCGCGACGGCATTGTAGACGTTGAGCTCGACGCGCCGGTTCCACATCTCGACCAGCGCCTTTTCCTTCGGGTCGCGCCCGAACAGCGGCGGCTCGGGCTGCGTCTCCTCGAAATAGCGGCAGATCGCCATCGACTCGGAGATGCAGGTGCCGTCGTCCAGTTCCAGCACCGGCACCCGCATCAGCGGGTTCAATTTCACGAACGCGTCGGACTTGTGCGCCATGTTGCCCAGGTCGACCTGCTCCATGGGCACCTCGATGCCCTTCTCGGCCAGGTAGATGCGTACGCGGCGCGGGTTCGGGGCCATCGTCGTGTCGTAAAGCTTCATTGCGATCCTCCCATTTGCAGGGAGCATAGAGTGGGCGCTAGTTCCGACGCCAGAGGGCACAGACGACCGCCGCGAGCGCGGCGGGTATGCTGGCGACCAGCCACGCCGGCCATTGCAGCAGGGTCACGATCGCCGGGTCCCACAGCCACGGTGCCAGGTAGCGCTGCGTGACCGCCTGCACCAGGTTCAGGCTCTCCACGTCCAGGCGAAACCACAGCTCGCCGGCGCTGGCCGCGCCGCTCGCGAACGCCGAGACCGGCAACACCGCCAGCAGCAACGGCACCAGCCAGCAGCGGCCGGGACGAACGAAGCGCGGCAAGGTCATGGCTGTCATGGCAAATTCCTTCCATGACAGAGATGGGCATCACTCGCCTTCACGGCCAATCACCACTATGTCAGGAACAGCGGCCGGCCCGGAGGACCCCACGTGACGCGCTTCGCCCTTGTTTTCGCCGTCGTGGCGAGCCTGACACTGACCGCCTGCTCGCCATTCGACGTGCTGAACGCGACCTCGTCGGAAGACGGCTACGTGAAGACCGAAGCCGTGGCCTACGGCGCGGGCGAGCGTCGGAAACTCGACATCTACCGCCCGGCCGGCGCCGAAGGCGCGTTGAAGACCGTGGTGTTCTTTTACGGCGGCTCGTGGAAATGGGGCAGCCGCGACGACTATGCCTTCGCGGCGGAGGCGCTGGCCTCGAAGGGCTGGCTGGTGGTGGTGCCGGACTACCGGCTCTATCCCGAGGTGCGCTTCCCCGGCTTCATCGAGGACGGCGCCCGGGCCGTGGCCTGGGTCAAGTCGAACATCGCCGACTACGGAGGCGACCCGGACCAGCTCTATCTGATGGGCCACTCAGCCGGCGGGCACATTGCGCTGATGCTGACGCTGGACGAACACTTCCTGGCCGACGCCGGCATGTCGACCAGGGACATCCGCGCCACCGCGACCCTGGCCGCGCCGGCGGCGTTCGATCCGCTGAAGTACAAGAGCGTCCGCGCGGTCTTCGAACAGATGCCCGACCCGAACCAGGCACGGCCGATCGAGTTCGTCGATGGGTCGGAACCGCCGCTGTTGTTGCTGCACGGCCTGGACGACGACACCGTGTTCCCGTCGAATTCCGAGAACCTGACCGCCGCCGTGCAGGCCGCCGGCGGCGAGGTTCGCTACGTCACCTACCCGGAAAAAGGCCACATCGGCCTGGTCCTGGCACTGTCGTCGGTGCTGCGCGACGACGCCGTCCTGGACGAGATCGCCGCGTTCATCGCCGCGCACTAGCGCCGATCAGGCCTGCAGCAATTCCTTCTTCAGCACGCAGTGCACGCCCTTGTTGCCGTTGACGAGTTGGGTGATGCGCATGTCGGCGGCCAGCGAGCACAGCGTATAGGCGTCCTCGCGGCTCAGGTTGGTGCGGCTCGTGATCAGCACGATCATCTCGCGCAGCGCCTGTTTCGCGGCATCGTCGAGGTCCTCGTCGATGCCCATGGTGATGTAGTCGCCCGTCGTCTCCGCGCGTGGCCAGCTCTGCCCGGTGGCCTTGTGCAGGTGGAACTCGAAGGTGCCGGACAGGCAGCATTCGATGGCCGTGACGCAGACCTCGCCGTCGCCCTGCACCGCGTGGCCGTCGCCGGCGGAAAACAGCGCGCCCGGCACAAACACCGGCAGGAACAGGGTCGACCCGGCGTGCAGCTCCTTGTTGTCCAGGTTGCCGCCGAAGGCGCGCGGCTGGATCGACGAACACACGCCCCAGTTCGGCGGCGGCGCCACGCCCATCACCCCGAAGAAGGGCTTGAGCGGCAGGTCCAGCCCCCACGGCAGCTTGCCGACATTCCGGTCGCGGTCGATCGGGATCACGATCTTGCGCATCTCGTCGAAGTCGTGCGGCAGCGCGCCGGACAGCGGCCGGATCATGTTCCAGCCCCAGTCGACCGGGAACGACACGTCGATGATGCGCACCTCCAGCGTGTCGCCGGGCTCGGCGCCCTCGATCGCCACAGGACCGGTCAGCGTGTGGCCAGGGATCATCCGCTTGGTCACCTTGGCCAGGATCTCGCGGTGCGCGTGCAGCACTTCGAAGCCGTCGGCCGGCGTGATGCCCTCGTCGCCGGATACCGTCGTCAGCCGCACCCGCTCGCCCGGCTTCACGGTCACCGCCGGTGCCAGGTCCGGCGCGAAGTAGCCCCAGTGCACGGTTTCGGGTGACGCGTTCAGGTCATGTGTCGTCATCGGTGCCCTCCGCCCGGTGCTGCAATGCAAAAATGTAGCCCGGATGCAGCGCCAGCGTAATCCACGAAAGTCGTTCGGGTGCCACCATCGTCCCGGATTGCGCTTGGCTTCATCCGGGCTACGGTGCGCCATGGGAACCCGCCTGCCCGGCCTGGACGTGCTGCGCGGCATCGCGATCATCGCGATGGCCGCCTATCACTTCTCGTGGGATCTGGACATCGTCGGTCTGGCCGAGGTGCCGCTGTTGACGCATCCTTTCTGGCTGGCGGCACGCGCGGTGATCCTGTCGAGCTTCCTGGTGCTGGTCGGGGTCGGCCAGGCGCTGGCCCATCGCGCCGGCCAACCGCCGAAACGCGCCGGCTGGCGGCTGGCCAAGATCGCCAGCGCGGCGGCGCTGGTCAGCCTCGGCAGCTATCTCGCCTTCCCCGGGGCCTGGATCTTCTTCGGCGTGCTGCACCACATCGCCGTCGCCAGCCTGCTCTGCATGGCGCTGGTCCGGCTGCCCAGATGGGCATTGCTCGCGCTGGCCGCAAGCTGTTTGGCGCTGCCGCTGGTGGTGAGCTCACCGGTGTTCGCGCAAGCTTGGTTGCTATGGGCCGGGCTGGCGCCGTGGCCGCCGGTGACCAACGACTACGTGCCGCTGTTTCCGTGGTTCGGCGTCGTGCTGCTCGGGCTGGCATGGCCGGAGCCTGTCGTCGCGCTGGCCGCCCGCCTGGATGTCAGCCGCGCGCTGGCCTGGGCCGGCCGCCACGCACTGCCGATCTATCTCCTGCACCAGCCGGTGCTGCTCGGCCTTCTCGGCCTCTATGCCTGGGCCACCGGTCGGGGCGTGCCGTTGTGGTGAGAGATTTGCTATGATCGACGCAACAGTTCCAAGGGAGATTGCCCGATGAAGTCCGGAATCGATATCGAAGTCCGCGAAGTCGGCATGCGCGACGGCCTGCAGATCATCCCGACCTTCTTCGCCACTGAGGGCAAGAAGGCCTGGATCGAGGCGGAGGCCGCCGCCGGCGTGCCGGAGATCGAGGTCTGCTCCTTCGTGCCGCCGAAGGTCTCCGCGCAGTTCGTCGACCACGCCGAGATCATCCCGGTCGCCCTGGCGCAGCCGGGCCTGGAGGTCTCCGCCCTGGTGCCGAACCTGAAGGGCGCCGAGCGCGGCTTCCAGATGGGCGTGCACAAGATGAACTTCGTGCTCAGCGCGTCGGAGAGCCACAACATGGCCAACGTGCGCTGCACCACCGACGAGTCCCTGGAACGCCTGCGCCAGATCATGGAGCTGCGCGACTCCAGCCCCGAGAACAAGAAGGTGCGCATCGGTTCCGGCATCTCCACCGCGCTGGGCTGCACCATCGAGGGCCGGGTCGAACCGAAGCAGGTCTACCGCATCGCCGAAGCCATGCTGGCGATGGGCGTCGACGAGATCGCGGTGGCCGACACCGTCGGCTACGCCAACCCGAACCTGGTGCGCGAGGTCTTCACCGAGATGATGAAGATCTGCGGCGACGTGCCGGTCGCCTCGCACTTCCACGACACCCGCGGGCTTGGCCTGGCCAACGTGCTGGCGGCGCTGGAGACCGGCTGCCGGCGCTTCGACGCCTCGCTGGCGGGCCTGGGCGGCTGTCCCTTCGCGCCGGGCGCCACCGGGAACGTGGTGATGGACGACATGGTGTTCCTGTTCGAGTCGATGGGCCTGAAGACCGGCGTCGACCTGGAAAAGCTGGTCGCCGTGCGCCAGATCATTGCCGACAACCTACCCGAGGAGTCGCTGCACGGCGGGGTGGCCCAGGCCGGCCTGCCCAAGGGCTACCGGCCGGCCAGCGCGATGATGCAGGCGGCGGAGTAGCGATACACCAATCGTCGCCCCGGACTTGATCCGGGGTCCATGTCGATGACGAGCGTGAGGTCGACATGGATGCCGGCTCAAGGCCGGCATGACGACTGCGGTGTTTTTCGTTTCCTCAGTGGTTGTTCCGCGGCGTGCTCTTGTGGGCGACGTCGCGATACTTCACCGCGGTTTCCAGCACCATGCCGTCGGCCATCTGGCCGATCAGGCCGCGCTGGATCTCCTGCCACGGGGTCTGGCTCTGCGGCACGTATTTCAGACCGCCGTTGGCCAGCTTCTTGGCGATCGCCTTCTTTCGCTTGGCCAGCTCGGCCTTGCTGATCAGGATGTCGGCGGTGCGCTTGTTCAGGTCGATGCGGACCTTGTCGCCGGTCTTCAGCAACGCCAGCCCGCCGCCGACCGCCGCCTCCGGCGAGGCGTTCAGGATCGACGGCGAGCCGGACGTGCCGGACTGCCGCCCGTCGCCGATGCACGGCAGCGAGGTGATGCCCTTCTTCAGCAGCGCCTTCGGCGGGTCCATGTTGACGATCTCGGCCGCGCCCGGATAGCCGACCGGCCCGGCGCCGCGGATGAACAGCAGCGTGTGCGCGTCGATCTTCAGCTTCGGGTCGTCGATCCGCGCGTGATAGTCCTCGCGGCCGTCGAACACCACCGCCCGGCCCTCGAACGCGTTCAGGTCCTTCGGGTTGGACAGGAAACGCTCGCGGAAGTCGGCCGAGATCACAGATGTCTTCATGATCGCCGAGTCGAACAGATTGCCCTTCAGGTTGAGGAACCCGGCGGCGTCCAGGATCGGCTCCTTCCAGCTCCTCACCACCTCGCGGTCGCCGGTGAACTGGCCCTTGCAGTTCTGGCCGATGGACTTGCCGTTCACCGTCTTCGCGTTCGGGTTCGGCAGCAGCTTGGCGTCGATCAGCTCGGCGACCACCGCCGGCACGCTGCCGGCGCGGTGGAAGTCCTCGCCCAGGAAACGGCCGGCCGGCTGCATGTCGACCATCAACGGGATCTTGTGACCGATCTTCTCCCAGTCATTGTTGTTCAGCTTCACGCCGAGATGACGCGCGACGGCATTGAGATGGATCGGCGCGTTGGTCGAGCCGCCGATCGCCGAACACACCACGATGGCGTTCTCGAACGCCTCGCGGGTCATGATATCGGTCGGCTTCAGGTCCTCCCAGACCATCTCCACGATGCGCTTGCCGGACAGGTAGGCCATCTGCCCGCGCTCCTTGGGCACGGCCGGGATCGCCGCCGAGCCGGGCAGCATCATGCCCAGGGCTTCCGCCAGCGAATTCATCGTCGTCGCCGTGCCCATGGTGTTGCAGAAGCCGGGCGAGGGCGCCGATGAGGCGACCAGTTCGACATATTCCGGCCAGTCGATCTGGCCGGCCGAGAGCTGTCGCTTGGCCTCCCACTTGATCGTGCCCGAGCCCGTCCGCCGGCCCTTGTACCAGCCGTTCAGCATCGGTCCGACCGACAGCGCGATGGCCGGGATGTTCACCGTGGCGGCGGCCATGAGCTGCGACGGCGTGGTCTTGTCGCAGCCGGTAGTCAGCACGACACCATCCAGCGGATAGCCGAACAGCGTCTCGACCAGGCCGAGATAGGCCAGGTTGCGGTCCAGCGCCGCGGTCGGTCGCTTGCCGGTCTCCTGGATCGGGTGCACCGGGAATTCGAAGGCGATGCCGCCGGCCTCGCGGATACCCTCGCGCACGCGCTTGGCCAGTTCGAGGTGCTGGCGGTTGCAGGGCGAGAGGTCGTTGCCGGACTGCGCGATGCCGATGATCGGCTTGCCGGACTGCAACTCCTCGCGGGTCAGGCCCCAGTTCATGTAGCGCTCGATGTACAGCGCGGTCATGTCCTGGTCGTCCGGATTGGCGAACCAGAGTTGCGAACGCAGCTTCGCTTTCTTCGACTTGTTGGCGGCCATGGGTTCCCTCGCTCCCTGAATCTACGTGTTGGCGCGATCATCACATTCGCCGGGGCCGGCGCGCCAGCCCCGTCAGACGCGCAGCACCATGGCGCAGCGCCACGACCGGTCGTGGCCGCGCGATATCTCGTCGTCGAGATGCGCCCGCAACGCCGCCGGCACCTCGTCATCGTCCAGCAGCATGAAGCCGTAGCGTTCGTAGAACGGCCGGTTCCAGGCAATCGTGCGGTCGGTGGTCAGGCTGACGCCGGCCAGACCGCGTCGCCGCGCTTCCGCCACCACCGCGTCGAGCAGCGCCCGGCCGTGGCCTCGGCCCTGGTGGTCGAGCGCGACATCGAGCTCGTGGATGTAGAGGTAGCCGCCCTCTTCCGACGTGGCGGCGAAACCGATGGCCGTGTCGGCGGCGTCGGTCGCGACCCAGAGATTGCCGGCCTCGATCATCGGCTCCAGGTCGTGGCCACCGCCGGACTCGGTGTCGAGCATGGGTTCGATGTGCGTGCCGAGAAAACGCCGTCCCGCGTCGTCCTCGATCGCCGGGATCAGCACCGCCTCGTCGCGCCGTGCCAGCCTCACGGCCATTGCCCGCGCTCCTGCAATACGCGTTTCAGCAGTTTGGTCTCGTCGCTGACGATGCCGTCGACGCCGACGTCGAGCAAGCGACGCATGCTCGCCTCGTCGTTGATCGTCCAGACGTGGACCTTCAGGCCCCGCGCGTGCGCCGCGCGCACGAAGGCGCGGTCGGGCAGATGGATGCCGTAGCCCTTCTCCGGCACCTGCGCGCAGTTCGCCGCGAACCGGCCGGTCGGCAGGCCCCAGCTCGCGAAGCGCAGCCGCGCCACGTCCCACGGCCCCATCGACGTACACAGGCCCGGCCCCAGCGCCGCGCGCAGCCGTCCAAGACGGGCGCCGGAAAACGAGCCGATGCAGATCCGATCAAGCGCGTCCGCCCGTTGCAGCGCCTCGATCAGCGGGCCTTCGGCATTGTCCGCCTTGGGGTCGATATTGAGCCGCAGGTCGGGCCAGGCATTGAGCAACTCGTCGAAAGTCGGAATCGGATGGGTGCCGTCGACTCGCGCCAGCTTCACCTCCGCGTAGGGCAGCTCGGCGATCACCCCGACGCGGTCGGTGACCCGGTCCAGCTTGTCGTCATGAAACGCCAGCAGCACGCCGTCGGCGGTCGCGTGCACGTCGGTCTCGACGTAGCGATAGCCCAGCTCCACGGCATGCGCGAACGCCGCCATGGTGTTCTCCGGCGCCCCGTCCATGCCGCCCCGATGCGCCAGCGCGATCGGGAACTCACTTTGAAGATAGGGATGAATCTCTCCACCCCCTCTTCGCCCCTGGGGGCGGAGAGGGTTGGGGCGAGGTGGGGGACCGGCGGCCATCACGACCGTGCAGCCTGACGGTTCTCGAGTTCGTCGATGATCACCATCACGACCGCCTCGATATTCTCGATCACGTCGTTGTTCCAAAACCGCATCGCACGCCAGCCCCGGTCTTCGAGGAACTGCGTGCGCTTGGTATCGGCCTCCACGCGACCGACCGGGTGCTGGCGTCGGAACTTCCAGTCCGTCATCGCCTCACCCAAGGCACGCCACAGGCGTCTTTCCGCGTAGGTCGCGTCCTTGCGGAGCGGGCGCGCATGGGCTGCGGGAGGTCTGGCTACCATGAGCGTACGATCGCGGCCGTTCTCCCACCTCACCCCAACCCTCTCCGTCCCTAGGGGCGGAGAGGGAGCGGTTAAGCCGAGCCGTGCCTTAGAACACGACCGGGCAACTTGCCGTCGGGAGCGATCTTGTCCTGGCCGTCGCGGCGCAGGACGGTTCCGTTCACCACCACGGCGGCGATGCCTTCGGCCTCGCTGACCAGGCGGTCGGCACCGGCCGGCAGGTCGTTGACCCGGCGCAGCGGGCCCGCCGCGATCGTCGCCGGGTCGAACACCACGATGTCGGCCGGCACGCCCTGTTTCAGCGTCCCCCGGTCGGTGATGCCCATCAGCGCGGCCGGCTCCGAGGTCAGGCGTTGCACCGCCCGCTCCAGGCCGAGCGTGCCCTTGTCGCGCACCCAGTGGCCCAGCAGGTGCGTCGAGTAGCAGGCATCGCAGAGCTGGCTGGCGTGCGCGCCGGCATCCGACAGCGACACGATGCAGTTCTCGTCGGCGATCAGCTCCGCCACTTCGTTCTCGTCGTTGTTCAGGATGCCGAAGCGGAAGCGTGCTTCCAGATCGCTCTCCAGCGACAGGTCCAGCGCCAGGTCGATGGCCGACTTGCCCTCGGCCTCGGCGACCTCGGTCAGCGGCCGCTCTTCCCAGTCGGCGTGGCCCGGGGCGATCGAGATCGTCGCCCGCTCCGCCCAGCCGGCCAGCGCGTTCTTCTGCCCCGGCTGCGTGTCCTCCTTGAAGGCACGGCGGAACTCGGGATCGGCGTAGATCGCCCGCTTCTCCGCCGCGTTGGCTTTCAGGGTCGGCTTGAACAGCGGGCGGACCTCGAACGGGAACGGCTCGGCGAACTGGAAGTCGAAGTTGATCGGCCGGCAAGCGACCTGCGGCACGATATTTAGCCCCTCCGCGTGCTGCTTGGCGGCGCGGTCGAGGTAGCGCCGGTGCGAGCCCGGCCCGGTCATCCCGGCGAGCAGCGCGGTCCAGGTCACCGACACGTCGTGCTTGCGCGCCAGCTCCTCGAACTCGTCGTTCAGCAGCGTGCGGCCGATGGTGGCCTGCATCACGCCGCCCTTGCCGACGGCGCCGACCAGCGCGTCGATCTCCTCGAACTCGGCCAACCGGCTCGGCACCGGGTAGCCGTCGAAGCCGTTATGCGTGGCAGCATGCGACGTGGCGAAGCCCAGCGCGCCGGCCTGCATCGCCTCGCCGACCAGGTCGCGCATCTGCACGATCTCGTCGCCGCGCGCCGCGCGCTTCACCGCGTCCTCGCCCATCACGTAGAGCCGCAGCGGCGTGTGGCCGAACAGCACGCCGACATTGATTGCCGTACCGCCGCTCTCCAGCGTGTCGAGATATTCCGGGAAGCTCTCGAACGCCCAGTCCGAGCCCAGCCCGGCGCGCAGTGCGTCCAGGCTCATACCCTCGACCTTCTCCAGCGTGCGCGCGATCAGATCGCGGTGCGGCGGCCGCGTCGGCGCCACGCCGAAGCCGCAATTGCCGATCACCACGGTGGTCACGCCATGCCACGGCGAGATCGTCATCATCCGGTCCCAGATCACCTGGGCGTCGTAGTGCGTGTGGATGTCGACGAAGCCCGGCGCGACCACCTTGCCGGTAGCATCGATGGTCTCCGCCGCCTCGCCCTCGACCTTGCCGAGCGCGACGATCTTGCCGTCCTTGACCGCGACATCGCCGCGATAGCCGGGTTGGCCGCTGCCATCCACGATGGTGCCGCCGGTGATCTTCAGGTCATAGGTCATGGCAGGTTCAGCCCGTAAAGCTCGGCGCAATTGTCGCGCAGGATACGATTGCGGTCGTGTTCGCTCATGTCGGCGGTGTGCTCGGCCAACAGCGCCTGGCTGTGCGGCCAGGTCGCGTCGCTATGCGGAAAGTCGTTGGCCCACATCAGCCGCTCGACGTTCATGTGCTCGCGGAAGGTGAATGCCGTCCAGTCGTCCTGGAACGTCATGTAGACATTCTCCTTGAAGTACTCGCTCGGCAGTCGCTCAAGCTCATCGCATTTCATCCAGTAGCGATGGCGCTGGTAGGCGTGGTCCATGCGGTACATGAAGTGCGGTGCCCAGCCGGCATCGGCCTCGACGCAGACCAGCTTCAATTCCGGGTGACGCTGGAACACGCCGCCGAAGATGAACGTGCCGATGATGTCCTGGTTGCCGCGGATGATCGACTGGAAGCTGTTGATCTTCGGCCCGCGGTAGGTGCGCATCTCGTTCTTGCCGCTGGTCAGGATGTGGAAGCACAGCGGCATGCCCATCTCCACGACGGCGTCGTAGAACCGGTCGTAGTCCGGGTGGTGGTAGTCCTCGTGGCCCGGCACGCCGGCGAGCATCAGGCCCTTGAAGCCCATCTGCTTGGCCTTGCGGGCCTCCTCGATGCCGGACTCGGGCGTCGCCATGGCGATCTGCGGCATCCCGAACAGCCGGTTCGGCAACCCGTCGCAGAAGTCCTTGAGCCAGCGGTTGTAGGCATCGAAGCAGGCCTGCTTGTAGGCCATGTCGGGATGGTTCGCGAGCATCATGCCGACCGACGGATAGATGATCTCCGCCGCGACGCCGTCGCGATCCTGTTCGGCGGCGCGGGCCTTGGAGTCCCAGCCGCCCGGATGCAGCTGGTCATAGCCGGTCCCCTTCATCGACAGCTCGGAAGGCTCCTTGCCGGCCGCCGCGACCAGCCCCATCGGGATGGCGACGTCGAGGCCGGGGATCTGATAGACCTCGCCGCGTTTCGGGTCGGTCACCAGGCGGGGCGCCGTGTCCCGGTAGGTCGGCTCGATGTAATCAACGTAGAGCGTCGGCGGCTCGGTGACGTGGCTGTCGGCCGAGATCGGTCGCAGGTCCATGGGCTGTGCTCCGGCTTGTGTATCAGCGTCCGGCGAAAACCGGCGCGCGCTTCTCGGCGAAGGCCTTGGCGGCGTTCTTGTGGTCCTCGGTCTGGCTGCAGCGCGCGTGGTGCGCCGCCTCCAGGTCGAAGCACGCTGCCAGGCCCTGGGTCTCGGCCGCGTTCATGTTCTTCTTCATGTAGCCCAGCGCGATGCGTGGCCCGTTGGCGATTTTCCTCGCCACTTCCATGGTTTCCGCCTCCAGGGCATCGGCTGCGAACACCTGGTTGACGATGCCCAGCCCCTGCGCTTCCTCCGCCGTCAGCACGGCGGCGGTGTAGTACAGTTCGCGCGCCTTGGCGGTGCCGACCAGGTGGCTGAGGAAATAGCTGCCGCCGAAGTCGCCCGAGAAGCCCACATTGGCGAAGGCGGTGGTCATCTTGGCGCCGGCGGCCGCGTAGCGCAGGTCGCAGGCCAGCGCCATCGACAGCCCGGCGCCGGCGGCCGCGCCCGGCAGCATGGCGATGGTCGGCTTGCCCATCTCGTGCAGCCAGCGCGAGGTCTCCATGCCCTGGCGCAGGCGCTGAATACGCGGCTCCAGCCCCAGGTCGCCATCGTCGCGCTCGGCCATCGCCTTCACGTCGCCGCCGGCGCAGAAGGCGCTGCCGGCCCCGGTCAGCACCACGCAGCCGACCGAATTGTCATTCGCCAGCCGTGGCAGCGCCTCGGCCAGCGCCTCCATCATGTCGGCTGACATCGCATTGCGCCGCTCCGGACGGTTCATCGTCAGCACCGCGACGCCGTCGTCGACGCGTTCCAGCAGATCCTGGCTCATGGCTCATTTCCTCGCGCTAGACTGTTCGCCCAAAGTTAGCACGTGGGAGGGCGCAGATGACGACATTCACCGAAGTCACGGCAGGGTTGCGTTTTCCGGAGGGTCCGATCGCGCTACCCGACGGCGACGTGCTGGTGGTCGAGATCGCCCGCGGCACGCTCAGCCGTGTGAAGCCGGACGGCACCATCGAGGTGGTGGCAGAGACCGGCGGCGGCCCGAACGGCGCCGCCATCGGCCCGGACGGTGCCTGCTACGTCTGCAACAACGGCGGCTATCCGTTCCACGAGCGCGATGGCCGGCTGTATCCCGACCTGCACGAGGGTTCCGCCGGGCGCATCGAACGCGTCGACCTGGCAACGGGACGGGTCGACGTCCTCTACACCGCATGCGACGGCGAGCCGCTGCGCGCGCCCAACGACCTGGTGTTTGACGACCGGGGCGGCTTCTGGTTCACCGACCACGGCCACCGTCGGCGCCGATCCAAGGACCGCACCGGGGTGTATTACGCCGCCGCCGACGGCGACTTCATCCGCGAGGCCATCTTCCCGGTCGACGAGCCGAACGGCGTCGGCCTGTCGCCGGACGGCAAGACGCTCTATGTCGCCGAGACCTATTCCGGCCGCGTCTTCGCCTACGACATCGTCGGCAGGGGCGAGGTCGACCGCAAGCAGCGCGCGCTGCCCTGGATGGTCGGCCGATTGCTGTTCGGCTCGTCGAACCTGCAGATGTTCGACTCCCTGGCGGTGGAGGCCAACGGCAACATCTGTGTCGCCACCATCGGCCCCGGCGGCATCACCGTGATCGCCCCCGACGGCGTCCTTGTCGAGCACGTCGCGCTGCCCGACGTCATCACCACCAACATCTGCTTCGGCGGCCCCGACCTGAGAACCGCCTACATCACGCTCTCGTCGACCGGCCGCCTGGTGCGCATGGACTGGCCGCGGCCCGGACTGGCCCTGCATTACCCCAACTAATGACCCGATTTCCGATATTTCATGTAATATGATACTACAGGGTGTGATGGTTGTTAGGGGTGTCTTTCCCCCCGATCCCTAACTTGTCGCTGCGAATTTGCGTCGAAGGATGACCGAGGCGACATGGCCGAGAACGACGACACGCTGGCTGCGGGCCTGACCGACAGCGCCGATCCGGCCGAAACGGGCGCCGACGCGGCCCCGACGATCGACCTAGAGGCGTTGCAGCCGACGGTGGTGCCGGTCACCGTCGGCGAGGTCGTCGACTTCTCCGCCATCGACCTGGAAACCGCGACGCTGGTGCCGCAGGGTTCAGACTTGCTGGTCATCCTTGCCGACGGCAGCGCGTTCCTGTTCCTCGACTTCATCGCCCTGGTTTCCGAAGGCGAGATCCCGATGCTGCAGCTCGCCGATGGCTCGGTCGAGCTCGCCGCCATCGCGATCCCCGAACTGCTGACCGAGATCGCCACCGCGGCCGGCGAGACCTCGGCTGGCCAGGGACCGGGCAACACCGGCTTCGGCGGCACCACCCTGGACGAAGGCGCCGAGGGCAGCGTCGATCCGCTCTTCGGCCTGCTCGGCAACGATGAATTCGCCACCACTGACCCGGACGCCGAAATCGATCCGGAAGACGTGGTCGATACCAGTACCGGCGGCGACGATGGCGGCGGCAGCTTCGGCGGTGGCGGCGGCGACGACACCCTGCCCGGCGGCGATGGCCCCAGTGGTGGCGGTTCGGGCGGCGGCGGTTCAGGCGGCGGCGGTGGCGGCTCCGGTGGTGGTGACGACCCGACCGGTGGCGGCGGCCCATCCGGCAACGACGTTTTCGACAACCCCGGCGACGACACCGGCGGTGGCGGTGACGACACGCGCGGCGGCGGCGGAGACGAAACCGGCGGCGGAGAAGAAGACTGAGGAGGCGGCGTAGAAGATGCCGGCGGCGGCGGAGACTACTGCGGCGGGGGGGTGGACGGCGGCGGAGGCGA